>NZ_JBXWSH010000004.1:0-297973 GCF_059613325.1 Ruegeria sp. BHSA191
GCCAGCGGCTCAAGCAAATGCCGCAATCAAAGGCCGGACACAGGACTGTACTGACCAGCCGCGCAATCAGAGCATTTTGTCCTTGCAAAGCAGACGCCATCCACACAGGACTTAGCAGCCTGATGCAGATGCGGCGAACTTCGCGATCGAACTCGCATCCCGTCGCGGAGAACACCTCGACGCCGTCGCCCGGGAGCTCAACGAGCGGCCGAGAATAACCTTGAATTACTTCTCACTCGCGGAGAAGTTCGAGGAGCGTGTTGCGGCCATCGGTTGAACCGGCAGCGCAAACCGGACATTCACGACCATGCATTGCTAACTCCGAAATATACAACAAAACTGCCAGTTGCAGAGATTGCATCGATTTTGGCAACCCACCAATTAATGCCGTCGGCTAATTTATTAACGTCGCACTACAACTTCTCCAAACTGATCCAACGAGGACCTCATCTTCCAAGTTTTCTTTTGGCTCAAGGGAGCAGGGAACGAGTCACTGATTTCGCCGATATTCGTTCGGTGTGACACCAGTCCACCTTTTGAACGCTCTGGAAAAACTTGTTGCACCGGAGAAACCAAGCAACTCGGCGATCTCCTCGTTCGGTGCGGATCTATCGCTGTCAATGATTTCTAGGGCCCTCTCTCTACGCCCCTTGTCGCGGATCTCTTGGAACGAGGTGCCCAATTCAGACATCGTGCGCTGTAGGCTCTTTGGATGGACGCCGAGGTTACGCGCGAGTTCCTCGAGGCCGAAGGTTCGCTCACCAATCTTTTGGAAGCAGACCTTTTCGACCCATTTCAGGATCGCATCGCGCGGGGAAGTATCGCGGAACTCTCCACGCGAGGTGGGCGGGATTTTCCAGTTCAGGGCTAGTGGCCGTTGCAGCCACTCAGAGGGAAACCCGATCTGAACACTGTTGCACTTTCGTTTCAAGAAAGAAGACTTCGGAAGCAGATCCAGCGGAATACCTGCGTTTTCCTGCGCCGTAACTGTTATGCGAGACGGATTGAAATCGTCTTCGGTCACTAACCGCAGGAGGGTCAACCACAGGCTCGCAGTGGCGGCATCTGCCTGAACGACGGGTGCTGCCGGTAAGAAAGTCCTCTCAGCTCGGATCACGGTGACATTTGCATTGATTTGGAGGGAGTATCGAACGTTGTTGATCTGCCGGTCGAGTTCGAGAATAGCCAGCGGTAGGAACTCTGCGAGGGTGTGGGATATCGCATAGCTCTCCCGGACAAAGACGGGGCCCGCCTCGACGAATGTCTCAGCTGCGCGCGCCGAGAAATACGGGTCGTTGAGCACATCGGCCATTTTCTCGACGGCCTTGTAGAGTGCATTGCCGGTGATCATCGCAGCCGGGTCGGTGAGATCGACCTGGTCAAGCCCAGCCGCCTTGAGAACAGGGCCAGCCTTGCCGCCGCGCTTCTCGAACAGATCAAGGAAGGGGCGAAGCTGCAGAGCGCGGTTGAACGCGATTCGCTCAGAGACCATTTGTCTGTCGTCCGTTGTTAGTTCTACACGAGGATGTACATGCCGTTCACTACGAATACTCCCAGAACGCACTTTCAAGGACAAGTTTCTACACTACCTGTCGCGTGAGGGCATACAGTTTTGTTTTGATTAGCGTTTAGTATCCTTTTTGCGAAAGACCACGATTCCAGAAGGTGGTCGAAGGTAAAGGTACATCGCCTATGAAACCAGAAAGAACTTTGTCCGCAATCGGCACCTTGGCGGTTTTGGTCGCGACCGCAACGACAGCGTTTGCCAACGATATCGTGATCTTAAATGGGCGCGTGATCGACCCGGAGACGGGCCTCGATGCGATCCGCAACGTTGGCGTGGAGGACGGCCGTATCTCGGCGATCAGCGAGTTCTCGCTTGAAGGTGACACGGTGATCGATGCTAAGGGGCACGTCGTCTCGCCGGGGTTCATCGACCTGCACGCTCACGGGCAGAGTATTGGTGACTATCGGATGCAGGCGATGCAGGGGGTGACAACGGCGCTAGAGCTAGAATCTGGCGTTTTGCCCATCGCCGACTGGTATGACAGTCAGGCTGCCAAGAACCTGCCAATCAATTACGGTGCGGCGGCGGGCTGGACCTATGGCCGGATCGCCACCTTCGACAACACCGACCCGCTGGCAACCGTTGAGTTCTTCCAAGCGGCCCAGGCCGAAAACGACTGGAAGATGGACATCGCCGACCAAGATCAGTCCGAGCGGATTCTGTCGCTGGTCGAACAGGGACTCAAGGAGGGGGGCCTTGGTATTGGGGTAAACGCGGGCTACGCGCCGGGATACGGGCAAAAGGAGTATTTTGCGCTGGCCGAACTGGCCAACGAATACGGCGTGGCGACCTTCACCCATGTTCGTTACGCCAGCAACATCGAGCCGCAGAGTTCATTCGAGGCGCTCAAGGAATTGATCTCGAACGCCGCCATCACCGGCGCGCACATGCACATCTGCCATATCAACAGCACGTCGATGGCTGATATCGAGGCCACACTCGCCCTTGTCGAAGAGGCGATGGACAAGGGTATCAACATCACCGTGGAAGCCTATCCCTACGGCGCGGCGAGCACCGTCGTCGGCGCGGCCATGTTTACTGGGCCCGACTGGCGGGACCGGATGCAATCGACAGCCGAGAATTTTCAGCTCGGCCAGGATCGCATGACCGAAGACCAACTCGACGACTATCAGGAGAACAAGCCGGGCACTTTCATCACCTGGCACTTCCTCGATGAGAGCAAGGCAGAAGATTTGGCTAAGCTCGACCTGTCGGTGACTCATCCTGCGACGCTGATCGCCTCGGACGCAACTTTCTGGTCGTACTTCGACGACAAGGGGAACATTCAGACTTACACCGGCGATGAATGGCCACTTCCTGACAACGTGTTCGCCCATCCGCGATCTGCCGGAACCTTTTCGAAGGTCCTGCGCAGCTATGTACGCGAGCGTGGTGTGCTTTCGATGAGCGAGGCGATCCGCAAGATGTCGCTGATGCCAGCGCAGACGCTGGAAGACTTCGTGCCGCAGATGCGCCGCAAGGGACGTCTGCAGGTGGGCATGGATGCCGACATCGTGGTGTTCGACCCTGAGACGGTCTCTGACAGGGCCAACTACGAGAACGCGAACCAGCCTGCCGTGGGCGTGCAGACCGTGCTGGTAAACGGCGGATTCGTTGTCCAGGATGGCGCGCTTGTCCTCGACGCGCCGCATGGCCAGCCGATCCGCAGGACGCAGACACAGTAAACACCGGGCCTCCAACAAAATTTGAAAGGAGCACCTTGCTCATGAAGCCGCTCTCGACCCTCGCGATAACCACGCTCGCATCTGCGTTCTTCTGTGTCGGCATCGCTCAGGCGCAGGATTACGATCTCGTCATCTCGAACGGCCGGGTCATGGATCCGGAGACGCTATACGACAGCATCGCAAATGTCGGCATTTCGGACGGCCGTATCGTGGCGATCTCCAAGGAGGCGCTGAGCGGTGCCGAGGAAATCGATGCAACAGGTCACATCGTGGCGCCTGGATTCATTGACACCCATTTCCACTGGCAACAACCGATGGGCTATGCGCTTGGCCTGCGTGACGGACTGACTTCGAGCATGGACCTCGAGGAGGGCTGCGCAGGAACATTCATCGCGCGGTGGTATGAGGAACGCGAAGGCAAGAACCAGGCGAATTTCGGGTGCGCCTCCAGCCACGAACAAGCCCGCGCCATCGTGCTCGACGGTTTCGACGACGAGGAAACCCTTCTGCTGGGGCCGGCGGCGGCGCTTACCTCCCGCAAGGGATCGGGTTGGAGTTTGGACAAGGCGGATTACGACACTGGTAACAAGATTCTGCAGATCATCGACGAAGGCCTTCAGGCTGGCGCGCTCGGTATCGGATCGACATTGGGATACATGCGCGATGGTGTCACCACGCGTGAGTTGTTCGAGGTGCAGAAGATTGGCGCGCGATATGGTCGCCAGACTGCCGTTCATACGCGTTTCACACCCGATGGCGACGTGTTGGAAAACGTCGGTGCGCAAGAAGTCATTGCCAATGCATTGGCTCTGAACGCGCCCGCAATACTGCAGCACTTCAACAATCCCGGCTGGCGACTCACGCATGAACTCATCGCGCGGCTTCAGGAGAACGGACATAATATCTGGGGAGAGATCTACCCCTATTCCGCCGGATCGACCACGGTGAACGCAGTCTTCCTCAAACCCGAAAACTGGGTTGAAAGACAGGGGCATCGCTACGAAGACACGATGCAGGATCCGATTACAGGTGATTTCTATACGCAGGAAAAATACGATCAGGTCCTGAAGGATAATCCGACCCAAGAAATTCTGTTGTTCAAGACTCCGCCAGAGGACTCAGTCAAATGGTTGACTCTCAGGGGGACAACAATGGCCAGTGACGCAATGTTCGCCGAGCCTCTGATGGCACCTTGGAATACTCCCTTCGAGGAATTGGGCAACATGCACCCGCGGGGCGCGGGTGCGCGCGCTGCCACGCTCCGCCTCGGGCGCGAGAACGACATTCCGATGATGCAGCTTTTGTCGATCCTGAGCTACAACGCGGCGCATCATTTGGGCCGTACAGGCCTGAAGGCGATGCAGGAACGTGGCCGGATCCAGGAAGACATGATCGCCGATATCGTGGTGTTTGACCCCGAAACCGTTACCGACAACGCCACCTATGATCAGGGCTCGATTCCTTCGACCGGGTTCAAGGCCGTTATTGTCAATGGCCAGGTTACTGTGCGTGACGACGAACTGCTGGAAGTGTTTGCCGGCCAGCCGATCCGCTTCGAGCCCGAAGATAGGCCGAGGTTCGAGCCCGTGTCGGAAGAAGCGTGGAACCGGGAGTTCTCGACCGGCATGCCGGACGTAGCGCCTGGCATTCCTCCGCAGGGAGGGAATTGAGCTATGCCGACTTGGGCAGCCAAGTTATGGGCTCGCATGGCTGTCGGGCTCGTCGCGGTAATGCTTGCCGTCGCAAGTGCGCTGGCGGAGCCGACCCGGATCGGTTTCCCCGACTTGCCAGACCCCGCCGCGCAGAACTTTTACGATCCGTTTCGCGATATGGGTTTCGAGATGCTCGGGGAGTTGCGAACATTCGTCCGTCTCGAGCAGCGGCTTGCGAGCGGGGAGGTTCCGGAAGACGCGCGACCACGGCTTGAGGCGCGGCTCGAGGCGGCGCGCGGCACGCTGACGCTTGCCGGCCATGACATCGAAGAGTTGCTGGCCCAGAGATGGGTCGTGGCCGAAGCGCGGAAGCATGCACTCCTTGCAACCAATCCCAAGCTCCATCGGACCGCGGTCACCATTACCGGCTTCCTTATTCCCGCGGGCATCGACGAAGACGGTCTCACCGTCGGATACCTTGTGCCGGAGGTGGGCATGTGTAGCCATACGCCCCCGCCGCCACCCAACCAGCTGATCCGCGTGACGGTAGAAGCTGGGTCTCCCGCCCGGTCGCTCTACACGCCGGTGACGGCGACAGGATTGCTTGCGCCGCAGGAAAGCAACGAAACTGTCTTCGTCCTCGACGGCGAGGTGCTGATGGCGAGCATGTGGACCCTCGATGCGACCGAAGTCACGCTGGCGGTGAACACGCCCCGATCCACGTCCCCTGACACGCTGCAAGTCGAGAGAGCCTCCTACCGCGGCCCAGCCTTGAAGCCCCAGCAATCGACAAGTGATTAAGGTTGCGGTCCGGTGATCTGGCACCCTGGACCGATCAAGACCTGCAGTCTCGGCAATGGCGCGCCGGGCGCATCGCACAGCCGCGCGGGAAAGGACGCGCGCGTTCCAAAATCGCTCTTGATCAGCATTTTCTTCGTAACCGTGATCTTTTTGCTGGCTGCGGCTGGTCCGACCGAGGCGCAAGCTCCGTCGGCCACGGTCATCACATGGCACGATCTGGCTCCGGGCCTCGAGAGCCAGAAGATCGTGGAGACGGCAGACAACGCGCACCCGGGTCAATCATCCTCGAGCGAACCTAATGCGTATCCGCCGCAGGGCGATCAGTTCGATCCGCTGGCGTCTGACGGCTTCGCGTTCGAAGACTGGGACGAAGCGGCGTTCGAGGTCGCGTCGGACCGGCTGGACACAAGGGTCTCGATCGATGGCTATGTCCTTCCATTGCGCAGGGAGAACGGGCGCGTCATCGAGTTTCTTCTCGTGCCTTGGGTAGGCGCCTGCATACACACCCCAGCGCCTCCTCCCAACCAGATCATCCATGTCAATTATCCTGACGGTTTTGAAGCCGTCAGCATGTTCACGCCGGTGCGGCTTGCGGGGCGACTGACACATTGGCCGGCAAGTCACACCCTGTTCCTCGTCGACGGTTCGCGCAGCATTCCCACGTCGTACACCATGGAGCATGCAACAATCGGTGGGACACCCGGCGAGATCGTTGCCGCGAACTTGGCAGTTGAGGATCTTTCTTGGTTGACGCGCGCGCAGGCCAGAATCACCGACATCTTCACCATGGCGATGACGGACATCGAGCAGGGCCGGTCCGCTGGCGCAGTCGGCCTCGCGTTGCTGATTGCGTTCGCCTACGGCGCGCTTCACACGCTTGGACCGGGACACGGAAAGGCCGTCGTCGTCTCCTACTTTATCGGAACCGGCGGCGGCCTGAGGCGCGGCTTCGTCATGGGGGCCCGGATCGCCATCATGCACGTGCTCTCTGCGGTAGTTGTCGTCTTCCTGCTCGATTTCGCCGTGCGACAGGCAACAGGAGCGGCCCCATCGGACTACAGGTTGATCCGGCTCGGGAGTTACACGCTGATCATGGCAATCGGTGCGGTGATGCTCTGGCATGCCCTCGCGAACATGCGGGCAAACGAGGCGGGCGGCCACGCTCACGACGATCACGATGACGCCCACGCGCACGCCGGATGCACGGCCTGCGCCGCTGCCCAGGCCAAACCGCAAGGCGGCGGCTGGGTCGCGGCTGCGGTGGGCATAGTGCCGTGCACCGGTGCGCTCATCGTCATGCTTTTCGGTCTCGCGAACGATCTGGTGATCCCAGCGGTCATGATGGTGATCGCAATTTCGACAGGTATGGCGCTCGCCATGTCAGTCGTTGGCATTGCGGCGATCCTTGGTCGCAACTGGGCCGAGGCGCGTGTTGGGAGCACCCCGCAAGGACGTCTGCGATTTGAAGCCGTTGCACGGCTCGCAGGAGCCGTCTGTGTGCTGGCGATCGGGGGAACATTATTCGCCGTGACCTTCGCTCAACCGCCAGGACAGGATCGAGTGCAGCAAACATCTGTCGTCGGGACAAGCTACGCGAGGGCGCAATAGGTGGCCTGCGAGGCGGTTCACACGTCAAGAACTGGCAGTTGGAGTTGATGAACAATGTCACGGGCGCCAAAGGAACAGAGCAAGCAAGGAGCATTTGAGCCTCCTTGCATCTGTGTCGCCCCGCCCCACTGCCTTTGGTGCCTATGGGAGCGTTATGCGCTGGCGATCATCTGCGTGCTTCTGGCCACTTTGTCTCCAGTGCAAGTTCGCTCTGAAGGTCTCACCGGCGAGGCGTTCTCTTCTCCGAGAAGCGTTCCCGGAACGTTGACGGCCACGTCCGTGCGCCAGGACGGACGGGGGTTTTGGGAGTACCGGGACTGGAAGAATGGGCTCGAGGATCGGGTGGGCCTGACATTCGGTATCGACGAGATGGTTC
This sequence comes from Ruegeria sp. BHSA191, assembly GCF_059613325.1. Lineage (NCBI taxonomy): Bacteria > Pseudomonadati > Pseudomonadota > Alphaproteobacteria > Rhodobacterales > Roseobacteraceae > Ruegeria > Ruegeria sp. BHSA191. The sequence continues at coordinate 7,690 of NZ_JBXWSH010000004.1, forward strand.
AGTATCTCGGCACTAACTCGGACCTCTCGCCTTCTAACGCGGCAAGCAACGTGTTTCGGTTATTCGGCACTTGGACAGCGTCCGGACGCGGCACTCCCTACGCTGGCGCTTTGGTCTTCAAGATCGAGAATCGGAGCGCCTTCGGAAGCCATCTCTCGCCCCAGGCGCTCGGGCCATCCCTAGGATATGCGGGGCTTTTTTCGTCGACCTTTAGCGATGCGGGGTGGTTGTTGACCAACCTCTACTGGCGTCAAGTGTTTGCCGATGGTCGGGGCAGCTTCGTCATCGGTCAGGTTGATGTCACCGACTACATTGACATCAACAACCTCGCCAACCCATGGACTGCCTTCACAAACCTCGCCTTTGAGCAACTACCAACTGTTCCAGCGCCCTCTCAGGGATTGGGAGCCGCGCTGCAGTGGAGACTAAGCGACAGTTGGGCGATCCTCGCTGGCTTTGCAGATGCCAACGCAGACCCGGCAGACCCGGTCGGTAGCGCCAGAACTCTTTTCGACACCGGCGAGACCTTCAAACACTTCGGCATAGGTTGGGCGCCTGATTGGGACAATCGATACGACCAGTCAGTTCAGCTGACTTTCTGGCAGATTGATCAGAGAATGCAGGCTGGTGTGCCCGGCGGTTACGGCGTTTCTTTTCTGGCGAGCGGTCGCCAGGACGCGTGGAGGCCGTTCTTCCGTGCAGGCTATGCCAAAGATGGCGGAACGCTTCTCGACCGATCGATCAGCGTTGGAACCGGGTACGACGCCCGCGACGGCAAGGATCTTGCTGGAGTCGGGGTGAACTGGGGACGGGCACCTGGTAACTCACGAAACCAGTTCACAATGGAGGCATTCTACCGGTGGGACGTGACGGATTTCTTCCAGATCACACCAAGTGTGCAGCTTGTTACCAACCCTGCGAACGACCCCACGACCGAAAACATGGTGGTTCTCGGGTTGCGCGTGCGTGCCCACTTCTGATTCGCAAAACGAGACAGGGATGCCGCGCCCAAAACGGAGGGAGCCGGATATATGGCTGTACCGATGACACTTGATGCAGCCGCAGTTCGAGGCTGTTCTTACTACAGGGCATTTTGCTCGTTCTCGCCTGCGTTCTCGCTCTCATTTACCCTCTGACGACCAACGTCGCGCTTGCGGTATTTCTCGGGTGGAAGCTGCTCTTCAGCAGCTTCGTTCAAGCCGTTACACTGATAGGTAGAAGCAAGACTCCGGATTTCTGGCTGCAACTGATTTCGGCCGCGATGTCGGCGATCGTGGGCTTTGTCCTCCTGCGCAATCCTGCTTGCCGCGATTGTCGGAAACGCTATGTCAGGACAACGCCGGAAGCCTCCTCCAATCACAGGGCCATAACTGAAGTTCGGTCCAAATTCGGGTGATGTGAGCACAAGGACGAATGGCAGTTTCGTCCGCGATCTATTGGTTCGAGTAACAAATTTCGTCGCGCTCTGATCGAATGGCCGGTTTTCTTGCCGCGTTGCGACAACCAAAGCTCAGCAACCGCAGAATAATCCGCGCTGCGTGCGCACGCAGCAGGATTTGGACACTTCTCCTATGGGCTCGACCCGGTAATTTTAGTCTTTTGCTCAGGTGACTGGTTATAAGCGTATTGCCGACGTTCAGCGCAAAATTTTCGAAACCCCGATCATGAACGACTGCTTCGCACAGGTGCGGACGGCGGCCAAAAATGCGGCTATGACCGAGTTGCGGACCAAGCTGACATTCTTATAGCCAACATTAACGACCGTTCACGGCTCATGTTCTTGTTGGCTGAAATCAGTTTATTCAAAGGCTATGGAAATGGGGATGCTGCCGATGACTTCGTCGAGGCGCGTCGCCCTTTGACTTCGGTCGAACCGGCTGTTGTCATTCAGGCCCCTGCCAATCAGCTCAACGATCTCTGGGGAACCGGCGAATTTGGAGTGGCTTCCAGAGCTTGAATTGTCCACTTTTGTCAGGTCTATCGCGATTACACCAAGTTCGGCGAGTTCGTTTATATCGGACGCGCCAACGCGCGGAACCCCTCCGGCGATCCTTCGAGAAATGTTCAAAGCACTGTCATCTCCTGAGAGCAGGACAAAGAATCGGTCGAATTTTGCATCCACCTGCTCAAGTTGACTGCGGAACAAGTCCATATCTATGTCTGGCGAAGCCAGAATGATGGTTTGAAGCCTGCCTGAGGCATTGAACCGGCCCGACTGCACAGCGTCTTTCATCGCCTCCATGGTTAGAAATGCACCCATGGAATGTGCGAAGATGTCGTATCCTTCCGCATTGGTGCGGGCCATAATCGCGCTGATCTCGGGAAACCTTGGCCGTGCGATCAGGGCACTGTTCAAATCATAGACGTAGCGTGTGAGGCTTGCGGCCGATGCCCAGTCGAATAACACGGGAACACCCTGAAATCCGCTGTCCTCAACGAACTGTGCAAGCCTTAAGACCGCATCGCTGGTCGTATTGTTATATCCATGCACGAAAAACAGAATATCCCTTTGCCCCCGTGGGATTTCGTGTAGTTCGCGGTTGACTGACGCAATGAAGGCTTCGTCCGTTGCGTAGATCGTCGGTTCGACGACCGCAAATTCGGTTCTTGGATTAGGCGGCAACCTGCTCGGGCGTTCCAGTTCTCCAACAACGTGCGTTGGAGGGATTGAAACCACGACCGAAGCCAAACCAAGTTCTGGTGCGCGTTGGTCAGAATACAAAGCACCGACAGTTTCAGTTTGCTGCCGGGTCGTCATCAGAAATACTTTGTGTTTCACGGCATCATGAACGGAAGAAACCGGCACTTTTGGGTTGTCCACTCCAATAAGTTCCGGCGGTGGCGAACAGGAGGCCAATAAAATGGCCGCCATCAGGCTAAGCAGCCAGCGCATCGTCGCAGGGGTCCTTATTCTTCGCCGGATGGGCTTTTCTGTTGAGCTAATTGGCATGGTCACGCTTTTTCATCAGCACCTAAGTTAATTTCCACTAACAGAAAGATCATTCTGTTGCTCACACCCGCAATTCTCTCAAACCTGCCAAGCTTCTATTTCGATTTAACAACGAGGTATCCACTTCAGGCAATTACCAACCCGTACCACATTTTGATCCTATCCGCCGAGCAGATACACGTTTACCCAATCATGAAATTTCGCGATAGCCGCCTTTGCCTCCTTGGTCTCTGTAAGTAGAATTGGGAAAACGTGAGGCATACCTTCGTAGATATCCAATTTTGCGACCTGGCCGGCTTGATCGATAGCTTGGTAGAGCCGGATGAAATTGCTGAGGAAAATCTCCTTTGTTCCCCCCTGAATCAAGGTTGGAGGAAATCCCTTCGAGAAGTCGCCATATACTGGTGAGACATAGGGGTTCTTATGGTCTTTCGCATCTGCATAGGCCAGGGCAGAAGGTCCAAGCGCACCCTTGTAGGTAAAAAAGACCTCTGCATCTCTAAGTGAGACATAGGTGTCGCCCGTCTCAGAAATGTCGGCCCACGGCGACCACAGAACAAGTGCCGCTGGCATTTCCATTCCCAGATCGCGCATCTTTAGCGTGGCACCAGCCGCAAGCCCACCGCCAGCAGAATCACCGTAAAGCAAGATTTCACTGCCGGTGAATCCTTGCTCGGCTAAAGCCTTGAATACGGAAACCACATCGTCAGTTGTTTGCTGCCATTTGGAATGTGGCGCCAAGGTATAGTCAATTGCAATAACCCGCAGCCCGGTATCTGATGCTATCAACATCGGACTTTCGATAACAGCTTTGACCGAGTTCAATGTATATGCGCCGCCGTGCGTGTAGACCACAATCTTATCTTTGCGAGCAAGTTTACGAGGCAAAACTTCAATCACCGGAACTCCGGCGATCTCCGACTCTCTATAGGTTGCGCCAAATTTCCTTGCCTTTTCTTCGGCTGCAGGTTCCTTTGCCTCGTCATTAGCTGCCTGTACTTTCTCCCAAGCTTCAATATCATCCGGGGCCGGGAATTGAGCTTCACGACCTTTGCCTTTCTCTGAGATGAATGTCCCCCATTCGGGAGAGATAGTATCAGGAAGATAGGCCCAAGGCGGAGTAGCTGCATCCTGAGACGACCCTGCTGATGCCATCCAAACCATGGCAAAAGCTGAAACAATAGTTCCGGTTACCAGAGCATAAGATAATGGTCGTTTCGTCATGTTGACACCTCAACCTGCCTTGGCCTCAGATCCTGATACATATGGTAACAATGTGCAAAAGCATTGATGCATATCAAAGTGTCTATGAGACGGGTTCGAACGGTCCTGAGTTAGCGATGGATCGCGCTCGTTTTTTGCCCTTAGGACACCAAGCCGTTCTTCGAGAGTTGCAGCCTGTGACCCTGGACTTTTTACGATTGCTGCGGGAAGAACCGATGACCGCTTCGGGCTCGTTCGAGCCATTCGCGGCACCTAGCACCAAGGTCAGGTGAGCGGGACGGAGCAGCCTGTTGCAGTTACAGCATCTGAATAGGTTGACCAAAGCTTGCAAGTTGTCCCCTCGTGTCTGAAAGTACCTGTAGAAGTATTCAGGGAGAACGCAGACATGGGTTTCGTCGATGCAATAAAGACATGCCTTGCAAAATACTTCGTTTTTTCCGGGCGCGCGGCGCGGCCCGAGTACTGGTGGTTCGTTTTGTTCGTGGTTGTCGTCAGCGTTGTCTTGGCAGTTATCGACGCCTCCCTGTTTGGCACGGACCCCGAAACTGGAGAGAGCAGCCAAGTCCTCACCCCGATATACCAACTTGCCGTTGTCATACCCATGCTTGCCGCTGGATGGCGTCGACTGCATGACACCGGAAGACCAGGCTGGTACTTGCTTTTGCCTGCAGCACTAAGCATCGCAACCATGTTCATGCTGTTCAGTGGCATCGCTGTATTTTCAGTCCTCGAGCAAGGGACCGACGACCCTGAAGCGTTGAGAGGCCCAGCGGCACTACTTGGCGTCACCGGCGTGATGATTGTGGGAGTCCTTCAACTGATACTCTCGGTGCTGATGATCTGGTGGCTCAGCCGACCATCACAGGAAGGTACAAATGAATATGGTCCACCCGCAGCTTGAACTTATGACGTAGATCATTAGCGCTTTCGCGGCGAAATGACGAACCACGGCCAAACTGACTAGGGGGTTATCTATGAAGAGACATCTTGTTGCCGGCACGGTCTTCACAATCATGATGTCGTCACCGGCCATGGCTGACTGGAACTTCAGTGGACCGCCCAATGCCAACGCCTTCATTCAGACGGGCAACATGACGCTGGAGTTGCAATGCGATCGGGTCCGTTTTGCGCCAGCAGGTTTTGAGGACTCGCAAGACATCGTTTCCAAGCAGGGCCTGTCCTTTCGGTTCATGAAGGATGGTTCGACCGAGGTAGGTGCGTTTCAGGCCGGATCGGTGAATGCGGATATATCGCTCGTCGACAACTATCCTGTTGAGGTCCGTTTTTTCGATCAGGGCGACTATGATTTTGTTTTGGATCAGATCGCGCAGAACGCCGTTCTGAACCTTTCGATGGCTGACCAGGATGTCTCTTATGGTATCTTCACGTTCAAAGGATCTTCCGCGGCAGTCAGATCCCTACGCGCGGCCTGCGGCTCTAACAGGTCGACATCACAGAGCATGGAGGCGCCAGAAGGCATTGTGTATTGCGGTGGCGGTGCCGTGCAGAGGGTCATCGAATACGCCATCGTGGGTCAACCCGGCGAGCAGTGGGATGCCATCGTGACCGTCAATGGTGAGACAGTTCGGGCGATGACTTCATATAGCTTCTTCGGAAACTCCGAACCACCAGCAGGCTTCCAAGTGGCGCTCCTGGGTGAAGATCGGTCAGAGTTCCTCGTCTTCAGCGATGCGGGCCGGAACTGGATCGAGTTTGGCGATTACACCTACGATCAGTGCAACTGAGGCACACGGAAGGGCTGGAGACACGAACATGGGTAGCCAACTGCTTGGAAATGGCAATCGCGCCGGCGCTGGGGTTTTGGCGGTTGCTCTCTGTGCTCTTTCCGTGGCCTTCTATACGCCCGCGGCGCACGCACAGGATTTGTCCGGGCTGCCCAAACAGCTTCTTGAAAGAGTAGAGGCCGCGCAGCAGGCATGTTCGGATATGGAGAACGGGCAGTTCGCCCTTGAATTGGGAGCCATCCACCGCGTCGATCTCGATGGAGACATCGAGCGGGACTGGGTTCTGGACGAGGCGGGTTTTGCCTGTTCCACCGCTGTGTCGCTCTATTGCGGGACAGGCGGTTGCATGTCTCACTTTCTGATCGGCGATCGTATGTTTTCGCTTCTCAATCAGGGATGGGACATGGCGAACATTGGCCCATTCCGCGTGCTTTTGTCGGATTTGCATGGCTCGCAATGTGGTGGGATCAACCCAACGCCCTGCGTCGTGGCCAGTGTTTGGGATTCAGATGAAATGGTCTGGCGCAGCACGGGTGCAGAGTGGGAGTAGAATATATGGAAAGGCGCCTCGAAAAGATCATGCGTGCCATATGTGCCTGCGCTTTGGCGCTGACTGTGACGGGATGCGTGGAAACCGCTCCAGAGGTCGCGATCAGCGAACCCGACCCGGAACTGAACTTCGTTCGCGGTTACCGAAGTGTTGCGGACGAGTGCCAGCTTGTCGGCGAAACGGCGTTTACTGTCGATTTCCTCGACGATGCGGCCGATCTTGTGGCCTGTCCGACGGGAAGTGCAGCAATGGCAAGCCTAATGGCGGAAACGGGAGCGCCCGTAATCACCCAAACCAACAGCTTCTCGTTCTTCAGCATTCGCTACCGCTGAACCACATGCTTGCCCTGGACTTTGAATGGTCCTCTCTGTCGATGAGTTCAGGACAACTGCCGGACTACTCCGTAACATCCATCGAGAAGAAATACGTCGCGCACAACGCTTGACCGGCAATGCCTGCAGGCGGTTCCATGCCAGTAAACATCGCTACGCCAAGGTAGGTGGATCCGGAGCTGTCCTCACTCCAGGCTGCCATATACGTGACTGGTTGGTCGCCACAAAGCGTGTTTCCCTGCCTTAGTGGGCCTGCATCGCCTGATACACGAAACACCTGAGCAACAGGCACGTCGCCAGACGCACCCCAATTGCCTGAACTCTTGGGGTCATAAACTTCGAGATCAAGAAACCTGCCGGTCTCGAAGACCATCCGCTTGGTAGACATGATTACTGGCCCGGTAATCGCCAATGCCGTTTCGCTGGAAGGATTGAAAGCCTTAGAATCCTCAAAGAGCGGCTGGGATGATGCTGGACCCCCCAACATCCCCATAGCCATTGACAGCATCAGGATCGATCGACGCATTTGAATCTCCATTGTGCGAAGTGGTCTGACAACCTTAAACATCCTTTTGCTTCGTCGCCGAATGCGGCCGCGAGTTCCTGTTCACTGTCTCGAATGCTGCGCAAGCGATCAAGGTCTGAGAAGGGCTCGAAGCGGAAGACCAACGGGGGATTCCGAAAGTCTGCTCGGGAGCGGCGAGCGGACGGTCCCGCCCGCCAAAGCATTAAAGATCGATACGTTCGGCAATACTAAGCGCGTCTTCAAGCTCGACGCCAAGGTAACGCACCGTACTGACCACTTTGCTGTGACCGAGCAGAAGTTGAACGACACGTAGGTTTCCGGTCTTTCTGTATATCAAAGCCGCCGTGGTGCGCCTAAGTGAATGCGTGCCGTAGCTGGACGGATCGAGACCAATCGCTGACACCCATTCCCGGACAAGCCTAGCGTATTGCCGGGTCGAAAGATGCGGCAAAGCATGCATACGACTTGGAAACAGATACCGTTGTCCATGCATGTATTGAGAAGAGACCCATTGCGACACGACTTCACGTGTATTCTCCGTCACTTCAAATTGCATCGGTTTTGCAGTTTTGCTTTGAACAACGGATACCCGATCGCGAACAGAATTGCCGACGGCGAGATCGTTAACCCTCAGGCGGACGAGATCGCACCCGCGCAACTTGCTATCGATGGCAAGATTGAACAATGCCAGGTCTCTCAGCTTGTTTGCAAGTTCGAGCCGAGCGCGAATGGCCCAGACTTGCTTTGACTGCAATGGCCGCTTCTGTCCGACTAGTCTGCCTTTGTTCCAAGGCGGACGACGCGTTGTGACAACGGGAAGTAGAGATTTGGGCATCTTAGATCTCCGTCCATTGCCTTCCGTCCCAAACATCGACACTGTGCCGACAGCTGCAGTCTAATTGCCGCTCGCGTGTCTTCAGCACAGGAAATTCTCAGGTTTCAGGAACTGCCACCGCTGATCTTCTTACCCATCACATCCGCTGCCTGCCGCAACGGGTCATCTGCGAGGTGCGCGTAGCGTTGCGTGGTAGACGGGTTCGTGTGTCCAAGTAACCGACCGACTATAGGCAGACTCAGACCGCTGGAAACGAGATGCGACGCATGCGTATGCCGATTGTCGTGGATACGGTAGTCTTGAAGACCTGCTGATGTGGTGACCGAGCTCCAAAATTTCTTCAGATCTTTGTACGGTTGGTCCGGAGAGCGTCCCGGAAACAACCAACGACTTTCAGTAGATGCCCCTGCTTTCATTGCCGCAAGCAAATCACAGGTTGCTGACGAAAGCGGCAGGTGCTCTCGTCGCTTTTGCTTTGTGTGGTGCGACGGCTTTGTCCAGACCCCGCGGTCCAAATCGAAGTCTTCCCATTTTGCCTTCAGCACTTCGCCGATCCGTGCGCCTGTCAGGAGCTGCAGGCGAATAGCGTTCGCTGCAACCTGATTTGGATGCTCTGACAGAGCCACCAAAAGTCTTTGCAGCTCACCGTCTGACAACCAGCGGTCCCGCTTTTCCTCGGGGAACTTTTCTATGCCGCGCGCCGGATTGTCAGAACGCTGACCCCAGCGCACAGACAGTTCAAACATTTTCGACATGAGCGCCAGAGTGCGATTGGCTTGATAGGGCGTATCACGCATTTGATTGTGAAGCTTCTGAACATGCTGATGCGTCACTTCAATGACTTTAAGATCCCCAAGCTTGGGGAGAATGTATCTGTCCAGCATTGACCGATCATTCCGAACGCTACCGGGACGTTTCTTCGGTTCCGCATGTTCGGTCATGTATTGCGTGGCAAGTGAGTTCACCGTTGGTGAATGCCTTAGGCTTTGAGCATCGGCGACAGGATCTGCGCCACGTACCACGTCAGCAAGAAGCGCGCGTGCTATTTCGCGGGCGGCGCCCAAAGACAAGGTCGGCCCATATCGTCCAAGTGTCTTGCGTTTCGACCGACCGGTTTGTTTGTTGCGATATTGAACTAAGAAGCTTTTGACGCCGGTCGTTTTCACGCGAAGTCCAAAACCCGGCAGACCGTCGTCCCAATATATCGTGTCCCGGTTTGTTGCTGAAAGGCGATCGACAGTTGATTTTGTTAATCTGACGTTGGGCATATTGGTCTCGGACGGCTTGGGTAAGCACAAGGTAAGCAAAGTGCGGAGAGTTGGGAAGGGTCTTATAGAAACCTCTGCACGCAAAAACTTTTGTTATTTAAGAGAATATGCTGTCCAATCGAATTGGCTATAATGCTATCGAAAAAAGGGTGATAAGATTTGTAATCAGTAGGTCCGCGGTTCGAGTCCGTGTGGGGGCACCAGGATCTTTTCTCTGAGCCCCTGTACATATTGGCAACAACCTCCTGCTTTGTTGATGCCAAGCCATTTGGGAACATCTGCACTGCCTCCGAGCCGGCTTGCAGACCGGCAGTGATCTCCTCGACACTCAAGGTATTAAGCGCGGTCTTGCCCGTCGCGTTGACAATCGGCACGCTGCAAATTGCAGCATGCGTCACTACCCGGGTCTTGCCGGAGAATAGCTCAATCCGCTTTGGAAGATCCAATCCGGACGAATGGTTGACCACCATGTTCGAGGTGTGATCTTGGTTTCGTCGCATCCCATTCGGCAATATGGCGCAGGGGAGAAAAAAACGACGGTGGAGGGTCGGGCACATGAAACTTGTACGCTACGGAGATGCCGGGGCAGAAAAACCGGCGCTGTTGGACGGCGAAGGCAGATTGAGGGATCTTTCGGCACATGTTGCGGACATCTCGGGGGAAACTCTGGATGATGCCGGCCTGGCCCGGTTGCGCCGCCTGGACCCCGAGGCCCTTCCTTTGGTCGAGGGCAACCCGCGGATCGGGCCGTGCGTCGGGAATATCGGAAAATTCCTGTGCATTGGTCTGAACTACTCGGACCATGCCGCCGAGACCGGCGCGGCCATTCCCGAACATCCCATTCTGTTCCTCAAGGCAAATTCAGCCATCGTCGGTCCCTATGACGACGTGGTGATCCCGCGCGGGTCGACGCAAACCGATTGGGAAATCGAGCTGGGCGTGGTGATCGGCAAGACGGCCAAATACGTCGGCCGTGAAAACGCGCTGGACCACGTCGCCGGATATTGCATCGTCAATGACGTGTCCGAGCGCTATTTCCAGATGCAGTTGACCGGACAATGGACCAAAGGAAAATCCTGCGACACGTTCGGACCGACCGGCCCCTGGCTGGTGACGCGTGACGAAATCGCCGACCCGCAGACCTTGGGAATGGCGCTTGAAGTCAACGGCAAGCGCATGCAAACCGGAAACACGGCGACCATGATCTTTACAGTGGCCGAGATCATCGAGCATTTGAGCCAACTGTTCACTCTGCATCCGGGCGACGTGATCTCGACGGGTACGCCGCCGGGGGTCGGGATGGGAATGAAGCCTCAGCCGGTCTACCTGAGGGATGGAGACGTGATGGAACTGAGGATCGACGGTTTGGGGCATCAGCGTCAGAGGGTGCGCAGCGACGATTGATCCGGGCATGGATCAGCGCCGTGGCACGCGGGCGGCAGGCAGGGTACGCTTGCGCGCCGCAACCGGTCTGAACAAAGGCCCCTCTCGGACTGGCTTGGCCGGCGCGCGCTTCTCACGCGCCGGCGATCTTGGCTGTCACGCTGCGATGATGTTGTGTTCCGGTCCGTAAGGAAAGCCGGTGATATTCTCGGCCCCGTCCTCTTGCACCACCAGGATGTCATGCTCGCGATAGCCGCCCGCGCCGGGCTGACCTTCGGGAATCCACAGCATCGGCTCGATGGACACGACCATGCCCGGCTCGAGCACCGTGTCGATGTCCTCGCGCAGTTCAAGACCGGCCTCGCGGCCGTAATAGTGGCTGAGGATTCCGAAGGAATGCCCATATCCGAACGAGCGGTATTGCAGCAGGCCCTGATCGGCGAAGAACCGATTGATCTCGGCGGTGATGCTGGAACAGGTGGCGCCGGGTTTGATCAGGCTCAGCCCCAGTTCGTGGGCGGCGACATTGGCCTGCCAAAGGCGCAGGCTGTCTGCGTCGGGCTCGCCCAGGAACAGGGTGCGTTCCAGCGCTGTGTAATAACCCGAGATCATCGGGAAGGTGTTGAGTGACAGAATATCGCCTTTCTGCAACGCCCGTTTTGTGACCGGGTTGTGCGCGCCGTCGGTGTTCAGCCCTGACTGGAACCAGACCCAGGTGTCGCGGTACTCGGCGTCGGGATAGGCGCGGGCGATCTCGATCTCCATCGCGTCGCGGCCCGCCATGGCAATCTCGATCTCGGTGGCACCTTCACGGATCGCGGCATGGATGGCCGCGCCGCCCACGTCCGCCGTGCGTGCACCGCTCTTGATCAACTCGATCTCTTCGGCCGATTTGACCATCCGCGCGGCCATCGTGTCGGGGGCGATGTCCACAAGCTCGGGCTGGTTCAGCATGGACAGGGCCGTATCGCGTGCGGCCAGCGTCATGTGGTCGCTTTCGATGCCGATCCGGCGGGCATTCCCGATCAGGCTGGCTACGGCGCGCCAGTAGTTGTCGCGCTTCCAGTCGGTGTAGATCACGTTGTCCTCGACCGACCGGCGCCAGGGCTGGCCCGCGTCGATATTCGCCGACACGGTGGTGCAGCTGTCCTGCGTCACCACACAGCCATAGGGCCGGCCGAAGGCACAGTACAGAAAGCCCGAGTAATAGGCGATGTTCTGCATCGAGGTCAGCAAAACGACCGGGATGTCCCGCTGCGCCATGATGGCGCGCAGTTTGGTCAGCCGGCGGTCGTACTCGGCCCGGCTGAAGGGCAGGGGCGCCTTGTCGCCGTTGTGGCAGGTGAAGAATTCGGGGCGATTTGAAAGGTCTGTCATGTGCTCTCTCGTTTCTTTGCCGGACGTGCAAAGCCCGGCCACATGTCCCGGCGTACAGGACAGGCGGTCTCGGGGTCCGAGAGCCGATCACCCCTTTGGGTGCTGCGACGCCATCGCAGCAGAGGGTGAACAGAAAAATCGTTAGATCAGCAAATGCCGCCGGTCAAGCCGGTGTCAGCCCGCGCAGACGTTCTGACCGCCGCCGCAGCAGCTCGACCGTGGTCAGCAGCGCGATCGAGATGACGACGAGGATCGTGGCCACGGCCAGGATGGTGGGGCTGATCTGCTCGCGCAGGCCGGTGAACATCTGCCAGGGCAGGGTCTTCTGGCTGGCCGATCCGACGAACAGCACCACGACCACCTCATCGAACGAGGTGATGAAGGCGAACAGCCCGCCCGAGATCACACCGGGCAGGATCAGCGGCATCTGAATCTTGAAGAAGGTCCGCACCGGACCCGCGCCCATGTTCGCGGCGGCCCGCGTCAAAGACCGGTCAAAGCCCACCAGGGTGGCGGTCACGGTGATGATGACGAAGGGAATGCCCAGAACCGCGTGGGCCAGGATCACCTTGAGGTAGCCCACGAAGGTCTTGTTCATGCCCAGAGTGCCCTCGAGGAACCGCCCGATGTCGCTGTAGAAGAAGAACATGCCCGTGGCTGAGATGATCAGCGGCACGATCATCGGCGAAATCAGGATGGCCATGATCGCCCGCCGCCCGGGCACATGCGACTGGCTCAGACCGATGGCGGCCAGCGTGCCCAGCGAGACCGAGATGATCGTGGCGATGGGCGCGATGATCAGCGAGTTCTTGAAGCTGCGCTGCCATTCGTTGTTGGTAAAGAAGTCCTGATAATGCTTCAGCGAGTAGCCCTCGGGGTCCAGTCGCAGCATTTCCGGGGTGAAGGTAAAGAAGTCCTGCGCGTTGAACGACAATGGCAGTACCACCAGGATCGGGGTGATCAGGAATACGAAGATCGCGCCGCAGATCACTCGGAACAAGTAGTGATAGAACACCTGCTGCGCCGTCAGGTAAGGCAGCAGTTTGCGGCGATACCGGCCCTCGTACAGCCAGTATGTGAACCAGACAAAGAACCAGCCGCCCAGCAGACCCAGAATACCGCCCGCGATGCCCGCGAACAGAAAGCCAGCCAAGCCGAAGCCAAGGATGTTTATCCAATAGGCCAGCCGCTCGCTCTTCAGCAGCGCGATGTAGATCCAGGCAAGCCCGGCGATCAGAATGGCGCCGCCGATCATGCCGGTCGGCACCGAACCGTTGCCCGCGCCGACAAAGATACCGGCGAAGGCTCCGGCCAGGGCGACGCTGGGCAGGACCATCGACAGGGGTTTGCGCGAAATCGGAGTCAGAGCGGCCATGTCGGTTATCCCAGCTTCACGTTGTCGATGCCCACGATCTTGTCGTAGACCCAATAGAGGATCAGAACCACCGCCAGCAGGATCGTTCCCAGCGCCGCGGCCAGCCCCCAGTTCAGCGACGACGAGATGTGGTAGGCGATCCGGTTCGAGATGAAGACGCCCTTGGTGCCGCCGACGATTTCGGGCGTGATGTAATAGCCGATGGCCAGAATGAACACGAGGATCGAGCCCGCCCCGATGCCCGGAATGGACTGCGGGAAATAGATCCGCCAGAACGTGGTCCAGTTCGTCGCGCCCATGGATTTGGCCGCGCGAGTGTAGGATGGCGGGATCGTCTGCATCACCGAATACATCGGCAGGATCATGAACGGCAGCAGGATATGCGTCATCGCGATGATCGTGCCGATCTGGTTGTTGATGATGATCAATCGCGCGTCATCGGCCACAAGGCCCAGCCAGACCAGCGTGTCATTGATCACGCCCTGTTGTTGCAACATGACCTTCCAGGCGGAAGTTCGCACCAGAAGCGATGTCCAGAACGGCAGCAGAACCAGGATCATCAGCATGTTCGACACGCGCATCGGCAGCGTCGCCAGCAGGTAACTGACTGGATAGGCCAGCAGTATGCAGGCGCCGGTGATGACCAGCGACATGAACAATGTGCGGCCGAACAGTTTTACCAGAATGCGCTTGTCTTCGGGTTGAGGCTGCGCGCCTTCGGGGGTACGTCGCATGTCAATTGCGTTCAGGAAATACCCATTGGTGATCGGCACCGCGTGGGTCTTGATCACCTGCCAAGTCTTCACGTCACCCCAGCCATCATGGATGTCGATCAGCTTATCCTTGAACGGCCCGTCGGTTTCGGGGTCCAGCTTTTTGATTTGCCTGCCCGAACGACGGAACAGCGACGACATGCCGGTCTCTTCATAGTTCAACCGCGTGCCAAGACGGGTATGTTCCTTGTTGTCGATCGCGACGATCATGTCGCGGACAAAGGCTTCGTAAACGTTTTCGTCCGGCAGTTCACCGCTTTTTTCGTCCCAGCTTTGCAAGGCCTCGACGGTCAGCGGCAGCGTGTCCTTTACGATGTTGTTTTCCACCGACCGGAACAGCATCGAGCCGATCGGGACGATAAACGAGACCAGAACGAAGATCAGCAAGGGGGCAATCAACAACAGTGCGCGCAGTTTCTGTCGCCTCAGCGAGCGCGCCAGAGACTGTTTCAGTGGCGTTCCATCCGCCGCCAGCATTGGCCCTGCGGTTTGGCTTGCGTCAGTCATTCGTGCCCCTTGGGTTAGCTTGGGTCGGGTTGGGGCGGCAGGCCGCCCCAACCGTTTTTAGTTGTGTAAGCTGCGCTTACTGCGCCAGCCACGCCTGGAATTTGGCGTCGATGTCATCGCGGTAGTCGGCCCAGAACTCGTAGTTGTACAGGAAAGTGTTCTGGGCGTTGTTCGGATCGGTCGGCATGTGCGGCGCCATGTCGATGCCCAGTTCGGCGTGTTGACCGACCAACGGGGCCGACGATTTGCGTGCCGGGCCGTACGAGATGTACTTGGCCTGATCCGCCAGACGCTGCGTGTCGGTCGCGAAGTAGATAAAGTCCAACGCGCGCTGCTTACGCTCGTCGCTGAGGCCCGCGGGAATGATCCAGCCGTCCAGATCGAACACCTGCGCATCCCACAGCATGGCGACGGGCTGCTTCTGCTCTTCGATCAGGCTGAACAGACGGCCATTGTAAGTCGAGCCCATGACGACCTCGCCATCGGCCAGCAACTGCGGAGTGTCAGCCCCGGCTGACCACCACACGACGCTGTCCTTGATGGTGTCCAGCTTCTTGAGGGCACGGTCCTGACCTTCGTCGGTTGCCAGAACGTCATAAACTTCGTCCTTTGCCACGCCGTCGCACAGCAGCGCCCATTCCATGTTGTTGATCGGGCGCTTTTCCAGCGAGCGCTTGCCCGGGTAGGCCTCGAGGTCGAACACGTCGCAGATGTCGTCCGGCGGCGTGTCGCCGACCAGATCGGTGCGATAGCCGAAGGTGGTCGAATAGACGATCTGCGGGATGAAGCAATCACTGACCAGCAGATCGCCGAAATCCTCGGATGCTGTGGTGCCATCGGGTGCCGGGGCCAGTTGGGTGTCCGGGTCGATTTCCATCGCCAGACCTTCGTCACACAGGCGAATGGCGTCCGAGGCGACCACGTCGACCACATCCCATGTGATGTTGCCCGCCTCGTTCATGGCGCGCAGCTTGGCCACGGCCTCGGCCGAGCTTTCATCCCAGACGATGTTCACGCCCGGGTTCATTTCCATGTACGGCTCGGCATAGGCTTTTTGCTGCGATGCCTGGTAGGCGCCGCCCCAGGACACGAGGGCCATGTCCTGGGCCGAAGCCGCGCCGGCCGTGATGGCTGCGGCCGCAGCCGACAGCAGGAATTTTGTTGGTTTCATGTTCAGCTCCCAGTTTTCCCCGTTGTTGTCACTGGTCGACCGACGCACGGGTTTTCGTCGGCCGATCCTTCCAAGTTGACCGTCTGGCGCGGCAGGACGCTCACGCGTCCAGCGCGCGACAGTCTCGTGCCAGCCAGCCGATCTCGATCTCCTGGCCGGGTTGCAGGCGGACCGCATCCGGGGCGTTGCGGGTCTTGACGATGAACTCGTCATTGCCGGCCACCGACATGCGGAAACGGAATACGTCGCCCATATAGATGAACTCGCGAACCACCGCCTTGAGCGTATGCGCGTCCGGGCTCAGACGATCCTTGTTGAACTCGACCCGCTCGGGCCGGATCGACACCTTGGTGCGCTCGCCGGGCTGGCGGACGTTGATCGGCACCGCGTCGATTTCCGATCCGTCGTCCAGGGTCACGATGCAAGTGTCCCCGTTGATGGACTTCACCACACCTTCCAAGGTGTTGTTTTCGCCGATGAATTGCGCGACGAAACTGTTTTCCGGTTCCTCGTACAGTCGATCGGGCGGGGCCAGCTGCTGGATGCGGCCGTCATCGAAGACTGCGACACGATCCGACATCGTCAGCGCCTCGGTCTGGTCATGGGTCACATAGACCGTGGTGATGCCCAGCTCGTGTGCCAGGCGGGTAATCTCGAACTGCATGTGTTCGCGCAGTTGCTTATCCAACGCGCCCAGCGGCTCGTCCATCAGCACCAGTTCCGGCTCAAACACGAGCGCCCGCGCCAGGGCGATGCGCTGTTGTTGGCCCCCCGACAACTGCGCCGGCCGGCGATTGCCGAATGCGCCCATCTGTACCATGTCCAGCGCCCGCTGCACCTTCTGTTCGCGCTCGGATTTGCCGATCTTGCGCACTTCAAGCGGGAACGAGAGGTTCTCGGCCACGGTCATATGCGGAAACAGAGCGTAGTTTTGGAACACCATGCCGATCCCGCGCTTGTGCGGCGGAATGTTGTTGATCGGCTTGCCGCCCAGAAGAATTTCGCCATGGGTGGCGGTTTCGAACCCGGCCAGCATCATCAGGCAAGTCGTCTTGCCCGAGCCCGACGGGCCCAGCATGGTCAGAAATTCGCCTTTCGGCATGGCAAGATTGAGATCTTTCACGACGAGCGTTTCGCCGTCATATGATTTTTGCACGCGCCGAAATTCGACAAACGCGGCGTCGCTGGTTGTTTCGGTCACAAGACCCCCTGTCGCGTCAATTCCAGATCCGGTTGGCCCGGATTCCATTGATCCTGCACCAAATTAAAACGTAGCGTCCGGCGGCTTGCAACCAATTTAATCGTCCCAGCGCAGAAACGACCGTGAGTTTCACGGGAACCGATCATCGTTTAGCCGTGCCATATGCCATGCAAGCGCCGTGTTGCTGGACAGGACCGGCTTGCGGATGAGGGCCTGAACGTGAGGGATCGCATCCAGGGTTCGCAAGTTCGTGCAACTCAGAAATACCGCATCAACCGCGCTGTCTTGCCCAAGTGCAACCGCCGCCTCGACGATCGACGAACACGAAATCCGCGCCACTTTCGACTCTTCTGCCACGCAGAAAGTGCCGAATACATCGGTCGAAAGCCCGGCGGTCGAGAAGGCTGTCCGCAACGAGTCGCTGACTTCCTCGACATAGGGGGACAACAGGGCAAACCGCGAAACGCCCAAGTCGCAAGCGCGGGCGATCGTCGCGCGCAGTGGGTCGGTTACCGAACGGGTGACGCAGGATCCGCGGACAAGAGATTCGACCTCGGCCGATCCGATCACCGAACTGGCCGACGTGCAGCCATAGCCCACAACGCCGTATTCGCGGCCCTTCGGAAACAGGTCCGCGGCCGCCGGCAGGGCCTGCTTCATTCGGCTCAGCGTCTGGGGTGTCACCTCCAGCCCGCTGGGGATGCGCGCAACATGAAGCGGTGCGGAGCTTTCCGCGAACAGACGCCTGAAGTCGCCTTCGATGGTTTCGTCGGCCTGCAGAACGATCAAGCCCATCGGTCGGTTGGCGTGGTCTTCCACGTCGAGTGCGTAGGGCAATGTGGTCATATCCGGGGCACCTCGCGCCCGGCGCGCGGGCTAAGAAACCGGGCGCCGTTCTCGGTGATCACAATGTTTTCTTCGTGAACGAGAATCCCGCCCGGGACGGCGATACCCGGTTCGAGCGTCAGCACCATCCCTGACCGCAGAACCGTTGTGTCGGTGGGAATCAGCGATGGCCATTCGGTCAGGGACATGCCCAGCCCATGCCCCAGGCGCCCGGCCTGGGTGCCGGGTCCGCCATCGGTCAGAATGTCGTTCATCGCTTGGAACAGGTCTGCGGCCGTCGCTCCGGGCCGTGCCGCGCCAAAACCTGCTTCGATCGCGTCGACCAACCGCGCATGCGCCGTGCTGACGGCCGGTTCGGGCGGGCCGACCGACCAGTTGCGGTCGAAATCGCAAAAGTAGCCGTCCCATACCAGACCGGTGTCCAGCATCAGTATGTCCCCTGGCGCCAGGGGGCTCTCGGACGCGGGCGAGATCACGTCGCCATAGCCGCCATGGCCAGCCCCACCGGCAAGGTACGGCACCCAATCGGCCCCCTCCTCGAGGCACAGCATCTGGAAGGCGCGGAAAACCTGCGCCAGCGGCACACCTGCGGATGCAATTTCGGGCACCCGGTCGAAGGCGCGTCCGGCTATAGCGCAGGCGGTCTGGATCTTGGCGATTTCGGTGGCGGATTTAACCATCCGCAGGTCGCGCAGAATACCGTGATCGCCGGTGATCCGACGTTGGCCGATTTGGTCCTGCAACCGACGGAAATCGGACAGAGGCATGCGCAGATGGGTTTCGTGCCCGTCGGGGCAGCCGATCCGGCCCTTGTCGGCCACGACTTCGCGCAGCGTGTCGGCCAACAGCGATACGCCGTCGTCGGACAGGTCGGGTGCGCTCCAGGTGCGGATGTCTTTGATCCAGGTTCGCCCCATCAGCGCGGCCCCGATCGACGGGATCACGGCGACAGGGTCGCCCTGGGCCGGGATGACCAGAAACCATGGACGCGTGGGGCTTTCCCAGAACCGGGTAAGAAACCCCGAGAAATACCGGACTTCGGGCTCCGTGGTCAGAAGTAGAGCATCGACCTCGAGTTCTGCCATCCGACGTTGTGCGCGCTGGGTGCGGGCCTGGTATTCTGTTCGGTCGAACCCCCTCATGCGGGTCGCTCGGTCAGGATGCATAGTACGCGGTCATCGGTGCCTATTTCCAGGGCCGAGCGCATTGTGTCGTCCATGACCGCAGCAAGCCCCGCGCCGCCCGAAGCCGTGGTTGCAAGCCCGGCCCGCGCCATCGCTGGAAGCTGCGCGACGACGTCCTCGTCCGTCACAGTCAGGAACACATCAGCATCCCGCGCGAGACCGTTCAGTGCGATTAACGAAGGTTCCTTGCAGTCCAGCCGCCCCATGATGCTGTCCGGGCCGTCGGCAAACACGCATTGCCCGGCGGCGATACTTGCCTGAAGGGCAGGCGCGGCGTCAGGTTCCACCACGACGATCCTGGGGACATCACCCCAAACCTTGCGGAAATAGGCCGCCGCCGCGGCAGCCATGCCGCCGACCCCGGCCTGCAACAGGATCACCGTCGGCACCTCGGGGCATTGCCCGACCGTTTCGACCGCCATCTGCAGATAGCCCTCCATCAGCAGATGAGGCAGGTCGGTGTATCCCTCCCAGGAACTGTCCGACAGCAGGGTCCAGCCATTCCGCGACGCGGCAGCGCTGGCGGCGGACATGCTGGCGGCATAGTCATTCCCCGCCCGGACGACACTGGCCCCTTGATCACGCAGGCGCTCGGCAAAGCTTTCGGGTACCGTGTCCGCGATGAAGACGACGGCCCGGGCGCCGAAGACGCGCGCACCGGCCGCCATGCTGAGCCCGTGATTGCCGGCGCTGGCGGTGACATAGGTGCGCCCATTCAGGGTGGTGCCGTCGGGTTGCCCGGACACAGCATTCGCGTGACTTGCGATCACGTAGGCTGCGCCCAAGGCCTTGAACGACCCAAGATTCATCCGCGCACGCTCGTCCTTGATCCAAAGGCTGGCCACGGGCGCCAGCGCGCTGCCGTCCACCAGAGGAGTGCGGGACGCGACCGGACACCGGGCGATCAGATTCGACACCTTTTCAGGATCGGTCGATGGGTATGGGGCCGATGGTATCAGCTTGGATCCGCCCCTATGTTCGTTCTTGGCGACTTGCATCTCGGTTTTCCAGAATGTTCCGGATGACGAGATGCGACGCGGTTCGTTCTGTCAAGGCGACTTCAGCCTTCATATGCGGGAATCCTCGATCTGGCTGGGTTCGGGTGGGGGCCAAGGTTGATGCACCCACTACGCCGAGAACCCGCCGACGGTGCCCCTTCCCTCACGGGCTTTGCAATCCCGCAAGTTAGCTGTAAGTGTTCCGCAGTTCGGCCCCGGTGCTTCGCTCCGCTGGCCGGTTGCGGGCGTGATGGAATGGTAGACATATCGGACTTAAAATCCGAAGGCCTTGGCGCCGTGTGGGTTCGAGTCCCACCGCCCGCACCACCAACCGGTTTCACTGTCCTTTGCCCTAGACAGGAAACCCTAGCCTGGAAATCAGGCTCCAGATGTCCCTGTTGGCGGCAGACAGTTGGGCCAGAACATCTTCGATGTCGGCCAACGCCTGATCGTCGACGGTGTCTTCCCGACCCAGCTTGATGTCGGTCTTGCGGTCGGCGATGCGCATCAGAATTGTTTTGGGGTTCCCGCTTTCCTGATCGAAAGAATAGATGCAGTGGTTGAACCGGTTGCGTATCGCCGACAACCGACCGAGGCGTCGGGTATGCAAAAGGACGGGGTCGCGCACGTCGGCCGGACGGCCGTCCATCTTGGCCAGACGTTCGACCAGGTCGATGCGCGCGCGGGTCGTGTTCAGAGTCAGAAAGATGATGACAGCCACATCCTTCGAAGTGCCCGACAACCCCGCGATCAGGTGTATCAGCAGGCTTTCGGTGTTCGTCCACATGTAGTTCAACCGTCCGACCAGCAGGATCAGGCGATCGAATTTTTCTTCGAACCTGTCAGTCACGGCTGGCCTTTCCGTTCGCTTGTGGCGCGGCCTCGAAATAGAAATGCGCGGCGGCGGTCCGGTTGCTGACTCCGATCTTGCCCGAAACGTTGTGGACATGCAGTTTCACCGTGTGTTCGGTGATGCCGAGTTGCGCCGCGATTGCCTTGTTGCTCTTGCCTTGCGAGACGAGATCCAAGACCTGCAATTCCCGAGGAGTCAGGGTGGAAAGCAGGTCACCGGGCGCATGTCCGGTCGAGCGCGCCGAGACCTGAGGCTTCTGCTTGTCGTCGGGATCGGAGCGGGCGGCAGGTTGTGTCATGCAGGTCGCGACAAAGCCGGGAAGGTACAGTTCCTCGTGCATCAGCAGCCTCAGGATTGCCCGCCAGGCATCTGGAGCGATGTTCATGGGAAGATAGCCGATCGGGCCATGTGTGTCGCGTAGCCAGTTGTTGAACAGGGTCAGAGCCATCTCCTCTTTGCGGTAGGCGAAAGCCAGGCACCCGGACCGCGCTGCTTCGGCATAGGCTTCGGGGCGGGTCAGCAGGTCATCAAGAAGGATCTGGTCGACCACAAGGATCTTGCCGGACCCAGAGGTCACCTTTTCTGCTTCCGACAGGTAAGCGTCCAGGGTTTCGAAGCGATGGGCCGCGACGCCGAATTCGTTCTGGACGTTTCTGAGCGTTTGGTTGGAAAAAAATATTTCTTTTCCAAGAAAGACAATCATGAAGTCTTCATTTTCAGAAATTGTGTCTGAAATCAGATTCCCGGAAGGCATTCGAAATTACCTCCTCAAACCAAGTGACCAGGCGGTTTCACAATATTTTGCGATCGGGCGCGTACGTAATTCGATTAGTCAAATTCAATGAATATCTTATACCAGAAGGTAGTGGTTTTTTCAACATTTTATGCCTGTTCAATTTAGGGTTTATAGAACTTTTGCATAGGATATTTGGTAGGGCTTGTGGCGTAAGTCGCGGGAAATAATGGGATAATTATTTACGCCTCGGTTCGGTCCTTCGTTCGTCTCGGGACCACGAGAAAACCGGGTCTGTCTTGAAAAACATCATGAAAACAGAAGCTTGATCGAAACTGTGCTTTCGGCCAGCTAGTCAGGCGCGCTCTTGTATGTAGGCTATTCGACGCCTCAATTACCGAGGCTCTGATACAGACGTGACTGCGCTGCGCAGTATTTCGCGCATCAAGGCAGTCCCGGATTCGGCTTGGCCGAGAAAGGGGGGCACGACATCCAAACACCACAGACGCGTATCCGCGCAGATTTGGCGGGACTACGCGAATTTTTGACTCAATCGCGCCGAATGCCGTTTTGTAGATGAATTGCGGTCTGGCGCTCCGAAAAAGGATATTGAAATGCGACGCAATGTTAACAATACTAACGTCACGACCGTCGACGAAATCAATGTTGAAAATCTGGACGCTCCGATCAACGCGGAAATTCCCATCGAGGAAGCTTTCATCGAGGCCGACCTGACCGCGCAGCAACAGCAGCAGGGTCAGGATGTCTCGAATGCCGCGAACAATGCGGACAATCAGGACCAGTCGCAGACCTCTGACAATGACAATTCGCAGGGTCAGGACCAGGGTCAGGGCCAGGATCAGGGCCAGGATCAGGCCCAGCAGCAACAGAACACCAACGGTGGTGACGACAGCAACTCGAACTCCAACAACAATGCGATCAACATCGACTTCGGCGGTGGCGAATGGATCCCGCGCGATGATGACCAGGTTGATCTGGATGTCGGGGACTCGGCCTCGATCGGTGATGTGATCACCGGCGGCCGCGATGTGAACTATGATCCAGGCGACGATCTGAACCTGGACATCTCGCTGAACGGTCCGGGCAATGACATGTCGTCGATCAACAACCAGCTTGCCAACCTCAGCGACGACGACACGCTGGATTCGGTTTCGCTGTCCAATGACGGCGAGTTCTATCAGAACGGCAGCGCGACCGGCGGCAACGCCCATGCCGAAGAGGGCATCGGCTCGTCTGTGGCCGGTGGCGATTCCGGCGCAGGCGGCACCAACAACGGTGGCTCGGCGGATGGCGATACCAGCGGCAGCCACGCGTTTTCGATGGGTGGTCATACCGGCAGTGCCGACAGTGATGCGGCTGGCGGAACAGGTGGCGCAACCGGTGATGCAAGCAACGGCAGCATGGGTCTTGGAATGTCCGGTGCGCATGCCGACGGTGACAGTGCCGGTGGCGATGGCGGTGCTGCCGAGAGTGCATCCAGCTCGGACAACGCAGGCACATCCAGCACCGATGGCGACTCGACCGGCGGTGACGGTGGAAGCGCCGATTCGACCTCGCACGCGGCAGGCATGGGCATGTCGGGCGCGAGCGCGTCGGGCGATGCCGATGGCGGTGACAGCGATTCGGATTCGACAGGAACCGGCGATGGCAATGCCGACAACTCGACCGATGCTTCCGGCGCCGATGGCGGTGACGGCGATGCCGCCGCCGACGGTTCGGCGTCGAACAGCAGTGATGCTGACACCGAAGCCAACGACGCGACCGCCGGCAGCAATGCCGCAGAAGGCGCGGCTGACAGCAGTTCCGACAGCTCGGCCGACGGCGATGGCGGTGACGGCACCGGTGGCGACGGCGACGGTGGAGATGGCACCGGCGGCGACGGCGACGGTGGAGATGGCACCGGTGGCGATGGTGAAGGTGGTTTCTCGGCCTTGGTCGAAGCCGCGATCATGGCGCTGCAGGAAGAGATCCTGGGTGTTGATGCCGAAGCTGGCGAAGGTGGCGACGGAACCGGCGGTGACGGCACCGGTGGTGACGGCGACGGCGGTGACGGAACCGGCGGCGCGGGCTCGGGTGGTCCGGGTACCGGCGGCAGTTCCGCGGCGGATGCCGACTCCCAAGGTGTTGGCGATCAGAGTGCCAGCGGGCCGGATATCGACCAGAGCCCGGGCGACGTGAATGGCGCGGCCAGCAACTCGCAAAACGCCAATGCCAATGGTGGTGCCGGTGGTACGAACGACGCTGACGGGTCCTCGACCGGAACCGGTACCGGGACTTCGGCTGCGGATGGCGACGGCGGAGCCGGTGGCACGACGACGCCCACGGCAAGCTCGTCCGGCAGCGGCGCAGGATCGGCGGATGCTGCGAACACCGCAGGAGCAGGCGGGGCGTCGGACGTCTTCGGCGACTCGGATGTGAACGGCGCGGCCGACAGCTTGGCCGAAGCCATCGCGGGTTACGGTGGCGCAGCCGACTCGGACAACGACGCCGACTCCGTCGGATCCGGCAGCGCCGATGGCGCAGCCGGCTCGGGCGCGGGCGGGGCCGGTGGCGCATCGGCCGCCAATGGCGGCACCAGCGGCTATGCCATGGGCCAGTCCACGGCGGGCGACACCATGGGCGGCACCGTCAACGGTGGCAGCGCAGCCGGCGCCTATTCGGGTGATGGCGGCGCGGCCGGCAACGGCGGCACCTGGGGTTCCAACAACGGCGGCGATGGCATCGTCACCGGTGAATCCTACGCATCGGCGGCTGCGGTGGTCGATACCTCGGCTTTCAACCAGTCGATCGTCATGGGTGCCAACGTGCTTGGCAACTCGGTCGACACGACGATGGTCGGCGGCTCGATGACCTCGAGCTACGCCAGCGACGACACCGAGGCATAAAGCCAACTTTGCCGAGGGCCGCTTTACCGGCCCTTGGGTTTTGACGACATTGCCGGGGCCGTTCAGGCGGCCCCGGCCCAGCACAGCCGAAACCGGAAATTTCCGCCGGTGAACGCGACAGGGAACATTCAGATGTCACTAGACAGCATTACTGAAACAATTGCCCATTTCATCGGAACCTTTGAACTGACCATTGAACAGGCCCGCCTGCGCGACCAATACGACGAATTTACCGCGCTGCGGCGGAAGGTGGACCTTGATGAACTGGAAGACCCGACGCGGATCCAGATCAAGGCCGAACTCGAACTGGCGCCCAGGGATTACGATGCGCTGCCGTTCCGCTTTCCCGCTCCTCCGGCCGACCCGCAGCTGCCGCCGGCGCCGGATGGCCCCTCGATCAAGACCGAGATCACCATCGGTACCCCGCCCGCGCCCGGTCGCATTCTGCCGGACTCGGAACTGGCGGGCAGTGGCCCGGAATACATCGTGCTGCGGCCCGAGCTGACAAGCGAAGTGATTGGCGCGGCGGTGACCTACACGTTCCAGACCATCGTCCTGAGCGACAACGACACCGTTGGTGTCGGTGATTTTCGCGATGTGGGGCTGATGACTGCTCAGGCCGAGGCCGCGCTCGACACCGCGCTGTCGCTGCATGCGATGGCCGCGCCGTCTTTTGCGATTTCCGACTATGCATCTGCGGAATATGTCCAGGACCTAGCCGCCCAGATGCAAGCGCCGCCCGGCACACATGTCGAAGGCGCCACGGTTCATCAGTTCCACGGAGACGACGCGCAGGGCGTCATCGTAAATGGGCAACACGTGGCCGAGGCACCCGTCTGGAGCGATCTTTTGCCGGCCTATCACCAGCCCGACGAGACGTCAGATGAATTGCCGCTCTCTGTGGCCGTTCCCGCCGAGTGGGACCAGTCGAAAGATCCCGAGTTCGACGACGGCCACACTGTCGTCGCCGGTGGAAACCTGGCCATCAACGAGGTCGCATTGACCGTGGGATGGGTGGATGCGCCCTTCATCGCAGTCGGAGGTCAGGCGGTCAGCCTGACGGCAATCAGCCAGGTCGCGCTTGTGTCCGACATGGATGTCGGCACGCCGGGCGGGGGCTCGGGCACGATGGTTGTCCAGTCGTCACAGATCGACACGCAGTCCAACCCGGCGCCCTGGCTGGCCGGAACCACCTCGGCCGCGGGCACCGGTAGCCAGCCGGCACAGATGACGGTCGACTGGATCCACGGCGACCTGGTGGTTGCGAACTTCTTTAAACAGGTCATCGACGCCACCGACATCGACCACATCCAGGCCGACATTTCAGCGTCTTCGACAATGTACGCCCTGGGAGCCAACCAGATGGTCAACGTGACCGATGTGGTGCAACTGGGCAGCTTCTATGACCTGATCATGATCGGTGGCGACATGGTCTCGGTCGACATGCTGTTCCAGACGCTGGCGCTGGTGGATGACGACATCGTCTCGGGCGGGCTGGCGGAAGGCGCGTCCGCAGGCGCGGACGGCAACCTGTTGATGAACCAGGCCTCGGTCACGGGGCAGGGGCAGGATACCCAGCAGGCGCTGGACGCGGGCCTGGCCAATGCGCTGGCCATGGAAAAGATGGACATGACAGCGCTCGAGGACGCACTGCTGAACGATCCGATGTTCGCCGGCATGGAACAGATGCGCGTGCTGAAGATCGACGGCGACCTGATGCAATTGAATATCGTCCAGCAGGTCACGATGCTGGCCGATCAAGACGATGTTTTCCTGTCCGGGCCGCATGCGGCCAGCACCGAAGTCATTGCCGGGTCGAATGCCATGTTGAACGCGGCCAATATCAACAAGCTGGGCGTCGACTCGACCGTCATGGCCGCTGGCGGCGCCTATTCCGATCTGTTGCTGCATCAGGCCAGCCTGATCGACACGCCCGACGACCAGATCAGCCCGGCCCTGGCCAACGAGGCGATCGCCATTCTGATGGATGACGCGATGACGGCGGCAGCGGGCGCTGGCGCCGTGACCGGGCCGGACCTGACGCCGACGGAGGTACTGAATTCTCATGATGGCCTGCAGACCATGCTGGCCTGATTTGCCTTTTTTGTAGCGAGTGACCGGAAGTTCAGTTCATGTCGATTGTATTTTCATCGTGCCGTCCCCGATATGCCAGCCCGCTCGACAGGTCAGGAGGTGGTCGGCCCCTGACCCTCAAACCGGCTGACAGAGTGCCCGACAAAAGCCGCAAGGAACCCGCTCCGATGTCCTGTCTGAGATTGGGAAAAGAAATGCGTGTCACAGGCGACCTGGCACCTGGGAGCGGCGGCGTCTCCGACGGTGTTGCGGCCGCGAAAAAAAAGCCCCGAGCGGCCAGCAAGTCCGGTGGGGAAACCACCCGGAAAACCGATCAGGCGACCCGGACCGATGCCGGCAGGGTTGCGCAAGACAAACACCGCGCCGGTTCTTCCCCTCGGCGCAACCTGTCGTCTCCTGCGGCTGTAACCGCCGGAGATGACGCTGGGGTGGCCGATGCCGACGGCCCCGATCCGCACCGTGTCCAGGCACCGACTGCGCGAATGACCCCCTCGACCCAGTCTGGTGAAACGGAGCGCATGGGCACCACGATCGAAGGCGAAGCCAACAAGCCGCTGCTGCGCACCGGAACCGGCGGCGGCGACGGCAAAGGCAAAGGGCCACCCCAGACCTTCCACAAACGGACACCGCCGCAGGATTTTCAGCGCACGTTGCAGACGTCGATGCGCGCCATCTGGCGCAACCTTGCCTTCGTGTTGGTCCTGACCTGCGCGACAAACATCCTGATCCTGGCGATCCCGATCTATCTGTTCCAGATCAGCGACCGGGTCCTGACCAGCCGGTCGCTGGACACGTTGATCATGCTGACGGCGATCGTTGCCGGCGCGGTCATCTTCCAATCGGCCTTCGACGCCGTGCGCCGGTTCATGCTGATGCGCACGGGGGTCGAGGTCGCGGCCCGTCTGGGGGCACCGATTCTGAGTGCGGCGGCTCATGCTTCGCTGCACGGGACCGGGCGCGAATACCAGACCCTTGGTGATCTTCAGCAGTTGCGGGGCTTTCTGGTATCGGGAACCTTGATCTCGTTTCTGGACGTGCCGTTCGCGCCGCTGTTCATTCTGATGATCTTTCTTGTCCACCCCGAACTGGGAATGATCGTGGTGGTCACGGCGCTGATCCTGATGACGATCGCGCTGATTAACCAGAGAATGACGGCAAAACCCTTCGCCGAAGCCAATAAGGCGCAGTCCATGGCGAACCAGCACCTGGACTCGATGGCCCGGAACAGCCAGATCATCAACGCCTTGGCCATGATCCCCGAAGCGGTGCGCATCTGGGGCCGCGACACGGCGTCGTCGCTGACATGGCAGGTGCGCGCGCAGGATCGCAACGTGATCTTTGCCGCCATTTCGCGCACCGTACGCCTGTTGACCCAGATCGGGATACTGGGCTGGGGTGCCTTTCTGGCGCTGCAGGGCGAAATCACCGGGGGCATGGTCATCGCCGCATCGATCATCGCGGGGCGGGCATTTGCCCCGATCGAAGGCTCAATCGAAGGCTGGAACACCTTCCTGTTGACCCGAGGCGCCTATGGCCGGATCCGAAACCTTTTGGCCAATTCGGCACTGCAGTTCGAAAAACTGCGCCTGCCGCGCCCCGAGGGCCGCCTGGATGTGGAAAGGCTTTTGTATGTGCCCGGCGGAACCAAGCGGGTGGTACTGAACGGGATCAACTTTTCGCTCAACCCCGGCGAGACGCTGGCGATCATAGGCAATTCGGGCGCGGGCAAGACGACGCTGGGCAAGACGCTGGTGGGGTCGATTCTTCCGACCTCGGGCAGCGTGCGCCTGGACCTGATGGACATCCGAAACTGGGATCCGCGCCAGTTCGGCGAAAGCATCGGGTACCTGCCTCAGGACGTTCAGCTGTTTCCGGGAACGATCAAGGACAATATCGGCCGCATGCGTGCGGATGCCACCGATGAACAGATCCACGACGCCGCGGTTCTGGCCGATGTGCACAACATGATCGCAACGCTGCCTCAGGGCTATGAGACTGTGGTCGCGGCCGATGGCTCGCCGCTGTCGGGCGGGCAGAAACAACGCATCGCCCTGGCGCGTGCGTTCTTCGGCAACCCCAGGCTGGTGGTTCTGGACGAGCCGAACTCGAACCTAGACGTGGCGGGCGACAAGGCGCTGGCGCGGGCCATCGAACAGGCCCGGTCCAACAAGATCACCGTTGTCGTGATCACGCAAAAACCTGCGCTGTTGAACGTGGTGGACAAGATCATGCTGCTGACCGACGGACGCGTGGCGCTGTTCGGGCAGCGCGAACAGGTGTTGCAGCAATTGGCCGGGTCGCGAAAGCAGCCCGAGTTGAAAGGCTGACAAGGGGGCAACGATGAACGAAATCGCGAAGATCGATGATCCGACACTTTGGTATGCCGAGGTTCCCAGATCCATCAGCCGACTGATCGTATTGGGAATGATCCTTCTGGTCACCTGTTTCGGCGGGTTTGGCGTCTGGGCGTTCAGCGCGCCACTGGCGGCGGCGGTCATCGCCCAGGGCAGTTTTGTGGCGACCGGGCGTAACAAGATCGTTCAGCACCTGGAAGGAGGAATTATCGAGGACATACTTGTGTCCGAAGGTCAGACAGTGAAGGCCGGTCAGGTGTTGATGACCCTTGACCAGACCTCGGCCGAGGCAAATCAGCGCGAGCTCTATGTGCGCAAGATGCGCCTGCAAGCGATGGTCGACCGTCTGCTGGCCGAATATGGAGAGCGCGAGAAGCTGGTATTCTCGCACGAGCTGATCGAAGCGTCGGACGATGTCGAGGTGATGACGATCCTCGACAACCAGCGCCTCAGCTTCGAGGTGTCGCGCAAGACCTTACTGAACGACATCGCACTGCTTGAACGCAACATCGAGGCGCTGAAGATCCGGGTCAGCGGGTTCCGTGCGCAACTTGAAAGCATGGAACGCCGCCGCGACATCCTGCAGGAAGAATACGAGACC
Source organism: Ruegeria sp. BHSA191 (assembly GCF_059613325.1). Taxonomy (NCBI): domain Bacteria; kingdom Pseudomonadati; phylum Pseudomonadota; class Alphaproteobacteria; order Rhodobacterales; family Roseobacteraceae; genus Ruegeria; species Ruegeria sp. BHSA191. The sequence continues at coordinate 37,476 of NZ_JBXWSH010000004.1, forward strand.
AAGAAGTCGCTGTATGAAAAGGGCCTGGTCCGAAAAGGTGAACTGAACACGATCCGGCGCGTTCAAGCCGAGGCGGATGGCCAGTTGGCCCGGCTGCAGTCCGAGGCGTCGGAAATCGACCAGATGCTGCTGAAATACACCGAACAGATCGCCCGGACCCGGTCGGCCTATCGCGAGGCTGCCCTGGACGAGCTCAGCGTTGTCGAGGCCGACCTTGAAAGCGTGCGCGAAAAATCCCGGCAGGCCAGCAGCGTCCTTGCGCGCGCGGTTGTACGGGCGCCGGTGGACGGTACGGTCGTGCGTCTGCACTATCACACGCCGGGCGGCGTGATCGAAACCGGTGAGCCGATCGCCGAAATCCTGCCCGCGGATGCGCCCCTGATCATCGAGGCCCAGATTCCCCGCACCGACATCGACAGCGTTACGACGGGCCAAACCGCGACCGTGCGGCTTGTCGCGTTGAACCAGCGCACCACGCCCGTTCTGACCGGCGAGGTCTTCTATGTTTCGGCGGATGCGGTTCTGGAAGAGGCCGGCGGCATTCCCAAGGAAGTCTATCTGGCGCGGGTCTCGTTGCCGCCCGAGGAGTTGGATCGGATCCGTGGGTTTGTCCCGACACCGGGCATGCCGGCCGAGATCATGATCCAGACCGAGGAACGCACCTTTGCCTCCTACATTGCCAAGCCGGTGGTCGACAGCATGTCACGCGCCTTCCGCGAACAATGATGGGCCGCGCTTTTGGGATCTTGTTCCAGATCACGGTTTCCGTTTTCTGAATGTGTCATGATCGGCCTGATCGTTCACAAAGGGTGGTGACACATGTTGCGGCTTGCGTTCCTGCTGTATTCGCTGATTGCCACCGCGCTGGCGGGGTCGGCGGTCATTGCGGTTCTGGTGGCCGGTTTCGTCTCGGTTCAGACGATTCTTGCCGGTGCCGCCATCGGCGCGGTGGCGGCTGCGCCCGCGTCGTGGCCCGTGGCCAGGAAGCTGTATTGACCTACGCGGTTGTCAGGCGTTGAGAAACGTCCTGACGGCGGCTTCGAACTCTCTGGGTTTCTCGGCGTGCAACCAGTGTCCCGCACCGGGTATCTTGGCGAAACGGGTGTTGGGGAACAGCGACCTGATCGTGTTGCGGTGTTCCGGCCGGACATAGTCCGACTCGGCGCCCGACAGGAACAGCGCCGGGCCATCCCAAACTGCGTCAATATCCGGAAAGCCCATGATTCTGGGCATTTCTTTTGCCAGCACGTCCAAGTTCAGCCGCCAGCGTTTCCCGGCTACGTCTAGTGACTGCGTGAAAAAACTTTGCAGGGCCTTTTCGACGCCCTGTTCGGCCAACAGCCGTTCGGCATCGGCCCGCCGATGAACCTGCGCCATGTCCACGGCGCGCATCGCTTCGATATAGGGCATCTGGCTGTGGCCGTAGGTCACCGGCGCGATGTCGGCCACCACCAGCTTGTTGACCCGTGCGCCATGGGTCAGGGCCAAGGTCATGGCCGCCTTGCCCCCCATCGAGTGCCCCAGCACGTCTGCCCGCCCGCCCAGGTTGTCGATGACCTCGGCCAGATCGTCGGCCAGGGCCTGATAGTCGTGCCGGTCATCCCATTTGCTGTAGGCGTGGTTGCGCATGTCCACGGCCACGACCTGCCGTTCGTCGGCCAGTCTTCGGGCAATAACCCCCCAGTTCCGGGCCGATCCGTACAGGCCGTGGGCAATCAGCAGGGGCGGGAGCGATGTCGGGTCGCCATGTATGATCGTGTTCAACATGGCGTACTGATACCGCCAGCCAAACCCGACAGCCAGCCCCATTGTCGCGCCGCATCGGCAAGGCTAGATTGTCGGCTCAGGAGGCGCGGATGTCGCAGGAAACCGAAATTCAAACCCTGATCGCCCAGACCATCGCCCTGCTGCGGAAAAAGCTGGGCACCCGGGGCAAGACGCTGGCCGAGTCGGTGCGGCGCGCAAAACGGCGACTGCCGCGTCGCGTCTACAAACAGGCGATGGAACTGGCCCGCGCCGAACCGATGGCCGCGCACCCCCGGTTGCGCCTGATCCTGGACACGCCTCGGCTGGAAAAAGCCGCGCACGAAGTCCAGGCACATCTGCGCTCGATCAGCCTGGCCGATCGCCGCTGGGGCTGGTTTCTGGACACCCTTGGGGCGTTGTCGTTCAACCTTTTGGCACTTGCCGTTCTGGTGCTGGTCTTTCTGCTGTGGCGCGGCCTGATCTAACGCGGACATCGCCAAGAAAAATGGCGCCCAGCGGGGCGCCATTTCAGGTCAGGGTCGCTGACGAACTCAGAGGTTGGGATAGATCGGGAACCGGGCGCACAGCTCGGCCACCTGGGCCTTGACTTTGGCCTCGACCGCATCGTTGCCATCCTCGCCGTTGGCGGCTAGCCCGTCGACAACTTCGATGATCCAGTCGGCGATCTGACGAAACTCCGGCTCGCCAAAACCGCGTGTTGTGCCGGCAGGTGAACCCAGTCGGATCCCGCTGGTCACGGTCGGTTTTTCGGGGTCGAACGGCACGCCGTTCTTGTTGCAGGTGATGTGCGCGCGGCCCAATGCCTTTTCGGTCGCGTTGCCCTTGACGCCCTTGGGGCGCAGGTCGACCAGCACCACATGGGTGTCGGTGCCGTGGGTCACCGTGTCCAGACCGCCCTTGATCAGCTGATCCGACAGCGCCTGCGCGTTGGTGATCACCTGCTTGATGTAGTCTTTGAATTCCGGACGCAGCGCTTCGCCAAAGGCGACGGCCTTGGCCGCGATCACATGCATCAACGGGCCGCCCTGAATGCCGGGGAAGATGGCCGAATTCACCTTCTTGGCGATCGTTTCGTCATTGGTCAGGATCATGCCGCCGCGGGGGCCGCGCAGGGTTTTGTGCGTGGTGGTCGTGGCCACATGCGCGTGCGGGAAGGGCGACGGGTGTTCGCCTGCTGCCACCAAGCCCGCGAAATGCGCCATATCCACATGCAGGTAGGCGCCGACCATGTCGGCAATCTGACGCATGCGGGCAAAGTCGATCTGGCGCGGAATGGCGGAGCCGCCGGCGATGATCAGCTTGGGCTGGTGTTCTTTCGCAAGCGCCTCGACTTGGTCATAGTCCAGCATGTTGTCCTGCTTGCGCACGCCGTATTGCACCGCGTTGAACCACTTGCCCGACTGGTTGGGCTTGGCACCATGGGTCAGGTGGCCGCCGGCATCCAGGCTCATGCCCAGGATGGTGTCGCCAGGTTGCAGCAGCGCCTGGAAGACGCCCTGATTGGCCTGCGACCCCGAATTCGGTTGAACATTGGCGAATTCGCAGCCGAACAATTGCTTGGCCCGGTCGATGGCCAGGTTCTCGGCGATGTCGACGAACTGGCAGCCGCCATAGTAGCGACGGCCGGGATAGCCTTCGGCATATTTGTTGGTCATCACCGAGCCCTGCGCCTCCATCACGGCTGCCGAGACGATGTTTTCCGAGGCGATCAGTTCGATCTCGTCGCGCTGACGGCCCAATTCAGACCGGATCGCGCCGTACAGTTCGGGGTCGCGCTCGACGAGAGGCTGGGTGAAGAAACCGTTATCACGAAGGTTAGCGTTCATGGGCGCTCCGCATGGCTGAGGTTGGTTTGGCGGATTTCCTATAGGAAACCGCGCAAATGAAAAAGACTTTAAAGCGACGAATTGGCCTTCTGCGGCGTCAAGTCTGGCCTAAGGGGGAAAGGTATGTTTGTTTCGGAACCAAATGCGCAGCACCGGAAACCAACAGAACATGACAAAGAGAATCGCTTTTCTCGCCAGCGACGCGGATGTCGCACAAACTGCGCGCAGCACGCTGGTGGACCGTTACGGCAACGCCGCGCCACGGGACGCGGATGTCATCGTGGCGCTGGGCGGGGACGGGTTCATGCTGCGCACGCTGCACAATACGCAGCATCTGGACGTGCCGGTCTATGGCATGAACCGCGGAACCATCGGTTTCTTGATGAATGAATATGACGACGCCAATCTGCTGGACCGTCTTGCCGCCGCCGAGGAAGAGGTGATCAATCCTCTGGCCATGCGCGCGATGGACCAGTCCGGCAAGCTGCACGAGGCCCTTGCGATCAACGAAGTATCACTGCTGCGGGCCGGACCGCAGGCCGCACGCCTGCGGATCAGCGTCGATGGGCGTCTGCGCCTGGCCGAACTGGTGTGCGATGGAGCGCTGCTGTCTACGCCCGCCGGGTCCACCGCCTACAACTATTCGGCGCATGGGCCGATCCTGCCGATCGGTTCGGACGTTCTGGCCCTGACAGCGATCGCAGCCTTCCGGCCGCGCCGGTGGCGGGGGGCGCTGCTGCCGAAAACGGCGCATGTCCGGTTCGACGTGCTCGAGGCCGACAAGCGCCCGGTCATGGCCGATGCCGATTCGATCTCGTTCCCGGATATCGACTGGGTCGAGATCCGCTCCGAGCCCAAGGTGCGGCATCGCATTCTGTTCGATCCGGGCCACGGGCTGGAGGAACGCCTGATTTCCGAGCAATTCACCTGAAGGCATGGGAAAACAGAGATTTGGCCCGCTTGTGTGATGCAGTTCACAGGACGCGGAAGATCAATGTGATACTCTCAATTTGCCCGGAGAACGCGCCAAGGTGGAAGTGAGTGGCCGCCTGAAAATGGTGTTTTCGAATGAATGCGCAGATTATGCGCTGGCGAGAGTGGGTGGTGCTACGCTCGTCATCAAAAATCCGGGCTTATTTAAGTAGGCGGGCCCCGGGCACAATACCCCGGGGTCTATTTTTTGGTGTCAGCCGGCCTGTTCGGCCGGGTCCATGCGGCCCCATAGCGTTTCGCACATCCGGCCCACGCGTGCCTCGATCGCGGCGGCGGCGTCAACGGCCAGATCCTCGCGCCAGCGGCGGGCTGCGATTTGAACATTGATGGGTTGCGGGCCGCTCGGCAATTCGGCCAGCCGTGCCGGCACGCTGGCGGCCGGAAGGCCCAGAAAGTTCATCGCATAGGAATAGACCGCGCAGCCCAGCACTTCGTGCACGCCTTCCGAGCCTTCCGTATCACGGTCGGGTCTGAAAAAGGGTTGCGGTAGGAAGGGCGACAGCACCAGCGGATAGTCCTCCATGAACAGCGCCCATTCCCGCGCATGGTGGCTGCGCTGCGCCAGTGCCCGGATCAGGTCCGGGCCCGTGATCGGGGGAAATTCCTGGAAGTAGGTGGCAAAGATGCGTTGGATGGTCTCGGATCCGGCCGCCTCGACATCGGCTTTCATCAGGGTCAGAACCTCGCCCATCAAGGCGCGATACCCGAGCCGTCCGCATTCGAAAACGTTCGGAGGGTCGATCTCATCAACGGTGTACCCAGCATCAACCAGTGCATCGCGGGCCGTGTTCAGCGCCTTGTCGACCTCGGGGTGGAGATCGTAACCAAAAGTGTTCTTGGTGAAAGCCACCCTCGGCTGCTGGTCAGGCTCGGCTATGCGCCATGGCAGCGGAACGTGAAACGGATCGCGCGGATCCGAAGCGATCAGGCTGGGCATTGCCAGGTGCAGGTCAGCTGTGCTGCGGGTGATCAGTCCTTGCACCGACATCAGTTGCGCCAGCAGACCGCGTTCGGCGGTTTGGCTTGGGTTCCATGCTGGGACGCGGCCAAGGCCCGGCTTGACCGTCACCGCGCCAACGGCCGAGGCCGGGAACCGCAGGCTGCCGCCGATATCGTTGCCATGCGCCAGGGCACCCATGCCGGTCATCACAGCCACGCCTGCCCCGCCCGAGGAGCCGCCGGCCGAGATATGTCGGCCCCAGGGGTTGTGCGTGCGCCCATACAGCGGGTTGTCGGTATCGGCGCGGAATGAAAACTCGGGCGTGTTGGTCCGGCCGATCACCACCGCCCCGGCCTTCAGCAGGTTCGACACGACGGGCGCATCGTCGGGGGCAATCACATCTTTCAGAGCGGCCACACCATTGGTCGTGGCATGGCCTTTTTGGTCGATATTGACTTTGATCGTGACGGGAACGCCGTGCAGAGGGCCGATCGGTTCGCCGCGCGCCCGCGCGGCGTCCAGCGTCCGGGCGCGCTCCTGCGCCTCGGCGCTAAGGTCTTCGACGACGGCATTCAACGCCGGGTTCAGCGCGTGCATCCGGTCGATCGCACTTTGTACAGCCTCAGTTGCGCTCAGGTCCCCGGAACGGGTGCGGTCTGCCAGTTCGGTGGCGCTCAGGCGCCAGATGTCGTCATTTGCCATATGCCCTCCGTCAAGGGCACAGTAGGCGGTCTGCCAAAGGTTGCAAGCCCGCAGGGCAGGGCGGGCGGCCCAAGGCCGCCCGATGCCCGGTTACTGGGCGTAACCGATTGATTTCAGGGCTTCGGTGATTTCGTCCAGAATGGCCGGGTCGTCGATTGTGGCAGGCATTTTGTAGTCCTTGCCATCGGCGATCGCCACCATCGTTCCGCGTAGGATCTTGCCCGAGCGGGTCTTGGGCAGGCGGTCCACCACAACGGCTTTCTTGAAGGCGGCGACGGGGCCGATTTTGTCGCGCACCATCTGCACGACCTCATTCGCGATCTCGGCATTGTCACGCTTGCATCCGGCGTTCAGGCACAGGAAGCCGACCGGGGCCTGCCCCTTCAAATCATCCGATACGCCGATGACCGCGCATTCAGCCACGTCGGGATGGGCGGCCAGAACCTCCTCCATCGCGCCGGTGGACAGGCGGTGGCCTGCCACGTTGATCACGTCATCGGTGCGTGCCATGATATAAAGGTACCCGTCCTCGTCGATCATCCCGGCATCGCCGGTTTCGTAGTAACCCGGGAAGTGCTCAAGATAGGATTTCCTGAACCGCTCCTCGGCATTCCACAGGGTTGGCAGCGTCCCCGGGGGCAGCGGCAGCTTGACCGCGATCGCGCCCAGCTCGCCCGGTTTCATCGGGTGGCCGCCTTCGTCCAGGATCTGCACGTCATAGCCGGGCATCGGCTTGGCGGGCGAGCCCAGCTTGATCGGCAGTTCCTCGATCCCCAGCGGGTTGCCGGCGATGGTCCAGCCGGTTTCGGTCTGCCACCAATGGTCGACGACCGGAACCTTCAAGGCGTCCTGCGCCCAGGTGATCGTATCGGGGTCGGCGCGTTCACCGGCCAGGAACAGGGCCTTGAGGCAGGACAGGTCGTATTTCGCCAGCATTTCGCCCTTGGGGTCCTCGCGCTTGACCGCGCGGATCGCCGTTGGGGCGGTGAAAAAGCTTTTGACCTTGTGCTCGGAAATCACCCGCCAGAAGGTGCCCGCGTCGGGGGTGCCGACGGGCTTGCCCTCGAACACGATGGTGGTGTTGCCGTGGATCAGAGGGCCATAGCAGATGTAGGAATGCCCCACGACCCAGCCCACGTCCGAGGCCGCCCAGAACACATCGCCGGGATCGACGTTGTAGATGTTCTTCATCGTCCAGTTCAGCGCCACAAGGTGCCCGGCCGTGGGTCGTACGACGCCCTTGGGCGCGCCGGTGGTGCCCGAGGTGTATAGGATGTAGGCCGGATCATTGCCTTCAACCGGGACACATTCGGCCGGCTCAACGCCGTACTGGAAGCCGTGCCAGTTGAAGTCGCGCCCCTCGACCAGCTTGGCCACTTCCTGTTCGCGCTGGAAGATCACACAGAACTCGGGCTTGTGGCTGGCCATCTCAATGGCGCCGTCCAGCAGCGGCTTGTATTGCACCACGCGACCGGGTTCCAGCCCGCACGACGCCGCGATGATCGCCTTGGGTTTGGCGTCGTCGATCCGCACCGCCAGTTCGTTGCTGGCAAACCCGCCAAAGACCACCGAATGCACCGCTCCCAGCCGCGCACACGCCAGCATCGCCTCGAGCGCCTCGGGGATCATCGGCATGTAGATGATGACGCGGTCGCCCTTTTCGACACCCTTGGCGCGCAGCGCGCCGGCGAGGGTCGCCACGCGATTGCGCAGCTCCATGTAGGAGATCTCGCGCTTGGTGTGGGTGATCGGGCTGTCATAGATGATGGCGGTCTGCTCGCCCCGACCGTTTTCCACGTGGCGGTCCACGGCGTTCCAGCAGGTATTCACCTTGGCATCGCAGAACCATTCATACAGCGGCGCGTTGTCGTCAAACAGGGCCTTGCTGGGTTTCTCGATCCAGTCGATGCCTTCGGCCGCCTGCATCCAGAAGGCTTCGGGATCTTTTTTCCAGCTCTCGTATACGTCCTGATACGCCATTTGTCCTCCTCCAGACAGTCTTGGGGAATGTGTTAGGCGCCTGTGTCCAGCCGAGCAAGCGGCGCGCATGACGGCGCGTCAGTTTATCGCGAAATCTTTGCAGAAGCGTGCCAAAAGGTCTGCAAATTTTTGCAAATATACGGAATTTTAACCCCTTGAGTGGGGCTTTTTTCTGTTGTTGCAAATCAGCAAACCCCTGGGTGCAAACGCGAGTCCGTCAGATTCGGATCAGGTCGCCTTTCCGGCATATCGGGGCAGGCTGTCCTCGATGTTCAGCCAGTGCAGATGCTCGGCGTGAAAAACGTGAAAGCGGGGTGCGGCATCTTCGGGGTTTTCCAAGGTGGCGGTATAGAGGTGAATGTTCGCCCGGTCTCGGGCATTGCGATATGCCATCGGTGTGCCGCAGGTGCCGCAGAACAGGCGTTCGACATCCTTAGACGAGTTGTACACGCACGGCGCATCCCCCGACCACGTCACCGAACCGTGGGGCAACCCGATGAACGCCGTAACCGGGGCAGCGCAGTTACGGCGACAATCCGCGCAATGACAGTAGCAGCCCCACGCGATCTCGGCATCGCTGGCCCATCGCACGGCGCCACAGTGGCAGTGACCTTTCATGATGACCTCCCTCGGCGGGGCGGCCAGACCGGTCGGGCCGCCGTGTTCAACCGTAATGCGCGACGGGTGTTCCGGCAATTGCCGCCATGTTCAGCAGCCCGCGTGCGGTGATCGAGGGTGTTACGATATGCGCCTTGTTGCCCATGCCCATCAGGATGGGGCCGACCTCGATGCCGTCGGCCTTCATCTTCAGAATATTGCGCACACCGCTGGCCGCGTCCGCATGGGCAAAGATCAGAACGTTGGCAGCCCCCTCCAGGCGCGAGTTGGGGAAAATACGCTCGCGCAACTCGGGGTCCAGGGCCACGTCCAAGTTCATTTCGCCTTCATAGATGAAATCCCGGGGCTTGCTGTCCAATATCGCGATCGCTTCGCGCAGGCGTTTTCCCGAGCCCTCGGCCTGATTGCCGAATTGCGATTGCGAGCAGAACGCGATCTTGGGTTCAACCCCAAAGCGCCGCGCATGCCGCGCCGCGCCGATCGAGATCTCGGCCAATTCCGCCGGGGAAGGCAGTTGATGCACATGGGTATCGGCGATGAATAGAGGCCCGTCTTCGAGGATCATCAGCGACAGCGCGCCATGCGGGCGCAGATCGCCATCGCCCAGAACCTGTCCGACATAGTTCAGGTGCCAGCGATACTCGCCGAAGGTGCCGCAGATCAGGCTGTCTGCCTCGCCGCGATGCACCATGATGGCGCCGATGGCGGTGGTGTTGGTGCGCATGATGGCCTTGGCCAGGTCGGGCGTTACGCCGCGGCGCTGCATGATCTGGTGATAAGAGTTCCAGTAGTCATAGTACCGCGGGTCGTTTTCCGGGTTCACGATCTGACAATCCTGACCGGGGCGTATGGACAGCCCCAGCTTTTCGCAGCGGGCCTCGATCACCTCGGGGCGACCGATCAGAATGGGCGTTTCGGTGGTTTCCTCCAGAATGGCCTGGGCGGCGCGCAGCACGCGCTCGTCCTCGCCCTCGGCAAAGACGATGCGGCGCGAGGCGGCCTTGGCGGCCTCGAACACCGGCCGCATCAGCAGGGCCGATTTGAACACGGTCTGGTTCAGGCGCTCCTTGTAGGCTTCGAGGTCTGCGATCGGGCGCCTGGCCACGCCGCTTTCCATCGCGGCGCGGGCCACAGCCGAGGACACCACGCCCACCAGCCGCGGATCGAATGGCTTGGGGATCAAGTAGTCGGGGCCAAAGGTCAACTGCTCGCCCTTGTAGGCGGCTGCGGCCTCGGCGCTGGTGGTGGCGCGTGCCATTTCGGCGATGCCTTCTACGCAGGCGATCTGCATGGCATCGTTGATCTCGGTCGCGCCCACGTCCAGCGCGCCGCGGAAGATGAACGGGAAACACAGGACGTTGTTCACCTGGTTCGGGAAATCGCTGCGCCCGGTCGCGATGATGGCGTCGGGGGCCACTTCGCGCGCGGCATCGGGCAGGATCTCCGGGGTCGGGTTCGCCAGCGCAAAGATGATCGGCTGTTTGGCCATGCGCGCGACCATCTGTGGCTTCAGCACGTTCGGCCCGCTGAGGCCCAGAAACAGGTCGGCGCCGTCGATCACCTGATCCAGCGTGCGCAGGTCGGTCTTTTGGGCGAATTGGTCCTTGTGCGGGTTCATGTCCTCGTCCCGGCCTTCATAGACCAGCCCGTGAATGTCGCACAACCAGATGTTCTCGCGCTTGACCCCCAGCTTGACCAGCATGTTCAGGCAAGCGATCCCCGCCGCGCCGCCGCCGGTGGAAACCACCTTGATATCCTCGAACCGCTTGCCGGCTACGTGCAGCGCGTTGCGCGCAGCGGCCCCCACCACGATGGCGGTGCCGTGCTGGTCGTCGTGGAAGACAGGAATGTTCATCCGCTCGCGGCACAGTTTCTCGACGATAAAGCAGTCGGGCGCCTTGATGTCTTCGAGGTTGATAGCGCCGAAGGTAGGCTCCAGCGCGCAGACGATATCGGCCAGCTTCTCGGGATCGGGTTCGTTCAACTCGATGTCGAAACAGTCGATGCCGGCGAATTTCTTGAACAGGACGGCCTTGCCCTCCATCACTGGCTTGGAGGCCAGCGCGCCGATATTGCCCAGCCCCAGCACCGCGGTGCCGTTCGAGACGACGGCCACAAGATTGCCGCGCGCGGTGTACATCTCGGCTGTCGTCGGGTCGTTTTTGATCTCGAGGCTGGCCTCGGCCACCCCGGGTGAGTAGGCGCGCGCGAGGTCGCGGCCGTTGGCCATGGGTTTGGTCGCCTTGACCTCCAGTTTCCCAGGCTTCGGATGCGCGTGGTAATCAAGTGCGGCCTGGCGCAGGCTGGGTTTGTCGGACATGTCAAAACTTCCCGTTTTGGAATTTAGTTTAGTGTTAAACTATTTCTTACGCAGGGGAAACCACGAATTCGCGTGTCGGCCGGTTCGACCCTGGCTTGCAAATTTCCGAAACGCCCCCCACTGTCCCGCGCAGAGGAGACCAGCATGACCGACACCGTAGCCGAATTCCGCATTCCGACCCAAGAGTTGCGAGACGACATTCCGTTCTACACCAAGGTTTTGGGCATGCGGATGGACATGATCTATCCGGCGGATGACCCTCGGGTTGCGGTGTTTTCCGGGCATGGACTGCGCCTGCGTGTGGAAAAGGACGCGCCCGAGGCGCCGGGCACCTTGCGTATCCTCACCGAAGACCCGGACGGGTTCGCCGGCGGTCAGCGCAGCCTGGTCGCCCCCAACGGCACCCGCATCGAGATCGAGGAGCGCAACCCGCCCCTGGTGATGCCCGAGACGGTTCATTCCTTCGTCGTCCGCAGGCTCAAGGATCAGGCGCCCTGGATCATCGGGCGCGCGGGCATGCATTACCGCGATCTGGTGCCCGACCGGCTGGGCGGGTCGATCATTGCCAGCCACATCCGCATTCCCGACGGCGGCCCGGTCCCGGACATGGTCCATTTCCACAAGGTCGGGTTCCAGCTGATATTCTGCATCCACGGCTGGGTCGATGTCGTCTACGAAGATCAGGGCGACAAGATGCGCCTGACCGCCGGTGATTGTTTCATCCAGCCGCCCGAGATCCGGCACCGCGTACTCGAAGCGTCGGACAACGTGCAGGTAATCGAAATCGGCGTTCCGGCCGAGCATGTCACCGAGATCGACCACGAAATGCAACTGCCCACGCCGCATTACCGCCCCGAGCGGGAATGGCAGGGGCAGCGGTTCGTCTACAACCGGGCCGAAGGGGCAGAGTGGCAGCCATTCCGCCTGCCGGGCTATCAATGCCGCGACACGACGATTGCCAAAAACACCAAGGGCGTGGCAGGCGTTCAGGTGGTGCGCCGGGGGCAGGGCGACCCGGTCTGGGCTAGCCATGATGCCGATATCCACTTTACCTTCGTGATGAATGGGGCCGTCACCTTGGAAGGTGAAGGCCGCGAACCCTATCGCCTGGAGCAGGGCGACGCCTTTGTCATCCCACCCGGAATGCGCACGCGGCTGGCCGATCCGAGCGACGATGTCGAACTGCTTGAAGTGACGCTGCCGGGGTATTTCAAGACCGATCTGGGCTGACGCGCGGGCGCGCCGACTTTCCGTGCAGATGGGGCTTCAATTCCCCGGCGGATTTCCAGTAGGGTATGGCATTCTGACCAGTTGATCAAAAAATCGGGGAATCGCCATGTCGTTGAAAGAAGCAGCCCTCAAGGTGCGTGAAAACGCCTATGCGCCCTACTCTAATTTCAAAGTGGGCGCCGCGGTCCGCACCCCGTCGGGCGCGGTGTTCGCGGGCTGCAACGTGGAAAACGTGGCCTATCCTGAAGGCACCTGCGCCGAGGCCGGGGCGATCGCCGCGATGGTCGCCGCCGGAGAAAACAAGCTGGCCGAGGTCTATGTCGTGGCCTCGAGCCCGCAACCGGTGCCGCCCTGCGGCGGGTGCCGGCAGAAACTGGCCGAGTTCGGGGACAAGGACGTGGTGGTCACCATGGCGACGGTGGACGGGGTTGAGACCCGCACGACCATCGGCGAGCTGCTGCCCGGCGCTTTCGACGCTTCGTTCATGTAAGGGCCGCGCCCATGGACGCCCGCTCGATCATCGCGAAACTACGCCGCCGCGAGGTGCCGGATGCCGGCGAGCTGGCGTGGTTTGCCCAAGGTCTGGCCGATGGAAGCGTCAGCGACGCCCAGGCCGGAGCCTTTGCTATGGCCGTCTGCATGGGCGGGCTGGGTCCCGAGGGCCGCGCCGCGCTGACGCTGGCCATGCGGGACAGCGGTGAAGTTCTGACCTGGGATCTGGACGGTCCGGTGATCGACAAGCATTCGACCGGCGGTGTGGGGGATTGCGTCAGCCTCGTGCTGGCCCCGGCGCTGGCGGAATGCGGGGCCTATGTGCCGATGATCTCGGGCCGCGGTCTGGGCCATACCGGCGGGACGCTCGACAAGCTCGAGGCGATCCCCGGCGTGTCGACCCAGATCGGCCAGGACCGGTTGGCCCATATTTTGGCCGAGACCGGTGCCGCCATCGTCGGCGCGACGGCGCAGATCGCCCCGGCGGACAAGCGGCTCTATGCCATCCGCGACGTTACCGCCACGGTCGAAAGCCTCGATCTGATCACGGCCTCGATCCTGTCCAAGAAACTAGCGGCCAGCCCCGATGCGCTGGTGCTGGACGTCAAGGTTGGCAGCGGGGCCTTCATGAAAACGCTGGACGAGGCGCGCATGCTGGCGCAGGCCTTGACCGAAACGGCCAATGCGGCCGGGTGCCGGACCTCGGCCCTAATCACTGACATGAATCAGCCGCTGGCGCCCGCGCTGGGCAACGCCTTGGAAATCGCCGAAGTGATGAAGGTGCTGACCGGTGGGCAGCCCTCGCCCCTGGCCGAGATTTCGGTCGAGCTGGGCGGTGTTCTGTTGTCTGACGCTGGTATGGTCGGCGACGTGCAGACGGGGCGGGACATGATCGCCGAGGTAATCCGCGATGGCCGCGCAGCCGAGCGGTTCGGCCGGATGATGGCCGCGGTGGGCGGACCGCTGGGCCTGGTCGAGGACTGGACGCGCTATCTGCCCGAGGCCAGCGTGATCCTCGAGGTGACGGCGCAGGACGAAGGCTATGTCACCGCGATGGATGGCGAGGCGCTGGGCCTTGCGGTCGTGGCGTTGGGCGGTGGCCGGCAGGTGGAAAGCGACGTGATCGACCCGGCGGTGGGCCTGTCGGCTCTGGTGCGGCTGGGCGACAAGGTCTCGGCCGGAATGCCGCTGGCCGTGGTCCATGCCGCGCGCGAGGATGCCGCACAGCGGGCCGCGCAAACCGTGCGCGCCGCAATCACCATCGGCCCGGCGGCCGTTCCGGTGCCGGAGCTCGTACAGGAAAGGATCCTTGCATGAGGCGCGCGTTCCTTGTGGTGATGGACTCGGTGGGCATCGGCGGCGCGCCGGATGCCGACCGGTTCTTCAATGGCGACGTGCCGGACACGGGCGCCAATACGGTGGCCCATATCGCGCAGGCCTGCGCCGAAGGACGGGCCGAGGATGGCCGGTCCGGGCCGTTGCGCCTGCCCAACCTCGATGCGCTGGGGCTTGGGGCGGCGGTGCGACTGGCTTCGGGCGCGGATGCGCCGGGGTTGGAGGCCGACCCGACCGGCCTGTGGGGCTGCGCGCGCGAGCATTCGCCGGGCAAGGACACACCTTCGGGCCATTGGGAACTGGCCGGGCTGCCGGTGCCGTGGGACTGGCACTATTTCCCCGACACGGTTCCCGCGTTCCCTAAGGATCTGACCCGCGCCGCCGCACAGGCCGCCGGAACCGAGGGCATTCTGGGCAATTGCCATGCCTCGGGCACCACGATCATCGCCGAACTGGGCGCGGAACACATGCGCACCGGCTGGCCGATCTGCTATACCTCGGCCGACAGTGTGTTCCAGATTGCTGCGCATGAGGAGACTTTCGGGTTGGAGCGCCTGTACCAGATGTGCCGGACCCTCGCCCCCATTCTGCACAAGATGAAGGTGGGCCGGGTGATCGCCCGCCCCTTCGTGGGATCGCCCGAACAGGGGTTTGTCCGCACCACCAACCGCAAGGATTTTGCCATCACGCCGCCCGCACCGGTGCTGACCAACTGGGCGCAGGATGCCGGGCGCAATGTGCATGGCGTGGGCAAGATCGGTGACATCTTCTCGATGCAGGGGATCGACACGCTGGACAAGGGCTCGGACGCCGATCTGATGGGTCACCTGTCGCGCCTCGTGGACAGCGCCGGGGACGGCAGCCTGACATTCGCAAATTTCGTCGAGTTTGACAGCCAGTACGGCCACCGGCGCGACATCTCGGGCTATGCCCGCGCGCTGGAATGGTTCGACGCCGAGATCGGGCGTATCCTGCCCCGGCTGCGCCCGGGCGACCTGTTTCTTCTGACTGCCGATCACGGCAACGACCCCAGTTGGATCGGCACCGACCACACCCGCGAACAGGTGCCGGTGCTGATCGCCGGCCTGGGGGCCGGACAGATCGGGCAGGTCAATTTCGCCGACGTGGCCGCCAGCATCGCACATCACCTGAGCATTCCGGCGCAAGGGCCGGGAAGGACCTTTCTATGACCGTCGCAGACCTGCCCAAGATCGAACTGCACCTGCATCACGAAGGCGCGGCTCCGCCCGGCTTCATCCGCCAGCTGGCGCAGGAAAAGAAGGTTGACCTGAGCGGCATCTTCAAGCCCGACGGCAGCTATGACTTCCGCGATTTCGCGCATTTCCTCAGCGTCTACGAGGCCGCCTGCGAGGTCTTGAAAACCCCCGAGGATTTCCGTCGCCTGACGCTGGCAATCCTTGAAGAAAGCGCGGCGAACGGGGTGGTCTATTCCGAAACCTTCCTCAGCCCCGATTTCTGCGGCGGGGGCGATCTGCATGCCTGGCGCGACTATCTGGCCGCCATTCAGGACGCCGCTGACGAGGCCGAGCGCAAGTTCGACATCACTCTGCGCGGTGTGGTGACTTGCGTGCGCCATTTCGGGCCCGACAAGGCCAAGCGCAGCGCGCTGTGCGCCGCCGAAACCGTGGGCGACTGGATCACCGGGTTCGGCATGGGCGGGAACGAGGCCATGGGCCAGCAGGCCGATTTCAAATGGGCCTTCGACTGCGCGCGCGAGGCCGGATTGCGCCTGACCACCCATGCCGGCGAATTCGGCGGCCCCGAAAGCGTGCGCGATGCCGTACGCGCGCTGGGGGTCGAACGGGTGGGCCACGGCGTGCGAGCTATCGAAGACCCCGATCTGGTGCATGAACTGGCCGACCGGGGCGTTACGCTCGAGGTCTGCCCGGGCTCGAACGTGGTGCTGGGCTTGTACCCGGATTTCGCGACCCATCCGATCGCGCGGCTGCGCGAGGCGGGCGTGAAGGTCACGGTTTCCACCGATGACCCGCCGTTTTTTCATACCACCCTGCGCCGCGAATATGAGATGCTGGCCCAGGCCTTCGGCTGGGACGCCGAGGATTTCGCCGCGCTGAACGACACCGCCCTGAACGCCGCATTCTGCGATGAAGAGACCCGCGCAAGGGTCAGGAAAAGACTGGAGAACACATGAGCGAACATCTGACCGTCGTCGACCACCCACTGGTTCAGCACAAACTGACGCTCATGCGGGACAAGGGCACCTCGACCGCCTCGTTCCGGCAACTGCTGCGCGAGATCACGCTGCTGCTGGCCTATGAGGTGACCCGCGATCTGCCGCTGACCACGCGCAACATCGAGACCCCGATGGAGGAGATGGACGCGCCGATTCTGGCGGGCAAGAAGCTGGCGCTGGTGTCGATCCTGCGTGCGGGCAACGGGATGCTGGATGGTGTTCTGGAATTGGTGCCCTCGGCCCGGGTCGGTTTCGTCGGCCTGTATCGCGACGAAGAAACGCTGCAACCGGTGCAGTACTATTTCAAGGTTCCCGAGGGGCTGAAAGACCGGCTGGTGATCGCGGTTGACCCGATGCTGGCCACGGGTAACAGCTCGGCCGCGGCGGTTGACCTGCTGAAGCAGGCCGGCGCCACCGACATCCGGTTCCTGTGCCTGTTGGCCGCCCCCGAAGGTGTGGCGCGCATGAAAGAGGCACATCCCGATGTCAAAATCGTGACCGCCGCGCTGGACCGCGAGCTGAATTCCAAGGGCTACATCATGCCCGGCCTCGGCGATGCCGGCGACCGGATGTTCGGCACGAAATAGGCGCCTAGTCGCTGCAGATGTTCTGCAGCCGCACCCAGTCGCGGTCGGGCAGGACCTGGTCTAGAGGCTCAGTTGCCATCGGGTCGGCCTCGATCAGGGGCAGAACCGTTTCGCCGGTGATGTCGCGCGCATAGGCATAAGGCGTCGAAGGCAGTCGGGCCTGGGCAAAGCTCTGCAGCAGGGTCTCATCCGCGATTTCCGGGCGCGGGTCCGACAGGACCTGCTCGGTATAGGCGTCGATCTGCCCGGTCGTCAGCCCGCCTGTGGTCAACAGGTGAAACGCGGCGGCGCTGCCCGTCCGGTCCAGCAGTTCGTCCAGAGGGTCCTGCTGTGCGGCTCGGGCGCGCTCGGCGATTATGTATCCCGCGGCGACGGCCGGGTCCTCGTAGTCTTCGACAAGCGCCCGGTTCAGCAGAACGATGCCACCGGGCAGGCCTAGGCTGTCTTGCACGCCCGCGGGCAAGATCACGACCCGGCGCACCCCGGTCCGCTGCGCAAGCGCCCGCAGCGACGCCTGTGCGTCGCGTGCGTTGCAGGCCCGGCCCGAAACGCGTTCGATCCGGCGCAGGACCATCTCGCCGATTTCCTGGCGCTTGATATGCGGCAGAACGCTCACGACATGGGATTGCAGCGCGCCCGGTAACCAGAAAACAAGCAGCGCCACCACCGCGGCCGCGACGCCGCCGACGCTGGCCCAGCGCAGGCGTCCGGGGTGGGGACGGGCACGTTCGATGGCACGCTGCAGCTTGTCGATGGCCTCGATCATGGTCGTTTCCGACTGGTCGAGCTCCAGCGTCTCGCCCGGGTCGCCGTCGGGGTTGTAGATGGCCGGAAAGACGCCGGGGTTCTGGCGCTCCAATGCGGCCAGAGACCAATGGGTCAGCGGTCGGTCGTTGAAGTCGGAAATCGTCAGTGTCGCTTCGCCGATCGACACCACGACCTCGCGCCGTTGTTCGTCCGGCGACGGGCGCCACAGACCGGTGGCTTCGATCCGTTGGTATTGTTTGAATGCCGTCTTCACGGTGGGCTGCTCGTTATGGTTTGGCCAAGTCCTATCACGTTCGGACCGAACGGCGCAAACCTGTTGCACAACCGGTGCCGGGCATGTTCCACTGAACCACTTGAAAGTACCAGAATACCAAAGGGGCCAGGGTGATCCTATCGACGGGGCGGTCTTTCATTTTCATTCATATCCCGAAAACCGGGGGAACGTCGCTGGCGCTTGCGCTCGAGGCGCGTGCGATGAAGGACGACATTCTGGTGGGAGACACGCCCAAGGCGCAACGGCGACGGCGGCGTCAGCAGTCGCTTGTGACCGCGGGCCGCCTGTGGAAACACGCGAGTCTGTCCGATATCGAGGGGCTTGTACCGCCCGACCTAATGCCCGCCATGTTCGTCTTTACGCTGGTGCGCAACCCCTGGGACCGGATGGTCAGCTACTATCACTGGCTGCGCACACAGACGTTTTCGCACCCGGCGGTCGGCTTGGCCCGGACGCTGGATTTCGCTGGTTTCGTACAGCACCCGGACATCCGCCGATCGTTCCGGCAGAACCCGGCGCGTAGCTACGTCACCACCGCCAAGGGGCAGGATCTGTGCAAGGCTTATGTTCGGCTCGAGCATTTCCACGAAGATGCCTGCCCCTTGTTCGATCATCTTGGGTTTGAATTCTGTCTGCCGCATGCAAACCCGTCGAACCGATCGGCAGACTATCGGGACTATTATTGCGCCCAGACCCGCGATGCCGTGGCCGAGGCCTGTTCAGAAGATATCGAGAGATTCGGGTATCACTTCGAATAAAGTAACTGTTGCCCATTTACGTTCAACGGCGGGGCTAGTGGTGGAACTGTTCCCGAAACCTGGCCTGGCACTCGGTGTGATGGCATAAAGCCGGCGGAAAAAAGGCATAAATGAGGCGTCGCTTGGCCTGACGTGCTACACCTGTTTCAGTTGACAGGTGCCAGAAGGGGGCGGCGCATGTTTGAAGTAGTGAGTGTTTCAGCGGACGAGATGTCCTTTGAAAAAGGGGTTGCAACAACGACGCGCAAGGCTGTTTCGGTGCGGCGCGGAGGGTTGGTGCATGGAACGCGGGTTCTGACCTATGGCGGGTGGGTGCCCGTCGAGGCGCTGACACCCGGAGATCCGGTACGCACGGCGGACAACGGGTTCCAGCCCGTGCGGCGGGTGTCACAAGACCTGATTTCGGTGCCGGCTGATGAAACCCGTCCGGACTTCCTGCCGGTCCGGGTGCCGGCCGGCGCGGCTTACAACAAGCGGCCGGTCTGGCTCATGCCCGAGCAGGGGATTGCCGTCGCCGCGGCTTGGCTGGATGCGCCGCCGACGGACAGCGCCATCGTCGCCGCGCGGTTGCTCAGCGGGGCATTTGCCTTTGGCTCGGCGATGCCGGCCACCCGTTTCCCGGTGACCACATTGTTTTTCGATCAGGACGAGATCATTTGCATCGAAGGGGGTCTGCGGGCCTATTTCCCGGCCTGCCGCATCGGGGGCAGAGGGCGTGTAGCGGGGCAAAGCGGTTATCCGGTTCTGGATGCAGAGAGTGGCGCGGCACTGGTGGCGTCCGTCGCGGCGGCGCGCGATCTGTCAGCGCTGGCCTGCCCGGTGTCGGCTTCGGCTGTTGCGGTTCCCGGGGCGCCGGTGGTTCCGGTCAGACCCCTCCGGGGCGAGCGGCGCCCCGGACGCCCGGGGCGGCCCAGACAGCCGGTCCTGCTGTTGCGCGCCGACTGGCAGAGCTGACCCGGTCGAGCCAGCGGGCGGCTGGCGCGTTCAACCACGCGCCAGCACCTGTACGTCAGGCCGCTTTGGCCTCGGGGGCGAAGCGGCCATAGAAGGTCTGACCCTTCTCGGCCATCTCGCGCAGCAGCGGCGGGCAAGCGAAGCGGTCGCCATATTTCTCGGTCAACTGGTCGCAACGCTCGGCGGCGTAGGGCGCGCCGATCATGTCGAGCCAGCTGAACGGACCACCCGACCACGGCGCAAAGCCCCAGGCCAGGATGGCGCCAACATCGCCTTCGCGGATGTCTTCCAGAACGCCTTCCTCCAACGCGCGCACGGCTTCCAGAACCTGTGCGAACATCAGGCGGTCCTGCACTTCCTGCAGCGAGGCCTGCTGTTCGGCTAGCCGATATTTCTCGTGAAGACCGTGCCAGTAGCCGATGCGCTTGCCGTTCTCGTCATAGTCGAAGAACCCGGCCTTGGCCTTGCGACCCAGACGGCCTTGCTCCTCCATCCAGAAGATCAGCTCGTCGGCGGGGCTTTCGGGATAGGCGTCGCCCATCGCGGCCTTGGTCGCCCGCGCGATCTTGGCACCCAGGTCGATCGAAGTTTCGTCGGTCAGCTGTATCGGACCAACCGGGAAACCCAGCTGACGCGCCGCGTTGTCGATCAGCACCGGCTTGACGCCCTCGGTGATCATCCGCGCGCCTTCGTTGATGTAGGGGATGATGCAGCGGTTGCAGTAGAAGAACCGCGCGTCATTGACCACGATCGGCGTCTTGCGGATCTGGCGGACATAGTCCAGCGCCTTGGCCACGGCGCGGTCACCGGTTTCCTTGCCCTTGATGATTTCCACCAGGAACATCTTCTCGACCGGCGAGAAGAAGTGGATTCCGATGAACTGATCGGGCCGCTTGCTGGCCTTGGCCAGTTCGGTGATCGGCAGGGTCGAGGTATTCGAGGCAAAGATGCAGTCCTCGGGGATGATCGCCTCGACCTTCTGGGTCATCTCGGCCTTGACCTTGGGGTCCTCGAACACGGCTTCGATGATCAGATCGCAGCCCGCCAGCTTTTCAAGATCAGGCGTGGCGGTGATGCGGCTCAGCATGGCCTCTTTCTTCTCGGCCGTGACCTTGCCACGCTTCATGCCCTTGTCCAGATAGGCTTCGGTATAGGCCTTGCCCTTGTCTGCGGCGGCTTGATCGCGGTCGATCAGCACGACCTCCATCCCGGCCTGCGCCGAGACCAGCGCGATGCCCGCGCCCATCATGCCGGCACCCAGAACGCCGATCTTCTTGACCGACTGGTCCGGAATGCCCTTCGGACGAACGGCGCCTTTTTCCAGCGCTTCCTTGTTCAGGAACAGCGAACGGATCATCGCGCCCGAGGACGGGTTCATCAGCACCGAGGTGAACCAGCGCGCCTCGATCTTCAGCGCGGTGTCGAAATCGACCAGCGCGCCCTCATAGACCGCGCTCAGCAAGGCTTTGGCCGCCGGGAAGGCGCCCTGGGTCTTGCCGTTCACCATCGCCGAGGCACCCACGAAGTTCATGAACCCCGCCGGGTGATAGGGCGCGCCGCCGGGCATCTTGTAGCCCTTGGCGTCCCACGGCTTGACCAGATCGGCATCCTTGGCGTTCAGCACCCATTCCTTGGCGGCGGCCAGCGGATCGGCTGCGATCTCGTCGATGTAACCTGCGCCCTTGGCCTTTTTCACGTCCAGCATCTTGCCTTCCAGCAGCAGCGGAGCCGCCGCGATGGCGCCCACCTTGCGGACCATACGCGTGGTGCCGCCCGCGCCGGGGAAGATGCCGACCATGATTTCCGGCAGGCCGTATTTGGCCTTGGGGTTCTCGGCGGCAAAGATGCGATGGGTCGCCAGCGGCAGCTCCATGCCGATGCCGGCGGCGGTGCCGGGCAGGGCGGCCGCGATCGGTTTGCCACCTTTCTTGGTCTTGGGGTCCATGCCAGCCAGCTCGATCTTGCGCAGCAGGGCGTGCATCTTCATCGTGCCCTCGAACAGGCCTTTGGCCGGGTCGTCGCCCGCCTGTTCCTTCATCACCGCCAGCAGGTTCAGGTCCATGCCACCGGCGAACGAGCCTTCCTTGCCGCTGGTGATCACGATGCCCTTGATCTCGTCATCGGCCAGGGCCTGATCGATGCAGTCGTTCAGTTCGGACAGGCCGTCGAACGACATCACGTTCATGGTCTTGCCGGGGACGTCCCAGGTGATGATGCCAACGCCGTCGGCGTCTTTGGTCAGTGTAAAATCAGCCATTTTTCTTCTCCTGATCCCCGCCGTTACACACGTTCGATTATGGTTGCCGCGCCCATGCCGGATGCGATGCACAAGGTGGCCAGACCGGTTTCCTTGTCCTGACGCTCTAGCTCGTCCAGCAGGGTGCCGATGATGATCGCGCCGGTGGCGCCCAGCGGGTGGCCCATGGCGATCGAGCCGCCATTGACGTTGACCAGCGCCGGATCGACGTCAAATGCCTGCTGGAACCGCAGCACGACCGAGGCAAAGGCCTCGTTGACCTCGAACAGGTCCAGATCGCTGATCGTCATGCCGGTTTCGGCTAGGATCTTTTCGGTCACCGGAACCGGGCCGGTCAGCATGATGGTCGGGTCGGTGCCGATCTTGGCGGTGGCCTTGATGCGGGCGCGCGGCTTCAGGCCGTATTTCTCGCCGAATTCCTTGTTGCCGATCAGAACGGCCGCTGCGCCATCCACGATGCCCGAGCTGTTGCCGGCGTGGTGGATGTGGTTGATCTTTTCCAGATGCGGGTATTTCAGCATCGCCACCTTGTCGAAACCGGGCATCTGCTCGCCCATCATCTGGAACGAGGGGTTCAGCGCACCGAGGCTCTGCATGTCGGTGCCGGGACGCATGTATTCGTCGCGGTCCAGAATGGTCAGGCCGTTGCGGTCCTTCACCGAGATCACCGACTTGGCAAAGCGGTTCTCTTCCCACGCCTTGGCCGCGCGTTTCTGCGATTCAACGGCCAGCGCGTCGGCTTGATCGCGGGTAAAGCCGTATTCGGTGGCGATGATGTCGGCCGAGATGCCCTGCGGTACGAAATAGGTCTCCATCGCCAGCGACGGATCGACCGCGATGGCGGCGCCGTCGCTGCCCATGGGCACGCGGCCCATCATCTCGACGCCACCGGCGATATAGGCCTCGCCCGCGCCGCCTTTGACCTGGTTGGCGGCCAGGTTCACGGCCTCCATGCCGGAGGCGCAGAACCGGTTGATGGCCAGACCGGGGATCGATTCATCCAAGTCCGAGGCCAGAACCGCGGACCGCGCCAGACAGCCGCCCTGTTCCATCACCTGGGTGACGTTGCCCCAGATCACGTCCTCGACGGCGTGGCCTTCCAGGTTGTTGCGTTCCTTGATGGCGTTCAGGGCCACGGCCGACAGGCGCACCGAGGTCACCTCGTGCAGGCTGCCGTCCTTGCGGCCCTTGCCGCGCGGGGTGCGCAGGGCATCATAAATGTAAGCTTCGGTCATACTTCTCTCCTCAAGCTCGATCCGACGGATTGCCGGGCATCAGGTCATAGGGGTGTTTCCAGCCGGGCTGCTCGGACAGGCGGGTCAGCCAAGCGTCGATATGGGGCCATTCGGAGCGGTCAAAGCCGAACGGTTCGGGGTAATACAGGTAACCGCAGCAGCTGAGATCGGCGTTGGTCACGCTGTCACCGACGATCCAGTCGCGGCCCTCCAGATGGGCGTTCAGCACCTGATAAGCGGCCTTCAGGCGGCCTTGGTTGAAGGCGATCACATCCGGGTTACGGTGCTGTTCGGGCAGGAAGTTCATCAAGAACCGGGTCACGCCCGCCATCGAGCTGAGCTTGTGGTTGTCCCACAGCACCCAGCGCAGGATGTCATAGTTCTCCTCCCGCGTCTTTCCGCCGAACTTGCCCGACTTCTCTGTGACATAGGCCTGAATCGCGCCCGACTGGCTGATCCGGAAATCTCCGTCGATCAGCACCGGCGCTTCGCCCATTTCGTTCACTTCGGCGCGGTATTCGGGGGTTCGGGTCTGGCCGTTGAAGAAATCGACAAAGACCGACTCCCATTCCAGCCCCGACATCTCGAGCGCAAGGGCGGCCTTGTACGAGTTTCCGCTTTCTCCGAAGCAATGCAGTTTTATCGTCATGCACTCACCCCTCCCAAGGCGGTTTGTACGGTTTCGTCACGCACGTGTCTTAAGAAAGACCTGACCGCCGGCCGCAGCCGCGTTCGGACTTGTCTTGCTGAAAACACGACGGGCCTGGGCCAGGCATCGGGGTCGTCTAGCGTTTGCGCGCCTCAAGCTCGGAATTGAAGATGCGCAGCCGGTGGGTCAGGTTCTCCTCGTCGATCACGCTGTTGAAATTCTCGAACAGGAATGACAGCGCCTCTCCTTCGTCCAGCCCAGCCTCGCGGGCAAACCCCTTGAGTTTTCGATATCCGTCCTCGGTCATGGCGACGGGAAAGCGGCGGGTCAGGCGAAAGCGTTTGGGCATGTCAACTCCTCGGTGAGCGCTGGTTCCGGGCGGGGTCGCCCGGAACCAGACTGGGATCAGAAGTTCGCCGCGTCCAGTGCCATCACCGTGTCGGCGCCGGTCTGGATCCGCGCCAGGTGCATGCCCGTGGCCGGTAGACGGCGTGCCATGTAGTAGCGGCCGGTGGCGATTTTTGTCTCGTAGAAGTCCTTGTCGGTCGCGCCGGCATCCAGCGCCTCTTGCGCGGCCTTTGCCATCTGCGCCCACATCAGGCCCAAGCAGACATGGCCGAACATGTGCATGAAGTCATAGGAACCCGACAGGGCGTTGTTCGGGTTGGTCATGCCGTTCTGCATGAAATACATGCCGGCGGCCTGCAGGTCCTTCGAGGCGGCCTTCAGCGGTTCGATGAACGCCTTGTCATAGGCTTCGTCTTTGCCGCTGTTTTCCTTGCAGAAGGTTTTGACCATGTCGAAGAAGGCCATGACATGCTTGCCGCCGTCCTGCGCCAGCTTGCGGCCGACGAGATCTAGCGCCTGAACGCCGTTGGCGCCTTCGTAGATCATGGCGATGCGGGCGTCGCGGGTGTATTGCGACATGCCCCATTCCTCGATGTAGCCATGGCCGCCATAGACCTGCTGGGCCCGAACGGTCATGTCGTAACCTTCATCGGTCAGGAAGCCCTTGATGACAGGGGTCATCAGCGAGATCAGCCCGTCGGCGTCCTTGTCACCTGCGCGGTGCGCCCTGTCGATCAGAGTCGCACCCCACAGGATGAAGGCCCGCGCGCCTTCCACAAAGCTTTTCTGGTCCATCAGGCTGCGGCGGATGTCGGGATGCACGATCAGTGGATCGGCCGGGCCATCGGGATTCTTGGCGCCGGTCACGTCGCGGCCCTGCAGGCGGTCCTTGGCATATTCCAGCGCATTCTGATAGGCGGCCTCGGCCTGGGCCAGACCTTGCATGCCCACACCCAGACGCGCTTCGTTCATCATGGTGAACATGGCGCGCATGCCCTTGTGTTCCTGCCCCAGCAGCCAGCCGGTCGCGCCGTCATAGTTCATCACGCAGGTCGAGTTGCCGTGGATGCCCATCTTTTCTTCGATCTTGCCGACCGAAACACCATTGCGCTCACCCAGGCTGCCGTCTTCGTTCACCAGGAACTTGGGGACGATGAACAGCGACACGCCCTTGATGCCCTCGGGGCCGCCGGGGATCTTGGCCAGCACCAGGTGGATGATGTTGTCGGCCATGTCGTGATCGCCGGACGAGATAAAGATCTTCTGGCCGGTGATCTTATAGCTGCCATCGCCCTGCGGTTCGGCCTTGGTGCGCATCAGGCCCAGATCGGTGCCGCAATGCGGCTCGGTCAGGTTCATGGTGCCGGTCCACTCGCAACTGACCATCTTGGGCAGATAGGTGCTTTTCTGCTCGTCGGTGCCGTGCGCCAGGATGGCCGAGGCAGCGCCGTGGGTCAGGCCCTGATACATCGTGAAGGCCTGGTTCGCGGCCGAGAACATCTCGCCCACGGCCGTGCCAAGAACATAAGGCATGTTCTGGCCGCCATATTCCTCGGGCATGTCCAGGCCGGTCCAGCCGCCTTCCTTGACCTGCTCGAACGCGTCCTTGAACCCGCTCGGGGTATAGACCACGCCGTTTTCGAACCGGCAGCCTTCCTTGTCGCCAACTACGTTCAGCGGGTGCAGCAGGTTGACGGCGACCTTGCCGGCCTCTTCCAGCACGGCGCCGGTGAAATCGGGCTCGAGCTCGGCATAGCCCGGAATGTCGGATTGCGAGACCTTGAGAAACTCTTGCAGAACGAATTGCGTGTCTTTGGTAGGCGCGTTGTAGACGGGCATTTGAAGCTCCCTTAAATTCAGATGTCCGGGTGGCTGGCGGCCGGGTGGCTTACTCGGCAGCCTTCTTTTCCTGTTTCATCGAGGCGATGACCTTTTCGCCCCAGCGCAACTGTTCCTTCAGATCGTCGATCGCCTGGGTCAGCTCCTCACGGCGGGCTTCCATGTCGGCCAGACGCTCGCACGCGATTTCATAGGTGCGGGTCATCTGGGTCAGTTGCTGGTCGCCGACATGGTACAGATCCAGAAGCTGGCGAATCTCTTCCAGGCTGAAGCCAAAGCGCTTGCCGCGCAGGATCAGCTTGAGCCGCGCCCGGTCACGTTTGGTGAACAACCGTTTCTGACCTTCCCGGATCGGAAACAGAAGCTCCTTGGCCTCGTAGAACCGCAGGGTCCGCGGCGTGACGTCATACGCCTCGCACATTTCGCGGATCGTCATCAGGTCTTCGGTCATGGGTCATCCCCCTCGTCACTGGCGTCATGCAGTATGAGTTGCGCAGTCGATGGCCGCTTTACAACATGAGAGTGACGTTGACGTAATTCAAACGCTGCGTCACTTTCAAATTGACGTAACATCCGCTCGCGTAAAGCGCGGTCCCGGCAATTTCCTTGCCCCGGTTCAGGCGAAATCGAGGGTGGCAGCGACAAAAAAGAAAGCCGCGCAAGGCAACGCGCGGCTGTCTGTCAAGATGATCAGGCCGGGGGTCAGTTCAGCATTTTTGCGGTTTGATCGCGCAGGCGCTGCAATTCGTCCATGGCTTCGTCCAGTTGCTGGCGCTGCTGGCGCAACTCTTCCATCTGCCGGTCGGCCATCTCGACGAAGGTCGCCATCTGGGCCTCGTTGCCCTGATCCTCGTAGATCAGCAGCCATTGCCGGATCTCTTCCAGCGGAAAGCCAAACTTGCGGCCGCGCATGATTAGCTTCATCCGCGCCCGTTCGCGCGGGCCATAGAACCGCGACCGGCCTTCGCGGTCGGGTTGCAGAAGCTCGATATATTCATAGTAGCGCAGGGTGCGCGGAGTCACGTCGAACTCGGCGCACATCTCTTTGAATGACAAACGATCGTCGGACATTCCTGTTCTCCTCGGCTGCAACCTAGGGCGTTGCGCGGACAAGCGCAACAGGCGGGCTTGCCCTTTGCGTCAACACCAGACCATAAAGAAGGCAACGAAAAAGGACAGAGCACCAATGGTCGACAAGACAGTACTCGCCCGCCAGTTCATCGAAGCGATCCCCCATGCGCGGGCCTTGGGCCTGACCCTGACGCATATAGGCGAGGGCGAGGCCGAGATCACCATGCCCTACAACGAGGATCTGATCGGCGATCCCCGCACGGGCGTGATTCACGGAGGAGCGGTGTCGGCCAGCCTTGATACTTGCTGCGGGGCCGCGGTCATGAGCCACCCGGCAGCCCCCGGCGGTACCGCCACCATCGACCTGCGCATCGACTACATGCGCGCCGCAACGCCCGGCCAAACGATCACCACCCGGGCAACTTGCTATCACATCACGCGCAACGTAGCCTTCGTGCGCGCCACCGCCATGGACGACGATCAAGATCGCCCTGTGGCCACCGCCTCGGGCGCCTTCACGGTCGAGGGGAAGTGAGATGACAAGACCCCGTCCCGAACCGATGCAGGTGGTGAAGCAGCGGCGCGACGCGGCCCTCAAGGCGCTGGTCGAGGGGGTTCCGTATATCCGGTTCCTCAACATCAGCTTCGACCGGCGCGGAGACGAACTGACCAGCGTTCTGAATTTCGACGAGAAGCTGATCGGCAACCCGTTCCTGCCGGCGATTCATGGCGGCGTCACGGCGGCCTTTCTCGAGGTGACGGCGGTGATCACGCTCAGCTGGGAGCACCTGTTCCCGCGCATCGAAAGCGGTGAGATCGACGCCGATGACATTATCTCTGATCACAGTATCCGCTTTCCCAAGACCATCGACTTCACGGTGGATTATCTGCGCTCGGGCCTGCCGCGCGATGCCTATGCGCGCGCTTTCATCAGCCGGGCGGGACGGCGGTATGCCTCGGTTCGCGTCGAGGCCTGGCAGGACAACCACGCCAAGCTGTTCGCGCAGGCCAGCGGGCATTTCCTGATGCCGCAAGAGCCTTCGGCCAAGGGCTGAGCAAAATGCGGGACGCCTCGGCACCCATCACGCACAGGCGGGTGCTGAAGATCGCGGTGCCGATTGTGCTGTCCAACGCGACGGTGCCGATTTTGGGCGCGGTGGATACCGGCGTGGTCGGCCAGATGGGGCAGGCCGCCCCGATCGGAGCGGTTGGCATCGGCGCGGTTATTCTGGCCACGATCTATTGGGTGTTCGGCTTTCTGCGCATGGGCACGACCGGATTGGCGGCGCAGGCCCGAGGCGCAGGGGACACGGCTGAAACCGGAGCTCTGCTCATGCGCGGTCTGCTCTTGGGCGGCGCTGCGGGACTTTTCTTTATCGTAGCGCAGGTGGCGGTATTTGCAGGGGCCTTCGCCCTGTCGCCCGCCAGCCCCGAGGTCGAGGCGCTGACGCGCGATTACCTCGAGATTCGCATCTGGGGCGCACCGGCGACCATTGCGCTTTATGCGGTGACGGGCTGGCTGATCGCGGTCGAGCGCACGCGCGGCGTGTTCGTCCTGCAGGTTTGGATGAACGGGCTGAACATCCTTCTGGACCTGTGGTTCGTGCTGGGTCTGGGCTGGGGCGTCGAAGGTGTGGCGGTAGCCACGCTGATCGCCGAATGGACCGGTCTGGCGCTGGGCCTGTGGCTGTGCCGCGATGCGTTCGGTGGCAATCAATGGCGCGATTGGGCGCGGATCTTCGACCCCGCCCGCCTGCGCCGGATGATGCAGGTCAATGGCGACATCATGATCCGTTCGGTCCTGCTGACCGGGTCCTTCACCACCTTTCTGTTCGTAGGCGCTGATCTGGGCGATGTGACGCTGGCTGCCAACCAGGTGCTGCTGCAGTTCCTGGAAATCACCGCTTTTGCATTGGACGGGTTCGCCTTTTCCGCCGAGGCGCTGGTGGGCAGCGCCGTCGGGGCCAAGGACCGATACCAGGTCCGGCGCGCCTCGATCATGGCGTCGCAATGGGGCGTCGGTGGGGCTCTGGTGCTGGGGGTCACGTTCTTCGTGGCGGGGCCCGCGTTGATCGACCTGATGGCCACAGCGCCCGAGGTGCGGATCGCGGCGCGCGAATACCTGATCTGGGCTGCGCTGGCCCCGGTGATCGGCGTCGCCAGCTGGATGTTCGACGGCATCTATATCGGCGCCACCTGGACCCGCGCCATGCGCACCGCCATGATCCAGTCGGTGGGGATCTATGTGGTGGCGCTGTTCCTGCTGGTGCCGAGCTTTGGCAATCACGGGCTGTGGGCCGCGCTGATGGTGCTGAACACCGCCCGCGCGGTGACGCTGGGCCTGCGCTATCCCCGGCTCGAGGCGCAGGTAGTCTAGAGAAGGGTCAGCAGGTTCTCGGGCGGCCGACCGATGGCGGCCTTGTCGGCAGTGATCCCGACGGGGCGTTCGATGAGGATCGGGTTCTCGGCCATGGCATGAATCAGGGCTTCCTCGGGCGAATTCTTGCTCAGCCCCAGTTCCTTGAACCGCGCCTCGCCCCGGCGCATCATCTCGATCGCCGGGATGCCCAGCCGGGACAGCACCGCCCGCAGCTTATCCGCGCCGGGCGCGTCCTCGAGGTATTTGCGAATGGTGACTTCGGCGCCGCGGTCCTGCAGCAGGGCCAGCCCAGCGCGCGATTTTGAACAGCGTGGGTTGTGCCAGTATTCGATCACAGCCAATCCTCTCGTTTGCTGCCGACGGCGTCGGCCACCGACTTGAACCCGTCCCGCGCCAGCAGGGCATCCAGCCCCCGCGCGATCTCGGCCGCCAGCGACAGGCCGCCATAGACCATCGCGGTATAGAACTGTACGGCCGAGGCCCCGGCGCAGATCTTGGCATAGGCCTGTTCGGCGGTGCCGATGCCGCCCACGCCGATCAGCGGAATCTGCCCGTCGGTCAACTGGCTCAGCCGGGCCAGAACGCGGGTCGATTTCTCGAACAGAGGCGCGCCGGACAATCCGCCGGCCTGATTCTTGTGCGGGCTTTGCAGTCCTTCGCGCGACAAGGTCGTGTTGGTGGCGATGATACCGTCGATGCCCGTGTCACGGGCGACATCGGCGATGTCCCGCAGTTCGTCATCCGTAAGGTCGGGGGCGATTTTCAGAAACACCGGGATCGGCCGCGCCAAGGCTCCGCGGGTGTCCAGCACACCTGCCAGCAAGGCGCTCAGCGCCTCTTTTCCCTGCAGGTCGCGCAGCTTTTCGGTGTTGGGCGACGAGACATTCACCGTCGCGAAATCCAGCCATTGCGCGCAATGGGCCAGCACCTGCGCGAAGTCCCGCGCCCGGTCGGTGCTGTCTTTGTTGGCGCCCAGGTTCAGGCCGATCACCGCGTCCTTGGGGCGATGCGCCAGACGCCGGGCCATCGCCTCCATCCCTTCGTTGTTGAAGCCGAACCGGTTGATGGCGGCGCGGTCCTCGGTCAGGCGGAACAGGCGCGGCTTGGGGTTGCCCGGCTGCGGGCGCGGTGTGACGGCACCCACCTCGATAAACCCAAAGCCCGCGCGTGACAGCGGGCCCAGAACCTCGCCATTTTTGTCGAACCCGGCGGCCAGACCTACCGGGTTGGGCAGGTCGAGCCCGGCCAGCTGCGTGCGCAGGCGCATTGAGGTGACGGGACCGGGCGACGGGGTCAGCCCAGATTTCAGCGCCTTGATCGACAGGCCGTGCGCGGTTTCAGGATCCACGCGATGCAGCGCGGCCAGGGCCAGTTTCTCGGTCAGTTTCATCCGAAGGACGCTCCGGTTGGGGTAGGGGCGGTGCGGATCAGGCGCGAGTCGGCCACCGCCGCCTGCCTGTGAATGACCGCCGCTCGATAGGCCGGGTCGGTCACCATCTCCAGGAACGCATGGGCCGAGGGGTAACGGGCGATGAACATCTCGTCCCACACTTCGCCCTGCGGGCCGATCAGCGTTGTCTGGAACGTGCCGCGCCAGATGATCGAGGCCCCCAGCCGCGCGATGATCGGCGCCGTTTCGGCCCCATACCGGCGATAGGCTTCGGCGCCGCTCAGCCCCGCGGCGGCCAGGTCGTGGCTTTCGGGATAGGCCGCCTTGGCGCGGAACCTCACAAGGTTCAGCATCTCGATCGGGTGATCGCGGTCCAGCGCCTTGAACGCCTCGAACTGGGCGCGGTCGGGGTCGATATGGCCGGTCATTGCATTTCCTCGGGGAAGCGGTGCGCGCCGTTTTCCAGCGGCAGCGGCTTGGCCCAGACCACATCCGCCATGCGCATGTTGCGATAGAGATGCGGGAACAAGGCACCCCCGCGCGAGACCTCCCATTTCAGATCATCGCCCATTTTCCGGGCATCGCAGGCCACGAGTGTCAGGTTTTCGGCCCCGGCAAAGTGTTTGGCCGCGGTTTCCGCCGCCTGTTCGGCGGTGGAAAAATGCACGAACCCATCCGCCACATCGACCGGCGCGCCCCGAGTTTCGCCCTGTGCCTGCAGGGCCGCCCATTCCTCGGCCCGGAATATCTTGTAGATCAGCATGGCGCCGTGATGCCCCGCGCGCGGGGTAGAATCAAGCCGCATTTCCCCCTTTGACTCTTTGCCGCCCTCGGCGCACGATCTTGGCAATCAATAACAGGGAGTTTCAAATGATTACCCGTTTCCTGACATCCGTCGCGGCCCTTGGCCTGACTGCAGGCATGGCGGCGGCCGAATACAAGCTGACCATTCTGCACACCAACGACTTCCATTCCCGGTTCGAGCCGATCAACAAATATGACAGCGGCTGCAGCGCCGAGGACAATGCCGAGGGCAAGTGCTTCGGCGGTTCGGCGCGCCTGGTCACCGCGGTCAACGATGCGCGCGCGCGGGCCGAGAACTCGATCCTCGTGGACGGCGGCGATCAGTTCCAGGGGTCGTTGTTCTATACCTACTACAAGGGCAAGGTCGCGGCCGAGTTCATGAACAAGCTGGGCTATGACGCGATGACCGTGGGCAACCACGAATTCGACGACGGCCCCGAGGTTCTGGCGGGCTTCATCGACACCGTCGATTTCCCGGTTCTGATGTCGAACGCGAATATCGAGAACGAGGAACTGCTGACCGACAGGATCATGCGTTCGACCGTGATCGAAGTGGGGGGCGAAAAGATCGGCCTGATTGGCCTGACCCCCGAGGATACGGATGAGTTGGCCTCGCCCGGCCCCAACATCACCTTCTCGGACCCGGTGCCCGCAGTTCAGGCGCAGGTCGACAAGCTGACGGCCGACGGCGTCAACAAGATCATCGTGCTCAGCCACTCGGGCTATGGCGTCGACCAACGGGTCGCGCAGGAAACCACGGGCGTCGACGTGATCGTGGGCGGACACTCGAACACCTATCTGTCGAACACGTCGGACAAGGCGGTTGGGCCGTATCCGACGGTTGTGAACGGTGTGCAGATCGTTCAGGCCTATGCCTACGGCAAGTTCCTGGGCGAGCTGAACGTGACCTTCAATGACGACGGCAACGTGGTCGAGGCGGTGGGTGAGCCGCTGATCATGGACAACACCGTGACCGAGGATCAGGCGGCCCTGGATCGCATCGCAGAACTGGCCAAACCGCTGGAGGAGATCCGCAACAAGGTCGTGGCCAGCGCCGCGGCACCGATCGAAGGTGACCGGTCAATCTGCCGCGTGCAGGAATGCGAAATGGGCAACCTGGTAGCCGATGCCATGCTGGCGCGGGTCGCCGATCAGGGCGTTCAGATCGCCATCGCCAACTCGGGCGGCCTGCGGGCTTCGATCGACGCGGGCGACGTGACCATGGGCGAGGTGCTGACCGTTCTGCCCTTCCAGAACACGCTTTCGACCTTCGAGATCAGCGGTCAGGGCATCATCGATGCGCTGGAAAACGGGGTCAGCCAGGTGGAAGAGGTCAAGGGCCGCTTCCCTCAGGTGGCTGGGTTGAAATTCACCTGGGATCCGTCGGTTGCCCCCAACGAAGGCCGCGTGACCGAGGTCATGGTGGCCGAGGGTGATGGCTATGTGCCAATCGATCCGGCCAAAACCTATCTGGTGGTCACCAACAACTATGTCCGTAATGGCGGGGACGGGTACAAGATGTTCACGGGCGACGACAAGAACGCCTATGATTTCGGCCCTGATCTTGCGGATGTGACTGCTGAATATCTGGAGGCGAATGCACCCTACACGCCTTACCTCGACGGTCGTATTCAGAAGAAGTGATTATTTGCTAAAAGAAGAAAGGCCGCATCCGGGGATGCGGCCTTTTTTCGTTGGCGGGTCTCAGTCGAACTCGTATTCCGGCCACAGTTCTGGGTCGAACCCGTCCAGCATGGAGCGGACGTGATCGGCGACCTTGCGCCAGCCGCCGATCGACTTGGTCGAGATTTTTTTGCGTACCTGGTCGATACTAGCAGTGCGCACCTGTTTCTTGTTTTCCTCCGGGTGCATCATGCTTTCTTGCCAATCGATCCCGCAGAACGCGGCCACCTGCTTGCTGTAGGTCTCAGGGTCGGCCACCAGTTTTTCGTAGGGCACCGTCAGGATGCGATCCCCGAAGATGGCATCCCAATGCTGCATGTAGCGCCGATACAGGTTGGCCGAATGCGCGATGGAGTCCAAGTTTGACGCGTAGCGCATTCCACTCGCGGGAAAACGGCGAATCCATTTTGACAGACCTACGTCGCGCGGGTCGCGTAGCATGTGCACGATCTTGGCATTCGGGAAGGCCGAGAGGATGAAGCCCACGCGCTGATAGTTGTGAGGCATCTTGTCTACGAAGGCGATGGAGCCGTCAGGGATTGGCGGCATCAGTTCGCGGAACTCTTCGGCGAATTTGCGGGCCTCGGTATCGCCGAACGGCTGATTTTCATCCGAGTAGACCGCCGACAGATCGGCGGCAAGGGTCAGTTCTCCGCAACCGGCGACATCCGGGACCGCACTCAGCATCATCTCCATCAGCGTGGTACCCGAGCGCGGCTGTCCGACTACGAAGATGGGCAAAGGTACGTCTTCGACGCCGGAACTGGGAACGGCCTCCGGGGAGGGGAACAGGAACTTGATCCGCTCGAGTTTCTTCTCCTCGGCGCCGAAGTCGTAAGGGTTTTCCGCGTGTTGGGCGGCATTGGCGCGCGCGAACTGCGGGAGTGCGGCCTCCAGGCCCTCGATTTTCGACTCAAGCTGGGCCTTGGCGAATTCCAACGTCGAATCCCTGTGGTTGAGCTCGGCCATCGCCGCCTCGACCTGCGGCATCAGTGACTTGGCCTGCTCCCGGTCGACCATCGAAGACAGCTGATACAAGGCCGAAATGTGGTGCGGCTCCTGTT
This sequence comes from Ruegeria sp. BHSA191, assembly GCF_059613325.1. NCBI lineage: Bacteria > Pseudomonadati > Pseudomonadota > Alphaproteobacteria > Rhodobacterales > Roseobacteraceae > Ruegeria > Ruegeria sp. BHSA191. The sequence continues at coordinate 71,955 of NZ_JBXWSH010000004.1, forward strand.
CCAGAATGCGCCAAAGAATCTCGGCACACCCCGTCTTGTCACCCGCCTGATGCAGATCGACCGCCTTTCGGAAGGCGATCCCCATGTCGTCTGGCGCCAGTTCATACGCCCGCGTGATGTCGCGCGAACTGGCCTCGACAAAGCCTAGTTTGCCGTAGGCCCGGCCGCGCGAGGCCAGAAGCTTGGGGTTGTCGGGGTCGTTCTTCAGCTTTTCGGTGGCGTTTTCGACGATGCTGCGCCAGTTCTGCCCCTTGAGCTTGATTTCATCGATGACGCGGATGATTTCCGTGTTGCCCGGGAATTTGTCCAACATCCGTTCGGAATAGGCCAGGGCCTGAGCGATCTGCCCGGTCTGCATCAGAGCATTGGCGATGTTTTCCACGAATTGCGGGTCATTCGGCTTCAGACGTGACGCCTCCTGAAAATGGGGGATGGATTTCTTGTACTGCTTCATCTCGGTCAGCACGAAACCCGCAATGGCGTGAAAGTCTGCATCCTGCGGAAATTTCTTGGTGCCCAGCGTCGCTTTTTTCAAAGCCTGGGGCAGTTTGCCTGTTTCCAGATCGGCCAATGCCTTGGCCTTGAGGGAATTTGGTGCTTGAGTTGCCATCAGACTATGCGCCGCTCGATCCTGTTTTTCCGCTGCTAGGTTCATTGCCCATGTGTGGACGGTTTGCAATAACTCTTCCCAATGATGCCATGGCACAGTTGTTTGCCGCGCGCCCGGCGAATGACTTGCCGCCGGTGCCCAACTTCAATGTGTGTCCCACCAACCCGGTGCATGTGGTCCGCGCCGGGGAAACGGGGCGCAGGCTGGATCCGTTGCGATGGGGGTTTCTGCCCCATTGGTACAAGTCCGAAAATGACGGCCCGCTTCTGATCAATGCGCGCGCAGAGACCCTGGCGGACAAGCCGGCCTTTCGCGCCGCCTGCCGGGATCGGCGCTGCATCGTCGTCGCCACGGGTTTCTATGAATGGACCAAGGACGCGGACGGCGCGCGCCTGCCGTGGTATTTCTACCGCCGCGACGGTGCCCCCATCGCCTTTGCTGGGATCTGGCAGGAGTGGGGGCCGCCTGACGCCCGCCGCGTCACCTGCGCCATCGTGACCACCGCCGCAAACACACGGGTCAAGGCCATCCATCACCGCATGCCACTGATACTCGAGCCGAAAGACTGGGCGCTGTGGCTGGGCGAAGTGGGCAAGGGGGCCGCACGCCTTATGCGCCCCGGCCCCGAGGACCTGCTGGAGTTCTACCGGGTCAGTACAGCGGTCAACTCGAACCGGGCCAGCGGCCCGCAGCTGATCGCGCCGATCGCCGAGGGCTGATCGCTCGGTCGCGGGTTTCCATTGAGCCCTCGCGGCGCTAGACCATGATCTATGGCAATCGAGTTTCCAGACCTTACCGCGTTCTACACCCACGGGTTCGACACGGTTATCGACGTGCGCAGCCCGGCGGAATATGCCGAAGACCACGCGCCCGGCGCCATCAACCTGCCGGTTCTGAACAACGAAGAGCGCGCTCGGGTCGGCACCATCTATGTGCAGCAAAGCCCGTTTCTGGCCCGCAAGCTGGGCGCGGCGCTGGTGTTCCGCAATGCCGCCGACCATATCGAAAACCGCCTGAGCCATCACGATGGCGGTTGGCGCCCCCTGGTCTATTGCTGGCGCGGGGGGCAGCGATCGGGGTCGTTCACCTGGATGCTGCAGCAGATCGGCTGGCGCGCCGAGGTCGTCTCGGGCGGGTACCGCACCTATCGGCGGCTTGTGAACCGGTTTCTGTATGACGACCCGCTGCCGCACCGGCTGGTGGCGTTGGACGGATATACCGGCACCGCCAAGACCGAGCTTCTGGAGCGCTTGCGCCAGAGGGGCGTGCAGGTTCTGGACCTCGAGGCGCTGGCCAATCACCGGGGCTCGCTTCTGGGCGAGCAACCGGGCGGCCAACCCAGTCAAAAGGCTTTCGAATCCTCACTCGCCGCGGCGCTGATTGCGCTGGACCCTTCGCGCCCGGTCGTGGTCGAGGCCGAATCCTCGAAGATCGGTACGCTGATCCTGCCGCCCTCGGTTTGGAAGGCGCTGCGGATCGCGCCGCGTATCCGGATCACCGCACCCATCGAGGCGCGCACGGCTTATCTGGTGTCGTCCTATGACGACATCCTGTCCGATGCCGAGCGGCTTAAAGAGCGTCTGTCACCGCTGCGCCATCACCGCGGCCATGACGTGGTGGATAGCTGGTTCGATCTGATCGCCCAAGGCGACAAGCCCGGGCTGACCCGTGCCCTGATGGAGCAGCACTATGACCCGGCCTATGAAAAATCGCGCCGGGTCCACAAGGTGGACTTGATGGCGCAACTGCAGGCGGAGTCGCTAACCGCAACAGCGCTGGACAGTCTGGCGTCGCAAATCGAAGAGCTGTTGGTTCAACCCCGAAGCTTCAGACCCGGAGCCTCGATCAGTTCACCCACGATTTCGGCCGGATAACCCGCAGCCCGCAGCCGGTCGCGCAGGGCCGTGGCGGCGTCGGGTTGGACGGCAGCCAGCAGGCCTCCGGCGGTCTGGGGGTCGAACAGCAGATCGGCTTTGTTGCCTTCGGGCAACTCGGGAACGATCGCACGGTTGTCGGCAAACAGGGTCGAGCGGATGCCGGCGCGGCTCAGCTGGTCCGCCCCATCCATGATCGGCACCGCGTTCAGGTCCAGAATTGCGCCGCAACCCGAGGCCTCGCACAGCCCGGCCAGATGCCCGGCCAGCCCAAAGCCGGTGACGTCGGTCATTGCATGCGCCGCGCTCAGTATACGCGCCGCCTCGCCTTGGGGCTGCGTCATCAGATCATATGCCGCCTGCACCCAGTCGCCGCGCGCATCACCTGACATTTCGGCGGCCATGAGGACCCCGCTGCCCAACGGTTTGGTCAGCAACAGCGCGTCGCCCGGCCGTCCGCCGGACAGGGTGATCGGGTCGGTGTCGCACAGGCCGGTCACCGTGAAGCCGATGGTCATCTCGTCGCCCATCGAGCTGTGGCCGCCGACGATCTCGGCCCCGGCCTGCCGCATGGCCTGGGTCGCGGTCTCCATGATTTCCGCCATCGTCCGGTTCTGCAGTTGCGTGGACATGCGCGGCAGGATCAGGGTTGCCGTGGCGGCGTAGGGCGCGGCGCCCATTGCCCACACATCCCCCAACGCATGCACCGCGGCGATCCGGGTCATCAAAACCGGGTCGGCAACGAAGGCCCTGAGGTGGTCGGTGGTCATCACCATCCGGGCCGTGCCGACGGTCAGCAGCGCGGCGTCATCTCCGGGCAGAGGCGTGACATCCGGGCGGTCGCTGCCGGGCAGGACCGACAGGGCCGCGCGCAGCGCGCCGCGCCCGACCTTGGCCCCGCAGCCGCCGCACATCGGCTTTTCTCCCAACGTCTCGTGCAGGCCGGCGGCGTGGTGACGCGGCAGGGGTGGGGCTTTCGTGCGTGGCAGGTCGCGAAACCGATCCATGAACTTCTGGTCGATGTGGTCCTTCCATCTCCACATCAGCGGGCCGCTGAAAGATGTACCCAGCCGCTCGGCCAGCGCCGATTTCTCGCCCATTGAAATCAGTTTGAGGTAGTCCTTCTGCGGCCGATAACTCCGCATCCGCCCGGCCCCCAGCGCGGCGCGCAGGTTGTCGAACAACACTGGTGCTTCGCGGACCGCAAAGACTCCCGCCTTTGGCCGGGGATCTTCGGACAGGTGCGCGCAGTCCCCGGCCGCAAAGATCAACGGATCGCTGGACTGTAGGTGGCTGTTCACGCGGATGAACCCCTCGTGCAGGGCCAGACCGGTCTGCGCGATCCAGTCATAGGGGCGGGCGCCTGCGGCTCCGGTCACGAAATCTGCGGCGATGTGGCGACCATCTGCCAGTTCTAGGTAATCCGGTCCGACGCGAAGAATGCCGGCTTGTTCGATGCAGTCGATACCCAGGTCGTGCATGGTTCGACGAAGGGTCGCCGCCGCCTTGGAACCAACCGCCGACAAGGCTCGGTCGCGGTCGATAAGCGTCACTAGCGCCTTGCGGTTGCGCGCACGCAAGGCATGGGCCATGGCCATGACCAGTTCAACCCCGGCGACCCCGCCGCCGATGACCGCAACCGAGGCCGGGCCCGAGCCGTTCAGATAAGCGGCCCAGTGCGCGGCAAACGGACCCAGAGGCTTGGCCGGCACTGCATGTTCGGCAAAACCGGGCAGGTCGGGCATGTCGGACGTGATCCCCACATTGACCGAGGCCACGTCAAAACCGATCTCGGGGTGGTCGGGCACCTGAACGACGCGACGTTCGGGATCAAGCCCGGTGGCGGGGCCAAGGATGAGCCGAGCGCCCGCGAACCGCGCCAGGCGCACCAGGTCGATATCGAGATCTTCCCGTGCGTAGTGCCCCGCGACAAATCCCGGTAACATGCCAGAATAGGGGGCCGTCGGCTCCGGGTTTATCACGGTTAAACGCACGCCTGGCAGCGGGTTCATGCCCCATTTGCGCAGCACCAGGGCATGGGTGTGGCCTCCGCCGATCAGAACCAGATCGCGGGTCAGGGGCAGGGACGGCGTTTGCATGCGGCTCAGTTCTTGCTGTGGTCCGGGACGTCTTCCATCTGCTCGACCGCGTGGGTGGCCCACAGGCCATCCTCGCCGGCATCGGGCAGGTTCTCGGGCTTTTCATGGCGGTGAATATGCCATTTGGCAATGAACAGGGCCGTGATCGGCGCGGTCAGGAACAGAAACAGGGTAATCAGCAGTTCGTGCATCGACAGGCGCCCCTCGATCAGAACCGAATGGAAGATAGAGGCCAGCAGAACGCCGCCCACGCCCAGCGTGGTTGCCTTGGTGGGCGCATGCAAGCGCGACATCGGGTCTTTCAGCTTGATCATCCCGAATGAGCCGACAAAGCCGAAGATGCCTGACACGATCAGGAAAAAAGCGATCAGCAGTTCAAACAGAAACTCCATGCCGGCCTCACTCGATGATGTTTCCGCGCAGCATGAAGCGCGCGTATGCCACGGTCGAGACAAAGCCCAGCATGGCGATGATCATCGCGGATTCAAAGAAGATCTCGGTTCCGACGGCAAGGCCATACAGAATCATCAAGGCGATGGTGTTGATGACCATGGTGTCAAGCGCCAGTACGCGGGTTCCGACGCCGTCGGCGGTGATGATCCTCCAAAGGCACATCATGATCGCGGCGCCGAAACAGGCAAAGGCAAAGTATATTGCATACTCGATCATTCGAAGATCTCCTTCAGGCGGCGCTCGTACCGCTGTTTGATCTGGTCGCGGACGGCGCCCGGATCGGGGGAATCCAGACAATGCACCAGCAGGCAGTGGCCCTGGGCGGACAGGTCGCAGCTGACGGTCCCGGGTGTCATCGTGATGGTACCGGCCAGAACGGTGATCGCCTCGGGGGTGCGCAGTTCAAGCGGGATCGAGACCCAGTTGGGCTGGCGCTCGGCATCCGGCTTGAACAGGATGATCCGGGCGACGGTGATGTTGGCCACCACGATGTCCCACAGCACGACGAGGATGTATTCCACCACCATTGGCCAATTGCGCAGCACTGGACGGTCGGGCCAGTAGGGCTGCGTAATGAAGGGGATGACGATACCCAGAAGCAACCCGAAAACCAGCGAATTCAGCGACGGCGCGTTGGCCAGCAGCACCCAAACGATCGTCAGCAGAAAGCTCAGATGCGGGTGGGGAAATATCCGGCGCAATAGTTTCATCAGTCTTCCCTTCCCAATACGGCCGAGATGTACTGTTCCGGCGCAAACAACTGCGCCGCCGTGCTGCGAGTGTAGTCCAGTGCCGGCCCGGCGAACAGGGTCAGCAGGACCAGCCCCGCGACGAGGCCGAAGACCGAAGTGAAGGCAAGGCCGGGCTGCGGCTCGGGCGGCGGCGGTGGCGCGGGGTCTGCGTCTTCGGGGGCGGTTTCCGCTTCGGGCGTCGGATCATCCTGCGTGCTGGCGTCTTGGCTTTTCCAGAAGATCAACGAGCCGGCACGCGCAAGCCCCACGATGGTGACGAACGAGCCGATCAGGACCACGGCCCAGATGGCGGTGGCATCAGGCGCGTTCCGCGCGGCATCCAGCACCAGAAGTTTTCCGATGAAGCCTGACAGGGGCGGCATGCCGGCCATGGCGATTGCGCCGACGAAAAACAGCGAAGCGATCAGCCCGTTCTGCGGCATCGGCGGCCGCGGCGCGATTGCCCCGCTGCGGCGTTGCATGACCAGATCGGCCACAAGAAACAGCAAGGCGGTGGCTAGGGTGGAGTGGTAGACATAGTACAAGGCCGCGGCGGTCGCCGACTCGGTGAACAGCGATATGGCGACCAGCAGCGTTCCCATCGAGGCTATGGCGCAGAAGGCCACCATTCGGGCGATGTGTTGGGTTCCCAATATACCGATGGATCCGATGGCCAGCGTCACCAATGCGGCGGGTTGCAGCCAGTCGCCGACCAGTCCCTGCGAGACCGGGACGTCCGGGCCGAAGACCAGCGTATAGACCCGCAGGATCGAGTAGGCCCCCACTTTGGTCATGATCGCGAACAAGGCGGCCACCGGCAATGGTGCATTGGCGTAGCTTGCCGGCAGCCAGAAATGCAGCGGCAGGACGGCGGCCTTGATGCAGAAGACCAGTAGCAGCAGAACCGCGCCCACGCGCAACAGGGCGGTGTCTTCGGTCGGCATCTCGGCCACGCGCAAGGCCAGATCAGCCATGTTCAACGTTCCGGTCACCGAATAGATCGTGCCCAATGCAAACAGGAACAGGGTCGACCCCAGCAGGTTGTAGGTGACGTATTGAACTCCGGCCTTCAGACGCACAGCGCCGCCGCCATGGGTCATCAGACCGTATGATGCGATCAGCAGCACCTCGAAGAACACGAACAGGTTGAAGGCGTCTCCCGTCAGGAAGGCGCCGCAAACCCCCATCAGCTGAAATTGGAACAGCGGGTGGAAATGATCACCGCGCTCGTCCCATCCGGACGCGATGGCGTACAGCACGATGGGCAAGGCCAGCAAGGCGGTCAGCAGCACCATCATCGCGGAGAGCCGGTCAAGCACCAGCACGATGCCGAACGGGGCGGGCCAGTTGCCAAGCTCGTAGACATGGATGTCGCCACCCGCCGCCTGCGCGGTGATGGTCAACGCGATACCCAGCAGGCCCACCACGCCCGCCACCGAAAAGATGCGCTGCAGGTCCAGATGATAGCGCAGGACCATGATGATGAACGGGGCCAGGATCGCGGGCAGGACGATCGGCGCAACGATCCAGTGGTTCATGCGTCTTCTCCCGCGCCGTCCACGCTGTCGCGCGCGGCCATGTCGATGTGGTCATCCTTGGCCGAGAGATAGGCGCCCAAGGCGATCATCACGATCACCGCCGTCATCCCGAACGAGATCACGATGGCCGTCAGCACCAGCGCCTGCGGCAGCGGGTCGGTGTAGGGAACCTCTTCGTATTTGTTCAGAACTGCAGGTGCATTCACGGCCAGCCGTCCCGTGGCGAATAGAAATACGTTGACCGCATAGGTCAGCAAGGACAGGCCCAGGATGACCGGAAAGGTCCGACGGCGCAGGATCAGAAAAATCCCGGCGGCGGTCAGCACGCCAACGGCCGAGGCGACGAGAGCTTCCATCAGCCCTGCTCCTTCTTTTCTTGTTCTTCTTCGATCGGGTCATCGCGCAAAGGGTTGATGTCCATCGGGAATTCTTGCGCCATGCCCGGCCGCCACGCAAAGCGCGACAGGCTGTCCAGAGCCAACATCACAGCGCCCAGAACGGCAAGGAACACGCCTGTGTCGAACAGCATGGCAGTGGCCCATTCGAACTCTTCCAGTGGTGGCCAATGCAGATAGCCGAAATCGCTGGTCAGGAAGGGCCGCTCGTTGAACCAGGCGCCCAAACCAGTAGCCGCAGCGATCAATACGCCCCAGCCGATGGTGCCATGGTAGTAGAACCGTTGCCGCTCGATCGCCCAGGTGTAGCCGCTGGCCATGTACTGCATCAGGAAGGCGATCGCGACTATGAGACCGGCGATGAACCCGCCTCCGGGTTGGTTGTGTCCCCGGAAGAAGATATAGGCACCCACCATAAGGGCAATCGGCATCATCACACGTGTCGCAACAACCATCATCAGCGGGTGAGAGTCGCCCGATTGGGGCCAATGTGGCTTGCGGTTCAGCAGGTAGGCGCGAACACTGGTGCCTAGCACGGCCTCGGTCAAAGCAAAGATGATCAGTGCCGCGATCCCCAGCACGATGATCTCGCCGAAGGTATCAAATCCCCGGAAGTCCACCAGGATCACGTTGACCACATTGGTGCCGCCGCCACCCTTGTAGGAATTGGCCAGGTGGAATTCCGAAATCGTCGGGAAGGCGAAATCGCGCAGCATGAGCGCATAGATCAAGCCCCCAGCTCCGATACCGGCCACCACCGAAATGGCAGCATCACGCCAGCGCCGTGCCGCGCTGCTGTCCCATGGGGTCTCGGTCGGCAGGAAGTTCAGCGAAAGCAGCAGGAGGATCATCGTGACAACTTCGACCGAGATCTGTGTCAGAGCCAGATCAGGCGCGGACAGATAGTTGAAGGCCATCGACACGATCAGCCCCACCACCCCGATCAGGACCAGAGACAGCAGACGGTTGCGGTGGAACCACATGATGCCCATCGTCGCTACGATCAGGCACAGCCAGCCGATGATCGGGATGATGGGGGCCTCCAGCGGAACCCGCGTTTCCAACCCGATCGTGCCGGTTGCGAAAGCATAGTACCCCAGCCCGACGGTGAAGGCGATCAGGATGATCGCATAGCGGCTGATGACACCGTTGTGCAGCTCGTCCGTGATCCAGCGACTGGCGGCGGTCAGCGCACCGATGACGGCGTCGAAGATGGACTTGGCCTCGGGGCGGGGGAGGGCGTTCCAGGCGGTTTCGCCGCGACGGTGCAGGGCCAGCAGAAACAGACCGCCCAGCGTAGCGATGACCGACATATACAGCGCCGGCGTAAACCCGTGCCACAGTTTCAATGAATAATAAGGCAGCTTCTCGCCGCCGATCACCGCGGAAGACACAACCGCGACCAAGGGGCCGACGATGACAGCCGAGTTCAGGCCGATCAGGACGACCAGAACCACCAGGAACGCGGGGGCCAACCACAGGCCTGCAGGGGGGTCGTGTGGATGGGCGGGATAGTCGTCACGCTCGGGGCCCAGAAACACGTGGCTGATGAAGCGGAAGGAATAGGCCGCGGAAAAGATCGCTGCCAGCAGAGCCAGACCTGGCACCAGATAGTGGGAATTGCGCCAGACGGTGTGGACCGTCTCTTCCAACATCATCTCTTTCGACAGGAAGCCGTTCAGCGGCGGAATGCCGGCCATCGACAGCGCGGCGATGGTGCCAATGGTGAACGTAATCGGCATCAGGTGGCGCAATCCTCCCAGCCGCTTGATGTTCCGAGTGCCGGTTTCATGGTCGACGATCCCCGCGGTCATGAACAGGGCGGCCTTGAAGGTGGCGTGGTTGATGATGTGGAAGATGGCGGCCACGACGGCGATCTTGGTGCCGAACCCCAGCAGCATCGTGACCAGTCCCAGATGCGAAACCGTCGAAAAGGCCAGCAACGCCTTGAGGTCATCCTTGAACAGCGCGATCACTGCACCGATCAGCATTGTTACAAGACCGGTGGTTGCGACGATGTAGAACCACGCCTCGGTCCCCGCCAGAACCGGCCACATGCGTGCCATCAGGAACAGGCCGGCCTTCACCATCGTGGCCGAGTGCAGATAGGCCGAAACCGGCGTTGGCGCGGCCATGGCATGAGGCAGCCAGAAATGAAACGGGAACTGGGCCGACTTTGTGAAACACCCCAGCAGGATCAGCACCAGCGCCGGCAGGTAATAGGGTGAGGCCTGGATCAGCTCGCGGTTTTGCAAGATCACGCTCAGGTCATAGGACCCCACGATGTTGCCAAGGATCAGCATACCTGCGATCATCGCCAGCCCGCCGGACCCGGTCACGGCCAGCGCCATCCGCGCGCCCTGGCGACCTTCGGGCAGGTGCTTCCAATAGCCGATGAGCAGAAACGAGCTGAGCGAGGTCAGCTCCCAGAAAATCAGCAAAAGCAGGATGTTGTCCGACAGAACGATGCCAACCATCGCGCCCTGGAACAGCAGCAGATAGGTATAGAACTGCCCCATCGGATCCTCGCGCGACAGGTAGAACCGCGCGTACAGGATGATCAACAGACCGATGCCAAGGATCAGCAGGGCAAACAGGAACCCCAGCCCGTCCAGCATGAAGTTGGCGTTTAGCCCCAGCCCGGGAATCCAGTCGAAACGGGCGGTCACGACCTCACCCTGCATGACGGCGGGGATGTGGATCAACAGCCCCATGAGCGCCAGGAAGGTGGTCAGCCCGGCAGCCGAGGCCGCCGCATTGCGACCGGCCCGGACCAGCAAGGCCGGAAAGACAGCGCCAAGAAACGGAAGGGCCGCGATGAGGAATAGGGACAAGTGCGATACTCCGGGCTGAGCGGTCAGTGTGGGCTTGAATTTGTAAGGATAATTTATTGGCTGTCCAGCTATTGCAAGTTTTTCACCTTGCCCTAACGCCCGTGGATTCCGCCGACCCAAATGCGAAAAAATGACGCAAACTTGATTTCCGCGCGCGAATTTGGCGCGGCGGTGAAAGGGCCCTTGTGCTAGAAACGGGCCATCCCAACCGGAGGGTTCGAGTTGGCAGAGCAGAGGTTGAAACCGCGCAGATGGGTGTTGCTGGTTGGAACGGCCGCTTTGGCCGTGGGGTTTGCGATGCGCGAGTACCGTCTGATCCCCGAGGAGTTTTCCGGCGGCAAGCTGAGCGTCGCGCAGGCGCAGGCCAGCGCCGTGTCCGGCGACGTTCTTCTGATCGACATCCGTACACCGCGGGAATGGCGGGCGACGGGTATCGGGCGGGGCGCGATCCCCTTGGATATGCGGCGCGACGATTTCGTGGCCGCACTCGACCGTCTGACCGGCGGCGACCGCAGCCGTCCGGTTGCCCTGATCTGCGCGCGCGGTGTCCGGTCGGCCCGGCTGAGCAACGCCCTGACCCGCGCCGGTTTTTCCAACATCATCGACGTCCCCGAGGGCATGTTGGGCTCGGCGGCCGGGCCGGGCTGGATCCGGGCCGGGTTGCCGGTCGACCCCTACGAGGTGCAATCGTGAGTGCCGTTGCCCGGTGGCTGTCGGTCTGGGCCGCGTTGCTTGCCGGACCGGCGCTGGCGGCCTGCGATGAGGTCGAAGGGGCGTGTGAAACCGCGCGGGGTACCTATCTGATCGAGGTCCCCGACCAGGACCATCCGCCCTTGGTAGTGTTCCTACATGGTTACGGCGGCAGCGCGTCGGGGACCCTCAGGAACCGCGGAATGGTCGAACCGCTGCTGGCGCGCGGATACGCGGTGATGGCACCCGACGGCGCGCTGCGCAACGGGCGCAAAAGCTGGAACTTCTATCCCGGTTGGGAGGGCCGCGACGAAGCCGCATTCCTGGCCGAAGTGGTCCGGGATGCCGTCCGCCGGTTTGACATCGACCCCGACCGCGTCATCCTTGGCGGGTTTTCGGGCGGCGGGTTCATGGTGAACTACCTGGCCTGCGCCAAGCCCGACGCGTTTTCGGCCTTTGTTCCGGTATCGGGCGGGTTCTGGCGCCCGCATCCCGACGGCTGCGCCGGGCCTGTCCGCCTGTTCCACACCCATGGCTGGACCGACAACGTGGTACCGCTCGAGGGGCGGGCGCTGGGTGGCGGCCGGTTCCTGCAGGGTGATATTTTTGCCGGTCTGGAAATCTGGCGGCAGGCCAATGGTTGCGCCGATAACCGCCCGGACGGGATTTCCACTACGGGGCCGTTCCTGCGCCGCAAATGGACCCGCTGCGCCGATGGCAGCGCGCTTGAATTCGCCCTGTTCCCCGGTGGCCACACTGTGCCCGCAGGCTGGGCCGACATGATGCTGGATTGGTACGAAGGCCTACCGGGCGGCTGATCATTCCGCCGCGGTCAGCGTTCGTTTGCCCTTGATCAGGCGCTTCAACTCGTTGCGGTGGGCACGGGCGGCGCGGCTGATCGCTGGTTCCTTGACATCCTCAGGCATCCGCAGCAACCGCCGCGCCCGGGCCGCCGAGACCCCGCTGAGCGCCGAGAGCGGCACCGCGAAGGTCAGGCTGACGGCGATCGGGGCCAGCCAGACCGAGACCAGCCCGGACAGGATGCCGACGCTCAGCGCCACGCCGCTGACCGTTTCCAGCGCATGAAACAGGATCAGCGTGCGCAGACCGTACCGGCCACCCGCGCGCGCCTGGGGCGCCCAGCCCTTTTGCACCCCGAACATCGTGCGGAATACCGCGATCATCTGCTGGACCATCAGGATGGGGGCAAACAGGATCGACAGGATGACCTCGAACAGGAAGGACGCAAAGAACCGCCCGGCGCCGCCGAAATCGGAGTAGCGGACCCCGCTCAGCGGCAGGGCCAGCGCACCAAGGATCTTGGGCGCCAGCAGCATCGCGTACATCACCAGGATGATCAGAACGTGGCGCGTCTCGGTCATTTCCGGCCATTGCGGGAACAGGGGATTGTCGGGGCTGAAGTAATGCAGGACCGAGGCGTCCTTGCCCTGGCCGATCAGCGCCCACATGAGAAGCAGAGCGAACCACAGGGGTGACATCAGATATCCGACGGCCCCGTGGAACAGGTGAAAACGCGATACGGCCTTGAAACCCGCCGACCCCAGCAGTCGCAGGTGCTGCAGGTTTCCCTGGCACCAGCGACGGTCGCGCAGGGCGTGGTCGATCAGGGTAGGGGGTGTTTCCTCGTAGGACCCGCGGATGCGGGGCAGGAACCGGACCCCCCATCCGGCCCGGCGCAGCAGGCCGGCCTCCACGAAATCGTGGCTCATGATCAATTGCTCGCGTCCGCTGAGAGCGCGCAGTTTTGGCAGGCCTGCGCAGGCCGCAAAGGCCTTGGTGCGGATGATCGCGTTGTGGCCCCAGTAATTGCCTTCTTGCCCGCACCAGCGGGCCAGCCCCTCGGCAAAGGCGATGCCATAGACGCCGTTGGCGAATTGCTGCATCCGGGCAAAGACCGACTGGGCGCCGATCAACTGCGGATAGCTTTGGATCAGCCCGGCGCCGGGGTCACGGGCCAATGCGTCGGTCAGCCGCGCGATGGCGCGCCCGGTCATCAGGCTGTCGGCATCCAAAACCAGCATCGCATCCCAGGCGCCGCCCCAGCGGCTGACCCAATCGGCGATGTTGCCCACCTTGCGGTCGGTGTTTTCGGCGCGGCGGCGGTAATGCAGTTCAAGCCCCGGGGCCAGGGTGGTGCGCATCGCCTCGACGCTGGCCTGTTCCTGGGCGGCGATGTCCGGGTCGCGCGTGTCAGACAGGATGAACATCGCATAGTGATGCTGACCGCCACGCGCGCGCAGGTCTTCCAGCATCGTGCGCGCATTGCCCAGAACGTTCCACGGCACTTCGTTGTAGACCGGCATCAGCAGGGCCACGCGCAACGGCTGCGGCCGGGCCGCGCGCCGGGGCCGGTCTTGGCGGGACAAGGAAACCATTCCCAGCAGAACCGTACTGACGGTGAATGCGATCCAGAAGAAGTTGAACGAAATAAGTGTTAGCAGAATGGCCTCGACCAGGTTGATGCCCTCGGTGTCGAACCAGTCAACCAGAAACCACAACAGGGCCAGCGTCGCGCCCATGGCGGGGGAAAACGCCATTGCCCGCCACAGGCCCGCAGACCGGTCGTCGGGCCGTTCGGGCACTTTCGCGTCGCGAAACCCGGCGCGGAAGTCCTGCGCGGGCATCGGCAGGGGGGCCTCGGGCGGCATGATATGAAGATCGGGGCTCATGCGGTCCACCGGTAAAGCCAGACCTCGGAGGCCGGGGCCTCGCCCAGACGCAGCTGCGCCCGCAATTCGACATGGTCGCGGTCGCCCGGCTGGAAGGAAAATGCCAGCCGCAGTCCGCCGGTGTCGGGGTTGCGCTGCAGTACGCCATCCGACGTTTCGGCATGGGGTGACTGCACGAAGACGCTCAGCGCGTCGGGGTCTTCGAACAATTCGCTGGGCTCGAAGTCGATCACGGCCAGCCGGCCCTCGCCAAAGGTATTCTCGCCCATGGCCGTGCGGATCACCCGCGGCATGGCCGTGCGCTGTGGCTGCTCGCCCCAAGTCAGGCGATAGGCCAGATCGACCTGCGTGCCCGCCGCCATCGGCTCGGCCGGGCGCCAATAGGCGACGATGTTGTCATAGATCTCCTGGTCTGCCGGAATTTCCACCAGCGTCACGGTGCCCTTGCCCCAGTCGCCGATCGGTTCGACCCACAGACCCGGGCGTTTGTGGTATTGCGCCTCGAGATCGGCATAGTCGGAAAAGGCGCGCTTGCGCTGCATCAGGCCAAAGCCGCGCGGGTTCATGTCGACGAATGATGAAATCTGCAGCCGCGTGGGGTTGGCCAATGGCCGCCAGATCACCTCGCCGGCACCATTGCGGATCATCAGCCCGTCGCTGTCATGCACGGCGGGGCGGAAATCGTCGAACCGGTTATGATTGGTCTGGTCGAACAGGAACATCGAGGTGCCCGGCGCGATGCCCACATGGGTCAGGTCGGTGCGCGGGAACAGGGTCGCCTCGACCTGCATCTGGCAGTCTTCTCCGGCGGTAATGTCAAACCGGTAGGCCCCGGCCACGCTGGGGCTGTCCATCAGCGCATGCACGATCATGTTGCGTTGGCCGGGCCTGGGCCGTTTCAGCCAGAACCGGATGAATTCGGGGAATTCTTCGCCCTCGGGGTCGCCGGTTTTCAGCGCCAAACCACGCGCCGACAGGCCATAGACCTCGTGCAGCCCGATGGCGCGGAAATAGCTGGCGCCTTGGAACACGCAGAACTCGTCGGTCTTGCCGGGGCGGTGCATCTCGGTGCGCAGACGGAACCCCGAGAAGCCAAGTGTGTCGCTGACAGGCAAGGGCGGGACGTCCTCGGCCCGGTCGAACATCTCGAGATCGAAGGGTACGGCCTCGACCCGGCCGCCCTCGACGGTCGAGATCTGGACCGGGCGGGGGAAGTACAGGCCGGGTGCAAAGAAATCCACGTTGAACGGGGTGTCGGACCCGAACCAAAGCCCGTGATCCAGCCGGAACCGGATCGACCGGTACTGCTCATAGGTCAGGTCCAGCCACTCTTGCGGAACCTGGGCGCGCGCCTGATAGGGGCGGCTGGCCAGGTCTCGGGCCATGGCGATTACATCGGCCCGGTCAAACGCAACGTCGCCGCCCGTGGCCCATGCGGCCCGGGCGAAGGCGAGCGCCGTTGTCGACGCCAGAAAGGAACGACGCGTAAGCTTCATGTCTTCGACTTCCACGGGTGTGATTTGAACCAAGCGGCCAGATAGGCAACGCCGATCAGCATTGCAAATCCAAAAAGATTGGCGGTCAGAACGGCGGCGAAATCCCGCCCGAATTCATCCAGGAAAACGCCGATAAGTCGTGCCACTGCCATGGAAAATACGAACACGGCAAGCGATTGCTGGCCGACTTTGGTGATCAGCTTCAGGACCACTTGCCAGATCCGCGCGTAGGCGCCGTGTCCGGTTGCGATCAGCCGGTGCCCATGGGTGCCCGCTGCGACCCAGCCCAGATAGGCCAGCGACAGAAAGTGCACATAGCGGAACAGGCCGAAATCCGTCTTTTCGCGCAGTTCGGCCGTCAGCGGCCAGACCTTGCGGATTTCGGCCGCCAGGTCGGGGGCTGCGGCCTGAACCCACAGAAACACCTTCCATGATCCGAAGGGCGCAGACAGGACCAGAAACGCCACCGCCGCCCAGATCAGGGTCTTGGACACCGGGGGCGCCGGCAGCCAGCCGCGCATAAAGGCAAAGCCTGTGAAGAACAGAAGCTGCCAGCCGAACGGGTTGAAGAACCACTGCCGGTCCGACCACGGCTCGGCCGGCAGGGCCAACGCGCCGGTTTGCGCGACCAGCCAGATCGCGACCGAAACCAGCCCGACCGCCCAGACCCCGACCCGAGACAGCCCCATGAACAGCGGCATCATCGCCAAAACCACCAGGTACATGGGCAGGATGTCGAAATAGTTCGGAACATATGTCAGCGTGAAAAGCCCCACCATCTGCGGCGCCGGGTCGTTGAAGAAATGCTGCAGGTTCAGAGCGTTGACATAGCTTTTGTCGAAGGTACCCGACAGATCCAAGGCCGCCATGGACATGGCGACGAAGAAGAACAGGCAGATATGCGCCCAGTAGACCTGCCAGATGCGGAAGCTGACCCGCGCCGTGCCCATCCACCAGCCCTTGCGCAGGAACGCTCCGCCAAAGGCGATGGCCGAGGCCATGCCCGAACAGAAGACGAAAATCTCTGTGGCATCGGAAAAGCCGAACCGCGCCGGAATCCAGCGCGACCACGGGTTGTTGGGAATATGTGCGATCAGGATGATGAACATCGCGATGCCGCGATAGAAATCCAGCCGCGGGTCCCGCGTCGCGGGGCGGGCTGCGGCGGGGGTTTCCACCGGGGCAAAATCAGAAACGGGCGATGCGGTCGCCATGCGGTCTCGGGTCCTTCTTGGTCTTGTCGTTATTCTGCAGGCACGCTTTGCGCATCCGACTGGTCGCGCGCGGCGTCGATCAGCGCACGCCGGGCTAGGGCATAATTGTCCTCGGCGCCTCCGCGCTTGGCCCGCCTGTCGTCCAGAATGCGCTCGACCGCGTCGAACCGCCCCGCGCGCAGGCCGGAATCGATGGTGATGCGTTCGAAGACGTCGCGTTGCGCGTGGCTGCCGCCCGCCAGCTGCATGCTGTCGCGCGCGGCCAGCAGGTGGTCAAAGGCGCGGGCATGGTCGCCCTCTCCGAACGCCTCGAGCCCCTTGGCAGCCGCTAGGCCGGGATCGGCCATGCGCCTTGCCGTGTCGGTCTCGGGGGTCTGGGCATCCTTGTGAATGCGCCCCAGCAACTTGGCCGTGGCATCGGCGCGGCTGTCTCCGGTAAGGGCCAGCAGATAGTGCAGATCGGCAAAGATCAGGCAACCGTCCTCGGTGCGCGCCGCGCTCAGATCGGCCAGTTCTTCCCACCTGCTGCCGACATCGACGCCTTCCAGTTCAAGCCGCGACAGCAGCGAAGTCGCGTTCGAGATGTCGCGGTAATCATCCGTCTTGTCCTTGCGGATCTCGTGATCGTAGAGCGCGATCACCTGATCGACCTGACCCAGATCCAGATGCATCAGCGCCTTGTGCCACCAGACGTGATAGCGGAAATTGTTGCAATGCGCCCAGGCTGCCTCGCGCCCCGCGAACCAGTCCAGGCCGGCCTTGGCGTTGCCGGTCATCTCGTGCACATGCGCCACCGCGTGCAGGCCCCAGGCATCGTCCGACACCATCCATAGCGCCTGCCGGCCCGCGATCTCGGCCTTGTCATAGTCGCCGGTTTCCTCGAGCGCGAAGGAATGGCAGCCCAGCAGATAGCCGCGGCCCGGATGATCGGGCGCATAGGCGGGCAGGACCCGCTCGATCGAGCGGCGCATACCGGCCGCGTCGCCTAGAACGAACCGGGTGGCATGGCTGAGCTTCATGGCCAGCGCGTCCTCGGGGTGGGCGCGCAGGATGGTCTCGAACGTCTGGATCGCGCGCGACGGATGACCCGCCAGCCACTGATCCAGGGCGTCCAGATACAACGCCTCGCGCGGGGTGATCGGCTGGTGATCGGCGGCGGCGCGGGCGGTTGCGGCGGCCTCGTGGGCGACAGCCGTCATTTCGCGCCGGCCCAGCAGCACCATGAACAACCCCTTGACCGCATGGCCCAGCGCAAATTCCGGTTCCAGTTCCAGCACTCTGCCCAGATGCTGGGGTGTTACGGCCGCGTGGGCCAGGAAACCAAGCAGCACACCGTTCCACGCCTCGACCGCGATCGGGTCGGTCAGGGTGTTCATCTGTCCAAAAAGGTCTTGTTTCATGCTTGGGTCCAATCCGGCTGCGCAAAGTGACACCTCTGGGCTTAGCAGAGTGTTCGGGTGCGACGTACCAGTATCGGGCCTGCTCTCGAATTGGTGAAAGCCCGTGTGCGGCAAACGCGAAAAAATCCGCCTGTTCCGGCACATTTTCAGCAACTTGCCGCCGAAACGGGCCAGAGTGTTTCAGTTGCAGGCTGTGTTTGCCGCGCGATCACCCAGAGGTATCTCGCAAGGGACGGTCGGTTTGCCTTTCGGGGCCACAGTTGCCACAGTACGGCGCATAACATGGAGGTGCCCCGTGACAAACGACCTGACCCGCAAGGATTTTGCCGTTGCAATCTGCAAGCAGGCCTGTGAACTCGCCATGCGCTATTTTGCGGATCGCAGTGCGCTGGTCGTCGACCGGAAGGGTGCGCAGGACTGGGTGAGCGAGGCCGACCGGAATGTCGAGACCTTCATTCGCCAGAAAATCGCAGAGACATGGCCCGAGGATGGGGTGGTGGGCGAGGAACACGGCCGCACGCCGGGGACCAGCGGCTTTGACTGGGTGATCGACCCGATAGACGGCACAACGAATTTCGTCAATGGAATCCCGGTCTGGACGGTGGTTCTGGCAGGGGTCGCTGATGGGCGGACCCAGATCGGCGTGATCCATGATCCGAATGTGCACGAAACCTTTGCGGCCGCGCGCGGTGGCGGCGCTACGCTGAACGGAGCACCGATGCAGGTTGCTTCCGGCATCGCGTTGAACTCGGGCACGGTGGCGGTGGGCTATTCGAACCGGATCGAGGCGCGCCATGTCGTGCCGATCGTGTCAGACCTGATTGCGCGCGGGGCGATGTTTCACCGCAATGCCAGTGGGGCCTTGTCCCTGGCCTATGTCGCGGCGGGGCGGTTGTTGGGCTATGTCGAAGAGCACATGAACGCCTGGGACTGCCTGGCGGGGCAACTGATGATCGCCGAGGCCGGTGGCTGTGTCGAAGATCAGGATGCCGATGCCATGATCCGCCAGGGCGGCCGCGTGATCGCGGGCACGCCCGACGTGTTCGACACCCTGCGCGAGATCGCCGAGCAGGCCTGGGCGGACTGACCGCTAGCCGATTGAGCGCCACCCGGTCCGAGGCCGCAAGGTTGCCAGATCCGCGCGCCAGAAATGTCCTTGGAAAGGTTGGTCGAATTGGCGGTCGATGGGCCGGTGCGACAAGGCACACCACAATAGCGTGCCGACGGCCCCATGGGTCACGACCGCAAGATCCGCACCGTCATGCGTTGCGACAATCCGGGAAACGGCATCGAGCATCCGGGTCTGCGCGGCGCTAGCGGTTTCCCATCCGCAAAAGCTCTGGTCGGGCTGGGCAAAAAACGCGTCGGCCGCGCTTTCGAACACGGTGTGGGGCAAATATCCTGTGGCGCTGCGATCATTTTCGCCCAAGGCCGCGTTTTGTGCCACAGGCAAGGCGCGAGGCGCCGCAAGGATCGCAGCGGTTTCGCGGGCCTTTCTTTCGGTGCTGACCCATATACGTGAAACTTTGTCCATTTCGGGGCTGGCGGCGAATGTCTTGGCCCGGCGGCGGCCCCGGTCGCACAGAGGCCAGTCCACCACCAGGATGTCGGGGTCGACGACGACTTCGGGGTGCGTGATCACCAGCAGGTCGGGCATCTATGTCTCGGGCAGCAAGACCGGGCCTTTGTCGGCGAAGGCCATCCGCACCTGCGCGCCAGGGGCCAGCGGGGTGTCCACGTCCTCGTGCACCGCGAAGACCTGGCCGAAATTGCCGGTCAGCGTGTATTCCATCCGCACACCGACATAGGTTGCTTTGGCCACCGTGGCCGGAATTCCCCGCTCGGCCCCGATCACCAGCCGCGACGGGCGGACGGCGACGGTGCCCGGCCCTTGGGGCAGCCCGCGGGATGGCAGGGAATGGCGATAGCCTTCGATTTCGATCGTTGCGGTTTCGCCTTCGATGGCAACGATCTGACAGGCCAGCAGGTTGGCCTCGCCGATGAAATCGGCCACGAAGCGGTCGTTGGGGGCATCATAAAGCTGTCGGGGCGTTCCGATCTGGGCAATGGCGGCGTTGCGCATCACCACGATCTCGTCCGATACGGCCAGTGCTTCTTCCTGGTCATGGGTGACATAGACCACTGTCAGGCCGAGATCCTGCTGGATGGCGCGGATGTCCTCGCGCACCTGGCGGCGCAGCTTGGCATCCAGATTCGACAGCGGCTCGTCGAACAACAGTACTTGCGGTTCCAGAACCAGCGCACGGGCCACAGCGACCCGCTGCTGCTGACCACCCGACAGTTCCGATGGCAACCGCGCGTCAAACCCCTTGAGGCCCACCAGATCCAGCCCCTGCAACGCGCGGCTGCGGGCCTCGTCCTTGCCGAAGCCCGAAAAGGTCAGGCCATACATGACGTTTTCCAGCACGCTCATGTGCGGGAACAGGGCATAGGACTGGAACACCATCGACACGTCGCGGTCGGTCGCCGGTAGCTTTGTCACGTCGCGGTCGCCGATAAGGATGCGGCCCGAACTGGCCATCTCGAGCCCCGCGATCATGCGCAGGGTCGTGGTCTTGCCGCAGCCCGACGGACCCAGCAACGTGACCAGCTTGCCCGCTTCGACATGCAGGTCGATGGCGTCGACGGCGACGACATCCTTTCCGAAAACCTTGGACACGCGTTCAAAGCGGACCGGGGCGGCCTTCGAGCCGATATGAGTGTCGGTCATGGCAATGTCTCCGTTTCGTGCACTGTGCGCCGCCCGATGCGGACCCGGCCCACCAGAAGTTGCAGCAGCCCGACCGCCGCTAGCATCACGAAGATCAGGGTCGTGGAATAAGCGATGGCCAGGCCATAATCGTTGTTCTCGACCCGCCCGATGATATAGCTGGTGGCCATGTCATATTCGGCACTGACCAGGAAGATCACGGCCGAGATGGCGGTCATCGCGCGGACGAAGCTGTAGACCAGCGCTGCCAGGATCGCCGGCCGCAGCAGCGGCAGGATGACCCGCCGGAAGGTCTGCCAGGAATTCGCCCCCAGCGTCAGCGAGGATTCATCCAGGCTGCGGTCCAGCTGTGACATGCTGGCGATGCCGGCGCGCACACCCACCGGCATGTTGCGAAAGATGAAGCTGACCACCAGGATGACACCGGTTCCCGTGATCTCGATCGGGGGCACGTTGAACGCCAGAATATAGCTGACGCCGATCACCGTGCCGGGAATGGCAAAGGACAGCATGGTGCCGAATTCGAAGGCGTTCTTGCCCGCAAAATTCTGCCGGGTCAGAAGGTAGGCCGTCACCAGACCCACGGCGGCGGTCAGCGGGGCGGCGATGGCGGCGATGGTTATGGTGGTCCAGAAACTGTCCCAGGCGGCGCCGGTCCAGCGCATGCCTTCCGCGTCCAGCCGCACCGAGAAGGCGGTGACGTAGTGCTTGAAGGTCAGCGTGTTGTTGACCCCCCACAGCTCGACCACGCTGCCGTAGACGATCATCGCATAGACGACCACCGTGAACAGCGCCCAGCCCAGCGCGATTACCGCTACCGGGATCGACAGGCCCGTGGGCATCAGTGGATGCACACCGGAATCGCCCTTGCCGGTCACGGTGGTATAGCTTTTCTTGCCCAGCCAGACGCGCTGGGCGTAGAAGGCCGACAGGGTAAAGAACAAAAGCACCATCGCCAGCACCGCCGCGCGGCCCTGATCGTACTGGGCGCCGACGATGGCAAAGAAGATCTCGGTCGACAGCACGTCGAAATTGCCGCCAAGAACCAGCGGGTTGCCGAAATCGGCCATGCTCTCGATGAAGCCCAGCAAAAAGGCGTTCGCCAGGCCCGGTCGCATCAAGGGCAGCGAGACGGTTCTGAAGGTCTGCCACCGGTTGGCCCGCAAGGTCTGTGCGGCCTCCTCCATCGAGGGCGAGACACCCTCGACCACGCCGATCAGCACCAGGAAGGCGATGGGCGTGAAGGCAAGGGTCTGTGCGATCAGGATGCCTGGCATCCCGTACAGCCAGCGCGTGGGCTGGGTGCCGAACAGATCGGCGACGAAGCGCGTTACCGATCCGGACAGGCCGAACAGCAGGATCAGCGCCAGTCCGATCACGAAGGGCGGGGTGATGATAGGCAGCACCGTCAGGGCGCGCAGCGCTCGTTTGTAGCGAAAGCCCGACCGGGTGACGACCAGCGCGAAACACAGGCCCAACGCGGTGGTGAGCAGCCCGACCAGAACCGCCAGCACCAGCGAATTCCAGGCCGCACCGCATTTCGCGCCCCACAGGCACCCCAGCCCCCACAGCCGGTCGTCGAAGAATTTCGAGAAGAAGACCGCCGCCGAATAGGCCCCGTCCTCGGTCACGAAGGCGGCAAACAGCATTCTGGCGATCGGGAAGAAGACAAAGGCGGTGACGATGGTGATGACGCCGCCGATGGCGCTGACGACGAACACGTCTCCGTTCACAGCGCCGCGCGCGGCGATCCCTTGGGTCAGCAAAAACAGAAAGCTCGAGGCGCAGATCATCGCGCCATAGCCCATGCCGAACTGCCGGTCGCCCAGCTCTCCGAACAGGGCGGTCAGCCAGTCGAAGTTGAAACCGCGGATGCCGATGCCGAACCCCTGCGCGATCAGCCAGGCAAAGCCGAACGCCCCCGATAGGATCAGGATGCGGGCGTGCAGCGGGTCGGATTTCGGCCGGCCCAGCGCCAGCAGTGGCAAGGCCAGCGCAAGGACCATCGGCGCCAGCCAAAGCTTCTTGCCCTGTGCAATCAGAAAGGCCGCGGGGGCATAGTCGTCGTCAAACGGATAGCCATCGACCAGCCAGTGGAACGACCAGAAGCCGTCCTCGACCATGTACCACGGCAGCAGGCAATAGCCGACCCACCCGGCGGCGATCCAGAAGATCAGCACCGAATGGGCCGTTTTTGTGGTGGAACGCGTCATTTACTGCGGCAGAACCGAAACCTCTTCGTCCCATTTCTGCAGCAGGCGTTTGCGTTCGTCGGACGAGCCGTATTTCTTGAAATCATAGTCGATCAGCTTGATCTGGCTCATGTCCGGCGCGCTGTCCGAGGTCTTGGCCGCCTTGTTCGACGGTACTTGGAAAGCGTTGACCTCGAGCGCCAGGTTCTGCGCCTCAGCGCTCAAGGCCCAGTCATAGAATTTCTTGGCTTCTTCGACGTTGCGGGCGCCGTCGATGATCGACATCGACCCGATCTCGTAGCCGGTGCCTTCGCACGGGGCGACCACCTGGATGGGAAAGCCCGCCACGGCTTGTTTTACCGCGTCATGCATGAAGACGATCCCGATGGTCGTCTCGCCACGGGCCGCCGCCTTGATCGGGGCCGAGCCCGATTTGGTGTATTGATTGATGTTCTTGTGCAGGCCCTTCATGAAGTCGAACCCTTCGTCCTCGCCGAAGATCTGCACCATCGAGGCCAGCGTCGTGTAGGCGGTCCCCGACGAGTTCGGGTTCGCCATCTGGATATGGCCCTTGTATTCGGGCTTGAGCAGATCCTTCCAGCAGGACGGCTCGGCCAGGTTGTTGGCTGCCAGCAACTCGGTGTTGTAGCCATAGCCCAGCGCGCCCGAATAGATGCCGATCGTCCGGTTTCCGGCACTTTCGGCCTGCGCGAGCGCCCAGTCA
The DNA here is from genome assembly GCF_059613325.1 of Ruegeria sp. BHSA191. Taxonomy (NCBI): domain Bacteria; kingdom Pseudomonadati; phylum Pseudomonadota; class Alphaproteobacteria; order Rhodobacterales; family Roseobacteraceae; genus Ruegeria; species Ruegeria sp. BHSA191. The sequence goes on from NZ_JBXWSH010000004.1 coordinate 95,626, forward strand.
TGCAGCTGGTCGCGCATGGGCGAGAGATACTCCATCGTCAGGCCCTCTTCTGCGGCCTGCAAGTGCGGATCACCCGTACCGCCCCACCACACGTCGCCCTTGGGGTTGGACGCCTCGGCGCGGATCTGGGCAAAGGTCTCGCCCGAGGATTTGCGTGTCATGTTGACATCGATGCCGGTGGCGTCCTCGAAGCTGCGCGCCATCAGCTGGCACCAGTCTTCCTGCGCCGAGCAGTACAGGGTCAGCTTGTCCGCGTAGGAGGCCGAGACCGAGGTGGTCAGGGCCACGAGTGAACCTGCGAATGTCAGTGTGAGTCGTTTCATGTCTTTCCTCCCAGTTGCATGTCGGTGGCCGGGTTGGCCGCCTCGTACTCGTCCTCACACGGTCTTGCGCCGCTTTGTTTCAGTCCGCTTCCTTCAGGATGCGCCTCCGATCTTGCGGGGGCGGGCCAGTCGGCTGCCCAGCAGATCACCGGTTTCCTCGGCGATCGGATAGGCCACGAAGGCGAGGGCCGCGTTCACCTGCTTGAGCAGGCGCAGTGTTTCTTGATGGATGTTCGTGGTTTCAATGCTGGCCGCCGCGCCGTTCTGCAGACGTTTCAGGTGCCGTTCCTGCAGGTTCTGTTCCTCGATCCGGATCCGGTCCTTCTCGGCCACCAACTGACGAGCGGCCTCGGCGTCGCCGGTTGTCAGAACGCTTAGCGCCAACTGGCCGTTCGTAACGACCTGATCGTGAAAATGTTCGATGTCGGCCAACCCTTCCTTGGAAAAGGTCAACGCTTCGTCGGCCAGTTTTTGCGCCACCGCCACCAGGTTGACCGCGAGCCGGTCGGCGGCCTCTTCCAGGTTGTTGGCCGTGGCCACAATGCCCAGCGATTTCTTTTCCTGCTCCGGCGTCAGGTCGTTTTCGCGCATGCGCGAGATGTAGATCTTGATGGCGAAGTGCATCCGGTCGACCTCGTCCTCGCGCAGCTGGATCACCCGGACTAGTTCCGGATTCCAGTTCCGAAACAGTTGAACCACCGGCACCAGCATGGCCTGCACCGTTTCTGCCATACGCAGCAGCTCGCGCTGTGCGCAGGCCATTGCCAGGGGCGGGTGGTCGAGGGCGCCGGGATCCAGCGCCGAAACGCTTTCGGTGGTTGACGCCGCGTGGCGCGGTAGAAACCTGTCGACCAATGCAACCAGAGGTTCGGTCAGCGGCAGTGCGACCACCAGAAGGATGGCGTTCAGCAGGATATGTAGCAGGACAACCTGCTGGCCCGGCGCAGCAGCGAGCATGTCCATGTTCAGTATCCCGGCCAGCAGCAGTGTCAGGGCAACCAGCGTCAGACCCGCACGTGCCACGAGGTTCGATAGAACCACCAGCCTGGCCGGGCGCTCGTGTCCCCACAGCAGGGCTACCGGAATCACCGCTCCGCCCAGATTGGCCCCGATCACCAGTGCGGCCGCGACCGGGGCGGCGATCAGTCCCGATGCAGTGAAGGTTGCGAACGTCAGTACCGAGGCCAGGCTGGAATGCATCACCCAGGCCAGCAATGCGCCGATCACATAGGCGCTGAGCAGATCGTTCTCAAAATAGGCGGCAATGCTCTGGACGATCGGGTTGGCCCCGATCGACGCGGTGGCCTCGCGGATCATGCCAAGCGACAGCAGCACCAGGGCAAATCCGATCACGATGCGGCCGACCTGTTTGGTCTTGCGGCGCTGCGCCTTCAAGAAGGTGACCACGCCCGCAAGCAAGGCAAAGGGTATCACCGCCTCGACCGGCAGGAACAGAACCTGCGTCATCAAGGCCGAGCCCAACTCGGCCCCCAGAATCAGGGCCAGAGCCGATTGTGCCGCCAACATCCCCGATACGGCGAATCCCGCGCCGATCAGGGCCACCGCAGTCGCGCTTTGCATCAGCATGGCCGTCAGGCTGCCGCCAAGTGCGGCCGACAGCTTGCGTTCGGACAAGGTTTTCAGTCCACGCTTCAGTTCTGGCAGAAAGGCGCGTTCGATGCCCGTTCGGATCAGCCGGACTGACCACAACAGCAGCGCCACCGCCGCCGCGAGATGTGTGGCAAGTACGATCATGTGGAAGTCGCCCGCTTCAGTCTTTGGTGGCGCATTGTTGACCAACCGCGTTTGTATTCTCGAAGTTTGGCAAGTGTCACCACCGATTTGAGGGTTTTGCAACAAAATATTTGCAAAAATGCTGGAAAGCCCACAGTTTTGCCATGTTGACCGGGCCGGAGTTCAAGATGTCAAACACCAAGGCAAAACAGAAAGACGCCAGGAAGGGAAAGGACCGGCTGAAGAAATCAGACCGGCGGCGCCAGATCCTGCTCGAGCTGAAATTGCGGCCGCATGTCCGGATCAGCGATTTGGCCCGCAGCTTCAACGTCTCGACCGAGACCGTCCGGCGGGATTTTGACGCCCTCGCCAAGGATGGCCTGCTGGCGCGCGCGCATGGCGGGGCCTCGACCGCGTCGCAGGGCCATTACCCCAGCCTTGACGAGCGTACGGCCGCCCGCGCCGCCGAGCGTACGCGTATCGGGGAAACGGCGGCTGCGCTGGTGCAAGAGGGCGACACGGTAATGATCGACTCCGGGTCAACAACGATTCAACTGGCCCGCGCTCTGGCGTTGCAGGGGCGGTCTTGTACGGTGATCACGAACTCGATTCCGGTCGCCGCAGCGCTGGGTGACAGCGCGGCCGACGTGATCCTCTGTCCGGGGGAATTCCTGCCGGCTGAATCGGCCGTGATCGGCGCCGATACGCTCGAGTATCTCTCGCGGTTCAATGTCGATCGCTGCCTGATCGGCGCGACGGGCCTGACCGACGAGGGGGTGTCGGAGGCGATCAGCGGCTTTGCGGCGATCAAGAGGACGATGCTGCAGCGCGCGGCCAACAGGCACCTGCTGATCGATGCGCAGAAATTCGGCTGCAAGGGTTTGGTCCGCGCCGGCGCGCTGGCCGATTTGGACAGCGTCGTGGTCGATACCGCGCCGACGGGGCCGCTGCGCGCGGCGCTCGACGCTGCAAACGTGGAAATCGTGTTGGTGGACTTTGGCTGAAACCGGCAAGCTCTGGTCCAAGAAGGGCCGCACAGAGCCGCGCCAAACTTCCGTTGTCCAACTTTGCGCCCAGTTCAGTGTGATCGTCAGGGCGATGGCCCCACATACGCCCAATCAAGGCAGTTCCTGGTCATGCTTCGAACGGGTCGTCCGCGTCCAGGACGGCTTGGGTATCCGCCGCAAAGGTCGGAGGTGCCGTTCGATAGGTCACGGGCGTGCGGGACAGCTTCAGCGGGTTTCCGATCAGATTGACGGGGGCGGGGCCGGCCTGCATGTCGATCTGCATCTGCCGCGCGGCCACCTGGTCCGAGGCAAAGACCTGATCCAGTGTCTGAACCGGGCCGACCGGCACTTTCAGCGCCTCGAGGCCATCGATGATGGCCTTGGTGTCCAGCCGCTGCAGCGCGGGCCGCAGAACCGCGTTCAGGGCATCGCGGTGTTCCAGCCGGGCCGGGTTGGTGGCGAACCGCGCATCGTCGGGTAGGTGATCGAGGTTCAGAAAGCCGCAGAAGCGCCGGAACTGGCTGTCATTTCCCACGGCCAGAATGACGTGGCCGTCGGCGGATTCATAAACATCGTAGGGCACGATGTTGGGGTGCCCATTGCCGCGCCGCTGTGGAACCTGGCCCGAGGTCAGATAATTCACGCCCTCGTTGATCAGCCATGCGATCTGGCTGTCGACCAGCGCGATGTCGATCTGCTGGCCTTCGCCGGTCTGATCCCGGTGGCGCAGCGCCGCCAGAATGCCAACGGTCGCGTACATGCCGCACATTACGTCGGCGATGCCCACGCCCACTTTCATAGGGGCTCCGTCCGGTTCGCCCGTCAGCGACATGATCCCGCCATAGCCCTGCGCCATCAGGTCATAGCCAGGCTTGGCCGCGTTCGGGCCGGTCTGGCCGTAGCCCGAGATCGAACAGTAGATCAGCCCCGGAAAGTCGCGCGAGAGGGTTTCATGGTCCAGCCCGTATTTGGCCAGCCCGCCGGGTTTGAAGTTTTCTATGAAGATGTCGGCATGGGAAGCCAGCCGCCGGATCTGTTCCTGCCCCTCTGGCGTGGCGATATCGATGGCGACGGACTTCTTGTTGCGGTTCGCGGCCATGAAATAGGCGCTTAGGTCGGTCGGGTTGCCATCCGCATCGGAGACATAGGGCGGCCCCCATTGGCGGGTGTCATCGCCCCCGGTGGCCGGGTTTTCCACCTTGATCACGCTGGCTCCCAGATCGCCCAGCAGCTGCGTACAGGTCGGGCCGGCCAAAATGCGCGACAGATCCAGAACCTTGACGCCCTTCAGCGGCCCTTCAGATGCGGCCATCATAGCCTCCGCGGTCGATCTCGGCGGCGATCACGGTGAACGTGTCGGCGGCCATCGCGGCCTTCAGCGCCGCCCGCAGTTCGGCGCGGTTGCGCACGGTGTGGCCGTTGCCGCCGAACGCCCGGCCCATCGCGGCATAGTCATGCCGGTCGAAATCGACGCCCCGGTTGCCCATCTGGCGCTGGCGTTGTTTCAATTCGATCAGTGCCAGGCTGGCATCGACAAAGACCAGAAAGATCGGGTTTCCGCCCATTTCTGCGGCGGTCGACAACTCACCGGCCACCATCAGGAAACCGGCATCGCCGGAAAAACTGATCACCGGTCGGTCTGGTTCGGCCAGTTTCAAGCCGATCGCCATTGGAACGGCGCAACCCATCGTGCACAGCGCCGACGACTGGATCAGGCCGCGCGCTTCGGAGCATTGCCACATCTGGCTAAGGAGGATGCGGTGCGCGCCGCTGTCGGCGGTGGCCAGTGTTTCGGGGGGCAGGGTGTCGCGGGCCTCGGCGATCACGGCGGCGGGGCCCCAGTCGTCATCGGTCGGAAAGGCCGCAGCCAATGCGGCCTTGACCTGCGCCGGTTGGCCTTGGGGCCAAGTCGGTCGTGCAGGGTTGCCCTTGGCGATCGCCTCAAGCGTGGCGCCGGTATCGGCCACCAGGTTCAGCCCCGCCTGGTGCATGTAGTGGTCATTCGCCACGGCCGAGATGTCGATCACGCGTTTCTCGTCCGGGTCCCAGATCTCGCGCCAACCTGGGCGCATTTCGATCGGGTCGTAGCCCAGACACAGGATCAGGTCGGCCTGTTCGACCAGCGGCACAAGGAGCGCGTCGGCCAGGGGCGACAGGCCCGCACCGCCCAGGCACAGCGAGTGATCCTCGGGCACCACGCCCTTGGCCTTGTAGGTCGTGACGAACGGGATGCCGAAATGTTCCAGAAACGCCCGCACAACGCTGCGCGAGTCGTCATACAGCACGTCCAGCCCGATGATCGCCAGCGGACGCTCGGCCTCGGCCACCCAGCGGCGGGCCTTCTCGAGGCATGTCCCCTCGGGCGCGACGCGGGCGGCCCGGGTCAGCCGTCGGCGTTTGGTGACCGACACCCGGGTATCGGCGACGGAAATCGGCACGTCGATATGCACCGGTCCCGGTCGAGGCTGCGTGGCCAGCGACACGGCCTTGTCGGCGATGATGTCGGCGCCCTTGGCCGTCAGGGTGAACGTACCCTTGGTGATCGAGCGATAGACCTGCGCGTGATCCATGACCTGATGGGTATAGGTCAGCGCCTCGTCGGCATCGACGCAGCCGGTCAGCACGATCATCGGCACCCGATCCTGCAGCGCGTTGGCCACGACATTGATGCCGTTCATTGCCCCCGGCCCCAGAGTCGCCACCAGAATCGCTGGCGCGCCGTCGCGGTGGTGCACCGCCTCGGCCATGAAACCAGCGGAGTTTTCGTGCTTGGTCAGGTGAAAGGTGATCCCGGCCTGTTCCAGTGCATCGACCAGTGTCAACACCTCGCCTCCGGGCATGCCGAAGGCGTGGCGGCACCCGGCCTCGTACAGCCGTTGCGCCAGAAGGTCCGCAGCGCGGGGGGACAGGTCCTGCATCGAACAAGCTCCGTAAGTTCCGTTGCGCAGCAGATTGCGGAGGTTCCGGGCCGGCGCAAGCCGCATCACGTCAGTGTGACTAATTGACAGCCATCTCGGCGATGGCGGCGAACTTGGCGTCCAACTCTGCGGCGATCGCGGTCAGGGCGCCGGTGCCATCGGTGTAAGGGGTAAAGACCAGGCTGGGCGTCTTGTAGGACAGCGTAGCGGTTCCGTCCTCGTTTTCCGTGACATAGAGGCGGATCGGCGCCTCGATCATCGCGGGCACCGATTGTTCCAGAACCCGCACCGCATAGTCGTTGTTGAAGACGCCGATGACCCGGTTGCCCGGAATGGTGATGCCGCGCGCGGCGGCGGCCTTGGTCGGCCCGGCCTGGGTGACCACGGCCATCCCGTTTGCCTTGACCGCTGTGATCGTGTCGGCCACCAGCGCGTCATGGGCCTTGGCTGTCGGGTGGACGGCCCAACCCGGCCGGGGTTCGATATCGGCCGCCAGCGCGGGAAGCGCCAGCAGGCCGAGGAAAAACAAAAGAGGTTTCATCACGGGCTCTCCAGGTCGTGGGTGGCCCAAGTCTTCCCGAAATCCCGCATGCGTACAGTCACAATATCGTGGGCGGCGGGCTTGCGCCGGGGGTGCGAAACCCGCACAAGCGACAGTGTGAAACGGAAAAGGCAGGCGAGGGGCATGCGTGTTTTGATCTGCAGCAGCTGCGCGGGCGAGCGCGACCAGCCGGCCGAGCGACAGGCCGTATTGGAAGCCCTGCGCGCTGCGGGACTGGACGTGCAGGTCGAGATCGCCGAGCACGCCTGTTTCAGTGGTTGCAATGAACCGACCGTGGTGGCGATGCAGGGGGAAAGCTTGGCGTCTTACGTGTTTTCGGGGATCGATCCGGTTGCCGATGCCGATGACATTGCGGCGACCTGCCGGACCATTCTGAACAGCCCGAATGGCTGGATCGAGGACGCCCGGCCGTGCGGGCGGCTTCGCTTGTGTCTGCGGGCGCGGATCCCTGCGCTTCAGTCCACCTGAACCGTGACCGAGGCGCTGACAGGCACCCCATCCACGGCGAGCGGGCTGTGGCTGTTGGCGTTCAGCGAGACCTCAATGGTCGCTTCGCCCTTGGGCAGGTCCGGAAGGTGCATCCAGTCGCCATAAAGCCGCGCTAGCTTGACGCCGTTCACATAGACATGCGCATGGCCTTCGCCAGGCCTGTCCGCCAATGAGGCGTTCTCCGGAGAGAAGTGGAAGTTCTTTGGCACCACATGCAGGTTCCAACCCGCCATCGGGTCAGGGGTGACGGCGATCTCCAGCCCCGGCGCATCCGGTCCGGCGGGCAGGTTGATGGCGGTGCTGTGATCATGGGCCGTGGCCTCGACGTGATGGCCGCCGTGTTGAGCGGGGTCGGTATGGTCGTGACCGTCGAAGGTGACGCCGTTGGCTGCGGCCAGCACGAACCCGGCGCCCCCGCCAAAGACCAGACCGATCGCAAATAGTGCAAGCGAGCGTGTCATCTTGTTTCCTTGAAAAGCAGATGATCCGCCAGTTGGTCGCCGGCGGATCGTGGGATTTCGGGGATCAGGCCGCGGCTTCGACGCGCTTGCCCTCGCTTTGCCAGAAATACCCGGCAAAAGCACCCAGCAGCACCCAGGCCGCAAGACCCACGCCGAAGGCGCGCGCGGCGAACAGGGCCCCGATCTCGGTCGGAACCGGCCCGGTGAACACGTCGGGTTCCGGCGCGCCGATCAGGTGCGGGGCCATCAGCAGCACGGCCGCGACCAGATAGCTGACGATGTTGCCACCAAAGGCGATCAGCCACAGCGCCACCACGGCAGCCGCGACGGTTGCCCACCACCAGATTTGCCGCGCGAACACATCGGCTGCGGCTACGCCCGGAACCTCGGGGGCCAGGGTGAAACCCGGCGCCAGATGAAAGGCGATGAAACCGGCCAGGCCCCACAACACGCCCGTGCGCCCGTCAACCGGGTGGCCCAGCGCCTCGGCCAGCGACATCAGGGCGACCAAAACCAGCGCATAGCCGGTATAGGTCAGCATGGTGAACACCACGCTCAGCCCGTCGCGGGTCAGGTCCGAGAACATGCCCGGCAGCTCGGGATGGGCCGACACGGCCTCGGCCCCGAAATGCACCAACTCCCCGGATTCATAGAGTTCAGCGTGCAGCAACACGGGCTGCACGAATAGCAACTGCAGCAGGGCGACGATCAACCCGGCTGCGGCACCAGCGAACAACGCGCTGGTCAGAATGCGGCTGAACATTGGTTTAGTGGCAGGGGAAGCCGGTAGCGTGGCGCACGTCATGGGCGGCGTCATGCAGCGCCGATGCCTGAACGTGACCGGCCACGGTAATGATCCCCAGGCCCAAGGCCGCCGCGAACACTGCCGAAAGCATGCCGGCGCGTACCGTTGATGCGGTTTGCGTTTGTGTCGTCATTTTCTGTCCTCCTGTGCCGCCGCACCCGACGGCCGGTGTTTCATTGTTCGCCTGGCAGGTCTCCTGGCTTGCGGGTCAGCGCCTCTGTTCGCCTTCCCCCCGAACGGATCGGGAGTGGCTGGTTGAACAGGGCTCACCGCTTACAGTCGCGGGGGCGGCTTTGGATTTGACCTGCGCGCAGGCCGCACCAAATTCCCTCTTAGCATCCGGATGTCTCCGGCAGGACCAGACCCGTCCATTTAGACGTGAATGCCGCTATGGCGCAATCGCCATTTGCGACCTTTCGCGTCAAATCCCGCGCTTTTTGAGGACATAGATATCCATGATCCACCCGTGCCGGGCGCGGGCTTCGGTGCGCGTGCGCAGAATCTCGTCGGCCACATCGGCCAGCGGACCCTTGATCAGGATCTGCTCGGGCATACCCACGTAAGCCCCCCACCAGATGTCAAAATCGGCCATGTTCAGCGTCTGGAACGAACACGCGCCATCCAGCATCACCGCAACCGTATGCGCGTCGGTTGGCCAGCCCTCGTCGCGGATGCGCCGGCCGGTGGTGACCAGATAAGGCGCGCCGATCTCGTTGATGGGCATGGCATGGGCCGCCGTCAGCGCCTGCAGCGCCGTGATGCCTGGGATCACGGTGGTGTTCGGCTGCGGGTCCAGCCGCGCCGCGATTCGCAGCGAACTGTCATAGAGCGACGGGTCGCCCCAGATCAGCAGGGCGACGGTGCGTGCCTCGGGGTGCCGAGCCATCGCCTCCTGCCAGCGCAGGGCGATTGCGTCGTGCCATTCATCCACGCCGCGCAGGTAGCCGTCCTGTGACCGGCGCTCGGGGATGTCGAAATAGGCAATTTGGGGCGGTGTGTCGATGACCTTGCGGATGATTTCCTCGCGCACCCCCGCCAGATCGGCCTTGTTGACGCCCTTACGCGGGATCAGGATCAGATCGGCGGCGCGGATCGCCTGCGCGCCCTGAAGCGTCACATGATCGGGGTTGCCGGTGCCGATCCCGACCAAGACCAGATCAATCATCGTCGCTCTCCGCCAGCGGACCATAGAGGATCAGCGCCGGCGCGGTACCGATCTCGGAGTTTAGGCGCTCGGCCAGGGCGCCGACGGTGGACCGGTGCAACGATTGCTGAGGCGTCGAAACCGATTCGGCCATTAGCGCAGGGGTGTCCAGCGGAAGCCCATGCGTGTGCAGAACCCGTGCCAGCATGGGAAAGGTGCGCTTGCCCATGAACACCACCGTCGTCGCGCTCGGGTCGGCCAGCGCGGGCAGGTTCAGGTCCTCGGGCAGCTTGCCGCTGACATCGTGGCCGGTGACGAATTGCACCCGCCGCGCGGTCAGGCGCCGGGTCAGCGGGATGCCTGCCGCGGCAGCCGCGGCAATCGCCGAGGGGATGCCCGGAATGATCTCGTATGCGATCCCGGCGGCGCGCAGGGCCACCAGTTCCTCTTCGAGCCGCCCGAACAGGCCGCCATCGCCCGATTTCAGCCGCACGATTCGTTGGCCGGTCTGGGCGTACTCCACCAGTAGGCGGCTGACGTGGTCCTGCTTGGGCGAGGGCCGCCCGGCGCGCTTACCCACGCCCACAAGGTCGGCCTCTTTGCGCGCATGGCTCAGGATCGGCCCGCTGCTGAGATCGTCGAACAGCACCGCGTCGGCCTTTTGCAGCCGGTCCACGGCTTTGAGGGTCAACAACTCTGGGTCGCCGGGACCGGACCCGATGAAGGAAACGAAACCGTTCATGCGCTGGCCTCTGCGATCAGATGGAAGAACGTACCGGTGACATGCCCGCGGCGCGATCCGGTCTGTGGGCCTTCGGCGCCTTCGGCGTCAAAAACCCGTGCCAGGGGCGCATCGGGCTGCTCGACGATCGAAGAATAGTGGAACTCGTGCCCCCGCAGCGCGGTTCCAGCAGAGAATCCGGGCATGTCGGCCAACAACTCGGCCCGGCGATAGCCCAGGTTGAATTTGCGCTTTTCGTACGAAGTGACCAGGCCCAGCAGCCCGGCCATCCGGTGGCGGGTGCCGTCCTTGTCGATCAGCCCTTGTCCCAAGGCCATGTAGCCGCCGCATTCGCCATGCACGGGCCGCGTTTCGGCATGTTTGCGCAAGCCGGTCAGGAACCGCTCTGCCGCAGCCAGGGTTCCGGCGTGCAGTTCGGGGTACCCGCCGGGCAACCAGACCAGATCGGTATCCGGGGCCGGCGCCTCGTCCGCCAGAGGAGAGAACGGCAGGATCTCGGCCCCGGCCGCCCGCCAGCCTTCCAGAAGATGCGGGTAGGTAAAGGAAAACGCCGCGTCCTGGGCCAACGCGATCCGTTGCGCCGGAGGGCGCGGCAGCGCGGCCGACGACGGCCCCATCGGGCCCGAGGAGGCCGCCCGCTTGATCGCCTCCAGATCCACATGCGCGCGCAGGAAGGCCGCGTATCCGGCAATCGCGCTTTCCAGATCGGGGTGCTCGACCGCTTGGATCAGGCCCAGATGCCGCTCGGGCAGGGTCAGGTCGCCGCGCCGGGGCAAAACGCCCAGAACCGGCAGGCCCGCGCGCTCCATCCCTAGGCGGGTCAGGCGTTCGTGGCGCTGGCTGGCGCAGCGGTTCAGGATCACGCCAGCAAAGGGCAGGTCGGGGTTGTACATCCGAAACCCCAGCGCCGTGGCCGCAGCCGACTGAGCCTGACCGCCCACATCCAGCACCAGAACCACGGGCCAACCCATGCGCAGCGCGGTTTCGGCGCTGGACCCATGGCCCAGTTCGCCCGGCTTTGCGACCCCGTCGAACAGGCCCATCGACCCTTCGGCCACCACGATGTCGGCGCCTTTGGCCTGCGCTGCAATCGCGCCCAGTAATGGCGCGCCCATCGCCCAGCTGTCCAGGTTGAACGAGGCCCGCCCCGCCGCCGCCCGGTGAAAGGCCGGGTCGATGTAGTCGGGACCGCTCTTGAAGGGTTGCACGGTCAGCCCGTCCTCGGCCAGCGCGCGCAGCAGGCCCAGCATCACCGTTGTCTTGCCCGTCCCCGAGGATGGGGCCGAGATCAGCAGTCCGGGCGGGTTAGTCATCTCCGTGACTCCAGCTCGACCACGGGCTGTCGGCGCTTTGTGGGCGGTAACGGCGGTCATAGGTCTTTGAATACAAACAGCTTTCGTCGAATCCTTCACCGGCCAGCGCCGGCCCGACCAGGATCAGCGCGGTGCGCGAGATGCTCTCGTCCAGCGATTCCTTCAACGTGCCCAGGGTGGCGCGGACGATCCGCTCGTCCGGCCAGCTGGCGCGGTACACCACGGCCACGGGGCAATCGGCGCCATATGCGGGGGTCAGGTCAGCCACTACCTTGTCCAGATTGCCGATCGACAGGTGGATGGCCAGTGTGGCGCCAGTGCGGGCGAAGTTTTCCAGCGTTTCGCCCTCGGGCATGGACGAGGCGCGCCCCGAGGTCCGCGTCAGCACCACCGATTGTGCCAGCCCGGGCAGGGTCAGTTCGGTGCCCAAAGCGGCCGCGGCGGCGGCAAAGGACGGAACGCCGGGGGTCACGCTGACGGGAATGCCCATCTGTTTCAGGCGTCGGATCTGTTCGCCCATCGCCGACCAGACCGACAGGTCGCCCGAATGCAGGCGGGCCACGTCCTGACCGGCGTCATGGGCGGTTTTGATTTCAGCCATGATCTGATCCAGATCCATCGGCGCGGTGTTCACGATGCGCGCGCCTTCGGGGCAGTGCGCCAGGATCTCCTCGGGCACAAGCGACCCGGCATACAGGCACACCGGGCAAGCGGCGATGATGTCGCGTCCGCGCAGGGTCAGAAGGTCGGCGGCGCCCGGTCCGGCGCCGATGAAATGAACGGTCATCTCTGTCCTCCGATGGCGACCGCGCAGGTGGCAAGCCGGTCGTCCGAGATCTGTCGGGGTGAAAGCAGCCGCGCGCCCGGTCCGGCGGCGGCAAGGGCCGAAGCTTCGGCCACGCTGCCGGTGCCATGACTGGCGCGGCTGCGGGGCGAGCAGGTGAGGGTGCGTTGCCCGGCCAGATCGGCCGGGTTCGCGAAATGCAGGGGCAGGGCGCAGGCGGCGGCAAATTCGGCCAGCGCCGGGTGGCCGGCCTTGTCGGCGGCGGTGGCCAGCGCGTCCACCGCGTGCCCGGCGGTGGCGCGATCGAACGCGGCCCGCAGGCTGGCGCAGGTCGCGGTGGACGAAAACCCAAGCCCGGCCACGATCATAGGGTCACGCTCCACTGAACGACCGGATAGGCCGATTTCCAGCCACGCCGGGGGCCGAGGTCGCCGGCCTGCGCCAGCTCGATCCGCAGCAGGTCGCCGCCCAGCTTGGCGTGCCATTGGCTCAGCACTGCTTCGCTTTCCAGTGTCACGGCGTTGGCCACCAGCCGGGTGCCCGAGGGCAGGTTGGCCGCAAGCCAGTCCAGCAGCGCGTCGCTCAGCCCGCCGCCGATGAACACCACGTCAGGCAAGGGTAGGCCGTCCAGCGCGTCAGGCGCCGGGCCATGGATGATCTGCAACCGATCCTGTCCCAGCGCGTCGGCATTGGCGCGGATGCGCGCGGCGCGGTCTGCGCGCGGCTCGATCGTGGTGGCGGTCAGGGACGAGTCGCACATCAGCCACTCGATGCCGATCGAGCCGCTGCCGCCGCCGATGTCCCACAGATGCTCGCCCCGAGCGGGCGCCAGCGCCGACAGGGTCAGCGCGCGCACCGGCCGTTTGGTGATCTGCCCATCGGTTTCGAAGATCTCGTCGGGTTTGCCCGAGGCCAACGGTAGCGCACGCCCGTCGCCCGAAACCTCGAGCGCAACGCAGACCGGATGCCCGAACGAACCCAGCAGGGCTTCGGTCAGGGACATGCTGCGCGCGCGTTCCCGAGGGCCGCCGAGGGCCTCCATCACGTGCAGGGTCGTATCGTCGAACCCGGTCTCGGTCAGATAGCGGGCCAACTCGGCCACCGCGGCACCGTCGCGCAGCAGGATGATGGCGCGCAGGCCGCGGGACAGATGCGGACGCAGGCGGGTCAGGGGGGCGGCGTGCAGACCGAAGGTGGCAGTGCTTTCCAACGGCCAGCCCAACCGCGCGGCCGCCAGCGAGAAGGTCGACTGCCCCGGCCGTGCCACCCAGTCTTCGGGGGCGAAATTGCGCGCGATCACCGACCCGGAGCCAAACCAGAACGGATCACCCGAGGCCAGCACCACCGTGCGCCGGCCCTTCAGCCCCTGCAGAAAGGGCAGCCCGTCGGCGAACGGCACCGGCCATTCGATGCGTTCGGCTCCGGTTTCGGGAACCAGTGAAAGGTGCCGGGGCGGGCCCATGATGACCTCGGCACGCTCCAACTCTTGACGGCTTGCGGCCGACAGGCCATCCAGTCCATCCTCGCCCAGGCCCAGGATGGTCAGCCACGGAGTTTCAGACATGCCCAACCTCCTGATCCTTGGCGGCACGACCGAGGCCAACGCATTGGCCCGCGCCGTGGCGGATTTGGGTGTGGCGGCAACCTATTCCTATGCGGGCCGGGTCGACAACCCGCGGCCGCAACCGCTGCCCACGCGCGTGGGTGGCTTTGGCGGGCCCGAGGGTCTGGCGCGTCATATCCGCGACACCGGCGTGACCCATGTGATCGACGCGACCCATCCCTTTGCCGCGCAGATGAGCCGCAATGCCATCGCCGCCTGCCAGCAGACGCAGACGCCGCTGGCCGCGCTGACCCGCGCGGAATGGACGGCCGCACCCGGCGACCGGTGGCAGCGCGTGCCCGACATCGCCAGCGCCGTTGCCGCGCTGGCCGGGCCGCCGCGTCGGGTGTTCCTTGCGGTGGGGCGCATGCATCTTGATGATTTCGCGGCGCAGCCCCAGCATCACTATCTTCTGCGGCTGGTCGATGAACCCGGCCCGCTGCCCTTCGCCGATTGCGACGTGGTCGTGTCGCGCGGGCCGTTTTCGATTGACGACGACACGGCGCTGATGCGCTGGCACCGAACCGAACTGGTGGTGTCCAAGAACGCTGGCGGCACCGGGGCCCGCGCCAAGCTGGACGCCGCGCGAGCGTTGGGCATCCCGGTGCTGATGATCGACCGGCCCAGGCTGCCCCGTCGGGTCGAGTTGACAAGCGTGCCGCAGGTTCTGGACTGGCTGGCTCATTCCGGCGTGGACCTTGGAGTATAGACGATGGGGCCGATGGGCCGGTCGATGACGCGGGTCAGCGACGAGCCGACGATCACCACCGTCTGCATGTCGGCCATGTCGGGCGTTGCCTCGGCCAGGGTCGCGATGCGGATTGCCTCATCTGGGCGCGATACGGCGCGAGCGAACAGGATCAGACGCTCGGGCTCGCATTCCTGCCGCAGGATTTCCAGCGTCTTTACAAAGCCTTCAGGCCGCGACTTCGAGCGCGGGTTGTAAAAGGCCATTGCGAAATCGGCCTGCGCGGCCAGCCGCAGGCGTTTCTCGATCACGGCCCAGGGCTTGAGGTTGTCGCTGAGGTTGATGGCGCAGAAATCATGGCCCAGGGGCGCGCCCGCCCGGGCCGCGGCGGCCAGCATGGCGGTGATGCCGGGCAGAACCTCGACAGGGATCTCGTGCCAGGTGTCGGGGCCGTTTTCCAGCGCCTCGAACACGGCGGCAGCCATGGCAAACACGCCCGGGTCGCCCGACGAGACCACGACCACCCGCTTGCCCTCGGCCGCCATGCGCAGCGCGTGCTGCGAGCGGTCGATCTCGACCCGGTTATCGCTGGCGTGCAGGGTCAGGCCCGGCCGTTCGGCCACCCGCGCGACGTAGGGAATATAGCCCACCACATCAGTCGCATCGGCCAAGGCGGCGGTCACCTCGGGGGTCACCAGCGCCTCGTTTCCGGGGCCAAGCCCGGCGATCTTGACCCAGCCGTTCATGGCCGCCGCCCCTGTCCGTGCACGATGATGATCGAGAAATAGGGCGTGACCTCGGTGCAGGCGTCGCTCAGCTTGCGGACGGTCTGGTTGGGCATCTGCGCGTATTCCACGATCCAGGCCCGGTCGAACAGGCCCGCCGTTTTGAGCGCGCGTTTCACCTTGTCGATGTTGCGGCCGATCTTCATCACCACCAGCGCGTCGGTGCGCGCCATTCGGTCGGCCAGAACCTCTTCGGGCAGGGTACCCATCAGCACCGTGAGGATGTCGTCGCCCCAGGTGATCGGATCACCCGAGGCCGTCCAAGCGCCCGACATGCCGGTGATCGCCGGCACCACCTCGACGGGCACCACGTCGCGCAGGCGGGTGTAGAGATGCATGAACGAGCCATAAAAGAACGGGTCTCCCTCGCACAACACCACCACGTCCTCGCCCTGATCGGCCAGTTCTTTCAAGCGCGCGGTGCAGCGTTCGTAGAACTCGGCCAGAAGCGCGTTGTAGCGCGGATCGGTGACCGGGATCTCGGTTGTGACTGGGTATTCCATGGGAAACTCGACCGCATCGTCGCGGATCATCCCGTTGACGATCTTGCGCGCCTGCCCGCTTCGGCCGGGCTTGCGGAAATAGGCCACGTGTTTCGCGTTGCGCAACAGGCGGTCGGCCCGGACGCTCATCAAATCGGGATCGCCTGGGCCGAGGCCCACGCCATAGATCGTGCCCATGGTCATTCCGCCCGGCTTGCGATGGCGTTGATCGCGGCGACGGTGATGGCGCTGCCGCCCAAGCGGCCCTTGACGATGCAGCTGGGGACGGGCTGGGCCTCCCACAGCGCGTCCTTGGATTCGACCGCGCCGACAAAGCCCACCGGGCAGCCGATGATCGCGGCGGGGCGGGGGCAGTCTGGGTCCTCGAGCATGTTCAGCAGGTGAAACAGCGCCGTGGGCGCGTTGCCGATGGCCACCAGCGCGCCTCCAAGGTGCGGGCGCCACAGTTCCAGCGCGGCGGCGGATCGGGTGTTGCCCATCTTCTCGGCCAGCGGGCGCACGCGCTCGTCCTGCAGTGTGCAGATGACCTGATTGTCGGCGGGCAGGCGAAAGCGGGTGACGCCTTCGGACACCATCCGCGCGTCGCACAGGATCGGCGCGCCGTTCTCCAGCGCCGCGCGCGCGGTGCCCACGAAGCCGGGTGAGAAATGGATGAACTCTTCCAGACCGACCATCCCGGCGGCATGGATCATGCGGACGGCGACCTGCTCTTCGTCGGGGTCGAAACGGGCCAGATCGGCCTCGGCCCGGATCGTGGCGAAGGATTGCTTGTAGATCGCCGCGCCGTCGGTTTCGTATTCATAGGGCATCAGGTCAGGTCCATGGTCTTCAGTGTTTCGGGGTCCAGCCCGCGCTGCAGGGGCTCATCTCCCGCGCGGCCGTGTTTTACAAGATCAAAGCGCCCGTCGCGGCCCACCAGCGTCAGATCGGCTGCGCCCATGCGCGCGCAGCCCTTGGCGCAGCCCGAGACATGCAGGCTGCCGGACACGCGCGGAGCCAGCGCGCGGGCGATGGCGCGGGTCTCGGCCTGCGCCTGCGGGCAGAATGGCGCGCCGGGGCAGGCGTCGGTGGCCAACAGGGGGTCGGCGCCGTCGGTCACGAAGGCCGGGGCGGGGATCGCCGCCCCGCCTTCCAGCAGGAACAACCGCCAGGGTGTTACGCGCAGGGCGGTGGCGCCCGAGGCCTCGACCATCGCGCGCAGGTCGTCGGCGGGCAGTTGCCCGAAGGCCGCGCCGTAGATCGGGCCGATTGCGCTGTTGCCGGGTTGCAGCGGGTGGGCCGTGGGGCCGGGGGCGTGGCCCTGCCATTCCTTGGGCAGCTCCTGCGCTGCGATCAGACGGGCCATGCGGCGGGTGTCAGAAGTGAAGCGCTCGGCGAACCACTGGGCCAGTTCGATCACGCAGTCGATCGCCGCGTCCTCGGTCACCAAACGGCCGGTCTCGGCCCCGTCGGCGCGCAGGATCAGGCCCGAAGGTCCCCGCTCCAGCCGAATATCGGCCGAGTCCCCGGCCAGCAGCCGCGCCTGGTCGGTATCCACCGCAAAGCCGAACTTGGCGGGCAGGGCGGGCAGGTCGCCCAGCCGGTCGGCCAATGCCTGTGTCAGGCGCGCGGTCAGGTCGCCCGGCTGGTACAGCGGCGACACAAGGATGTTGCGCCGGGTCTCAAGCCCCGGTTCAGGATCCAGAAGGTTCAGCGCCGACAGCTCGGCCAGCAGCGCATGATGGTCCGTCTCGGCCACGCCGCGCAGTTGCAGGTTGGCGCGGTTGGTCAGGTCGATGGTCCCGTTGCCGAACCGAAGGGCCAGATCACACAGCCCCAGCGTCTGCGCGGCGCTCAGCCGGGCCAGACGCGGGCGCACCCGCACGACCAGCCCGTCTCCGGACATCATCGGGCGATGCGCGCCGGGGCACCAGCCCTGAACGACCGGGGCGCTCATCCCAGCCCCTCCAGATCGGCGCGGATCGAGTTGCGGCGGGTGTTCCACAGCCCGGCCTCGTACAGCGCGCGGAACCGATCCTGCATGGCTTGATGGGCCTGCGGATTGGCCTGCTGCAGGAACGCGTCCACCTCGGGGTTGCCGAGGGTCGCATCGTGGTAGAGGTCGAACAGATGCGGGGCGACGCTGCCTGACAAATGCGCGAAAGACGCCATGTGGTCGAGCGTTGCCGCGATCTCGGCCGCACCGCGGAAGCCGTGGCGCTGCATCCCGGCGATCCAGTCAGGATTGGCGGCGCGCGCATGGACCACGCGGCTGATTTCCTCGGGCAGAGTGCGCGCGCGGGGTGTTTCAGGGCGGGTATTGTCCAGGTGGTACAGCTGCGCCTGCCCGCCGGTCAGCTTCTTGGCGGCGGCAAATCCGGCCTCGTGCGTGGCATAGTCGTTTGCCAACAAAAGGTCGGTCTCGGTCAGGTCCTGCAGATGCACGAAGCTGTCGGCCTGCGCCACACGCTGGGTGATCCCGTCGGGGTCGTGGGCGATGTGCTCGCCCTCGAAGGCAAAGGCGCTGGCGTCCAGCCAGGCCTGACCGGCCTGCGCGCGCGCCTCGTCTGTATAGGTTTCCGACAGGTGGGTCATGTTCAGCCCATAGCTGCCCGGCGCCGGGCCATAGACGCGGGCGGTGGGCGGCTGACCCGCATAGGGGTTCCAGTCGGGCGCCTCGTCGCGTTCCGACAGCGCCCGGACCGCCTGTCCGAACAGCGCCGAGAGGGTGGGGAACACGTCGCGGAACAGGCCCGAGACGCGCAGAGTCACGTCCAGCCGGGGGCGCTCCAGATCGGTGATCGGCAGAACCTCGATCCCGCTCACGCGCTCCGACCCCGGATCCCAGACCGGTTTGACGCCCAGCAGGTGCAGCGCCATGGCGAATTCCTCGCCCGCCGTACGCATCGTGGCAGAGCCCCACAGATCGACGATCAGGCCCTTGGGATAGTCGCCTTCCTCCTGAAGGTGGCGGCGCACCAGTTCTTCGGCCAGTTTCACCCCCTGCGCATAGGCCGCGCGGGTCGGGACGGAGCGCGGATCGGTGGTGAACAGGTTGCGGCCCGTGGGCAGCACGTCGGTGCGCCCGCGATAGGGCGAGCCGGACGGCCCGGCCTCGATCCGCTTGCCGGCCAGCGCATCCAGCAGGGCCTGCCGTTCGGCCTGTGCCGACGCGGCAGTGTCGATATTGCCCGCACTCTGCGGCGCGCGGCCAAAGACATGCAGCCCGTCGCCGAACTGGCTTTCTTTGATGTCACAGACGAAACGGTCGATGCGGGTGATCGCCTCGGCGGTGCTGGTGGCCTGATCCAGCCCAAGATCGGCCTCGAGCCCGATGGCGCGGGCCTCGTCACGGATATCGGCCTGCAGCCGGTCGCGCCGCTTGGGGTCCAGCCCGTCGGCGTTCGAGAACTCGTCCAGCAGCGATTCCAACCGCACCATGCGGTCGGGCGTGCTGCTCTGCTTCATCGGCGGCGGGATGTGGCCCAGCGTGACGGCCCCGATCCGGCGCTTGGCCTGCGCGGCTTCGCCCGGATCGTTCACGATGAACGGGTAGATCACCGGCAGATCGCCGATCAGCGCCTCGGGCCAGCATTCCGCCGAGAGCGCCACCGATTTGCCCGGCAGCCATTCCAACGTTCCGTGTGCGCCGATATGAATCAGCGCATCCGTCCCCAACCCGTGCCTCAGCCACAGGTAAAAGGCCACATATCCGTGCCGGGGCGTGCGCGACAGGTCGTGATATTCGTCGTCCCGCAATTCCGGCGTGCCGCGTTCGGGCTGCAGCGCCACCAGCGCCTTGCCGCGCCGAAGCGCGGTGAAGTGGAAGGCCCCATCGGCGCAGGCCGGGTCATCCTCGGGCGCACCCCAGACGGTTTCCAGATCGGCGCGCAACGCTTCTGGCAGTTGCGCAAGTGCGGCGCGGTAGGCCGAGACCGGCCATGAAATCCGGGCGTCCAGCAGCGTGTCGGCAATCGGCTGGGCGGGGGCGGTGTCATACCCCGCGCCCTGCAGGTCGGACAGGATCGCCTCGGCCGAGGCCAGCGCGTCCAGCCCCACCGCATGGGCCATCTGCCAGTCCTTGCCGGGATAGGTGGACAGGACCAGCGCGGGTACCTGTTGCGCCTTTGGTTTCTCGGCCAGCTCCACCCAGGCCATCGCCCGGTCGACGATGGCGGCAATCCGGTCGGGCTCGGGGCGGTGGGCGAAGCGGGAATATTCCAGGTGTGGGTCGCGCTTGCCCGGTTCCTTGAACGAGGCGACACCGGCCGAGATGCGCCCGTCCACCTCGGGCAGCACAACATGCATGGCCAGATCGGCAGGCGACAGGCCGCGCTCGGCCTCAGCCCAGGCCTTGCGGCGCGAAGTGGCCAGAGCGACCTGAAACACCGGCACGCCCGCCTCGTCCAAGGGCGATGTGCCCGACGCGCCCTTGCCCGAAAACGAGGTGGCATTGATGATGGCCGAGGGCGCCATCGCTGGGATGTTCTCAGCCAGCCATTGCGCCGCCGCAGGCGCTTTGAGCGAGGGTGCGAACAGCCCCACCGCCTGATGACCCCGCGCGCGGATTTCCCGGATCAGGGCCGCGACCGGCGCGGTATCGGCCGAAGTCAGGTAGGCGCGGTAGAAGGTTACGACAATGCGCCGGCCTTCGCCTGCGAAGGCGTCCTCGGGCGCGATTACGCCGCGATCCGGGCACCACGCTCCGCATTCGGGCAGGGTCTTGGCCCCCATCACGGGCCCGGCATAGAGCCCCGCCGCCAGCGCCATCTGCGCCAGTGCGGCTTGGGCCGCGACCTCGCCACCGGTGTCGCACAGATGCGCCAGTCGCCGCAGGGTCGAGACCGGCAGGGTCGAATAATCGTCCAGCCGCGTATCCTCGCGCCCGTCGGCGGGCAGCACCGCCAGCGCGATGCCCTTGGCCTGCGCCAGCGCCAGCACCTGCTGCAACCCGTAGGACCAGTAGGGCACGCCGCCGATCAGCCGGATCAGGATGCCCTTGGCGCCCTCCAGCGTCTGCTCGACATAGGTATCGACCGATAGTGGATGTTTCAGCGCCGTCAGGTTCGCCAGCCGCAACGAGGGCATCCGCCCCTCGGGCCCGCCGCCGCGATGCCAGCCGGCCGCGAAAGCACCCAGATCGCTATCCGAAAAGGACAACACCACCAGATCCGCCGGGCTCTGGCCCAGATCGGTCGGGGTCTCGGTTTCTTCGAGCCCGTGGCTTTCGCGGAAGACGACGTGCATTGGTGCTTACTCGGCGGCCTCGGTGACGCCTGTCAGGATGCCACGGATCGCGGATTCGTCGATGTCGTGATGCTCGGCGATGACCACAAGGCGCGAGCGGCGCTCTTCGTCCGGTTTCCACGGGCGGTCATACTGGTGCCGCACCCGCGCGCCGACCGCCTGGACCAGCAGACGCATCGGCTTGCCCTGAACGGCGGCATAGCCCTTGACCCGCAGGATGTTCAGCTCGTTCGCCAGACGTTCGATATTGGCGACCAACTGCGCCGGGTCGGTCTGTTCGGGCAGTTCGACCACGATGCTTTCGAAATCATCATGTTCGTGGTCGTCATGGCCATCGTGATGCGAGGGGCGGGCGTCCATGTCGTCCTCGGCCGCGGCGCCTAGCCCCAGCACCACGCGCACGTCTACCGCACCTTCGGCCACTTCGACCACGGGCAGGGGGCGGGGCGCCTCGGCGGCGATGATCTCGCGCGCTTTGGCCACGCCTTCGGGGCCGGCCAGGTCGGGCTTGGTCAGCAGGATGATGTCGGCGCACGAGATCTGGTCCTCGAACACCTCGGACAGGGGTGTTTCGTGGTCGATCGAGTCATCGGCCATGCGCTGGGCGTCCACCGCCGCGACATTCGGGGCAAAGCGGCCTGCGGCCACGGCCTCGGCATCGGCCAGGGCGATCACGCCGTCCACGGTGATCTTGGAACGGATATCGGGCCAGTCGAACGCCTTGAGCAGCGGTTTCGGCAGGGCCAGACCGCTGGTTTCGATCAGGATGTGATCGGGGCGCGGGTCCAGCGCCATCAGCGCCTCGATCGTGGGGATGAAGTCATCGGCCACGGTGCAGCAGATGCAACCATTGGCCAGTTCCATGATGTTTTCCGCCGGGCATTCGGGGATGGCGCAGCTCTTCAGGATTTCGCCATCGACACCCACATCGCCGAATTCGTTGACCACCACGGCCAGGCGCTTGCCCTGCGGGTTCTGCATCAGGTGGCGGATCAGCGTGGTCTTGCCCGAGCCGAGAAAGCCGGTGATGACGGTGACGGGAAGTTTTTCGAGGGTGCTCATGCTCAGGCTCCAATCGGGGGAATGCGGGCGGCGCAGTTCTTGCGGAAATGTTCGGGGCGGTCACGCCATCTCACAAGGCCATCTTCGGTGGCCAGGTACTTGGTGGCGCCTTCGACGATGATTTCGACATGGTCGGATTCGTTCAGGTTCTCATAGACGAAGGTCCAGCGAGACGGCCCGCCGCGCAAAACGATCGAGCAGCCCTGATCGCAGTTAGACAGGCATTCGACCGGCTTCAGGGTGATGCCTTCGGGCAGGTCGGCTGCGGCCAGCGCCTTGTGCAGCAGCGTGCCGGGGCGCTGGGCGTCATCCTCGATGGGCAGCCCGCGTCGGCAGGTGGTGCAGACCAGCAGTTCGACTGGTGAGGTCTCGGTCACGTCTCTCATCCCCCCTCAATTGGTTGTCGGGGGACGGGGTATGCGCGGGCCACGTTGCCGACATGGGCCCGACACCGGAACACCCCGTCCGGTTTGTCTTCGGGCGTTGGCAGGTCTCCCGGCTTGCGGATGTCAGAGCGGTGCTCTGTCGGATGTCCCGCCTTCCCGGCCTGCGGCCAGTGGCATTTGGGCACCCTCTCCGGTCACGGTCGCGGGGGCGGCTGCGTTTGACGGAAAACCGCTGACGCATTCCCTTTTCATCTGCTTGCACAGACACCAACGCAAGCGACATGCGGCACGGGCAGGGGGGTTGTCAAGCGCGCGGGGCCAAGTGCCTTGCCTCGGATCGAAAAAGCGACTTGCCAGGATCAATCCGCGGCATCGCTGGCCAGGCAGTCGCGCAGCCAGGCCAGGAACAACTGGGCAGGGATGGACGGAGGCGCCGCGCTGACGCTGCGGATCAGGTAATGCGACTGGGCAAAGGGAATCGCCGGCCCCGCAATCCGGATCGGCGCACCCTGGGCGATGGCGTTGCGCGCGAACCGCTCCAGAACGGTGGCGTAGCCCGCGCCGGCCATCACCAGTTGCAGCGCCGTGACGGTCGTATCCGCCGAATGGCGCGCGGGGCGGTCGGGCAGGTCGATGCCCGTGGCCTCGAAGTACCGCGCCCAGTTGTCCTCGTACCCCAGAATGTGGATCAACGGGCCGTTTTGCAGGTCTGGCGACGAGTCCTGCGCCCGGCAGACGGGCACCAGCCGTTCCGAGCACAGTCGGTCCGCCGCAACACCGGGCCAGTCGCCATAGCCCAGCCGGATTTCCACGTCTACATCCGCGGGCGCGGCCGAGTCGTTCCAGATATGTGACACCAGCCGCACCGGGATCTCGGGGTGCTGAGCGCTGAACGCGGGCAGCTCGGCCGCGATCCAGTAGGTCATCGTCGATATCGCCGCCCGGATGGTCAGCGCCTGCCGCGAGGCGGGGCCGAACAAGCTGTTGGTGGAAAGCGCGATATCCGACAGCGCCCGGCGCACGGTCAGCGCATAGGACTGGCCCAGCTCGGTCAGCGACAGGTGTCGCGCGTTGCGGGCAAAAAGCGGCTGCCCGAGGTCCGCCTCGAGTGAGCGGATATGCAGCGATACCGCCGTCTGGGTCAGGCCCAATTCTTGCGCGGCGGTGGTGAAATTCAGGTGGCGGGCGGCGGCCTCGAAGCTACGCAGCCACGCCGGATTGGGCAGGCGGTCCATTTAGCACCAAAATAATTTTTGTATAGATAGCTTTATTATTCGTTTCTTTTGTCGATGGGCAACGGAAATACTCGGGCCAACGAAAACGCGCCTGCGGGAGGGCAGAACATGAAGGTCGGGTTCATCGGTTTGGGCAATGTGGGGGGCAAGCTGTCGGGGTCGCTGCTGCGCAACGGTATCGACCTGACGGTGTACGACCTGAACCCCGATCTTGTGGCGGAATTCGCGGCCAAGGGGGCCAAGGCCGGCGAAAGCCCGGCCCAGATGATGCGCGATTGCGATGCGGTCATCACCTGCCTGCCGTCGCCCGCTGCCTCGGACGCGGTGATGCAGCAGATGCTGCCCGAGGTGAGCCAGGGCAAGATCTGGATGGAGATGTCCACCACCGATGAGGCCGAGGTCAAACGGCTTGGGGCCATGGTGATCGAACGCGGCGGCGCGGCGGTGGACTGCCCGGTTTCGGGCGGGTGCCACCGGGCGGCCACGGGCAATATCTCGATCTTCGCGGGCTGCGACCGGGCCACGTTCGAGCGGATTCTGCCGTTCCTGACGACGATGGGCCGGCGCATCCTGCATACCGGCGATCTGGGCACTGCCTCGGTTCTGAAGGTGTTGACCAACTATCTGGCCACAGCCAACCTGATCACCTGCGCCGAGGCGCTGGTGACCGCCAAGGCCGCCGGGATGGACCTGAACACCACCTACGAGGCGATCAAGATCTCGTCCGGTACGTCCTTCGTGCATGAGACCGAAAGCCAGGTGATCCTGAACGGCTCGCGCGACATTTCCTTCACCATGGACTTGGTGAAAAAGGATATCGGCCTGTTCCAGGAGGTCGCAGACCGCGCCGGCGTGCCGTTGGAGATGAACCCGTTGATGATCAAGATTTTCGACGACGCCATCGCCCGCTATGGCGCGCGCGAGCTGTCGCCCAACGTCATTCGACGGCTCGAGGATGCAACCGGGCTGAGCATTACCGCGCCCGGTTTTCCGGCCGAGATGCAGGACGATGAACCGGAAGAGCCGGGGTACGAGGTGATTCCGCAAGGCCGAAGCACGGTCTGAACCGACGGTCAGCAAAACGGCGGCCTTCGGGGGGCGTCTTGCGTGAAACCCAAGGTGGCGGTGTCCCCTTGCGCGGCCAAGAACAGTTCGAGCTGGATTTCGACCAATCGGAAGGCAGCGACGCGGAACCAAGTCGGAGCAGTGGAGGCGAGTACCTGTTTTGAAATCGAACCCACTCTGAACTAATGGGTAGTAAAAACCGATACTTAAGCGAATCCCGCATTCTTCGTAACCAAGAAATGTTGCGGGATTTGGTTGCGAACTCTCTCACAACCAAATCGCCTTAACCTTCATCATCTTTTAGTTTTGGTATCCCGAGAATTGGGTCATCATTAGGCTCTGGGAAGATCAACTGGTTTTGCGTTTCCAACAATTGATCGTAGATTTCGGCTTCACTCTCATCAACGGTTTCGTCCGCGTCATCTTCCTCTGTTTCGCTGGGTGGCGCTATCCTCAGTTCGATAGTCAGGCCCCGCTCCATTTTCGCCAACAGAGAGTTAAGTGCCCAAGTCAGTTGCCCTTTTAACTCTCCCTGTTGAGCTTTGGTAGCTTTACCCTCCTTAAGAAGAGATACCACCTTCTTCTCGACTTCTAGTTTGATGGTTTTTTCAATCTTTTTGTCGAAGAACTCCTCGATCTCCTTTGGCGTAAAGGCCTCGATCTGCGCGGTTTCAGCTCGAGTTTTTCTGATTTGCTCGACAGAATACCAGACGCCGATTCCCCAAGTTACGACGCCCCCGAACATGAGAGCTATTTCCTTTGCCATGATAAGGAAAAACAGTGGGTCTGTAGTCGAAATGCTGCCGACAGAAGCTTTTTGATATTGGCCTGTAGCAGTAACAGAAAAGAAGCGAACCATATTTCGGATGTCTGTAAGCTCTCCCAGCATACTTTCGAACTCATTTTCAAAGATTGCGCGCGGTATCTGGAATCCTACTTCGGTCGTACCTTCCGTCGGAGTTGGATAACCGAAACCGAAAAACTTGAGATTTGAGGCAAACTGATTGAGTTGCTGAAAGGTTTGAGTGCGATCAGACGATCGCTTTTGGACGAATTCTCGAGCAACACTTGGCGTCATCGCATTTTCTTGAATTTTTCTGGATATCTCGTCAGCCAGTTCTTGGTCGAAAGTGTCGAACGAAATTTCTAGAACGCGCTCATAGTCTTGCGGAGTGAACTCTGAAACGAATTCTTCGAGTGATTGGCGCAGAGCGGTCAGTTTCTCTGATACTGCGCGCTGGTGCTCCGCGTTCTGTGGTTGGTTCACTAGGTTGTTTAGTGCTCCGTCAAGTTCTTGAAAGCAGCTCTGGGTCGCTACTTGGCTTTCCACTCTCAAAATTTTGTCGACGATTTCACTAAGCTTGTCAGTATTCATTTCGGTCCCGATAGAAACAGATGGATGCAATGGGCATGAAGAAAACAGGAATGGCGCGCAACGTAAAGTGGAAGGAAAGTAGCTAGAATACAGTGTTGCGGGAAATGTTGCGGGATTTTGGGTTTCGCCGCAAGTAAGTTGCTCGAATACTTAATTTAAGCATCTGAAAAGATTAGGTAAATTGTTCTTGACGGGCAGTTTTATGTCAGTGAATTTGACGTTTTCTGGAGGCGAGTACCGGAATCGAACCGGTGTACACGGATTTGCAATCCGCTGCGTCACCACTCCGCCAACTCGCCTTTTCAAGCAATATCAATTACTTGCCGTGGTGCAGCAGCGGTTCTAGCAGCTTTCCCGCGCGGCGTCCAGAGGGCGCGCAAAGAATCTGCACGGGAAATGGCCGTCACCGGTATTCGAGACGCAACGCCAATTGTCGCGGGCCGGAATTTGCGTGCAAGGGCCGTTGCCGGGGCGCGTGCATTGTGGCAAAAGCCATCCGAACCAGGGAAATGATTGAGCGGTCACATGACGGATTTCGCAGCCCGACGCCAAACGATGGTCGATACCCAGATTCGGCCGTCCGATGTCACAAAGTTTCCGATTATCGATGCCATGCTGAAAATCCGGCGGGAAGATTTCGTGCCGGATTCCCAGCGCGAGGTGGCCTATGTCGGCGATTTGATCGATCTGGGGGGCGGTCGGTGCCTGCTGGAGCCGCGGACCCTGGCCAAAATGCTGGACGCGCTGAATATTTCCAATGACGAGGTCGTGCTGGATATCGGTCCGGCCTATGGCTATTCGACGGCCGTCGCCGCGCGCATGGCGCAACTGGTGGTGGGCGTCGAGGAAGACGAGTCAACGGCCGCCGAGGCGCAGGCCAATCTCAGCCAGGCCGATATCGACAATGCAATCATCCATGTCGGCCCATTGGTGCAAGGGGCCGCCGAGCATGGCCCCTATGACGTGATCATGGTTCAGGGCGGGGTTGAACGGGTTCCGGACGCGTTGCTGGAACAGCTCAAGGAACATGGCCGCATTGCCTGCCTGTTCGTTGATGGCAATCTGGGCACCGTCCGGATCGGTCGCAAGGTCGGCGGGCGCGTGACTTGGCGCCACGCGTTCAATGCCGCGGCGCCGGTCTTGCCGGGATTTGCGAAAGAACGGGCATTTTCGCTATAGTTCGGAAACACTTTTCCGTTCCCTATTGATTAGTTGAGAATCTGGCCGCAAACTGTTCCGAAATCAGAACAAATTTTGGTTTACGGGGTTGGATTATGCGTGGGACATCAGCAGCGAAACTGATCAAGGGTTTGGTGTTTTCAGCCTGCCTTGCACTGAATGTAGCGTCCGAGCGGACGGCTTGGGCAGACAACCTGACCGATGCGTTCATCGGGGCCTACAACTCCAGCGGCCTGCTGGAGCAGAACCGCGCGCTGTTGCGGGCCGCTGATGAAGACGTCGCGATCGCGCTTTCGGCCCTGCGCCCGATCATCAACTGGACCGTTCGGGTCAGTCAGGATTACACCAAGAACCGGATCAGAACGACGGTAACATCGGTCGAACCCTCGCGATTCTTTTCGGGGATAACGCTCAGCCAACTGCTGTACGACGGCGGCGCATCCTTGCTGGGCAAGCAGTCGGCGCAGGAAACCGTTCTGGCGACCCGGCAGGCGCTGATCGATATCGAGCAGCAGGTGCTGTTCCGGGCCGCAACGGCCTATCTGGGTGTTTTGCTGGAAGAAGAGCGGGTCCGAATCCGCCAAAACAACGTGAACCTGTCGGGTGAGGAGCTTCGCGCGACCCAGGACCGCTTCGAGGTGGGTGAAGTGACCCGCACGGATGTGGCCCTGTCCGAGTCGCAACTGGCCAGTTCGCAGGCCGATCTCGCCGATGCGCGCGGCAACCTCAGCACGGCGCAGGCTGAATATGTGAATGCGGTGGGCAAGACTCCGGGTCGCACGGCGGGGCAGCCCAGTCTGCCGGCACTGCCGCGATCTGCGGACGAGGCGATCAGCCTGGCCATGCGGAACCACCCGGCCATCCTGTCCGCACAGCATCAGGTGCGCGCCCTCGATCTGGTGGTTCAGCAGCAACGCGCGGGTCTTGGCCCGAATGTCAGCCTGAATGCCGATGTCGGGATTACCGAGAGCTACGACAACGACGACTACACCAACGACGCGTCGATCTCTCTGAATCTGAACCAGCCCATCTATGCGGGCGGCCGTCTGGCGGCAAACGTTCGCCGCGCCATGGCGCAGCGGGATGCCGCGCGGGCCAATCTGCTGAACGTGCAGAAAGACATCACGCAGGGGGTGACCAACGCCTATGTCCGCTTCCAGACCGCGACGGCCAGCCTGCGCGCGTCCGAAGAGCGGGTCCGGGCCTCTCAGGTCGCCTTTGACGGCATCCGCGAAGAGGCCACCTTGGGCGCGCGCACCACGCTGGATGTTCTGACCGCACAGCAAGACCTGCTGGATGCGCAACTGGCCGAGATCGCATCGCGGACCGAACGCTCGCTGGCGGCCTACCAGTTGCTTCAGGCGCAGGGGCTTTTGACCGCCGAACGTCTTGGTTTGGCCGTCCAGATCTATGACCCGACGCTATACTACAACCTGGTCAAGAAAGCGCCGGCGCAGATCAGCAAGCAAAGCCGGGATCTGGATCGTGTGCTCAAGGCGTTGCGTCGCGAGTGATCGCGCGCACTATCTGTTGTTCCGCACCGATTGTTTGGTTACACTTGATCAAAAGGCCAGATCGGTAGAGAGCCATGTCGGATAGCAGTGTCACAGCAGGTGTCGAGGACGTTTTAGCGTCGATCAAGCGACTTGTCGGCGATCAGGGGCGCAAGGCTGAGCCAGGCGCCGGCTCCCGGCCGAAACCGGGGCGGCTGGTTTTGTCCCAGTCGCTGCGAGTCTCGGACGCACCCGATCCGCCTTCGCAGAGTGGGACCGGGTTGTCGAGCCTTGCACGGGACTTCTCGGTTGACGCCTTTCTGATGAAGGACGCCGAGTTCGCGAGCATTCATCCCGCAAACCAGAAGCCCGAGCCGATGGTTCTCAGTGCGTCCGACCGGGTCTATCCGACCGCCACCGAAACGACGGCAGAAAAGGCTGGCGCTCTGCCAAAAGAGAATCAGACCGGTCCACGGGATCTTGCCGGCAGTCTGAGTGCCAAGATTGAAGCCTTGGAGGCGGCAATCGCTCGGACAGAAGATCAATGGGAACCCGATGGAAACAGTGGCGACGAATATGCGGGAACCCGCACTCGGCGCATCCACTGGGATTTCGAAGCCGGCGGGGGCGCCACAATGGCAGCCGAGACCGAACGCGACGAGTCTTTGCAAGCGCAGCAGCCGCAGACGACTGCGCAATTCGTGCGGGATCGCGGGGCGGTCGAGCCCGTCGCGACCGATGCAGAGGCCACCGCGACGATGGAGGTCGATGAACTGAAGGCGTTGATCGCCCAGGTCGTGCGCGAAGAACTGCAAGGCGCACTGGGCGAGCGGATCACCCGAAACATTCGCAAGCTGGTCCGGCGCGAAATCAACCGCGCATTGGATGCAAGAGAGCTCGAGTAGTCCTCAGCCGCGCTGCGGTTTCGCCGCCATGGACAGCAGAAGATCCAGATCCATGTGCTTTTCAAGGTGATCGGCCAGGGCATCGAGGGTCTGTTCGACGCCGTCCTCATAGGCCAGGTGCGATTTGACGCCCAACTGCCGCAGATAGCGCGCCCGAAAGGCATCCGAGGAAAATACCCCATGCAGATAGCTGCCGCGGACCCGGTCGCTGGCGTTGGCTGCGCCTTCGGCACGGCCCTCGACCTCGAGCCAGGCGCGTGCGCAATCGGGGCCGTCGGTGCGCCCCATGTGGATTTCATATCCGCTGACGGGTTCGCCGCCGGGCCGTGCTTTGGCCCTGCGCAGGCGGACTTGCTTGTCCTTGGCCATGACCGTTTCGACATCCAGCAGGCCCAGGCCTTCGACCGTACCCGGCCGCCCGTCGACGCCGTCGGGGTCCGAGATGGTCTTTCCCAGCATCTGATAACCGCCGCACAGGCCCAGAACATGGCCGCCGC
Organism: Ruegeria sp. BHSA191; assembly: GCF_059613325.1. Taxonomy (NCBI): domain Bacteria; kingdom Pseudomonadati; phylum Pseudomonadota; class Alphaproteobacteria; order Rhodobacterales; family Roseobacteraceae; genus Ruegeria; species Ruegeria sp. BHSA191. The sequence goes on from NZ_JBXWSH010000004.1 coordinate 125,910, forward strand.
GGCGCACATGCGCGTACAGGTCGATATCCCAACCCTGACGGCGCAAGAATGCAAGATCGCCGATGGTGGATTTGCTGCCCGGCAGCAGCACCAGATCGGCATCGCCAGGCAGGGCGCGGCCGGCGGGAACGATTTCGACCGTGACACCGGGTTCGGCTGACAGCGGATCGAGATCGTCGAAATTCGCCATCCGCTCAAGCTGTGGCACGGCCACTTTGACCGCTCCGCCCGGGGCCGAACGGATGTCCATCATGTCCTCGGCGGGCAGTTTCCACGCGTCGTCGAACCAGGGCACCACGCCCAGACAGGGCCACCCGGTGCGGGCCACGATGTCATCGCGGCCATCATCGAACAGGCTGACGTCTCCCTTGAAGCGATTGACCGCAAAGCCCCGGATCATCGCCAGATCGCCCGCTTCCAGAACCGCCTGCGTTCCCACGATCTGCGCGATCACGCCGCCCCGGTGGATGTCGCCCACCAGGATCACGGGAACACCGGCGGCACAGGCAAAGCCCATATTGGCGATGTCGCCACTCCGCAGATTGGTCTCGGCCGGGCTGCCCGCGCCTTCCACCAGAACCAGATCGGCATCGGCGCACAGTCTGTCAAAGCTCTCAAGCGCGGCGGCCAGCAAGCGCGACTTGTCCTTGCGGTAATCCTTGGCCCGCATAGTTCCGGCGCGCTGGCCCTGTACGATGACCTGGGCGCCGGTGTCGGTCTCTGGCTTCAGCAAGATCGGATTCATGTCGGTATGTGGGGCGCGGCCTGCGGCGCGGGCTTGAAGGGCCTGTGCGCGGCCGATTTCGCCGCCGTCTTCGGTGACGGCCGCGTTGTTCGACATGTTCTGCGGCTTGAACGGCGCCACCCGAAGGCCGCGCCGGGCAAAGGCCCGCGCCATGCCGGCCACCAGAACCGATTTCCCGACATTGCTGCCGGTGCCTTGAATCATGATCGCGCGCACCATTCATGCCTCCTGCGGTTGGTGGCAGATGATCGTATTTGAGCGGCCAAGGAAAGCGCGGAACGGGCGAATGGCGCGCTGAATCCGACATCAGGTGTCCGGGCAACAAAAAAGCGCGCCGCAATCGCGGGCGCGCCTTTTTGAGATACCGCAAAGCCTCAGGCGGCTTCGGCCTGCTGTGCAGCGTTGCGACGCTCGCTTTCTTCGCGCGACAGGGCAACCGAGGTCCGCACACCGCGGCCCACGAATTCCATCAGGCCTTTGACGACACGTTCGTTCGGGTCGATACCGGCACAGGTCAGCACCTCACGACCATCGCGCGAGCGGGCCCAGCGGGCAATCTGTTCCGGGCCGTTGCCGTATTTCTTGTCATCGGCAATGGCGTCGTCCAGGGCAGCCAGTACAACAGCCGCGAAAAGTTTGCGGGCACGGTTGCCTTGTTCATTGTTAAAGGCGGTGCCGTCAACGAAATCTCTCATCTCGTCTTCCTTGTTCTTGCTCTTGTAATTTTCGGCGTGGCGGTCCTTATGACCGATTTAGTGCGATTCGGATACACCTATTTTGCATGGTTGCGTTGCGTCATTTGCATAGCTCTCTGCGGGTGCAGCACTAGGTTTCGTTGTCTTGCATGGAATGTTCCCGCCAGATATAGGGACGGCAACGAACGCATCAACCTTGTGTGAAGGATTTATCTCATGCCCAAGATCAACGGGAACGAAATTCGTCCGGGCAACGTGCTGGAGCACAACGGCGGCCTGTGGGCAGCGGTCAAGGTCGAGCATGTCAAACCCGGCAAGGGCGGCGCCTTTGCTCAGGTCGAACTGCGCAACCTGCGCAACGGCACCAAGCTGAACGAACGGTTCCGCTCGGCGGACAAGGTCGAGCGGGTGCGGCTGGAACAGAAGGACCAGCAATTCCTGTACGAGAACGACGGCATGCTGGTATTCATGGATGCCGAAACCTATGAACAGATTGAATTGCCTGCCGATTTGCTGGGCGAGCGCCGGCCGTTTCTACAGGACGGCATGACCATCGTCGTCGAATTTTATGAAAACGAGGCGTTGAACGCGACGCTGCCGCAAAAGGTCACTTGCAAGGTCGTCGAGACCGAGCCGGTCGTCAAGGGCCAGACAGCGGCGAACTCGTTCAAGCCGGCGGTTCTGGACAATGGCGTCAAGGTCATGGTTCCGCCCTTTATCGCGCAGGACGAGATGATCGTGGTGAATACCGAAACCATGGAATATTCCGAGCGCGCGTAACGTCGCGTCACGGATACGGATCAGGGCCGCGCCGGAAGACCCGGGGCGGCCTGTTTCATGCCCGTGCATCGGGCTGGCTGTATCGCTCGCGGTCGGGGCCGAACAGTTCCAGCATCAGTTCGAATTTGATGCGATTGGCGCTGACCTGCCGATAGAAGGCGATCAGGAACGCGGTGGGGCCCTGGATGCGGGCCAGCCCGCTGGTGGCCGCCACCACGGTGCCCACGTCGGTTTTTCCGTTCAGGACAAGCCACCCCCCCAGCATCAGTACGGCCACCGTACCTGCGCCGTTGATCACGCTCAGGGCAAATTTGGCGGACAGTTTCCACAAAAACATGCGGCGCCGCGTCTCATAGATGGCGTCGAACTGGTCGTGGATGTCCTGGGTGACCCGTTGCAGGTCGTCGCTGGTCAGATGGTCGGTGGCGTTTCGCAGGATGCGCACCCGCTCGGCGACGAAGCGGTTTACCTTGCGTTGGGAAATCAGCACGATGGCGATCTGCGGTGCGATCATCGACAAGGCGATCAGACCCAGCCAGGGCTGGGTGGACGAAATGTAGGCGATCACACTGACCAATGTGCCGATCTGCACGACCGGATCGGTGAAGGCGCCGCCGGCAAATTTGCCAAGCTCTTCGGCCTCGGCGGAAATGGCCGTTGTCAGCGTGCCTTTCCCGACATCCTCGTCGGCCTCGTCAACATCTTTTGCGCGCGCCAGAAGCAATCGGCGGATCCGGCGGATCATGTCCTCGCCCAGCGTGCCAGCGCGATATCCAAGCAACCATTTCAGGGCGAGGCTCAGCAGGATGACGCCCATCATGCCGGCACTCATCCAGATCAGTTGGGCCTTTTCGACCGCATCCGAGGTCAGGTGGTTGATGATGTCACGCTGAAATTCCAGCGGCGCAGCGGCCAGCGCAGCAACTGCAAGAGACAGCAGGATCAGTATGACCTGCCGCTTGGCGCTGGCGCGCCAGATGGTTGCGTACAGTCTCAGCATCCCTCGGCCCGTTCAATTCGTGCCTGCCTGTTCTACTCCGGGTACCGCACCGGAGGAATGCCCTGCGCAAGCCCCGTGCAGGGTCGTGCCGGTTGAGCAACAGAGGTCAGTCGATCAGCCACAGCCGCGCATCCGCGGCCTGCATGTCCGCGCCTGCGCGGTCCAGCCGCAGATGAGCGATGGCCTTGCCCCGCGATTGAGTGAACAGGGTGCCCGCCGGTTTGCCTTCGGACGTGATCTGAGTGCCGACCGGGGCGGCGCCTTCGATTCCAACCACCTGCAATCCCTTGCGCAGCTGGGTCTTGTGCTTCATGCGGGCGGTGACTTCCTGTCCGACATAGCAGCCTTTTTTGAAATCCACCCCGTGCAGCCGCTCGAACCCGGCCTCGAGGATATAGGTGTCGGGTGTCAGTTCGATCCCGCTTTCGGGAATGCAATGGGCGACTCGGATCGCGTCCCAGTCGGTTCCGTCATCGGCCTCGGCGGCGGGCGAATAGGCGCGCCATCCCAAATCCGGATGACGCGGGTCGGACAGGGCGCCTTGGGGCGCCGGGCCGGTTCCGCGCTGCAGATGCAGGTCGGTTTCGCCGATCGTCACGTCCGCGCGCAGTTTGTACATGCTCAGCCGTTTGATCAGCATGTCTGCCAGATCCTCGGCCACGTCCAGCAGCACGCCGTCGCCATCGCGTTTCAGGAAAAAGTCCGCGATGTATTTTCCCTGCGGCGTCAGCAACGCGGCATAGACCAGCCCGTTGTCCAGCCCGCGGATGTCATTGGTGACCAGACCTTGCAGAAAGCTGTCGGTATCCGCGCCGGTCAGGCGCACAATGCGGCGGGTGCTCATCTTTGGGTCCTCGTGCAATCGGTGCGGCTGTTCATATAAGCGAATGGACCGGCAAGGCCAGAGGTTTCGCTACGGGGCGCATGCGGTCAGGCACCCAGGCTGCTGCGCAGCTCGACCACCGATTTTCCAAGACGGAACGGGGCGGCAAAACTGACAAGGCACAGCGCGATGATCTGCAGAACCAGAATATGCGCGTTGGCCTGCAGGTATTCCCATTCATCCTTCAGCTTCCCCACCTGTTCGATCAGGTCGTCATAGCTTTGGGCCAGAATGATGTAGTCGCCGGCGATTGCCGGAACCTTGCGGCGCATGTTGTCGATCGCCTCCTGAGTTTTGTCGTCAAGCGTGGTAAAGACGAGGAACTGCTCGATGTCGAAGGCATCGGCCCGGTCGGCCTTTTCGTGCATCTCGTCCATCTGCGCGCGGCTGCGACCGCCCAGCAGGAAATGCAGGCCCTGCAGTGGCGCGACCTCGTTGGTGACCGCGATGAACAGGGGCAGGTCGGCATTGTTGGCGGTCGAGGCCGACAGGAACTCGACCTTTTCGCACAGCACGGCGGTGTCGGGGTCATAGGCCGGGTCGCAGAAGCGCAGCCGGAACCGCGCGGCGTCGCGGTCAAAGGCCCGAGAGGCGGCATAGGCCACGTCGATCTGCCGATCCAGGCGCGAACTGTCGGCGGTATAGAGCCCCGCCAGCACCGCCACCAGCGCGCCCAGCCCGCCCAGCACGACCCAGACCAGATCGGCCAGCTTCCACGCCCGGTGTCCGGCGGGTTTGCGGAACAGAAAGGCGGTGCCCACCAGCCCGGCGGCAAAGAACAGCAACAGCAACAGAAGCTGGTGGTCAGTGATGAAACTCATGCCGGGAGTTTAAGGGGTCGGGGAGCGCAGGCAATGGGGCTCACGAAGATGTAGGGTGGGGTGATTTGGGGGCCGGGCACTCCCATCGGCAGCGCGGGGTTTGTGGTCGAGGTAGGGTGGGGTTTTACCCCACCGTTGCGAGGTGATTTGTCGGAGGGGAGGTGGGTTGGAAGCCCACCCTACGGGTTGCTACCCTACGGTTAGCTTGGTTTGAACAATGCAACGATGGCGGCGCAAGCAATCACCGCCGTCAACCAAACCAGCCTTCTGTTATGTTTGACTTGGTCGTTGTGACGTTGTTGTTCCACCTCGAACTGGGCAATTGTCCTGAGTGACTGGGGTTCCACTCGATAGCTTGAGTTGTCGTTCAGCGAAAGGTCGTTGGAGTCTACAAGTGATTTCAAGATAAGTTCAAACCGTGCAAATGCACTCGTAAACGCCGGGTGGCCCAACGCTCGTTGGCCGTGGATACGCTGGAACAAGTCCCAAGCGCTGATTCCTCCGTCTCCCAGAAAATTCAACGGGTCGTCCTCGACACCTCCGAGATATACTTCGACGAGCTCTTTTAGAACTTCAATTCTATCACTGCGAAAGCGAAGTCTGGAATTGAACCTTTTCTGCGACCACCATTCTTTCAGCAGAACGCGATATCGCAAGAGCGTAAATAGACCCCAAAAATAATCTACAGCACCATCATATCGGGTTCGAAGCTGCCGAAAATGGTGAGTTATCTCCAGCGTCATGTTTTGAAGCTCGGAAATTTCTAGTTCGACTTCTTCCTCGTAGCGCTGACCATTCCAACGAAGTCCGCTAATTGAAGATTGGGTCATATCTAACACAAAAACATCCTGAGGCTGTTCTGCCTCCGACTTCAAAACAACTGAGAAAAAGTTGATGTTTGGCCAATTCTCCCGCTCTAGCGAAAACCTCTGGGGTGTCGGTTTCCGAAGAGCGCTACGGATCGCACACCTTTTTAATATTGAATTCATAGGCTTATCGCTTGCGGATCAAACATCCAACTCCTCCACGAACCGCGCGTTCTCCTGGATGTACTGGAACCGCAGTTCGGGTTTCTTGCCCATCAGGCGCTCGACCAGGTCTCCGGTCTCGCCGGGTTCGTCCTCGTCGATGGTCACGCGGATCAGTTTGCGCGACTTGGGGTCCATCGTGGTCTCTTTCAGGTCCTTGGCGTCCATCTCGCCCAGACCCTTGAAGCGGCTGACGTCGATCTTGCCCTTGCCGCCCAGGCCTTTCTCCAGCCACATGTCGCGTTCGGCCTCGTCCAGGCAATAGACGCGCTTGGCGCCCTGGGTCAGGCGGTAAAGCGGCGGGCAGGCCAGGTACAGGTGGCCCGCGTCGATCATCGGGCGCATCTGGGTGAAGAAGAAGGTCATCAACAGCGAGGCGATATGCGCGCCGTCCACGTCGGCGTCGGTCATGATGATGACCTTGTCATAGCGCAGATCGTCCAGGTTGAACTTGCTGCCCAGCCCGACGCCCAGCGCCTGCGTCAGGTCGTTGATCTCGGCGTTCGAGCCCAGTTTCGAGCTGGCCGCGCCCAGCACGTTCAGGATCTTCCCGCGTAGGGGCAGCAGGGCCTGGGTCTTGCGGTCGCGGGCCATCTTGGCCGAACCACCGGCCGAGTCGCCCTCGACGATGAACAACTCGGTGCCCTCGCGGTTGGTGGCCGAGCAATCGACCAGCTTGCCGGGCAGGCGCAGTTTCTTGGTGGCGGTCTTGCGGGCGGTTTCCTTTTCCTGCCGGCGGCGCAGGCGTTCCTCGGCCCGCAGGATCAGGAAGTCGAGGATGGCGCCGGCCGATTTGGTGTCGGCGGCCAGCCAGTTGTCGAAATGGTCGCGGACCGAGTTTTCGACCAGCCGCTGCGCCTCGACCGTGGCGAGGCGGTCCTTGGTCTGGCCGACGAATTCCGGCTCGCGAATGAAGCACGAGACCAGCGCGCAGCCCCCGGTGATGAGGTCTTCGCGGGTGATCTGGGCGGCCTTCTTGTTGTTGATCAGCTCGCCGTAAGCCTTGATGCCCTTGAGGATCGCGGCCCAGAAGCCGGCGACATGGGTGCCGCCCTCGGGCGTCGGCACGGTGTTGCAGTAGGACTGGATGAACCCGTCGCGCGAGGGCGTCCAGTTGATCGCCCATTCGACCTTGCCGGGGGTGCCGAACTTCTCGTTGAAATCGACGGTTCCGGCGAAGGGCTGGTCGGCATAGGTCGAGGAGCCGTTCATCGTCTCCTTGAGGTAGTCCGACAGGCCGCCGGGGAAGTGGAAGGTGGCCTCGGTGGGGGTTTCGCCGTCGTCGATGGCGGATTTCCAGCGAATCTCGACGCCCGAGAACAGGTAGGCCTTGGAGCGGATCGACTTGAACAGGCGCGCGGGTTTGAACCGGTGGTGGCCGAAGATCTGGTCGTCGGCGTGGAAGGTGACGGTGGTGCCGCGCCGGTTGGGGGCGGCGCCGACTTTCTCGACCGGGCCCAGCGGGATGCCGCGCGAGAATCGCTGTTCATACAGTTCCTTGTTGCGGGCCACCTGCACGACCATCGAATCCGACAGCGCGTTGACCACCGAGGCGCCCACGCCGTGCAGGCCGCCCGAGGTCTGGTAGGCCTTGCCCGAGAACTTGCCGCCCGCGTGCAGGGTGCAGAGGATCACCTCGAGCGCGGATTTGTCGGGGAATTTCGGGTGCGGGTCGATCGGGATGCCGCGGCCGTTGTCGCGGATGGTGACCGCGTAATCCTCGTGCAGTTCCACCTCGATCCGGTTGGCGTGGCCGGCGACGGCTTCGTCCATCGAGTTGTCGAGGATCTCGGCCACCATGTGGTGCAGCGCCCGTTCGTCGGTGCCGCCGATATACATGCCCGGTCGCTTGCGGACGGGCTCCAAACCTTCGAGGACCTCGATCGAGGAGGCGTCGTAGGTGGTGGCGGATTCGGGCGTCAACAGGTCGTCGGGCATGGGGGCTGCTCTTGTTCTTGGGTTTGGGCCCATTATGGCAGGTGATGTGGGTCTGGGAAAGAGGGGGGCGAGGTGTTGTGGGTAAAGTCGGGGGCGGGCGTTGTGCGAGCGAGGGGCGCTGCCCCTCGCGCTCCCCGGGATATTTGAGGCCAGATGAAGGGTCGGGTCAGGTCTTGTCGGCCCAGTCGAGGATGGCTTGCGCGACCTTCTGGGGGTGCTGGTGGTGCAGCCAGTGGTCGGCGCCGGGGATGGTGACGCGGGTGAGGTCGGGGGCGAAATCCTCGAGCCCTTCGGTGGTTTCCGGCAGCAGGGCCTTGTCCTCGGGGCCCCAGATCAGCAGGTGCGGGCAGGTTACGCGCAGCCGCTCGGTCGGCAGTTGCGGTGGGTCGGCCAGCGGCTTGCCGGGGTCGGCGACCTGCAGGGGCGAGGCGCGGTACCAGTTCAGCATGGCGTCGAGGCGGCCGGGGCGGGCCCATTCCGTGCGATAGGATTGCATCTGGTCGGGCGTCAGCCAGTCGGTGCCCATGCCGTGCCGGAAGAACTGTTCGAGTTTGGCGAAATTGTCCGCGGACAGCCAGTCGGCCGAGTTGGGTGCGCGGAGCTGGTTGATGTATTGCGAGGCTTGGGATTGCGCGCCGCCCTTGGCCATCTCGCGCTGGAAGGGGTAGGGGTGGACGCCATTGGCGATGATCAGGCGGCTGACGAGTCCAGGGCGGAACATTGCGAGGCCGTATGCCACCGAGGCGCCCCAGTCGTGGCCCAGAACGGTGATCGGCGCGCCGATCTGTTCGATCAGGGCGGCCATGTCCGAGACGAGCTGTGAGAGGACGTAATGCTCGGTGCCTTCGGGCGCCCAGCTTTGGCCATAGCCGCGCTGGTCGGGGGCGATGCAGTGGAAATGGTCCGCCAGGTGCGGGGCAAGGTCGGACCAGGCACCCCCGTATTCCGGGAAGCCGTGCAGCATCAGCAATGGTGGAAGGTCTGCATTGCCCCAGCGACGGACGAAGAACGGCTGGCCGTTCAGGTCGAGATATTCGGTTTTCATGCACAATTCCTGGGTGATGCCGCTCGGCACAGCATTTTCGGACCTGAGAGCGAAGTCAACTTGATACGGATCAACGCGAAAAAGATGCAAATTTGCTAGGTGTTTCGGTGAACAGCAAAACCGGAGTGATCGCATGGATGCAGTGACCCAGCAGAAACCGAACTCAACGCCCGAGGCCGCCGCGGCCAAGCCAAAGGCGGATCCGGAGGCGCCGACCCGCGAAAAGATCCGGCAGGCTTTCGAAAGCGGCGAATACCCCTATCGCACCAAGCTGTCCCGCTCGGTCTATGAAAAGCAAAAGGCCCAATTGCAGGCCGAGTTGCTGAAGGTGCAGCTGTGGGCGCAGGAGACCGGGCAGAAGTTCGTTCTGCTGTTCGAGGGTCGTGATGCCGCCGGAAAGGGCGGCACGATCAAGCGGTTCATGGAGCATCTGAACCCACGTCAGGCCCGCGTGGTCGCGCTGAACAAACCGACCTGGGAGGAGAAGGGCCAGTGGTATTATCAGCGCTACATTCAGGAATTGCCCACCGTCGGCGAAATGGTGTTCTATGATCGATCCTGGTACAACCGGGCTGGAGTCGAGCGGGTGATGGGGTTCTGCACCCCCAACGAATACCTCGAGTTCATGCGCCAGACGCCCGAGTTGGAGCGCATGTTGGTGCGGTCCGGGATCCAATTTTACAAGTATTGGTTCTCGGTCACGCGGGACGAACAGCTTCGCCGTTTCAAGAGCCGCGAGACCGACCCGCTGAAGCAGTGGAAGCTGTCGCCCATCGACAAGGCCAGTCTGGACAAATGGGACGACTACACCGAGGCGAAAGAGGCAATGTTCTTCTATACCGACACCGCCGACGCGCCCTGGACCATCGTCAAGTCGAACGACAAGAAACGCGCCCGGCTGAACTGCATGCGGCATTTCCTGTCGACGCTGGATTATCCGGACAAGGATCATGACGTCGTGGGCCAGCCCGATCCGTTGATCGTGGGTCAGGCGCATCATGTGGTCCACCGGTCGGATCACATCCTGGGCACGGCCCTGCATCCTGATGCCCGGGCGAGCTGATCGGCGGGCAGCTGGTCTCGGATCGAGATTTTCCAGATGAGCCCTTGCCCCGTGTCGGGGCCGGGCATAAGGCTGGCGGGATGAGCAAGGTGATGACTTATCCTGCCCATGTCCGGGCGATTGCGGTGCTGGGGCTGCCCTTGATCGGTGGTCATCTGGCCCAGTTTGCCATCGGCCTGACCGATACGATCATGTTGGGCCGGTACGATGTCGAGGCGCTGGCCGCGGTGACGCTGGCCGGCAGTTTCTATTTCGTGCTGTTCCTGTTCGGGGGCGGATTCGGCTTGGCGGTGATGCCGATGGTTGCCACCTCGGCTGCCGAGGAGGATGAAACCAGCATTCGCCGCAGCACCCGCATGGGTCTGTGGTTGTCGCTGCTGTATGGCATGCTGGTGATGCCGCTGCTGTGGTGGTCCTACCCGATTCTGATCGCCACGGATCAGGATCCGCAAGTGGCGCAGACCGCGTCCGAGTATCTGCGGGTCGCGGGCTGGGGTCTGTTTCCGGCGCTGGTGGTGATGGTGCTGAAATCCTATCTGGCCGCGCTCGAGCGCACGCAGATCGTGCTGTGGATCACCGTCGCGGCGGCAGTGGTCAACGGCCTGACCAACTATGCGCTGATCTTCGGCAACTGGGGCGCGCCGGAACTGGGCGTGATGGGGGCGGCGATCGCTTCGGTGGTGACGCAGACCGTGTCCCTGGTGGCGGTCATCATCTACGCGGTCAAGGTCCTGCCGGAACACAGTCTGTTCCAGCGGTTCTGGCGCCCGGACTGGGAGATGTTCTTCAGCGTGCTGAAGCTTGGCGTGCCGATTGGTCTGACCCTTCTGGCAGAGGTGTCGCTGTTTGCGACCTCGGCCTTCATGATGGGCTGGATCGGGCAGGTGCCGCTGGCGGCGCATGGGATCGCGCTGAACCTGGCCTCGGCCACCTTTATGGTGCATCTGGGCCTGTCCAACGCGGCGACGATCCGCGCCGGCAATGCGCTGGGCCGCAAGGATCGCGCGCATCTGGAAAAAGGCGCAATCGCGGTCACGGGCATGTCGCTGGTGGTTTCGGTGATGACGATCATCCTGTTCCTGACCTGCGCCGAGCCGCTGATCTCGGTATTCGTCGAATCGGACGACCCGCAGCGCCCGCAGATCCTGGCGATCGGGGCCGGGCTGTTGGCTATGGCCGCGCTGTTCCAACTGGTGGATGGGGCGCAGGTAATCGCGCTGGGCCTGCTGCGCGGGCTGCAGGACGCCAAGGTGCCGATGGTGATGGCCGGGCTCAGCTATTGGGTCGTGGGGATCCCTGCTTCGTACTATTTCGGCTTCATCCGCGGGATGGACGGTATCGGGGTCTGGTTGGGGCTGGTGCTGGGGCTGGCTTCGGCCGCCGTCCTGCTGATGACACGGTTCTGGACGCGCTCGGTCAAGGCGGTGGGCGTGCCGGCCGAATAGCCTCTCAGCTCTTGGGCTGGCGGTCGGCCTTCTTGCGCACCAAGACCGAACGCAAGTCATGCATCGCCAGCAGCAGCCGGTCGGTGACCTGTTCCAACTGGTTGTCAGTCGCCTTGGACTGGGCCCATTGCGCCGTCAGGTTCAGATGGTCGATGGTTCGGTGGATGTCGTCGATGTCACGCTGCGCCAACAGCGCCTTGCGGTCCTCCATCCAGCGGGCGATCTCGGCCTTGTCGGCCTCGGTCAGAGTGCGCTGGCCGTGTGGCTTGACCTCGCCATTGCGGATGTTGACGACCGCGATCTGATCCATCTCGATCCGGCGCTGTCGGTTTTCCGTGTCGATCCGATAGACTGCGGCGCCGTTCTCGCGGACGCGGAAATAGTATTCGGGCAGGGTCGCGGACATGGGGGTCTCGGGGTTATTTCAGGGAAGCGCAGAACCGCTGGATGCGGGTGCAGGCCTCGGTCAAGGCCTCGTCCGAGGTCGCGTAGCTGACGCGGAAATTCGGCGACAGGCCGAAAGCCGCGCCAAACACCACGGCCACATCGGCCTCTTCCAGCAAGGCCGTGGCAAAGGCCTCGTCGCTGTCGATGACCGTCCCGGCGGGCGTGGTCTTGCCGATCAGCCCGGCGATCGAGGGGTAGACGTAGAACGCGCCCTCGGGGGTGGGGCAGGTGATGCCCTCGATCTGGTTCAGCATGTCCACGACCAGATCGCGGCGGCGTTTGAACATCCCGTTATTCGGCGCAAGAAATTCCTGCGTGCCGTTCAGTGCCTCGACCGCGGCCCACTGGCTGATCGAACAGGGGTTCGACGTGGATTGCGACTGGATCTTGCGCATGGCCGCGATCAACTCGACGGGGCCCGCGGCATAGCCGATGCGCCAGCCGGTCATGGCATAGGCCTTGGACACGCCGTTGCAGGTGAGCGTGCGATCATAGAGCCCCGGTTCGACCTGCGCGGGCGTGCAGAACTGAAACCCGTCATAGGCCAGATGTTCGTACATGTCGTCGGACATGACCCAGACATGTGGGTGACGCATCAGAACATCAGTCAGTGCCTTGAGCTCGTCCCACGAATAGCCCGCGCCGGTGGGGTTCGAGGGCGAGTTGAAGATGAACCACTTGGTCTTGGGCGTGATCGCGGCCTCGAGCTGTTCGGCGGTCAGCTTGAAGCGGTTTTCCAGCGTGGTTTCCACCGGCACCGGGGTGCCCCCAGCCAGCAGCACCATGTCGGGATAGCTGACCCAGTAAGGGGCGGGGATGATCACCTCGTCGCCCGGGTTCAGCGTGGCCATCAGCGCGTTGTAGAGCGTCTGCTTGCCGCCCGTGCCGACCGAGACCTGCGCGGGCGTGTAGTCCAGCCCATTGTCGCGCTTGAATTTGGCGCAGATGGCCTGTTTCAACTCGGGGATGCCGTCGGGGGCGGTGTATTTGGTCTTGCCCGCGGCGATGGCGGCGACGGCGGCGTCCTTGATGTTCTGCGGGGTGTCGAAATCGGGCTCGCCCGCGCTCAGGCCGATGACGTCGCGCCCGGCGGCCCGCAACTCGGCGGCCTTGGCCGTCATGGCGATGGTGGGCGAAGGTTTGACGCGCGACAGTGTCGCAGACAGAAAGCTCATGGACGGCCCCGTTTGTATGTTGGTCCCGACTGTCATAGGGTGCGCCCGAAACACGATCAAGCGATATGCATTTGCAGAACTGGAGAGTTTGATGAGCGACGAAACCGACTGGTTCGGACCCGAGGCGGCGACGTTCGGAGATCGTCTGGCCGGCGCACGCGAAGCCGCCGGCATGACCCAAGCCCAACTGGCGCGGCGATTGGGTGTCAAGAAGGCCACCGTGGTCGGGTGGGAAAACGACATGTCCGAGCCGCGGGCCAACAAGCTGTCGATGATGGCGGGCATGTTGAACGTGTCGATCATGTGGTTGCTGACCGGCGAAGGCGAGGGCGCGGGCGTGCCCGATCTTGTAGAAGGAGATGCCGAGCTGGCTCCGCTGGTTGCCGAGCTGCGTGCGATCCGCGGTGAGATGCGCGCCAGTTCCGAGCGGCTAGCGCGGGTGGAAAAGGCCTTGCGTTTGAAGCTGGAGAAAGGCGAATGACCGAAACGCGCGAAACCCGGATCAAACGGATGAAGATGCGGTCGATGCGACGTGGCATCAAAGAGATGGACATCATCCTGCAGGCCTATGCCGAGCGCAATCTGGATGCGATGGACGATGCTGGGCTGGACCGGTACGACGCGCTGTTGCATGAGAACGATCAGGATCTCTATCAGTGGGTCACCGGACAGGTTGCGCCGCCCGCTCCGTTTGAGGATTTGATCTCGGAAATCGCGCAAACCTTTCAAAAATGAGGAAAATCCGGATTTAACCGATTATTCGGGATTTCGCGCCAAAGTTTCGAGAACAGCGCGACTGAATCGGAGGATCGGATGAGTTTGGAAATGCAGGTCTCCGCGCCGGGGGCCAAGGGGTTCATGTCCAGCTATCTGGAGGCGCTGGCCCTGGTCGAACGCCTGCATCGGCTGCTGCTGGATGTCATCAAGGACGAGTTCGAGCGGGTCGGTGTGCTGGAGATCAACGCCGTACAGGCTCTACTGTTGTTCAACATCGGCGATCACGAGGTGACGGCGGGTGAACTCAAAAGCCGCGGCTATTACCAAGGCAGCAATGTCAGCTACAACCTCAAGAAACTGGTCGAGATGGGGTATATGCACCATCAGCGTTGCGAGATCGATCGGCGCTCGGTCCGGGTTCGGCTGACCGAACGCGGGCGCGAGATTCGCGATATCGTGGCCGACCTGTTTGCACGCCACGCGGACGGGCTGCAGAGCAAAGGTGTCTTGGGCGCGGACGGAATCGAAGACATCACCAGCGCGCTGCGCCGGGTTGAGCGGTACTGGACGGACCAGATCCGCTATATCTACTGATCGGTGGCGGGCAGGCCCTGCGACATCACCAGCGCGTCAAGCTCGCGGATCAGCTTACGGGTCATGGCGTCCTCGTAGGCTTCGAACCCCAGCGCCGTTTCTACGAACGCGCCGGGGCCCAGGATGACCCAGGCATTGTAATAGGCTGAAAGCTCTCCGATCTGGACAAAGCGAGCGTCGCCGTTGCCGGGATCGTCGGCGCCGATCACCAAACCGTTGATCGTGAGGCCAGCGCTGCGCAGCGCTGACTTGGCCGTTCGCGGATGTGGGCCGACATTGTGCTTGCCGTCCCCCGACAGATCAAGCGTGCGCTTCCAGCAATCCGCTTGCCCAGCCAGAAGCCCGGCGCCGAACTGCATCGCAGCCCCCACCGCGGTGCCTTGTGGCGCCGACGAGCGGCGGGTGGCTTTCAGGCGTTCGGCGATGGCCTGCAGGTCAGACGAACTGCGCAGAGTGGTCCAGTCGATGAGCACGCGTTGAAAGCTGGTTTCGCTCCATTCGAAGACGGCAAGCCGGATCGGTGTGCTCGGGTCCGACAGGATGAGGTCTTGCACTTCGGGCCGCTGCAGGGCTGCCGCCAGCCCGTCCAGTTGCAATCGGTACTCACGGCTGTCGACCGAGCCCGAAACATCCAGCCCCAGCGCCAGTGCCTGTCGGCATTGGGCGGCAAGCGGGGTCGCGACCAGGCACATCAACAACGCCAGCGCTCGGACGATCATCGGACGGCCCTCTCCAGCGCGCCGATCTGCAGGCTGGTCAACTCGCGCTCCAGTTTGCGGCGCATGGCGCGTTCGAAGTCCTCGAATCCCTGGGCGATTTCCAGAAAGGCTCCGGGGCCGTGCAGGACGTTGTTTTCAAAGAACGGAATCAGGAACAGCTCGCCTTCGAAATCTGCGGCGTTGATGACCAACCCGTTGACCGTGACGTTTTCAAAGGGGAAATGGCGATAGGCGATCTGCGGGCCGTAGCCGTCATTGTTCGATCCGTCCCCCGACAGATCAATGGTCTGGAACAGGCAGGGCGGGGCTTGGCGCATCAAGGTTGCACCGTACCCCAGCGCGTGGCCCATGGCTGTGGCGGACCCGGCATCGGAGCGGGTGGAACGACCGATGCGCCGGGCCACATCGAGCAGATCGGCCCGGGTTTCGATCATCTGCCAGGGCAGGATGACATGCTGCGTGTTTCGCCCGCTCCACTCATAGGCGGCCAAGGCCACGGGCATGGGCGACGAAAAGAACGCCCGTTCAACCTCGGGCGCAACCAGAGCGGCGGCCAAGCCCTGACGCTGCAGCGCGTCCTCGGTTGCATCGACCGATACCGAGATGTCGAGTGCAAGCAGCAGTGCCAGGCGGCATTGCTCGGCCTGAACGGGGCCGGCCAAGGCGGCCAACCCCAGGGCTGTCAACCAGCGGATCACCAGTGGCCGGTGTTTTCCATGCTGACCCAGGGCTCGGCCGGGGGCAGCGGTTCGCCGCTCTGCAACAGTTCGATCGAGATGTTGTCCGGCGAGCGCACAAAGGCCATGCGCCCGTCGCGCGGCGGGCGGTTGATGACGACGCCGTTGTCGGCGAGGTGCTGGCAGGTTTCATAGATATTGTCGACGCCATAGGCGATGTGCCCGAAATGGCGGCTGTCGCTGGGCAGACCATCATCGCCGTCCCAGTTGTAGGTCAGTTCAATCGGTGCGTCCTCCTGCCCCGGAGGCGCCATGAAGATCAACGAGAACCGCCCCTCTTCGCTGTCATAACGGCGGGTTTCCTGCAACCCCAGCAGCTTGTAGAACGCCATGGATTTGTCCAGGTCCTTCACCCGAACCATCGTGTGGAGGTATTTCAGCCCCATCGTGTTTTCCTTTTTTCAAGATGATCTGCGTCAGCTTAGCGCGCTGTCTGTGGGTGTCGAGGGGCGGGCAGGGCTCCATCCGAAAAATGCACAAGGCGCCGTACATATCGCGGTTTCGATGCCAGTGCTGCCGATATATAGTGTTAGACGACTCAATGCTGGAGAGGGAAATTTCATGCCGCTGTCTGCCGAACAACTGGCCGAAATCGAAGAACAACGCGCCCAAACGCAGCCGACCCGTCGAGTCGTGGCGCCCGGCATGGAAGAGCATCTGTACACCGCACACTCGGTTCTGGACCACGGTTTCGTGCGGGTGATCGACTATATGGGCGACGACGCGGCGATCTGCCAGGCGGCGCGGGTCTCGTACGGCAAGGGCACCAAATCGGTGCAGAATGACGAGGGGTTGATCCGCTATCTGATGCGGCACTGGCACTCGACCCCGTTCGAGATGTGCGAGGTCAAGCTGCATGTCAAACTGCCGGTCTTCGTAGCACGACAGTGGATCCGGCACCGCACGGCGAATGTAAATGAATACTCCGCCCGCTATTCGATCCTTGACCGGGAATTCTACATTCCCGCGCCGGATCAATTGGCGGCGCAGTCGGCGGTCAACAATCAGGGCCGGGGAGAGGCGTTGCAGGGTGAAGAAGCTGCCCGCGTGCTGGACATTCTCAAGGCCGACAGCGCCCGCTGCTACGACAATTACGAAGCGATGATCAGCCAGGACGGCCAGCAGGGGCTGGCGCGCGAACTGGCGCGGATGAACCTGCCGGCCAACATCTACACGCAGTGGTACTGGAAGGTGGACTTGCATAACTTGTTCCATTTCCTGCGGTTGCGGGCCGACCCGCATGCGCAATACGAAATCCGGGTCTATGCCGAAACCATGTGCAAAATCGTGGCTGACTGGGTTCCGTTCGCCTACAAGGCGTTCGAGGACTACCGCCTGGGTGCGGTCAACTTGTCAGCGCAGATGGTCGAAGCACTGCGGCGCATGCTGCAAGGTGAGGCGGTGACACAGGAGAACTCGGGCATGACCGCGCGCGAGTGGCGGGAGTTCGAGGCGGTGATCCGCAACACCTAGCCACGCAGCCTGTCTGGGCAACGTCATGACCGCTTCTCAAACAGCCGACCCGGTCAAAAACCGGCACAGGGGATAGGGGGCGGTAGGGGAGCGGTCAACGGCCCGCAAATTGGCCGTCGACCTTGTTTCAGGGCGCCGCCCGGACGGGCGGACCGATTACATGGGCTTCAAATCACCCGCCATTTGGCGGCCGTCGCGTCCGTCCTGCAACTCGTACGAGACTTTCTGATTGTCGGCGAGTCCGGTCAGGCCGGATCGTTCTACGGCCGAGATATGAACAAACACATCCTTGCCACCCTCATCAGGGGCAATAAAACCATAGCCTTTGGTCGTATTGAACCACTTCACGGTGCCGGTAGGCATAATTCCGTGTCTCCTTCTCCTTGCGCGTCACCCTGCAAAATGACAGGGCATAGTCAAAGCGACCACCAATCGACGCAGTTCCGAGCGAACGAGACGGCGTAAATTATGTGTTTCGCCTTTTTCAACATTGCACGGTGCGGTAAAAAATCAAGGAATACTGGGCCAGGCACTGCGTTTTGCCCGAAATTGGATCAAAAACCAAAGAGGACCGGCCATGCGCCTTTATGGTCTCAAGACCTGTGACACTTGCCGCAAGGCGTTGAAATCGCTTCCGGATGCCGAGTTTGTAGATGTGCGCTCGCAAGGCGTGCCGGCCGATGTACTGGCGCGGGCATTTGCGCGTTTCGGCGACACCTTGCTCAACACCCGTTCAACGACCTGGCGCGGATTGGACGCGACCGCGCGCGCGCGTCCGGTTCTGGAACTGCTGGCTGACCACCCCACGCTGATGAAGCGGCCGCTGATCGAAAACGGGGCCGAGATGTATCTGGGCTGGACCCCGCAGACCCAAGCCGGCCTTGGCATTGTCTGAAAGGGTGCCTATCTGTCACGACGCAACAGCAAGGAAGACAGCATGCGAAACGCAGCCATGATCCTGGGGGTCATCGCCGGGCTGGTCGGAATGATCGTCGGGTTTTTCGGATACGGGTTCGTCGAATTGGTGGATCGCTATGGCGAGATTGAAGGTCTGGCCGAGCAGGTGGAGAACCCGGAACTGATCAAGACGGCCTCGATCTTTGCGCCGATGCTGGCGATTGCCGGGGGCGCGATGGCGCACGCCCGGGCTTTGGTGGCGGGGGTCTTGCTGCTGATTTCCGCGGCGGGAATGTACTACGCCTTTGGCTTTGGCGTGTTCACCATGTTCCCGATTGCCTTCGCCGGCGTCGCGGGGCTGCTTGGGATCGCCGCGGGCAAGCCGGACGAACCCAAGGCGCATTTCTAGGTCATTTCAGGCGCAGAACCCGATCGAGCGAGAGCGGGCCCGCGCCGTTGATCACGATAACCACGAACAGGAAGGTCCACATAACCCGCTGATCCATCAGGGTGATGGTGTTGTCGAACAGACTGCCCAGCTTGACCCCATGCCCGGTGACATCGGTGAATGTCTGCACCCAGACGAACCCGATCATGCCCAGGGCGGCAAGGCGAGTGAACAGCCCCACCAGCAGCAATGCTGGCAGGATGAACTCGGCCCACGTGCCGGCGACGGCAACGGGCCAGGTAAAGAACCCAAGCTGCGAGCTGTCATAGCCGACGGCCTCCATCGCCTTGGGGAAGATCTGCACATAGGCCCCGTCCGAAGGGAAAAGGAACCCAAAAAAGCCGCTGCCCAGCTTGGTCATGGCCGAGTTCCAGTAATAGACCAGAAGAACCGCAGCAAAGGTCAGCCGCGCCACTGTCGGCGTCAGCCAGTTCGAGGCGTGGTCCAGCTTACCGAATGCGGAATTGTGCAGAGAAATCAGGGCAGTCATGTTTCCGGCCTTTCGATGGTGACAGAAGTGATCGCATTGCCCTGCAGCAGCAGTGCCAGGGTGGCACCCAGGTCGAATGCGGGCGTCCGAGCGGTGGTTGCCTCGAAGGCCTGGCCAATGGTCCGGCCGGCCTGAATGGCGGTGATCCAGTCGAGCCCGCCGGGGGGCAGCAGGTGCGGCGACGGGTCGAATTCAGGGCGCGTGATCAGCACGTCCTGCGCACCGGGCTCGGGCGTTGGCGCGCCGTCTTCGGTGTTGAACAACCAGATGGCGTAAATGGGCCAGTCGGACCGGATCAGCTGCATGGCCGGGGCAATGCCCAGCCGGGCCTGCATCAAGTCCTGAGGCGGCAGGGTGGCCAGCACGTCGGGCGCGATCGGCTGGCTGTCGGCGGCGTGGTACGACCGGCGCAGGGCGAGCTCCAGCCGCGCCACGTCAGGCAGATAGCCCAGATGCGCCAGTTGCTTGGTGTCGGCGAGAAATTCGGGGAAGCTCTCGCCATAGAACATCATCAGCGGGGAGGTCGGCGGGTGCTGACGCAGATAGATCCCGGCCAGACCGTCCATGTTCTGCGGACCCAGCAGCTTGGTTATGACCGGAAATGCCTGGTGCATTGCTTCGGTCAGCGACACGGCTACGTTGTTGCGATAGACGCTGAAGCGGCGTCCGGCGGGGCGGGCCTGGTAGTCCAGCAACCCGTCGGGCACGGGGGCTGCCGGGTCCAGCAAGGCCGCCCGGAATTCCGATTGCGAAACGCTCATGCCGGGATCCGGTCCAGCGCGGATTGCGCGCGTTCAGCCTCGGCGCGCAGGGTGGGCCAGTCGGGCACGTCATTGTCCCATTCGATCAGCACGGGTTTGGGGCCTGATTGGTCGAGCACATAATCCAGCAAAGCCCAAACCGGGTCGACGACGGCGCGGCCGTGGCTGTCGATCAGCAGGGGTTGCCCATGGTCGTCCTCGTCCTCGTCGTGGCCACCCAGGTGGATCTCGCCAACCTGGTCCACAGGGTAGGCGTCGATATAGGCCTGCGGGCTGTAATTCAGATTGGTGGCCGAGACGAAAACATTGTTGACGTCCAGCAGCAGGCCACATCCGGTCCGGCGTGCGACCTCGCGCAAGAAGTCGGGTTCAGACCACGTGCTTTCGGCAAAAGCGAGATAGCTGGACGGGTTTTCCAGCAGCATCTGCCGGCCCACCGTCTCTTGTACCTGATCGATATGATCGCAGATGCGCGCCAGTGTGGCGTCTGTATAGGGCAGGGGCAGCAGATCGTTCAGGAACTGGCTGTCATGGGTGGACCATGCCAGATGTTCTGAAAAGCTGGCCGGGTTCAGCCAGCCCACAAGGTGTTTCAATCGGTCCAGGTGCTCGGCGTCCAGCGGTCCTTCGCCGCCGATCGACAGGCCCACGCCATGCACCGAGATGGGAAACCGTTCGGCAAGGTGACGCAGTTGCGCCAGGGGGCGACCGCCGTCGCCCATGTAGTTTTCGGCGTGAATTTCCAGCCAGCCGACTGGACCGGGCTGCGCCAGAAGGTCGGCAAAGTGCTGAGGCTTGTAGCCAACACCGGGCGCGGCGGGCAAATGGTTTACTTTACGGGCGTCATCCAACAAGGGCCTGATCCTTTCCGGCAAAAAAGAGGGCGGGCAATTTGAAAACGCCCGCCCTTGTAAACCGTCAGGCAGTCTTATGCGGGCAGGTCACGCTCGAGCGGTTCCAGTGAGCCCTTGCGGGGTGTTCCGTCCGCAGCTTTGGGCAGTTCGATATCGGTGCAGGTGCCTGCATCGACCAGCGTCCAGGCATTGCCCTGGTAATCGACGGTCGAGGTGCCGGCGCAAGTGGTGCCCGGACCAGCGGCACAGTCATTCTGACCGGCCTTCGAGATGCCATAGCACTTTTCCTTGGCCTGTGCGGCTGCGGTGGTGGCAGTGCCGGCAACGGCTGCTGCAACGGCGCTTGCGATTACGAGGGTTTTGGCGGTGTTCGACATCTCAGGTAATCCTTTTCGTGATTGCGTATGTCTGCTTGTGACATTGACAAAGGTAACGGCTGACACCTCTCTGTTGAATTCACGAGCCCGTGTCTCACGGCTGTGTCAGGGAACGTTAATGCCCCTTGCAAGTTAACGCACTGTAATAAATTAGGAAATCCATAAATGTTTCAGTCCGGCCCCGTGCTGGGGGCCGGATTTTCTGCAAGGCGGAGCCGATTGTTACAGAAGATCGGGCGGCGTGGCCGCGCGCGCCAGCTCTTTTGTTACATCCTCGAGCGACTGGACACGGGTCTGCTTCTCGCCCAGGCGGCGGACGCTGACGGTACGCTCTTCGACCTCGCGGTGGCCCACGGCCAGGATCACCGGGACCTTGCCGACCGAATGCTCGCGGACCTTGTAGTTGATCTTCTCGTTGCGGATGTCGGCCTCGGCGCGGACACCGGCGGCCTTGAGCGCGTCCACCACCTCGTGCACGTAGTCGTCGGCCTCGGAGGTGATCGAGGCGACAACGACCTGCCGGGGCGCCAGCCAGAAGGGCAGCTTGCCGGCGTGTTCCTCGATCAGGATGCCGATGAACCGTTCGAACGAGCCCAGCGTCGCGCGGTGCAGCATGACCGGGCGGTGTTTGGCGCCGTCGGCGCCGATATAGGTGGCGTCCAGCCGCTCGGGCAGCACGAAATCGACCTGGAAGGTGCCGCACTGCCAGTCGCGGCCGATGGCGTCGGTCAGGACGAATTCCAGTTTCGGACCATAGAAGGCGCCTTCGCCGGGGTTCAACTCGGGTTCGATCCCGGCTGCGCGGGTGGCGGACAGAAGCGCCTCTTCGGCCTTGTCCCAGACTTCGTCCGAGCCGGCGCGGGTTTCGGGGCGGTCCGAGAATTTCACCGAGAAGTTCTCGAAGCCCAGGTCCTTGTAGATCACGCTGAGGAAGCGGATGAACTCGGCGGTCTCGGATTCGATCTGGTCCTCGGTGGCGAAGATATGCGCGTCGTCCTGCGTGAAGCCGCGCACGCGCATGATGCCGTGCAGGGCGCCCGAGGGTTCATACCGGTTGCACGAGCCGAACTCGGCCATGCGCAGCGGCAGGTCGCGATATGATTTCAGACCCTGCTTGAAGATTTCCACGTGGCAGGGACAGTTCATCGGTTTGAGCGCGTTCACGGCCTTTTCGCGGGCGTGTTCCTCGTCGACTTCGACGATGAACATGTTCTCCTGGTACTTGTCCCAGTGGCCCGAGCGTTCCCACAGCTTACGGTCGACCACCTGCGGGGTGTTGACCTCGACATAGCCGCCGCGGCGTTGCTGGCGGCGCATGTAGTCCTGCAACTGGGTGTAGATCGTCCAGCCGTTGGGGTGCCAGAAGATCTGGCCCGGGGCCTCTTCCTGCATGTGGAACAGGTCCATCTCGCGGCCCAGCTTGCGGTGGTCGCGTTTGGCGGCCTCTTCCAGCATGTGCAGGTGCGCCTTGAGCTTTTCCTTGCCGGTGAAGGCCACGCCATAGATACGCTGCAGCATCGGGCGGTTGCTGTCGCCGCGCCAGTAGGCGCCGGCGATGGACATCAGCTTGAACGCGTCGCCGGGCAGTTGGCCGGTATGCTGCAGGTGCGGGCCGCGGCAGAGATCCTGCCAGTGGCCGTGCCAGTACATGCGCACCGGCTCGTCACCGGGGATCGCCTCGACCAGCTCCACCTTGTAGGGCTCGTTGTTGGCCTTGTAGAATTCGATGGCGCGCTCGCGCTCCCAGATCTCGGTGGTCACGGGGTCGCGCTTGTTGATGATCTCTTTCATCTTTTTCTCGATGAGGCCGAGATCTTCGGGTGTGAACGGCTCTTCGCGGTCGAAGTCGTAGTACCAGCCGTTTTCGATGACCGGGCCGATGGTGACCTTGGTCGCGGGCCAGATTTCCTGCACCGCGCGGGCCATCACGTGGGCAAAGTCGTGGCGGATCAGTTCGTTGGCCTGGGCCTCGTCCTTCATCGTGTGGATGGCGATTTCGGCATCCTGTTCGATGGGCCACTGCAGGTCCCAGTGCTGGCCGTTGACGGTGGCCGAGATGGCCTTTTTCGCCAGCGAGGTGGAGATGTCGGCAGCGACCTCGGCCGGCGTGACGCCTGCCGCGTAGGATCGGGAATTGCCATCTGGGAAGATAAGAGAGACGGATTTTGAATCCAGGGCCATGATCTGGCTCTCCTCGTCGGTTTGGCGCCCACAGAACGCCCGGTTGCGGGTTATGGTGTCGGGCCCGTGTGGCAGGTGGTGGTGTCTGTGTCAAGGGTGAGGGGCGAGGGGCGCTGCCCCTCGCGCTCCCCGGGATATTTGAGGCCAGATGAAGAGGGGGGCGGGGAATTGCACTTGGGCGCGGCGCGTGCATGATGCTGGAAAAGCAAGTGAGGGTTTCATGGCAGCGACGACATTTCTGGAAACGCCGCAGGGGCGGCGGCTGGCCTATCACAAGAGCGAAGGGGTGGGGCCCACGGTCGTTTTTCTGGGTGGTCTGAAGTCGGACATGGAGGGCACCAAGGCGGTGCATCTGGAGGACTGGGCGCGGGCGCGTGGGCAGGCCTATCTGCGGTTCGACTACTCCGGGCATGGCGAAAGTTCCGGCCGGTTCGAGGAGGGCTGTATCGGGGATTGGCACGAGGACACGGTTGCGGCGGTTTCAGCGCTGACCAAGGGGCCACTGATCGTAGTGGGTTCGTCCATGGGCGGGTGGCAGGCGCTATTGCTGGCCAAGGCCATGCCCGAGCGGATCGCCGGCATGGTCACGATCGCGGCGGCGCCGGATTTCACCGAGGACGGTTATTGGGCCTCGTTCAGCGACGAACAGAAACAGGCGCTGGAGACGGTGGGGCATGTTGAGTTGCCCTCGGATTACATGGAGCCCTACATCATCACCAAGCGGATGATCGAGGATGGCCGGACGCGGCTGGTGTTGCGGTCGCCATTGAACCTGCCGTTTCCGGTGCGGTTCCTGCAGGGCACGGCTGATACGGCGGTTTCGGTCGACACCGCTGTACTGTTGCTCGACCATGCCAGCGGGCCGGACATGCGGCTGTTGCTGGTCAAGGATGCGGATCACCGGTTCTCGGACGGGCCGTGCCTGGGGCTGATCGAGGATGCGGTTCGCGACGTGATGGGGGCCAGTTGATGTGGCGGCTGGGGCGGTTTCTCGGGCGGGCCTTGCTGGCGTTGGTGGTGGTCGGCGGGCTGATCTACTGGTTCGGCCCGCGCGAAGAGGTAGATCTGCACCCGCGGTTCGATCCGCGCAAGTTCGGCGAGGGGGTTCAGGTCTATTTCGAAAGCATCGAGTCCGCCTATGACGACATCGTGCCGGGTGTCGAAAAGCGAGTCATCTGGCAGGACGGATTCAAGGAACGGCGCACGCCTTATTCGGTGCTCTATGTGCACGGGTTCTCGGCCTCGTCCGAGGAAATCCGCCCGGTGCCCGACAGGATCGCCGACGCGCTGGGGGCCAATCTGGTCTATACGCGCCTGCAGGGGCACGGGCGCGGGTCGGATGCGATGGCCGAGGGGACGGCCTCGGGCTGGATGCGGGACATGGCCGAAGGTCTGGCCGCCGCCCGCGCCGTGGGCGAGGAGGTCATCGTGATCTCGACCTCGACCGGGGGGACCCTGGCGGCAGCCGCGGCGTTGGACCCCGAGCTGAGCAAGGACGTGGTCGGGATGGTGTTCATATCGCCCAATTTCGGGGTGCAGGCGGCCGGATCCTGGATACCGTCACTGCCTTGGGCGCGCAGTTGGCTGCCGTTGCTGATGGGGGAAACCCGCGACGTGTCGGGCGACGATGCCGAACGGAACACGTACTGGACGTTGGTCTATCCGTGGGAGGCCGTGGTACCGATGTCGGTGCTGGTCGACCGGGTGCGGGCGCTGGATTTCTCCAGGGCGTTGGTGCCGGCGCTGTTCTGGTTTTCGGATGAGGACAAGATCGTGCGCCCGGACCTAACGCGCAAAGTCGCCGCCGCATGGGGCGTGCCTGCAACCGTGCACACAGTGACAATGGGGCCGGGTGACGACCCTTATTCGCATGTGGTTGCGGGGCGGCTGACCTCGCCCGGGCAGGACGCGGCCACGGTGCAGGGTATTCTGGACTGGCTCGGGGCGCTGGGGGTCGAATAGGCCATTGGCCAGCGGACAGAGGTGGAGAATGCGCAAGCCGGGCAGCATGTGGAGCCTTGAGACGCTGGGCCGGGTGCGGCTGTC
Source organism: Ruegeria sp. BHSA191 (assembly GCF_059613325.1). Classification (NCBI taxonomy): domain Bacteria; kingdom Pseudomonadati; phylum Pseudomonadota; class Alphaproteobacteria; order Rhodobacterales; family Roseobacteraceae; genus Ruegeria; species Ruegeria sp. BHSA191. The sequence continues at coordinate 151,269 of NZ_JBXWSH010000004.1, forward strand.
GCGGCATTTCTTCTTGCGCGATTTCCTGTATTCCGAAATCGGGAATTTTCACGCCCGGCCGAACATTCCCGAGGATCCCGACCTTGCAATCGAAACGGGGCGGGCGTTGTGCGAAACCTTGCTGGACCCGCTCGAGGAGACCTTTGGCCGGGTTGCCGTGCGCTCGGGCTATCGCTCGCCCTCGCTGAACCGCTTCGGCAACGAGAACAAGCTGAACTGCGCCCGCAACGATCATCCGTTGGAATGCCACATCTGGGACCGGGGACGGGGGGATGCGCGGATCGCGGGGGCGTCGGTAGTGATCCCATGGTTCGCGGACCGGTACGCGCAGGGCCGCGATTGGCGCGATCTGGCGTGGTGGATGCACGATCATCTGGATTATTCCGAGATCTGGTTCTTTCCCAAGCTTTGCGCGTTCAACCTCGTGTGGCGGCCCGTTCCGCTGCGCCGGATCGACAGTTACATCGCTCCGCGCGGCAGCCTGTTGCGGGCCGGAGCGGAGCCGGACGAGCCACCCGACGCACGGCGTGCGCGGTATGCCGATTTCCCGCCGTTCCGGGGTATCTGCTACCCGTGATTTTTGGCCTTGCCCGGCGATGCGCAACCTTTCATCCTGACGAAAACGCCGACGCATTCGGCAGACAAAAGGAGGCCCCGCGTGATCGAGCCGCTGGTGCTTTTGCCCGGTCTGATGTGTGATGCCCGACTGTTTCAGCCGCAGATCGCCCAGTTGTCGCGGGATCGGGCGGTGACGGTCGCGCCCATCGGCGGCGGGGATCGGATCGAGGAAATCGCCTCGGGGTTACTGGACCAGTTGCCTCACCGCTTTGCGCTAGCCGGGCTGAGCATGGGCGGCGTTGTCGCGCTGGAATTGGTGCGGCGGGCGCCCGACCGGGTGACGCGGCTGTGCTTGATGGCCACCGATGCGCAGGCCGACACCCCCCAGATCGCCGCGAACCGCGAAGAGTTGATCGTTGGGGCGCAGGCCGGACGCCTGCAGGAAGTGATGCGCAAGGTCATCGGAACCAACATCTTGGCGCCGGGGCCGCAGCGCCTCCCCATACTGGACGACATGCTGCAGATGGCGACCGAACTGGGGCCGGACCTGTTCGTGCGCCAGATGCGCGCGCTTCAACGGCGCCCGGATCAGCAGGGTACCATGCGCCGGATCAAGGTGCCGACGCTGGTTTTGTGCGGGGCGCATGACACGCTGACGCCGGTGCGCAAGCACAGCTTTATGGCCGAACTGATCCCCGAAGCCGTCTTGCACGTTGTGAATGACTCCGGGCATCTGCCCACGCTTGAGGCGCCCGAGGAAACGACTGCCGCGCTGATCGACTGGTTGAATATTCCGTTGCGGATTTTCTAGTCGTAGAGGGCCGCGCGTTCTTTGCGGGTGATCACATGCGGCAGCGCGACCGGTTCGCCTGTCTCGGTATCGAAAAACGGGGTCTGCCGCCAACGACCGGATAGGCGCGCGCCCAGCACGCGCCGGATCATGCCCAGAACGGCCGGGCCCGGTTTTTCATGTTTCCACTTGCCGTTGCTCTGCGGAACATAAGCGCGGGTCTTTACCGAACCCAGCGGTTCAGGGTCGGCAAACCGGGCCACGTCAAAGCCGGCAAACGGAAGTTTCGGGCTGCTGGTGGTGGTAGCCAGCGGGGCGTTGCAGCATTTAGCGTACCAGCGAAACAACCCTTTGGGGCCAAGGCGCATCACCGCTAGGTTCTCGGCCCCCTTGGAGATGTGTATGTATTCTGGAGACATCTGGAATATGTCCACCGGGCCGGGCGCGGGATCGGGCTGGCCGAAAAAGAGCTGCCCGGCCCGGCAATCGGGGCAATAGCAGACGACATGGGTGCCCGTGGCCAAGCCTTTGGCGCTGACCTCGCCGCTCAGCCCGCCGCAGGTGCAGGCGAAGGTCAGCGACGTGGCTTTGGCGCCGGTTATCACGCGACCTTGTTGCTGTTGGCGGCGCGGCGTTTCGGCTTGCGGCTGTTTTCGTTCATGAACTCAATGACCAGCGGGCGGATGTTGTCGCGCCAGCTGCGCCCGGCGAAGATGCCGTAATGCCCGGCGCCGGGTTCGACATGGCTGGCCTTCTTGCTGTCGGGCAGGCCGGTGCACAGATCCAGCGCCGCGATGCACTGGCCGGGCGCCGAGATGTCGTCATTGGCGCCTTCCACCGTTTTGACCGCTACATCGGTGATTTTGCCGATATCCACCTTGTGGCCATCCACGACGAACTCGTTCCGCGCGATTTCGCGGTTCTTGAAAACACGCTCGACTGTGGAAAGGTAGAATTCGGCGGTCATGTCCATCACGGCGAGATATTCATCATAAAACCGGTTGTGGGCGTCGTGGTCCGATGCTTCGTCACGCATCACGCGGTGGATCTGGTCCGAGAAAGCCTTGCCATGGCGCTCGGCATTCATCGACATGAAAGATGCCAGCTGCAACAGGCCGGGATAAACCATCCGGCCGACGCCTTTGTATTTAAAGCCCACGCGCTGGATCATCGTTTCCTCAAGCTGGCCCATGGTCACGCGGCGGCCGAAATCGGTGACTTCGGTCGGCGTGGCGTCAGGATCGACGGGGCCGCCGATCAAGGTCAGGGTGCTGGGCTGCGCCTTGGGGTCCTTCTCGGCGAGGTAGGCGGTGGCGGCCAAGGTCAGCGGCGCGGGTTGGCAGACGGCCACCACATGGGTGTCGGGCCCGAGCTCCTTCATGAAATCGACAAGGTAGAGGGTGTAGTCCTCGATATCGAACTTGCCTTCGGACACGGGGATGTCGCGCGCGTTATGCCAATCGGTGATGTAGACTTCGCAATTGACAAGCAGGCTTTTGACGGTCGAGCGCAGCAGCGTGGCGTAGTGCCCCGACATCGGCGCAACCAAAAGCACCTTGCGCGGTTGCTCTTCGCGGCCATTCACGCGAAAGTGGATGAGATCGCCGAAGGGGCGTTCAAGCACGGAGGTGACTTCCACCAGATGATCTTTGCCGTCCTCGCAGGTAAATGTTCGGATGCCCCAGTCGGGCTTGGCGACCATGCGTTTGAAGGTGCGTTCCGTGACTTCACCCCAGGCCGCCATCCAGTTGAACACCGGATTGGGAACCATCGCAAAGGCGGGGTAGGAGGCAAATGTGCTTGCGGTTGCACCAAGCCATTGATTGGTGTTCCGCATCGACTCCATCAGGTCGTAGGTCATCATATAGCGCATGGATTTGGCCTCCTGAATGTCAGCCTGAAAGTTCGGACCATTCGCCGCTTTGCCCCCCGGTTCCCACGACGATATTCTGCACAGCAGCGAGGTTAGGGGGGATTTGTTTAAATGACAACAAGCGAAGGCAAGATGCCGGAAATGACCGACGAACACCTTGAACGGCTTCAAGAAAACATGATGAAAGTCGAGGCGCTGTCGAAGCGACTGGTCGAGGTTATGGCGTCCAGAAAACCTCATAATCCCGCGCTGGATGTCCCGAATCACGAAGTTTTGGCAAAGGCGGCAACGGCTTACTGGACCGAGGCGCTGCAGAACCCGGCCAAGCTGCTGGAACAGCAGATCGAATACTGGGGCAAGTCCGTTTTGAATTTTGCTGCAGCGCAGCAAGCGTTGCTGAACGGAGACGACGACGTGGAAACCGGCGCGCCGCGTGACAAGCGGTTTGCGAATCCGCTGTGGGACAAGAACCCCTATTTCCGTCTGGTGCTTCAGCAATACCTGACCAATGCCGAGGCGATCGCACAGGCCGTCGATTCCGTCGAGGATCTGGACGAAAAAGACAAGCGACGCCTGCGCTTCATGGCGCAGCAGATCGTCGACATGATGTCGCCCACCAATTTCCTGCCGACCAACCCAGACGCCCTGCAAAAGGCGATCGAGACCGACGGCCAGTCGTTGATTCAGGGGCTTGAGAACCTGGTGGCCGATCTCGAGGCCAATGACGGCGCGCTGGTGGTGAAACTGGCCGACGAAAAAGCATTCGAGGTGGGGGGCAACCTGGCAACCACACCGGGCCAGGTAGTGTATCGCAACCGGATGATGGAGTTGATCCAATATGCGCCGGCCACCGAAACGGTGCACGAGATCCCGATCGTTCTGTTCCCGCCGTGGATCAATAAGTTCTACATTCTGGACATGAAACCCGAAAACAGCCTGATCAAATGGATCACCGAGCAGGGTTATACCCTGTTCGTGGTTAGTTGGGTCAATCCCGATGCCAGCTATGCCGAAACCGGCATGGAGGACTATATTCAGGACGGCTACCTGACCGCGATCGAAGAGGCTAAGAAGATCTGCAAGGTCAAGCAAGTGAACGCTGTCGGCTATTGCATTGCGGGCACCACGCTGGGCCTGACTTTGTCGCTGCTGAAACAGCGGGGTGACAAATCGATAAAATCCGCAACCTTCTTTACCGCGCTGACGGATTTTTCCGATCAGGGCGAGTTCACGCCGTTCCTGCAGGAGGACTTCATTGAAGAGATCGAAGAGGAGGTGAACCGCATCGGCGTTTTGCGGTCATGGATCATGGCGCGGACCATGTCCTTTCTGCGGGCGCGTGATCTGGTCTATGCCCCTGCGGTGCGCAGTTACATGATGGGGGAAACGCCGCCGGCATTCGACCTGCTGTATTGGAACGGCGATGGGGCCAACCTGCCGGCCAAGATGGTGGTGCAGTATCTGCGGGGCCTGTGTCAGCGCAACGAGTTCGTCACCGACGGGTTCGAGTTGATGGGCCACAAGCTGCATGTGCGCGACGTTGATGTGCCGCTGATGGCAATCACCTGCGAGACCGACCACATCGCCGCTTGGAAGGATTGCTACCGGGGGGTCCAGCAGATGGGGTCTCGGTCGAAGAGCTTCGTGGTGTCCGAATCCGGCCATATCGCGGGCATCGTGAACCCGCCCAGCAAGAAGAAATACGGTCACTACACCAATGACGACCTGAAGGCGGATGCCGACACATGGATGAAAGAAGCCTCCTTCCACGAGGGCTCGTGGTGGCCGCGCTGGGAGGCGTGGTTGAAAAAGCGTTCAGGCAAGCAGGTTCCCGCGCGTACGCCTGCTGATTCGGACCATCCACCGCTGGCCCCGGCGCCCGGCACCTATGTCGTGGCCAAGCCAAAGGTCTGATTTCATTCTGAAACCTAAAATATTTCTGCGACGCAGCAAAAAATGCTTGAAATGCTGCGTTGCGGCATTCATATTGTCCTCAAGCTGAAGAACCCGGGGTGGGCCCGGACTGGCTGAAAGGATTAGACCAATGGCAAAGACCCAAGACTTTACCGCAACCCTGAAGGAAATGATGGGTGCTTTCCCGGTGGATACCACCGCAATGGAAAATGCGTTCAAATCGACCGCGACCCTGAACGAGAAACTGTCCGGCGTTGCGCTGGAAGCCGCCGAGAAATCGGCCGAGATCTCGAGCAAGTGGACCAAGGACACCCTGGCCAAGCTGGCAGAGATGTCGAAAGCCAAGGCCGAGCCGGCTGACTACGCAAAAGCCGCAACCGACTTCGCCAGCGCTTCGGCCGAAGTCGCGGCTGAGAACCTGGCCGCTTTCGCTGAAATCGCCAAGAAGCTGCAGTCGGAAACCGTCGAGCTTCTGATGGCTGCCGGCAAGGAAGCCGCGGAAGAAACCACCGCAGCCGTCAAGAAAGCCACCAACGAAGTGACCGCTGCCGCTAAGAAAGCAACGGCGGCCAAGTAAGCAAGACCCGCGAAACGCACCCATCCCTCCCAACCGGTGCAATCGCTAGGGGCAGGTCCTGTGACCTGCCCTTTCTTTTTGTGCTGCGGTCGCATAACCTCTGCTGCAACGCATCATCCTTGGGGAGGGCAAACGGTGTCGGACAAAGAAAAACCTCTGCTGATCAAGCGCTATGCCAGCCGTCGGCTGTATAACACCGAGACCAGTGACTATGTCACGCTCGAGGACATCGCGGGATTTATCCGCGACGGGCGCGAGGTGCAGATCATCGACCTGAAGACCGGGGATGACCTGACCCGCCAGTATCTGCTTCAGATCATTGCCGAACATGAAAGCCGCGGCGAAAACGTGCTGCCGGTGAACGTGCTGAACGATCTGGTGCGCAGCTACATGCTGCCGGGCGGGGGCATGATGCCGCAATTCCTGCAATCCAGCTTTGAGATGCTTCGCGAAAGTCAGACCAAAATGATGGAGAACATGAACGCCATGAACCCCATGAGCAACATGCCGGGGTTCGAGGCGCTTCAGGCGCAGCAGCAGGCGTTTCTGAAGGCCATGACAGGCGGTTTGTCAGGCGGATGGTCGGGGCCTGAAAAGGACGAGAACGCCAAGCCCGAGTCCAAAGAAGACTTGGACGACATCAAGAAACAACTGGCCGAGCTGCAGCAGAAACTGTCCAAGCTCAGCTGATACCAGACAGGCCCGGATGACCCGGGCCTTTGGTCTCTGGCGTTGAGCTCAGGTGCCGAAGGCCACTTCGGGCGCGGTAACCTCGCCGACCGAGGCCAGGATGATGTCGGCGATTACATCCAGTTCCGCGCGGGTCAGGCGCACGGGAAGGCGCACATCACAGGCCGACATCAGCATTGCGCGCGTTCGAGGCAGCTCGACCTGCTCGGGCAGAAACTGCCAATTCCAGAAGGCGCGGGCATTGTCCTCGCTCAGACCAAAGACCTGCACCTTGACGCCACGGCCCTCGGCTGCAGCGGCAAATGCCTTGATCTGGTCTTTGTTCAGGTCGACCAGGTTGAATTGGATCGAATCCGGCGCACGTCGTTCCGGTGTCAGCGGGTCGGGTACGTGAATATGCGGCGAGCTGTTCAGGCGCTGCGCCACATAGTCGTGGTTGGCCAGCCCGTCGCGCACCCGCCGCGCCAATTCGGGCAACTGCGGCCGGATCACTGCCGCGCTGAGGTTGCTCATACGCAGATTGTAAAGCGGCAGCTTGTTCTGCCATCGGGCAAAAGCCTGCTCCAGATCGGGCGTATTCTGGCCATGCGGGCCTTTGTGTTTCTTCCAATTGTGCTCGTAGGCGCCCGACATGATCACGGCGCGGGCGACGAGGTCGGCGTCGTCGGTGACAAGGATGCCGCCTTCGCCCGCGTTGATCATCTTGTAGGACTGGAACGAGAAACAGCCCACCTTGCCGATTGTGCCGATGTTGCGGCCATGCCAGGTCGTGCCCAGCGAATGGGCCGCGTCCTCTATCACCGGGATGTCGCGCATGTCGCACAGCGCCATGATCGCGTCCATGTCCGAGGTATGGCCGCGCATGTGGCTGATGATAGCCGCCTGAACGCCGTCGAGCTTGGCCGCGAAATCGTCGATGTCGATGCGGTAATTTTCACCCACCTCGCACAGGACCGGAACGCAGTCGGCATGCACCACCGACGAGGGCACCGCCGCAAAGGTAAAGCCGGGGATCAGCACCCGCGCGTCCCGCGGCAGCCCCAGCGCCTTGAGCGACAGGAACAGTGCGGCCGAACAGGACGACACAGCCAGCGCGTATTTGCTGCCGAGCAATTCGGCGAACTCTGACTCGAGCAGGGCAACCGGCGCGTCCTGCGGCGCGGTATAGCGGAACAGGTCCCCGGATTGCATCAGGGATTCGATCGCGTCTTTGGCAGCGGCAGGGATGGGTTCGGCGTCGTGGACGTTGGGTGGCAGCGTCATATTTGAAAATTCCAAAGGTTATCTGTGGAAAAGATAAAATGAAAGATCGCGCAAACCAAGCTTTCATTCGCCTGTTGGGCGAAATTTCACCGAACTGTCACAAGTCTCGGGTCAAAGGGCCAGCCGATCACGCAGGGCATACCATGTCATTGCCAGCACCAGCAGAGGGCTGCGCAGGGCCGAGCCGCCGGGAAAAGGCAGAGCGGGCACGCGGGCCATCGTGTCGAACCCTTCGGTCTGACCCTGGATGGCCAGCGCCATCAACTGACCGGCATGGGTTGCAGTGCCGACCCCGTGACCGGAATAGCCCGAGGCAGACAGGATGTTCGGCGCCAGGCGTGTCAGGTAGGGCATCCGCCGCATTGTGATGGCCAGCGTGCCGCCCCAGGCATAGTCGATCCGAACGTCGCGCAGATGCGGAAAGATCTCGGTCATCGGTTTGCGGACTTTGGCGGCGATGTCGGATGGAAAGCGATAGCCATAGCTCTCGCCACCGCCGAACAACAGCCGCCCATCGGCGCTGAGCCGGAAATAGTTCACCACGAATTTCGTGTCGGCAACCGCCACATCCTGCGTCAGAACCTTTGCAGTCTCGGCGCCCAGAGGTTCTGTTGCGGCGATGAAATTGTTGATCGGCATGACCCGCGCCGCGACCTTGCGGTTCAGGTTGCCCAGATAGCCATTGCAGGCCAGAACCAGATGGTCGGCCGTGACCGAACCCTGTTCGGTGCGAACGGTGACGCGCGGGCCTTCTTCGATGCCCAGAACCTCGGTGTTTTCGTGCAGCATCAGACCGGCGGCCAAGGCGGCCTCGGCCAGGCCAAGCGCAAAGTTCAGCGGGTGCAGATGGGCCGCGCCCCTGTCCAGATAGCCGCCCGCATAGGCCGGCGAGGGGCAGAGCGCGCGCCCAGCTTCGGCATCCAGAAGCTCGATCTGGTCATAGCCATAGGCGGTTTTCAGGTGCTTGGCGTGGGCGTGCAATTCGCCCCGTTCGCCGTCGCTGAAGCCTAGCGTGGCGATGCCCGGTTTCAGGTCGCAATCGATGCCGTGGCGTTCGATCAAGGATTTGACCAGCGTCTTGGCGTCTTCGGCCAGATCCCACAGCTTGGCCGCGTTGTCGCGCCCGACCAGTTTTTCCAGATCTTCCTGATCCATGCGCTGGGCGCTGCCCAGTTGCCCGCCGTTGCGCCCCGAGGCGCCGAAACCCACGCGATGCGCCTCAAGCAAGACCACCCTGAACCCGGCCTCGGCCAGATGCAGCGCAGTCGACAGACCCGTATACCCTCCACCGACGATGCACACGTCGGCTGTGACATCGCCGCGCAGCGACTCGGTTGGGGTTCGCGGGTGCGCGGTGGCGGCATACCAGCTGGGCGGGTAAGTGCCGCGTTTGTCATTGCTGTACAGCAGATTCATGGCGCACATGGCTCAGACGTTCAGCAGCAGGTGTTCACGCTCCCACGGCGAAATCACCTGCAGGAATTCCTCGTACTCGGCGCGTTTCACGATGCTGTAGACGCGGGCGAACTCGGGGCCCAGAACCTGATGCAGGGCGTCGGCCTCGTCGAACAGATCCAGCGCGTTGCCCATGACCTGCGGGATGTCGCCGTCACCTTCGTAGGCGTCGCCATAGAACTGACGGCGCGGCCGGTCCTGATTGACAAGACCAAGATAGCCGCAGGCCAGAGATACGGCGATGCCCAGATAGGGGTTGCAGTCCATCCCGGCAATGCGGTTTTCCACCCGGCGGCTGTCGGGACCCGACAGCGGCACGCGGATCCCCGTGGTGCGGTTGTCGCGCGCCCATTCCAGGTTGATCGGGGCGGCGTGGTCCTTGACGTAGCGTCGGTACGAGTTGACGTAGGGTGCCATCACCGCCAGCCCGGCGGGCAGGTGCAGTTGCAGACCGGCGATGAAGTTGTAGAACGCGTCCGTCTCGCCGCCCTGAGGCCCCGAGAACAGGTTCTTGCCCGTCTCCATGTCGATGATCGAGTGATGGATATGCATGGCCGATCCCGGCTCATCCTCGATCGGTTTGGCCATGAAGGTGGCAAAGCAGTTGTGGCGCAGCGCAGCCTCGCGGATGAGGCGTTTGAAATAGAACACCTCGTCGGCCAGCTTGACCGGGTCGCCGTGGCGCAGGTTGATCTCAAGCTGACCAGCGCCGCCCTCCTGGGTGATGCCGTCGATCTCGAACCCTTGCGCCTCGGCGAAATCGTAGATGTCGTCGATCACGGGGCCGAATTCATCGACCGCGGTCATGGAATAGGCCTGCCGCGCGGCAGCCGGGCGGCCCGAGCGGCCCATCATCGGCTCGATCCCCTTGGCCGGGTCCACGTTGCGGGCAACCAGAAAGAACTCCATCTCGGGCGCGACAACCGGTTTCCACCCTTTGTCCTTGTACAGCTGGACCACGCGTTTCAGCACGTTGCGCGGGCTGAACGGAATCGGATCGCCGTCGCGGTCGTAGGCGTCATGGATCACCTGCAACGTCCAGTCGCCCGTCCACGGTGCCGCGGTGGCGGTGGAAAAATCGGGCTTGAGGATCATGTCGCGCTCTATGAAACCATCCTCGCCTGCGGCTTCGCCCCAGTCTCCGGTTATGGTCTGGTAGAAGATGCTGTCTGGCAGATGGAAATAGGACTGCTTGGCAAATTTCGAGGCCGGAACCGCCTTGCCCCGGGCAATGCCGGGCAGGTCCGAGATGATGCATTCTACCTCGTCCAGCCGGTGTCCTTCGATGTAATCGCGCGCCGCCTGTGGCAGCTGCTCTGTCCATTCGGCCATCAGGCCCTCTCTTTCTTCAGGAAATCGGCCATCAGGCGGCCGATCCGTTCGTTGTCATCGGGGGCGGCTTCGCGGGTCTTCGCGTCTTTCATCAGCGCATCGGGCACCACACCCTTGCCGCGCGTTTCCATCAGCCCCTGGATGAAGTCGTTGGAATATTCCGGGTGGGCCTGCACGGTCCAGATCGTGTCGCCATAGGCCAGCATCGCGTTTTCGCAGAACGGGTTGCTGCCCAGCAGGTGCGCGCTTTCGGGGCGTTGCGTGACCTGATCCTGATGCCAGGCGTTCAGGCTGACGGTTTCGCCGTCATAGTCGTATTCGGTTCGCCCTATGGCCCAGCCGCCTTTGAATTTCTCGACCTTGCCGCCCAAGGCCTGCGCGATGATCTGGTGGCCGAAACAGACGCCGATCAGGGGTTTGCCGGCCGCCTGGATCTGTCGGATCAGCTCTTCGAGCGGCGGTATCCACGGATGATCCTCATAGGCACCGTGACGCGACCCGGTGATCAGCCAGCCATCGGCATCATCGGGATCATCGGGAAATTCGCCATCAACCACGGCATAGGTCACGAATTCAAAACCGTCGCCATCCAGCAGGGTGCGGAACATGGCGTCATAGTCGCCGAATTTCTTCTCCAGCGGTTCGGGCGCGTGGCCGGTCTGCAAAATGCCGATTTTCATGAGTCACCAAATTTGATCAAATTTAATCTAGCTGAGTCCCGCCGAACGGGCAAGGGGGTCAGACGGCCTCGAGATAACTGAGCCAGTGCTGATCTGCCGGGATCTGCTCGAAGCGCGCGATCTCCTGCCGCTTGGTCATGGCCATGTTGCGGATCAGATCAGCGGGAAAGATGCGCGCGACGATCGGGTCGGTCTCGAACGCAGTCACGGCCGTGTCCCAGTCAGCGGCCAATTGCGGCAGGCCGTCGATGTCGTAAGCGTTGCCGGTGATCGGGGCTGGGGGTTGCAGGCCGTCCTCGATGCCCACGAGGGCCGCGCCCAGAACCGCAGCCAGCATCAGATAGGGGTTGATGTCGCCGCCGGCCACGCGGTGCTCGATCCGGCGGGCGGCGGGCGCACCGCCCGGAATGCGGATCGCGGCGGTCCGGTTTTCATAGGCCCAGGCCGCGCCTGTGGGGGCATGGGCTCCGGGCACGAGCCGCGTGTAAGAATTGCCATGCGGAGCAAAAATCAGCGTGCTGCCGGGCATGGCGGCCAGACAGCCGGCGACGGCAGAGCGCAGGATTTCGGTCCCTTCACGCCCGCCATTGTCAAAGACGTTGCGGCCCTGGCCATCAAGCACCGAGAAGTGCACATGCATTCCGTTCCCCGCATCATCGGCATAGGGTTTGGCCATGAAGGTCGCGGTAAAGCCGTGCTTGCGAGCCAGCCCACGGGTCAGTGCCTTGAAAAGCCACGTATCATCGGCGCAGCGCATGGCGTCCTGATGGTTCAGGTTGATCTCGAACTGGCCGATGCCGCTCTCGGAAATTGCCGTCTGGGCGGGGATCCCCATTTCGGCGCACCCGTCATAAAGCTCGGTGAAGAAGGCGTCGAAGGCGTCCATTTCGGCCATTGACAGCACCGCCTCGCCGCGCAGCCGACGGCCAGTGACCGGGTTATGTGGGGGCTTTGGATGCGCATCCGAGGAATCAAGCAGGGTGAATTCCAACTCGGTCGCGGCAACAACTTTCCACCCGCGCTGGGCATAGCGCGACAGGACCGCGGCCAGCGCATGGCGGGGATCGCCGGCAAACGGCGTGTCGTGATCGTCGAACAGACACATCGGCACCAGCGCCGTGGGTGTAGTCAGCCAGGGCATCGGCACCGGCCCGCGCTCGGTCGGGCGCAGCACGCCATCGGCGTCGCCGGTTTCAAACACCAGCGGGCTGCCCTCGATATCGGCGCCCCACAGATCGACGTTCAGCGCCGAAAACGGCATGCGCACCGCGCCGCTGCCCAGCTTGTCGGCGTAAGACGGGGGCACGCGTTTGCCGCGCATCTGGCCGTTCAGGTCACATGCGGCGACGCGAAATGTGTGCAGGGCGGCAAGGTCCATCCGGGGCTCCGTAGCTGTGCTTCGGCAAACCTAGTCGAGCTTTTTGCCCTTGTCACGATATTTGATCAAATTATCCGACGGCAGCTGTCGCCCTGCTGAATGGGCGGGCAGGCCACGGTTCCGTACGAGCAGTAGACACAGCAATCGCCCGGCTTGGGTTTCAGTACGGTGTGACAGGCGCTGCATTCATAGAACCACTGGCAGGCGTCGGTGGGCATGGTCTCGGACTGGGCGTGGCCGCAGACCGGGCAGGTCAGGGTGCTTTCAAGCGTTACGGTCTTGTCTGTCATTGTCTCACATCGGCTGGATCAGAAATACGTTGATGCGGGCCTCGTGGAACACGACAACCCAGGCGACGGCAGTCATCGCGGTGCTGGCCGCCAAGCCCCATTCCAGATGGCGCACAGCATTGCGCCGACAGGCCACCAGCCACGCAGTCGCGATCAGTGCCGTCGAGGCCGCCTGAACATGGTAGCTGACCGCCATGATCTGGCCAAAGACGGCCAGCCAACTGCCGCCAAGGCCCAGCAACATCATCGTCATCGGCAGCATGCAGCACGCGCCCACACTAAGGGCCGACAGGGATCCGGCGAAGCTGAGGCCGAGAAATCCGCGCATCTTGTTCATCCGTTATTCAAGGCCTGCGGCATTGCCGCATCGCGTGGGCAGAGGTCTAAATCCTGTAGTCACTACAGGATCAAGCGAAAGAGGTCACGTGATTGCGATCGGCGAAGCGGCCCGTCAAAGCGGCGTGGGGATTGAGAACATCCGGTATTACGAGCGCGAAGGCATCGTGCCGCGCCCGGCGCGGGCCACCAACAATCGGCGGCTGTATTCCGCGCAGGATGTTGGGCGGTTGCGGTTTCTGAAACGCTGCCGTGACCTGGGGGTTTCGCTGGGCGACGCAAAGGCCTTGCTGGACCTGCCCGAGGGCGGCGCGGCCGATTGCGCCGAGGTCAACGCATTGGCGCAACGTCACATGGAAAGCGTACGCCGCAAGATCGCCGAGTTGCAACGGTTGCAAGCCGCCCTGGACGAACTGACCGCCAATTGCGCCGAAGGGTCGGTGGACTGCCGGATGCTGGGCCGGTTGCGGATGGCCTGAACCCCGGCGCCTCAGCGCGCCAGGTTCAGGCGGAACCGCATCTTGGCCTTGCGCGCCACCGGCAGGTGCCGGTTCAGCCGCTTGTTGATCAGGCCGAACATGCCCACGATCACCAGCGTCAGCAGGATGAAGTAGAACGCCAAGATCGGGTAGGGGACGAACGGGTTGAACGTCTTGTCAGCGAAATAGCTGGCATAATACAGCGCATCCCCCCGTTGCTGCCAGGCCGGGAAGGCCGAGAAGAAGACCAGCGTTGTGGCATGGAACAGGAAAATCGCCTCGTTCGTGTAGGCGGGCCAGGCCAGCCGCAGCATGGTGGGCCACACGATCCGGCGGAAGCGCGACCAACCCGACATGCCATAGGCATCGGCGGCCTCGATATCACCCTTGGGGATCGACCGCAGCGCGCCATAGAAGATCTCGCCCGAATAGGCGGCGGTGTTCAGGAACAGCACGATCAGCGCCCCCAGCCAGGCCGAGGTGAAGGCGTCGAACATAGGGTAGGTCTTCTTGAGCGACAGGAACAGGAAGTAGGCAAAGAAGAACTGGATGAACAACGGCGAACCGCGGAAGATGAAGATGAACCACTCGGACGGTTTTCGCAGCCACTTGCGGCTGGACGCCTTGCCCAGAGCCACGGCCGTGGCCAGGAAGAACCCGGTGGCCAGCGCCATCACGCCGAAATAGATGTTCCAGATCATCCCCGAACCGATCAGGGTGAACTGTTCGCATAGGGTGAAATCGCTGCGCGGCAGCAGGCGCTCGCCGATGCCGATCGAGCGCAGGCCGTAATCTTGGATGGTCTGCAGGCAGCTCATGCGGTGGTCTCCTTACGCAGCAGCTCTCCGCCCGAGGTCGCCTGGCCATGCGACAGGCGGCGCATCAGCCGTTCAAGGCCAATCTCGGAAACGCGGGTCATGCCAAGGTAAAAAACCAGCAGGAACAGGAAGTACCACATGCGCCAGTCGCCATGCGGATAGGCGGTGAATTTCGAGGTCTTGGTGCCGCCCAACTCGCGCGCCCAATAGACGATGTCCTCGACCCCCAGCAGGAACAGCAGGGGCGTGGCCTTGATCAGCACCATCCACAGGTTCGACAGGCCGGGCAGAGCATAGACCCACATCTGCGGCACGAGAATGCGCCAGAAGGTCTGGCGGCGGGTCATGCCATAGGCCTCGGCGGTTTCAAGCTGCGCCAGCGGCACGGCGCGCATGCCGCCGAACAGCACGTTGGCGGCGAAGGCGCCGAAAACGATCGAAAAGGTGATGACGGCCAGGAAAAAGCCGTAGGTTTCGTGCACCCATTCTGGTGCGGTGCCCAGCGGCAGCTTGGCGGCGGGGCAGACGAGGAAATCGTTGCCCTGACGGATCGGATCGGTCCAGTCGGGGCACAGCACCTGGTGCCGCATCCATTCGAACCCCTGGTCCAGGGCGATCACGAAGAACAGGAAAAACGCAATGTCGGGCACCCCGCGCACGATGGCGATATAGCCCTTGCCCAGCCAGCCCAGCGGCGGGACATGCGACCGGGCCGCCATGGCCCCCGCAAAACCGAAGGCCAACGCCACCGGGGCCGTCACCGCCAGCAAGGCCAGAACCTTGATGAACGACAAGTAGAACGACCAGTGCACGCCGTTGGTCAGATAGCATGAAAACCAGCGGAAAGTGCCGAGCGTGTCGGGATCAGCGCAGTAGGAAAACATGAGGCGTCTTTCGAACGTCAGGCCCAGCACAAGGCCGGGATTGGTTCGGCGCGCGTGGCGCCGAACCGTAGGACCGGATGCTTAGTTGGTGACGACCGAGCCGTCAGGTGCATAGGTGGCGGTATCCTCACCGAACCACTTTTTCAGCATCTCGTTCAGGGTGCCGTCCTGTTTCATCGAGGTAATCGCGGCATCGAATTTTTCACGCAGCTCCGTGTCGCTTTCGCGCAGACCCATACCGACGCCACCGCCCAGCGGAACTGGATCGCCGACAAAGACCAGTTCGCCATTCGATTCCTCGACAAGCGGCACCAGATAGTCGCGGTCGGCCAGAACGGCATCGGCTTCGCCGTTGCGCACGGCGGCGATGGTTTCCTCGGGCGTTGCGAATTCAACCAGGGTTGCGCCCGACTCGGCCACGTGGCCGGCCTGGATGGTCGCGGTCTGTGCAGCGACAACGCCACCGGTCACGTCAACATCCGCCGAGGTGGCCACATAGGCCGACGCGGTCGGCGGGTAGTAGTCCTGGGTGAAGTCGATGACCTCGTCACGCTCGGCCGTGATCGACATGCCGGCGATGATGGTGTCGTAGTTGCCCGACACCAGGTTCGGAATGATCGAATCCCAGTCGTTCTTGACCCATTCGCATTCCAGCTGGGCGCGTTTGCACAGCTCGTCGCCGACTTCACGCTCGAAGCCGTCGATCTCGCCGGCGTCGTTGATGAAGTTGTACGGAGGATAGGCGCCCTCGGTGCCCATGCGGACCGTGTCGGCCATGGCCATGCCGGCGCCAAGCGCCAGTGCCGCGGTGGTCAGAATCAGGTTTTTCATTGGTAACTCCCCTGTTTGGTTCTGTTCTGATGTTATGCCGCCATCGTGGCGGAGAGAAAGCCCCGAAGCCGTTCGGATTCGGGCGCGGAGAAGATATCTTCGGGCGAGCCTTCTTCTTCGATCAGGCCCTGGTGCAGAAACACCACGTGGCTCGAGATGTCGGCGGCCATCTGCATGTCATGGGTGACGATGATCATGGTGCGGCCTTCGGCGGCCAGATCCTTGATTACCTTGATCACTTCCTGCTCCAGCTCGGGATCCAGCGCCGAGGTCGGTTCGTCAAACAGAAGCGCCTCGGGCTCCATGCAGAGCGCGCGCGCGATGGCGGCTCGCTGTTGCTGGCCACCCGAGAGCTGCGCCGGATAGGCGTCGCATTTGTCGCCGATGCCAACCTTGTCCAGATATCTGCGGGCGCTGTCCTCGACCTCGTGCCGGTCACGGCCCAGCACGGTGATCGGGGCCTCCATCACGTTTTGCAGGATGGTCATGTGGGCCCAAAGGTTGAACTGCTGGAACACCATCGACAGGTTGGTGCGAATGCGCAGCACCTGCTTGGGATCGGCGGGGCGGCGATGGTCGCGGGTTCCCGTCCAGCGCACCGGCTCGCCCTTGAACAGGATCTCGCCTTCCTGGCTGTCTTCCAGCAGGTTGCAGCAGCGCAGCAGGGTGGATTTGCCCGACCCCGATGACCCGATCAGCGACACCACGTCGCCGCGATGGGCGGTGATGTCCACTCCTTTGAGGACTTCGAGATTGCCAAAGCTTTTGTGCAGGTTCCTGATCTCGATGACGGGAGTGCTGTCGGTCACGGGTCGTCCTGGTGTTGTTGAGTGCGTTGGTGCGGTACTAGGGCTGAAAAACCAGAGCAATGCAATGCGCAAATGACAAGTTCAAGACCTGAAATCTCCGATTCGGCCAAGGACAGTGGTCAAATTGGTCAGCTTTCGGGCACCACCGCCGCGGGCGGTGGCGGGTTGGGAACGGCAAGGTAGAGATCGGGAGCAATGTCGATCAACCCGTGGATGTGCAGCGCCGCGCGATCGGCCGGGGAAAGGTCTGAGATCGCGGCGCGAACCGCGGCGGCGACCGCGGCCGGATCGCGCGTGATCGCGGTGATGTAGGGCAACGCCGGGGTGGGGCGCGTGGTTGCCACTTGGCGCAGGCGCTGGCCCAGATCGGTGTGCTCTTGCAGCAGCACCCATGTCAGCGCGTCCAGCGATGCAAAATCGGCATGTCCGTCGGCCACGGCCTGCGCTGACAGGGCGTGTCCACCGGTTTCCAGCAGGCGCGCCGGTGCAAGGCCCAGTTCGGACAGATGCGTGACCGGGGCGGCCCAGCCCGATTGGGACAGGGCCTCGTTATAGGCAAAGACGCAGGCGGCCAGTTCGGGCAGATCACGCGCATCATTGGCCTGGGCCACGAAGACCGAACAATAGTGCCCCGGAGGGCAACCCGGCAGGCCATAATCGGGGGTGCCAACCAGATGCACCTTGCCATGCAGTCGGGTGCGATAGGGCATGCCGCAGGTCTGGGCAAAGACTAGGTCAGGGTCCTGCCAGATTTCCCAGAAATCGCGATCACGGGTCAGTTGGCCCGGACCTTCGCCCAAATGCGCGCGAATCAGGCTCCAAAAGCGATCATTGACGGGCCGAAGGGCGGGCATGTCGTACATGCCCAGCATTGCGGTCACGATTTGGCGGCCTTCTGCCGGGCCCGTGCCGAATCCACGTCGCTGACGCCCAGAAGGCTGACCACCAGCCGCAAAAGCGAATCCTCATCCTGCGAGCGCTGACCGTCGGCCAGCGCCACCGACCACAGCGCCTGAACCACGCCGAGGCGGTGATCATAGGGCACCGCATCCTTGATGGCACGGGTGAAACGGACGGTGTCGGGGGCTTCTGCCTCGAGGTCCTCGGCCCGCGCACGCAGTCCTGCGGCCTCGAACGGCGACAGGTCATAGCGTTCAGCCAGGACCTTGTCGATGCGCGACATTTCGCTGTCGGCATAGTCATCGTCGGACCGGGCAAGGCGCACCAGCAGGGCGGCAAGCGCTAGCCGGGCGTCGTCATCGGTCAGTGGGTCGGGCTGCGGCTGGGTAAGCCGGGACAGGAAGGCATTGAACATGCCTCAGATATAGCGGCGGCTCAGTCTGCGTCCAAGCGGCTTTGCACGCGTTCGCGCGCGGCCTGGCTGTCATTGTAGCTGAGCCCCATGGCGATGCGTGCCTCCTCCACAATCTTGATCTCGCCCTCGTCCGAGTTTCCGTCGGCCAGCACCACCTCCCACAGGGCCTCCATCGCGGCCAGCCGCTCCTGCAAGTCCGTCGTTTCGCGGATCAGCTTGCCGAACGTGTCGGTGTCGGGGGCTGCGGCGTGCAGCTTCTCGCAGGTGGCGCGGACCTGGGCGGCCTCGATCGCGTTGTGCTGGTACAGGCGTGCCAGGATGCGATCGATCAACCGGATCTCTTCCAGCTTGTAGTCGCGGTCGGCCTGAGCCACGCGCACCAGCAACGCGCCTAGAGCCAGTTCCGTGTCCGGATCGGGCAGGGTGGTCTGTTGCTGCGGGCGAAACGCTTGAAAGAACTTTTTCAACATTGGCGCAGACTATTCCGTATTTTGTGGTCCGCCAAGCCCGGGCTACCCGTCATAGCCTTCGATGACCACCAGATCGCCCAGCGAGACCGGATCGCGCAAGGCCTTGGCTTTCTGGTAACCCGCGCTTTCATAGCAGGCCAGCGCATCCTCGTAGCTTGGGAATTCGATCACCACGGTGCGGGCGCGGGCTGCACCTTCCTTGACCTCGCGCTGACCCCCGCGCACCAGGAACCGCGCGCCATAGGCGGCGAAGGGTTCGGCGTTTGCGGCGATGTAATTCCTGTAGGCCTCCATATCGTTCACGTCGACATGCGCCACCCAATATCCTTTGGCCATGAAACTGCCCCCTGCGGTTTTTCCGGGTCAAATTGACCCGGAACGGAATGCAAAGCAAGCCCAAGCCGAAGGGGCGCGTCAAACCAGGCGCGAGCTTTCCTTCGCAGCGCGCACGAAATCGCGGAACAGCGGGTGCGGGTCGAAGGGTTTGGACTTCAATTCTGGGTGATATTGCACGCCAATGAACCACGGGTGATCCGACCATTCGACGATTTCCGGCAGGCGCCCGTCGGGCGACATCCCCGAAAATTTCAAGCCCGCTTTCTCAAGCTGTTCGCGATACTTGGTGTCCACCTCATAGCGGTGGCGGTGGCGTTCCTCGATCTGGGTGGTGCCATAGACCTCGGCCACCTTGGAGCCTTCGGTCAGAACCGCATTGTAGGCGCCCAACCGCATAGTGCCGCCCTTGTCATCGCCAACCTTGCGTTCGATCTTGGCGTTACCCTGGATCCATTCCTTGAGGTGATAGACCACCGGTTCAAACCGTTTCTGGCCGGACTCGTGGTCGAATTCCTCGGACCCCGCGCCGGATATGCCGGCAACGTTGCGGGCGGCTTCGATCACGGCCATCTGCATACCCAAGCAGATGCCCAAATAGGGAACCTGATGTTCGCGGGCGTATTGCGCCGCTTTGATCTTGCCCTCGGTGCCACGCTCGCCGAATCCACCCGGCACCAGAATGGCGTGGAAGCCTTCCAGATGCGGACCGGGGTCCTCGGTGTCGAAGATCTCGGCATCGACCCATTCGACCTTGACCTTGACGCGGTTGGCCATGCCGCCGTGGGTCAGCGCTTCGGCAATCGATTTATAGGCGTCTTCCAGCTGGGTGTATTTGCCGACGATGGCCACCTTCACCTCGCCTTCGGCGTTGTGGATGCGGTCGCTGACGTCTTCCCATTTCGACAGGTCGGGCTTGGGGGCCGGGCTGATCTGGAAAGCGTCCAGCACCGCCTGATCCAGCCCTTCCTTGTGGTAGGCCAGCGGCGCGTCATAGATGGTCGAGAGATCCTGCGCGGCAATCACTGCATCGGGGCGGACGTTGCAGAACAGGGCCAGCTTTTCGCGCTCTTTCTGCGGGATCGGACCTTCGGAACGGCAGACCAGGATGTCGGGGGCCAGACCGATCGAGCGCAGTTCCTTGACCGAGTGCTGGGTGGGTTTGGTTTTAAGTTCTCCGCTGGCCTTGATGTAGGGCAGCAGGGTCAGGTGCATGAAAATGCACTGTCCGCGCGGCTTGTCCTGGCTGAACTGGCGGATCGCTTCAAAGAAGGGGAGGCCTTCGATGTCGCCGACAGTGCCGCCGATCTCGCACAGCATGAAATCGACCTCATCCTCGCCGATGGCGATGAAATCCTTGATCTCGTTGGTGACGTGCGGGATCACCTGGATGGTCTTGCCCAGATAGTCGCCGCGGCGCTCCTTCTCGAGCACGTTCATGTAGATGCGGCCCGAGGAAATGGAATCGGTCTTGCGTGCCGGAACGCCGGTGAAGCGTTCATAGTGACCCAGGTCCAGGTCGGTTTCGGCACCGTCATCGGTGACGAAGACCTCGCCATGTTCGAACGGCGACATGGTGCCGGGATCGACGTTCAGGTAGGGGTCGAGCTTGCGCAGGCGCACCGAATATCCGCGTGCCTGCAGCAACGCGCCCAATGCGGCCGAGGCCAGCCCCTTGCCCAGCGACGAAACAACACCACCAGTGATGAAAATAAAACGCGCCATGTTTTTCGGCTGCTCCCGTGAGACGTCATTACCAACTGCCCGGCGGCCTGAAAAACCGCAGCATCACGGGACTTCACGTATAAAGGATTCGCGCCAAAAGCGCAAGAGAACCGCAAGATGCTGTTGCCGTTCTCTTTCAGATTTCTAGGTTTTGTGGATCAGTCGGCCTGCGGGATCAGCGGGGCATTGTCGCCCTGCGCCGGAGGCAGCAGATCTTCGGCCGGCGGAACCAACGGTGTGGTTTCTTCGGTTTCCACCGGAGCCGGAACGCCCAGACGATCGATGACCGACGTGCCAGCCGATTTCTGCGCCGCCAGAATCGTCAGCGTGATCGAGGTGACGATGAAACAGGCCGCAAGAATCCAGGTCAGTTTGCCCAGCGCCGTCGCGGCTGCGCGGCCGGTCATGGCGCCGCCGCCACCGCCGCCCATCCCCAAGCCGCCGCCCTCGGACCGCTGCATCAGGACAACGGCAATCAGGCCAAGGGCCAGAAGAAGGTGGATGATGAGAACGACGTTTTCCATGGTGGTCCTGTACGGCGTGGCGTGTATCGCCGGGTACTTAAGCAAGTTTGGGGGCGGGGGCAAGTCACGAGTTTCCCGCAGCCGGATCGATCCGCGATTTTGCATCGAAAGATGTGGACAGGACGCGGTGCATCGCGCAGGCTTTGGCCATGCCACATGACCACCCCGATCATCCGCACGCCCTGCTGCCACCCGAACCCGCCCTGCGCGTGAAAGCGCTGGAAACGGTTCTCATCCGCAAGGGCCTGATCGACCCGGCGGCTCTGGATGAGATCATTGACATCTATCAAAACCGGATTGGTCCGCAGAATGGTGCGCGCGTTGTTGCAAAGGCATGGGCCGATCCAGAGTTCAAATCCGGGCTGCTGAAGGATGCGACGCCGCTGATCGCCGAACTGGGCTATTACGGGCGGCAAGGAGAGCACATTGTGGTGGTCGAGAACACGCCACAGCAGCACAACATGGCCGTCTGCACCCTGTGCAGCTGCTATCCGTGGCCGCTGCTGGGGATTCCGCCCACCTGGTACAAGTCAGACGCCTATCGCGCCCGCGCGGTGCGCGAGCCGCGAAAGGTTTTGGCAGAGTTCGGCGTAAATCTGCCGTCTGAGACGGCGGTACGCGTGTGGGATTCGACAGCCGAGATACGCTACCTCGTCCTTCCGATGAGGCCGCCGGGCACTGAGGGGATGAGCGAGGACGAGCTTACGGCGCTGGTGACCCGCGACAGCATGATCGGCACCGGGCTGCCCAAGGTGCCGGCATGACGCGCGCGCATGATATGGGTGGCCGGTTCGGGGATGGCCGGGTCCGGCCCGAGCCGCAGGAGGCCCCGGTTTTCGCCGAGGAGTGGCACGCCCGGGCGCTTGCCGTCACGCTGGCCGCGGGCGCGTTGGGGCAATGGAACATTGACACCGCGCGCCATGCGCGCGAGCGGTTGTCGCCGCAAGACTATGCGCGGTTTTCCTATTACGAAAAATGGATCTCGGCCCTGGCTGACCTGTTGGTCGAAACGGGTGTGCTCAGCCTGGACGAGCTGCGCGGGGTGGACACCAAGGTGGAACATCCGTTGGCGGTTCGGGCGCTGCAAGCCGGCGCCGTTGGAAAAGTTCTGGCCATGGGTGGTCCGGCCGACCGTCCTTCGAACGTCGAGGTCGAATTCAAGGTTGGTCAGGTGGTGCGTACGCGCCGACCGGCGGGGAACCGATTGGTCGATGGCGGTCATACCCGATTGCCGAAATATGCCGCCGGAGCGCAGGGGCGGATCTTGCGCGTTCACGGGTGTCACGTGCTGCCGGATTCCAGCGCCCACGGACTGGGTGAAGCGCCTGAGCCGCTCTACGCCGTCGCGTTTCGGGCCTCGCAACTTTGGACGCACCCCGAAAGCCCACAGGACGAGGTCATCCTTGACCTTTGGCAAAGCTATCTGGAGCCGCCATGACCACATGCCCACCACCAATCCGACCTAACGTGGTGTTCGAGCAACCCTGGCACGCACAGTTGTTCGCCACCACGGTTGCGCTGAACGAGGCGGGGAGGTTTTCCTGGGCTGAATGGACGAATGCCTTTTCGACCACTTTGACGCGGCACGGTGTCGCCCGCGAACTGGATGGCGGCAATGACTATTTCCTAGCTTGGCTAGAAACGCTCGAGACACTTTTGGTATCCTCAGGTGCCGCCGAGCGCAATGAACTTGATGCTGTGTTCGAGGCTTGGAGGGTTGCGTTTCTGAGCACTCCACACGGGCACCCAGTTCGACTTACTCGCGAATAGGGGCTCTGCCCCCGCCGCCCGTTCCGGGCGACTCCCCCAGGATATTTATGGCCAGATGAAATTTGCGGCCAATGTTCATCCGGCCCAAAATATCCCCACCGGAGGCATCGCGCGCCAGCGCGATCGAACACTGCGTCGAAATACCGGTTTCCCTGCTGCCTGTGCCTCGTTATACGGGCCGAGTTTGGAAAATCAGCACAAAAGGACCGGATATGGCCAATGTTGTTGTTGTCGGCGCCCAATGGGGCGACGAAGGAAAAGGCAAGATCGTCGACTGGCTGAGCGAGCGGGCAGACGTGATCGCGCGTTTTCAGGGCGGGCACAACGCCGGGCATACGTTGGTTATCGACGGCAAGGTCTACAAGCTGCACGCCCTGCCGTCAGGAGTGGTGCGTGGCGGCAAGCTGAGTGTCATCGGCAACGGGGTCGTGCTGGATCCGTGGCACCTCTTGGAAGAGATAGAGACGATTCGCGGGCAGGGGGTCGAGATCACGCCCGAAACGTTGATGATTGCCGAGAATACACCCTTGATCCTGCCGATTCACGGAGAGTTGGACCGGGCGCGCGAAGAGGCCGCAAGCAAAGGGACCAAGATCGGCACGACTGGCCGTGGAATCGGGCCGGCCTATGAAGACAAGGTGGGGCGCCGCTCGGTGCGGGTGGCCGATCTTGCGGATGATGCGACACTGGAGGCCCGGGTCGACCGGGCATTGCAGCATCATGACCCCCTGCGCAGGGGTTTGGGTATTGCTCCGGTCGATCGCGATGCCCTGATCGCTCAACTGAAGGATGTC
Organism: Ruegeria sp. BHSA191; assembly: GCF_059613325.1. Lineage (NCBI taxonomy): Bacteria > Pseudomonadati > Pseudomonadota > Alphaproteobacteria > Rhodobacterales > Roseobacteraceae > Ruegeria > Ruegeria sp. BHSA191. The sequence continues at coordinate 175,157 of NZ_JBXWSH010000004.1, forward strand.
GCGCAGCAGATTCTTCCGTTTGCCGCCCCGGTATGGAAAGTGCTCAACGAAAAGCGCAAGGCGGGCAAGCGCATCCTGTTCGAGGGCGCACAAGGTGCGTTGCTGGACATTGATTTCGGCACCTACCCGTTCGTGACATCGTCAAACGTGATCGCCGGCCAGGCCGCGACGGGCGTAGGCATTGGACCCGGATCCATCGATTTCGTTCTGGGTATCGTCAAGGCCTATACGACCCGGGTGGGTGAAGGGCCTTTCCCGACCGAGTTGCATGATGCGGACGGGCAGCGCCTGGGTGAGCGCGGGCACGAGTTCGGGACCACCACTGGACGCAAGCGGCGTTGCGGTTGGTTCGACGCCTGTCTGGTGCGCCAGACCTGTGCAACCAGCGGGGTCAACGGTATTTCGCTGACCAAGCTGGATGTTCTGGATGGTTTTGACACGCTGAAGATCTGTGTTGGCTATGAGTTGGATGGGCAGCGCTTGGACTATCTGCCCACGGCCGCCGAGCAGCAGGCGCGCTGCAAGCCGATCTATGAGGAGTTGCCGGGCTGGAGCGAGTCCACCGAAGGTGCGCGCAGTTGGGCGGATCTTCCGGCCAATGCGATCAAATACGTGCGTCGGGTCGAAGAACTGATCGAGTGCCCGGTGGCCTTGTTGTCCACCAGCCCGGAGCGGGACGACACCATCCTGGTGACCGACCCGTTTGCAGACTGATGCGCAGGCAACGAGAAACCGGTCTCAGCTACAAGGCGCGCAGGCGGTGGTCATTGGTGCTGCTGCTGGTGGGGCTGCCGCTCTACATCGTGGCCGTCGTCACCGTGTTGAACTGGCTGGACCGTCCTCCGATCTGGCTGGAACTTTTGGTTTATGTCGGGCTTGGGATCCTGTGGGCGCTTCCGTTCAAATTCGTGTTCAGGGGGGTGGGGCAGGCCGACCCCGACCAAGAGCAGGAGTAAGTGCACCACTGGCCCTGATCAAAGCCGCGTGATCGGAGCGCGACCGGCTTCCCAAAAGAACCCATGTCAGCCGCACCAAAAAAGGCCGGAGAAATGTCTCCGGCCCGATTGGTCAGTTGTGGGGGTCTTGTCAGCCCGCGGCGCGTTTGTCCTCGGGCCGGAAGCCGATCTGGTTCGAGGCGGCAAAGCGCCCTCCGCCGGCTTTTTCGATTTTGCCGTCGCGCAGCAGCTGGCCGAACGACCGCAAGCTTTCCTCGCGGTTGAATTCGTCTTGCTTCAGGGCGCGAACCTTGTTCATCAACTGAGGGCGCGAGAACTGTTCCTGGCCCTCGATGAACGACAGGTAGGCGGCCGCGGCCTCGAGCAGTTCGGGCAGTGACTGTGCGCCCTGTTCTTGCGCGAACCGGGCAAACCCGCCTTCATCGGGTGACGAGTCCGCCGGTTCGGCGGTCACGCGGCGCGGGGTCACCGGGCCCGCCTCTGGGGCGTCCTTGTCGACCCGCTGCTCGGCCACCAGCTTGAGGGGGGCGGCCGTATCCGATTCCGGGCGCATGCTGGTTACTCGAATCTCGGGGCGGCGCGGGCTGACGACCGAGGCCAGATCGCCGCGGTATTTTTCGTCCTCGGAAGCCGCATTGTCACCGGTCGCCTCGCGCTCGGCTTCGGTGGCCGCGACAGCCGTGCGCAGGTGCGAATAGGTTTCTCGCGTGTCGGCAGTGGCCGGGTCACCCAGTTCGGCATCCGCCTTCTGCAGCAGGCGCAGAACATCCGTGTCCAGTTCGTCGTCGTCCGCGTGGTCGGCCGGCGCTTCCATTTCGGACTCGATCGCGGAAATTTCGCGCAGGATGTTTTCCTCATCCTCGACCGTCAGGGTGCCGTTTGCCTCTTTGGTGTCATCCGAGTTGTCGTCTTCGCCCAGAATGTTGAGGATGTCGTCGACATCGGGCTGGGCGTCGTCCTCGATATCCTCGAACAGGGCTTCTTCGGCCGCTGCTTCCGGTTCGATCGGGGTGGAAGGCGCCGCGGGCGCCATCTCGTCAGACCCGTTGTCCTCGGTCTCTGCCGCCTCGGCCTGGGGCGGTTCAACGGACAAATCGTCGTCGGCATCTGTGGCTTGAGGCGGCAGGTCGGGTTCCACGTCAGTCTGATCGACCAACTCAACGGAGGCACCGGTTTCTGCAGCGCTTTCCACATGGTCGTCCGGCTGGGCCAAGATTGGTTCCGCACCGGCGGTGGACGGGGTGTCGGGCTGCCGGGGGCTGGCTGCCGCCGGATCCGAACCGGCCACCGTTTCCAGATCGTCCGGGGCCAAGGCGCCCGTTTCAAAAGCAGCCGAAATGGCGTCGACCTGGGGTTCGGTTGCAGCCAGAAAGCCGGTCTCATCTTCTTCTGCGTAAGGCGTGGGGGGGTGGTCGCCGTGGGAAACCACCGCGCGGATACGCTGCAGTTTCGCGGCGATGCTGTCCGCAGCCGGGGGCGGCGCCGCAGGGCGCGCGGCTGGGTCTTGCGGGTCAGACAGGGGAGGGGTCATAGAGGGGGTCCGGGTGTCAGCAGTCATGGGGTGCGGTGCGGCCGAAGGGGGGCGATCCGAGGCGCGCAGCAGCAACCCGTTCTCGCCGGGGCGGGCCTCGACGTGGCGCGCGGTGTCTCGTTGCGCGATGCGGGCCAGCATCTCGGCGTCGGGTTGCGGAGGTTCAGAACCGAAATAGCGATCTTCTGCGGCGAGATCGCGGAAATATTCCGCAATCGCCTTCATCGTTTCGAAGGAATCGTCGAACCCTTCCAGCGTGCAGGAAAAAGTCCCGTAGGAAACGGTCAATACCTTGTTGTTCTGTACCATCAGACGCACGTCCTTTACACAATAACACAGCCAAACTCGCAACCGCGGCGCAGAATCGGCTCAAGCAACTGTTCTGATGAACCTATCATTTTGTGGTCTGAATGTGTCCAAAAGCGGGAAAAATGGTCAATCTTGGAAAAAACGGCGAAATTGTTCATTCTGATTGGCCAATCGGGCTGTTTGGTGGCGGAGAAATCGGCCCCGGCGATCTGGATCTGGCGCTGAGCCGCGTCAGGCTGGCCGTTGCTGCGGATGGGGGCGCGGCGGGTTTGATCGATTCGGGGCGCGTTCCGGATGCGGTGATCGGCGATTTCGACTCGCTTTCCAGCCGCCATCGTGCGCAGGTGCCGGCCGAGCGGCTGTTTCCGATCCGCGAACAGGACAGCACCGATTTCGACAAGGCCCTGCGCAATATTCGAGCACCGGTGGTGCTGGGTGTCGGATTCCTGGGCGGGCGGCTGGATCACCAGCTGGCGGTGTTCAATACCATGGTGCGTTGGCCGGATCGGCCCTGCATCCTTCTTGGGTCGCAAGAGGTGGTGTTCCACGCGCCGCCGCATGTCACCTTGCAGATCCCGCCAGGCGACACGGTGTCATTGTTTCCGTTCCGGCGGGTGACCGGGCGAAGCTTGGGGTTGGAATGGCCCATCGACGGATTGGTGCTGGAACCCGACGGGCGTGTGGGCACATCGAACCGGGCGCTGTCGGATGTCACGCTCACGGTGGACGGGCCGGGCTTGATCGTGATGGTGCCGCGCGGCGCGCTGGATCAGGTCATGCAGGCGTTTGCGTCCGGGCAGACAGGGCGGTGGCCCGCTCGCGCAGAATGACATAGAGGCCGGCACCCACGGTGATCGCGATCCCCAAGGCGGCAAGACCGTTGGGCAGGTCGCGGAAGATCAGCCAGCCGATCAACGTGGCGATGGGGATTTCCAGATACTGCATCGGGGCCAGCGTGGCCGACGGCGCATAGCGCAGCGACCACGTCATCAACAGGTGCGCGACCGTGCCCAATACCCCTATGGACAGCAGCAGACCGTAGGGGGCGTTGGCCGGCAGAGTCAGCGTCAGGGCAGGCAGGTCTGCGGATGCGCCGATCAGAAGGACCGGCAGCAGCAACAGCGTTGCCATCAGACCCGATACCGCTTGCAGGGCGATCGGATCGGTCTCTTTGGCGATCTGCCGCGTGACCAGCATGAACAGGGCGAAAACCACCGCAACGATCAACGGCAGCAGTGCGGGGGCGCCCACTTGGGCAAAGCTGGGCTGGATCACCAGCAGGGTGCCGGCAAAGCCGATGATGCAGGCGATCAGGCGGCGGGGGCCTACCTCTTCGCCCAGAACGTAGCGCCCCAGCAGCAGCATGATGAACGGCATGACGAAGGCGATGGCCACCGCATCGGCCAGCGGCAGGAATTGCAGCGCGCTGAACATCGCGCTGATGCCGATGATATGCAGCAGCGTGCGCAGCGCGGTCAGCCGCAGGACGCGCCCGCGCATCCGCCACGGCCGGCCGGTCAGTGCCACCAGAGGGATCAGGAGCGCAGCCTGCACCGCGAAACGCGCCAGGACCAGCAGGCCCAGCGGCATGGTCTCGCCCAACAGCTTGGCCAGCGCGTCGCCCAGCGGGGCCAGCACGCAGAAACCAAGCATCAGGAAGATGCCAAAGACGGGGCGATCCTGGGTCATGGCCCGCACGCTAGGTCAAGCGGCGGGCCGGTGAAAGGCCTAATGCGTCTCAGCAGTTCGGCACGTTGACGGCCAGTCCGCCCAGCGAGGTTTCCTTGTATTTCTCGTGCATGTCATGGCCGGTCTGGCGCATGGTCTCGATCACCGCGTCCAGCGGCACGAAATGCTGCCCGTCCCCGCGCAGGGCCAGCGACGCCGCCGAAACCGCTTTGATCGCGCCCAGCCCGTTGCGCTCAATGCACGGAACCTGCACCAGCCCGGCGACCGGGTCGCAGGTCATGCCCAGATGATGCTCCAGCGCGATCTCGGCGGCATTTTCCACCTGTTCGGGCGTGCCGCCCATCACTGCGCAGAGGCCCGCCGCGGCCATCGCGGCCGCGCTGCCCACTTCGGCCTGACACCCGGCCTCGGCGCCCGAGATCGAGGCGTTGTACTTCACCAGCCCGCCAATGGCGGCGGCGGTCAACAGGAAATCCTCGATATGGCTTTCCGATGCGCCGGGAACGTGGTCGAGGTAATAGCGCAGCACCGCCGGCAGCACGCCTGCCGCGCCGTTGGTGGGGGCGGTGACGACCTGACCGCCAGCGGCGTTTTCCTCGTTCACCGCCATCGCATAGACGCTCATCCAGTCGTTGATCGTGTGCGGCGCATTCAGGTTCATGCCCCGTTCGGCCATCAGCGCATCGTGGATCGCCTTGGCGCGGCGCCGTACCTTAAGGCCGCCGGGCAGGATGCCGTCGGTGCTCAGTCCGCGCTCGATGCAGGCGTTCATCACCTCCCACAGGCGGGCGGTGCCCTTGGCGAAACTGTCGGCGCAGCCGCGCGCGATCTCGTTGGCGCGTTTCATTTCGGCGATGGACTTACCGCTTGCGCGGGCCATCTCCAGCATCTCGGCTGCGGTCTTGAACGGGTAGGGCACGGGGGGACCATCGTTGGTGTCCTTGCCTTCGGCCAGTTCCTCTTCGGTCAGGACAAAGCCGCCGCCGACCGAGTAATAGACCTGCCGCAGGATCACGTCGCCCTGCGCGTCGGTGGCCATCAGGATCATGCCGTTGGCGTGGTCCGGCAGCGCGTTGTCATAGTCAAAGATCAGGTCCGCCTTGGGGTCGAAGCGCAGCGTGGGCAGGCCCTCGGGCGAAACGCTGCGGGCGTCGGCGATGGCGGCCAGGGTCGCCTCGGCCTTGTCATGGTCATAGGTATCGGGGGTGAACCCGGCCAGGCCCAGGATCGTGGCCCGGTCGGTGGCGTGGCCGACACCGGTAAAGGCCAGCGATCCGTGCAGCGAGGCGCGCAGCCCCGCGAATTCGAACGGCGAGGCGCGCATCAGATCCAGGAACCGGGCGGCAGCCACCATGGGTCCCATCGTGTGGGACGAGGACGGGCCGATGCCCACTTTGAACATGTCGAAGACGGAAAGAAACATCAGGTGGCAGACCCTTCTGGAGGCTTTGCATAGGTGGGTGCGGTAAACGGTGCGGTGCCCAGCCCTTCGGCCGTGATCGCGGCGGTTCCAAAGATCGGGCACTGCGGGGTTCCCAGAACCCGTATCAGCCCGTTGGGATTGAGCGCGCGACAGGCGGCGCTGTCCTGCGCATTGTGGGCGCGGTCGACCAGTTCCGTGCGGTAGGGCAGGCCCATCTCTTCCAGCGCCAGCCGGATCACCAGCGCGGCGTTGTCGGGGGCGTAGTGCAGGGCATACCGTTCAGTCATGGAGCCAAAATATCCAGCCCGCCTGTTGCGCGAACATACGATTGCGACGTTTCCGATAGGAAACGAGTATTTCCGACACATCAAATCGTCAATGGCAAGGATCGGCTTTTGTGCGCCACCCAGACGAAATGGGTGATCGACATGAAAAACCGGCCCGCGTCGGCAAGGGCGTTTTGCTCGTCGGCCCAGGCCGTTGCCTCGGCCTCGAGGATTTCGCCAGACTGGATGGCAAAGTCCTGCATCAGCCGAATCATCATCAGGGCTAGTCCGTCGGGGCGCAGGGTGGTGTCGCAGAACGTCACCGGATTCACGTGGTCCGGTTGAAACCCGCAGCCCCGCAGGGCCGCGGGCAGCGCGGCCGGAACGCAGCGGTCGGCCAGGTGGGCGTCCCAGATTTCGCAGATGCGGCGCATGCGTTCAGGGTGGTCGCTGTGCCATGTCAAACTGTCCCAGTGCGTGTCGCCGATCACCAGACGCCCGCCCGGGCGCAGGACGCGGTTGAGTTCGCTCAGCGCAGGCGCCGGGTCGGCGAAATATTCGAACACCTGTACGGACACGGCCTTGTCGAAATGCTGGTTGGGGATCGGCATGTCAAAGGCCGAGCCCTCGACCAGGTCAACGTGATCAAACGCGCTGCATCGGCTGCGCGCGGCGGCCAGCATGTCCGGGCTGGTGTCGAGGCCGGTAACCTGCCCCTGTGGCCCCACCGCACGGGCCAGTTCGGCGGTCAGCAGGCCGGTACCGCAGCCAAGATCCAGGATCGCCTCACCCGGGGCGGGGGCGAGGGCGTCGAAATTGGCGCGACGGCGGCGCGATACATCCGCGCCCTGATAGGCCATGTCCAGCAGTTGCGCCGTGGATTTTCCGAATTTCAGCATGGTGCCCCCTTCGGACCATCGTAGCCGAAATTCTTGTGCAGACGAAGGAAACCGCGCCCTTCCCCCTCGCACCCGCAGCAGGGATTGCCTATAAGGGGTCGAATTTTGAACTTTGCGAGGTTGCAATGACCCAGAAACTGTCACCGATCGACACTGCCAAGCGCGTCGCCGCCTATCGGGCGGCTGAGATGGTCGAGGACGGAATGCGCGTGGGGCTGGGCACCGGGTCGACGGCGGCCTGGTTGGTGCGCCGACTGGGTGAGCGCGTGCAGAACGAGGGCCTGAAGATCAGGGGCGTTCCGACCTCGACCGCAACGGCGCAGCTGGCGCGCGAGGTGGGCATCGAGGTGGTATCGCTGGATCAGGCCGGGTGGCTGGACCTGACCATCGACGGGGCCGACGAATTCGACGGCGAGTTGAACCTGATCAAGGGCGGCGGCGCGGCCTTGCTGCAGGAAAAGATCGTGGCCACGGCCAGCGACCTGATGGTGGTGATCGCGGATGCCGGCAAAGAGGTCGAGACTCTGGGTGCCTTTCCCCTGCCAATCGAGGTGATTCCCTTTGGCTGGCAGACCACGCGGACGCTGGTCGAGGAACTGCTGGATTCGATGGATGTTCTGGGCACGTCGGCTACGTTGCGGATGAACGGCGAGGCCCCGACCGTCACCGACGAGGGCAACCACATCCTGGACCTGCACCTGCAGCGTATCGGCAACCCGCGGCAATTGGCGCTGGCCCTGAACCAGATCCCCGGCGTGGTGGAAAACGGGTTGTTCATCGACATCTGCGACAAGGTGGTGATCGGGTTCGGCGATGGCCGGGTCGAGCTGCGCGACATCAACGAAGGCACGATCCAGCTGGATCGTCTTGGCGAGGGCGACGACAACCTGTTCTCGGACCTGGCCGACTGACCGGGGCGTTCACGCGCCCGTGTGGTATCAATGCCCGGGGCTTGGCAGGTTGTGCTGCGCCCCCACATATCCAAGACACTTCGAGGCAGGCTGACAGAAGGAACGCGGCATGAGCTTTGACTATGATCTTTTCGTCATCGGCGGCGGCTCGGGCGGGGTCCGCGCGGCGCGGGTGGCGGCGGGTGAAACCGGCGCCAAGGTCGCGCTGGCCGAAGAGGACCGGTATGGCGGAACCTGCGTGATCCGGGGCTGTGTGCCCAAAAAACTGATGGTGTTCGCCAGCGAATATTCGGGCATGGTTGAAGACGCTCGCGCCTATGGCTGGGACATCCAGCCGGGCGCTTTCGACTGGCAGCAGTTCCGCAGCAAGCTGCATGCCGAGCTGGACCGGCTTGAGGGGATCTATCGCAATATCCTCAAGAACAACGGCGTCGAAACCTTTGACCAGCGCGCGAAACTGGTCGATCCGCACACGGTCGAACTGGCCGATGGCACCCGCAAGACCGCCAAGCACATCCTGATCGCAACCGGCGGCCGCCCCGTGGTGCCCGAGTTTCCGGGTTCGGAACTGGCGATTACCTCGAACGAGATTTTCCATCTGGATAAGCTGCCCGAGACCATGCTGATCGTCGGCGGCGGCTATATCGCCTGCGAGTTCGCCGGGATCATGAACGGCCTGGGCGTTAAGACCACGCAATTCTATCGCGGGGCGCAGATCCTGCGCGGGTTCGATGACGAGGCGCGCGGGCTGATCTGCGAAGAGATGTGCCAGAACGGTGTCGACGTGCATCTGGGCACCAATGTGCTCGAGATGAAAAAGCAGGGCGACAAGATTTGGGTCAAGGCGACCAACGGGTCGGAACTGCTGTTCGACGTGGTCATGTTCGCCACGGGCCGGGCGCCCAATGCCGACGATCTGGGGCTGGAAGGTCTGGGCGTCGAACGTGGCCGCAAGGGCGAGATCATCGTGGACGAATACAGCCAAACGGCGGTGCCCTCGATCTTTGCCATCGGTGACGTGACCGACCGGGTGAACCTGACGCCGGTCGCGATCCGCGAAGGGATGGCCTTTGTCGAGACCGTGTTCAAGGGCAACCCCACCCCGGTGGATCATGAACTGATCCCGACCGCAATCTTCACCCAGCCCGAGATGGGCACCGTGGGGCTGAGCGAGGAGGCCGCCGCCGAGCAGGAGCCGATCGAGGTCTATGCGACCTCGTTCAAACCGATGCAGAAGGCGTTCGCAGGCAGCACGCAACGGGTGTTGATGAAGCTGATCGTAAGTCAGGCCACCCGCAAGGTGCTGGGGTGTCACATCGTCGCCCCCGGCGCGGGCGAGATGATCCAGTTGGCTGGCATCGCGGTCAAGATGGGGGCGACAAAAGAAGATTTCGATCGCACGGTTGCGGTTCATCCAGTAATGGCCGAAGAACTGGTAACCATGCGGCAACCCGTGCGTACCGCTTGATTTGCAAGCGCGCGCACACAGGTTACAAGTGATCCCGTGAGCTCACGGGCCAAAACAAGGGAAATGAAACACATGGCGGGCAACAGCGGAGGCCCCTGGGGGGGCGGAGGCTCATCCGGTGGCGGAGGAAACCGGGGAAACAATGGCGGCGGGCGACGTCCGCCCGAAGGCGACGGGCCGCAGATCCCCGAAATCGATGAATTGATGAAAAAGGGCCAGGAGCAGCTGCGCGTGCTGATGGGCGGGCGCGGCGGCGGTGGTCGCGGCAGCAACGGGTCCGGCCAGGGAGGCGGTGGCGGCCCGGCGATCACCAAGGGCACGATCCTGCTGGGTGGGGTTGCCGCCCTGGTTCTGTGGGGCTTTGCCAGCGCCTATACGGTCAAGCCCGAAGAACAGTCGGTTGAACTGCTGTTCGGCCGCTTTTCCGGGATCGGCACCGAAGGTCTGAACTTTGCCCCGTGGCCCGTGGTCACGGCCGAAGTCATCCCGGTGAAGGTCGAACAGACCGAGACCATCGGCTCGGGCGGTCGCGGCACCGATGCGGGGCTGATGCTGACCGGCGACGAGAACATCGTCGACATCGATTTCCAGGTGGTCTGGAACATCTCGAACCCGGCGGACTTCCTGTTCAACCTCCGCGATCCGCGCGAAACCATCCGTGCGGTGTCTGAATCGGCCATGCGCGAGATCATCGCGCAGTCGGACTTGGCGCCGATCCTGAACCGCGACCGTGCGGTAATCGCCGAGCGGCTCGAGGAGCTGATCCAGTCAACGCTGGACAGCTACAATTCGGGCATCAACATCGTCCGTGTGAACTTTGACGGGGCCGACCCGCCAGAGCCGGTCAAGGACGCATTCCGCGAGGTCCAGTCGGCCGGACAGGAACGGGACCGGCTCGAGAAGCAAGCCGATGCCTATGCCAACCGGGTTCTGGCCGGTGCGCGCGGTGAAGCCGCGCAGGTGCTGGAAGAGGCCGAGGCCTATCGCGCCCAGGTCGTGAACGAAGCCCAGGGTGAGGCCAGCCGATTCAGCGCGGTTCTGGAAGAATATTCCAAGGCGCCGGACGTGACTCGCAAACGTCTGTACCTGGAACGGATGGAGCAGGTTCTTGGCGACGTGGACAAGATCATCCTGGACGAAAGCGCGACCGGACAGGGGCAGGGCGTCGTGCCCTATCTGCCGCTGAACGAACTGCGCCGCAATTCGGGCGAGGGGAACTAAGACATGCGTAAATCATCCTTTCTCCTGCCGGCCATTTTCGTGGTTCTGGTGATCGCCCTGTCGGCGATCTTCATCGTGGACGAGCGCGAAAAGGCGCTGGTTCTGCAATTCGGCCGGGTGGTCGACGTCAAGGAAGAGCCGGGCCTGGCCTTTAAGATTCCGATCATCCAGGAGGTCGTGCGCTATGACGACCGTATCCTCAGCCGCGAGGTCGGGCCGCTGGAAGTCACGCCGCTGGATGACCGCCGCTTGGTGGTCGACGCCTTCGCGCGCTATCGGATCGCCGATGTGCGCCAGTTCCGCGAGGCCGTGGGTGCCGGTGGCATCGACACTGCCGAGCAGCGTCTGGACTCGATCCTGCGCGCCAAAACCCGCGAGGTTCTGGGTTCGGTCAGCTCGAATGACATCCTCAGCTCGGACCGGGCGGCGCTGATGCTGCGCATCCGCAACGGCGCGATCGCCGAGGCCCGCGATCTGGGCCTCGAGGTGATCGACGTGCGCCTGAAACGCACCGACCTGCCGCAGGCCAACCTCGAGGCGACCTTCGCCCGGATGCGCGCCGAGCGGGAACGCGAGGCGGCCGACGAAGTGGCCCGTGGTGAGGAAGCCGCACAGCGGATCCGCGCTCAGGCCGATCGGACCGTGGTCGAACTGGTGTCAGAAGCACGCCGCGAGGCCGAGATCGTCCGCGGTGAGGCCGATGCGCAGCGCAACGCAATTTTTGCCGAAGCTTATGGCAAGGACCCGGAGTTCTTCGAGTTCTACCGGTCGTTGACGGCTTACGAGAACGCCTTGAAGGGCGGCAACAGCTCGTTGGTTCTCAGCCCGGATTCCGAGTTCTTCAACTATCTCGGATCGCCGACCGGGCGCCGTGGAACGGCGGCCGAGTGATGGGCATGGTCTTGCTGGCCTTCGGGCTGGTGTTGATTGTCGAGGGGCTGGCCTATGCGCTGGCCCCTTCGCTTGTGGTGCGAGTGCTCGAAGCGCTGCGCAGCCTGCCCGAACCGGCGCGGCGGCTGGTAGGGTTGCTGTGCGTGGTCAGCGGTTTCATTCTGCTCTGGGCCGCGTATCAGGCGGGGTTTTGACCCGCCGCGGTCACGCGCAGGTGAATTCCTGTGCTTACCGAGTTGCGGGGCGGTGCAAACTGACTACATTGTTTGCAAACAGGGCGCGCCAAGGCGGTCCTTATGGCGATTGTCGACAAGGAGAGACCAAGTGCAGGCATTAGCACGCAGTGTGGCCGTCCGCCGGGACGATATGGTAACGATGATGCGGTTGATGTGGCTGTCTTTTGCCACCGCGATCCTAGTGCTGGCCCAGACCGTGGCCGCGCAGGCCCGGCCCGAAAGCCTGGCGCCTCTGGTCGACAGGATCAGCCCCGCGGTGGTCAACATCACCACCACAACCCTGATCGAGGGGCAGGCCGGTCCGCGCGGCATCGTACCCGAAGGCTCTCCGTTCGAGGATTTCTTTCGCGAATTCCAGGACCGCAATGGCGGCGAGGAAAACCGTCCCCGCCGCAGCAACGCGCTGGGCTCGGGCTTCGTGATTTCCGAGGATGGATTTATCGTCACCAACAACCACGTCATCGCCGAGGCCGATGAAATCCTGATCGAATTCTTCCCGGGTGACGGACAGCCAAAGAAAGAGCTGCCGGCCAAGGTGATCGGCACCGACGAAAAAACCGATATCGCTGTGCTCAAGGTCGAGGCTTCGGGGCCGCTGAAGTACGTCACCTTCGGTGACAGCGATACGGCACGTGTCGGCGATTGGGTCATCGCGATGGGAAACCCGCTGGGGCAGGGATTTTCGGTCTCGGCCGGTATCGTGTCAGCGCGCAACCGTGAACTCAGCGGCAGCTATGACGACTACATCCAGACCGATGCGGCGATCAACCGAGGCAACTCGGGCGGGCCGCTGTTCAACATGGACGGTCAGGTGATCGGCGTGAACACCGCGATCCTGTCGCCCAATGGCGGCTCGATTGGCATCGGTTTTTCGATGGCATCGAACGTCGTGGTCAAGGTGGTCGACCAACTGCGCGAGTTCGGCGAAACCCGTCGCGGTTGGCTGGGTGTGCGCATCCAGGACGTGACCGAGGACATGGCCGAGGCGATGGGGCTGGACAAGCCCGGCGGGGCGCTGATCAGCGATGTGCCGGACGGCCCCGCGAAAGAGGCGGGCCTGCTACCGGGCGACGTGATCCTGAGCTTTGACGGGGTCGAAGTGCAGGATACGCGCGCATTGGTGCGCCAGGTCGGGGAAACCCCGGTCGGCAAGGCGGTGCGCGTCGTGGTGATGCGCGACGGGGCGACCAAGACCGTGGTGGTCACGCTGGGCCGCCGCGAAGACGCCGAGCGGGCCGAACAGGGCGTCGGCGAAGATTCTCAGGCGCCGGTCGAGGAGGACGCCACTGTTCTGGGCCTGACGATCGCACCGCTTACGGATGCGCTGCGCGAGGATCTGGGGCTGGATGCGGGTGGCGAGGGCCTTGTGGTCATGGATGTCGACGAGGCGTCCGAGGCCTTTGATAAGGGCCTGCGGGCCGGTGACATCATCACCGAGGCGGGCCAGCAGAAGGTCAGCACCATTGCCGAGTTCGAGGCCCGCATGGACGAGGCCCGCGAGGCCGGGCGCAAGTCGCTGTTGCTGCTGGTGCGGCGCGGCGGCGACCCACGGTTCGTGGCGCTGAGCCTCGAGGAGTAGGCGCTCCAAGAATGGACGGTATGGCCGGGGCTTCACGCTCCGGCCATTTTAATTTCGGTCCTGAACGCAAAAGAGCCACATGCCGGGGAGGCACATGGCTCTGGTGCAGGGAGAGGCCAGTGGACAGATATCGGGGATGATACGCTGGCCCCCTACGGTAACGTCTATCGGTGTAATGTATTGTCCGTGCCCTGTATGTGAAGCGGATCACATCGGCCGTGGTTTTCCGAAACCTCAGATCAGATCGGATTCCGCAAGCTGGCGCAGGGCATCGAAATCATGAATTTGTACCCCCCCGCGCGTTGCTTCGACCACTTTGCTGCGTTTCCAGGTGGCGATGGTCTTGGACACGGCCTCGCGTGTGGCACCGACGAATTCGGCCAGTTCGCTCTGCGACAGGGCAATTCGGGCGCTGGGTACCTCTTGCTGGTTTGCAAGGTGCAACAGCTTGCGCGCAAGGCGCACGGGCATGGGCAGGAAGACCTGCTCATTCAACTGTACCCCCATCCAGCGCATTCGCAGCCCGGCCAGCCGGATCATATCCACCGCAAGGTCCGGGTGTGCACGGATCTGGTTCATCACGTCATTGCGGCGCACGCGCAGCACCCGCGACGGCTCGGCCGCCGTGATGGTGGCGGTGCGGGGGCCGCTGTCGAACAGGGCAATCTCGCCAAACACCTCGCCCGGCCGCATCAGGCTGAGCGCCAGCTTGCGCCCGCTCATGGCCAGGAAGGAAACCTCGAGCATGCCTTCCATCAGTGCATAGAGCGCATCGCCCTCGTCGCCCTGTTCAAACAGAACCTCTCCCTGCGACAGGAATACGGGGGTTGCCAGGCTGGACAGCATGACGCGCAACCGTTCGGACGCTTCGGAAAGAAACCCGCTGTTGGGAAATGCTGTCATGGACGACACGAGGCCTCGGCCGAGAACTTGGTGGGTGGTGGTGTGTCAGCTTTCCACAGCTTGCGCGTCAAGCCAAGGATTTTGTGAGGTTTTCCACCGATGTTGGGCCCGCCGGTCGGTGTCTTAGTTCTGGTCCGGGTCGTCCATGTAGCTTTGCAGGATGCTGAATTGCAGCATCAGGAACCCCATCAAGGCGATCGGGAAGCCAAAGGTTTCGATCTTGACCCACAGATCGGTGGACAGTGTGCGCCAGACCAGTTCATTTGCCACCGCTAGAACGGCGAAACAGGCGCACAGGCGGCGGGTCAGGATCATCCAGCCCTCGTGGCGCATGGGCAGCATCTCGTCCAGCACATAGGCGAGGTAGGATTTCCCTTGCAGCAGACCGATGCCCAGCGTCAGCGAGAAGAATCCGTAGACCAACGTGGTTTTCATCTTGAAGAACCGCTCGTCGTTGAACCAGGCGGTCAGGCCGCCGAAAAAGATGACCATGATGGCGGTGAAGATCTGCATCCGGCTGAGTTTGCCGGTTAGGTACCACAGGATACCCATCGCCCCCAACATCAGCGGAACGAAGATGATGGTGGCCACGATGAAGCCGGAATACTCCGTGCCGCCGATCAGAAAGCTGTCGTCGCGCAGGCGCAGGTAGATGAAGAAGAAGGCCAGCGGTGGTCCCAGTTCCAGCACCTGTTTCAGAAACGGATTGATCTCTTTCTTGTCTGCCATGCCTGTCGTCCTGCTGTTCACCCGCCCATTTCAACTATTACCGCGCCCAATGCAATCAATGCCATCAGGATTATGCGCCGAGGCCCCACGGTCTCTTTCAGGGCCAGCCAGCCGATCAGCGCGGCAAAGACGGTCGAGGTTTCGCGCAGCACCGCGGCTTCGCCGACCTTGTCCAGCCGGGTGGCCAGCATGATTGCTCCGAAAGACATGGGGGCGATCAGCCCGCCTGCAAGCCCCCGCAGCATCAACGGCCCGATCGCCGGGCGGTGAATCATCGCCCGCCAGCGCAGGAAGGCGTAGATCGGCATTGTCGCCCCGTCGATCATGAAGAACCAGGCCAGAAAGGTGAACGGATCAGCCGTGGCGCGGATGCCGTAGGCGTCATAGGTGGTGTAGAGCGCCACGAAGAGGCCGGTTGCAACCGCAAGGGCCAATGCGATGCCCAAAGTCTCGCGGTTGGTTTCCAGAAAGCGGAAATTGTAGGCAGCCAATCCAAAGATACCGGTCAGCAGCACGGCAACGCCCAGCCATTGGGTGGGCGAGAAGGTTTCGTTGAACAGCAGATAGGCACCGATGACGGTGAACAGCGGGCCGGTGCCGCGCACCACCGGGTAGACCACGGTGTAGGACCCCTTGGTATAGGCCATCGCCTGCAGCGTCTTGTAGGCGACATGGATCAGCCACACCACGGCAAATATCGGCCACATGAAAGGTTCGGGCCAGGGCACGACGAAGAACGCAAAAGGCGCGGCCATCAGGCAATAGCAGGCGTCGATCGCCCCGCGCGACAGCCAGGGGTCATGCCGACCCTTCTGCAGCGCGCCGAAAACCGCGTGTAGGAAGGCCGCCATAAGGGCGAGGCCAAGGGCCAGCCTGTGTCCGGCCTCGGTGCCTTCGAGGGAGATCAGCCAGTCGCTCACGCTGCGGGTCTTTCGCTGGTGGAGAGGCTGGGGGTTTTCCACCCCCAGACCCCCGAGGATATTTGGGGCCAGATGAAGGTCAGTTGGGGGCGAGTCCGGTCAGGGCGGCGGCGAATTCCTCGGGGTCGAAGGGGGCCAGATCGTCGATCTGTTCGCCGACGCCGATGGCGTGGATCGGCAGGCCGAACTTGTCGGCCAGCGCTACCAACACGCCGCCCTTGGCGGTGCCGTCGAGCTTGGTCATCACCAGGCCCGAGACATCGGCCAGCTTGCGGAAGGTTTCCACCTGGCTGAGCGCGTTCTGGCCGGTGGTGGCGTCGAGCACCAGGAGCGTGTTGTGCGGGGCGGTTTCGTCGATCTTGCGGATGACGCGGACGATCTTGGCCAGTTCCTCCATCAGATCGGCGCGGTTCTGCAGGCGGCCGGCTGTGTCGATCATCAGCAGGTCGGCGCCGTCTGCCTGCGCCTTGGTCAGGGCGTCGAAGGCGAGCGAGGCGGGGTCGGAGCCTTCGGGCGCGGTCAGGACCGGTACACCGGCGCGATCGCCCCAGACCTGCAGCTGTTCCACGGCGGCGGCGCGGAAGGTGTCGCCGGCGGCGATGACCACCTTTTTGCCGGCGGCCTTGAACTGGCTGGCCAGCTTTCCGATCGTCGTGGTCTTGCCAGACCCGTTGACGCCCACCACCAGCACCACCTGCGGGCGCTTGGGGTAGATCGGCATCGGTTTGGCGACCGGCTCCATCACGCGGGCGATTTCCTGCGCCAGCAGTTGCTTGATTTCCTGCGTCGAGAGTTTCTTGCCATAGCGCCCCTCGGCCATGTTGGCGGTGACGCGCAGGGCGGTGTCGACGCCCATGTCCGAGGCGATCAGCAGTTCCTCGAGCTGTTCGAGCATGTCGTCGTCCAGCGTGCGGCGGACCACCGGCCCGGCATCGCCGCGACCGAAGAGACGCCCGATCAGGCCCTTGGACTGGGGCTGTTCCGGCAATTCCGGCGGAGGCGGGGCGGGCGTCGGATCGACCGGCTCGGGCGACGGTGTCTCGACCGGCTGCGGTGTGGGTGCGGGTTCGGGGATTTCCGGGACGGGTTGCGGCTCGGGCTCGGGCTGGGGGATCATCGGATCGGGGGCGGTGGTTTCTTCGCCGCCGTCCTCGACGATTGCCTCAAGCCCCTGTTCGAGGCGGGACGAGGATTTGAACAACCGGTCCTTGAGCTTGGTAAAAAACGCCATAGTGGTCTCCGCAGGTGTTCCCTTCACCTAATGCGGAATGGCGGCAGTTGCAAAGGGTCAGGTGAAGGCCAGGAAAAAGCCGAACTGTGCGCCCCAGTAGAGCGGCCAAACAAGATAGGGCGTCAGCCGCAGGGCCGGGTGGCCAGGCGGCAGCAGGAACCTTTCGGTTGCCAGGATCAGGTCCGAGGCGATGAAGGCCATCGCGGCTGGCAAAGCCCAGCGCAGCGCCCCGGCCTCGGGCAGGGTCAGAACAGTGATGCCCATGCCCAGAATGATCGGGATATAGGCAAGGACCGGTCCGCGCAGATCCCCGGCCCGAGTGGCTAGCAGCGTGGCCATCACGATTCCCAGAACGACCAGCGTCCAGGCGTATCCGGGTTTGTCCAAGATCAGCGCGGTGTCGCTTGCCGGATGGGTCAAGAACAGAGCGATGTAAACCAGATGCCCGGCGGCGAACGCCCCGATGCCGGCCATGAATGCGCCTTCTGTCTCGTGCGACAGAAGCGCGTCTCCAAAGGCGCAGAGAGAAAGCGCGAGGACCAGAAGCAGAGGGCCGGACTGCACTGCGGCCTCGACGGCCAGCAGGGCGACGCTGGCGGTTTTCAGCGCCGTGCGCAGCAGACTGGCCGGACGAGCCGTCAAGGCCAGGTAGGCCAGGGCACAGGCCAGCGCTGCGAGTACGAGAATGGTCATCTTTGGCCTCCGGTTTCCGCCTGCGCCGGAAAGTTTCGCCGCAAGCGGGGCAAATCCTCAACCCGTAACGTGGGGGCATGGCATGCGGCGGCCAAACGGGCGATGGCACAGGGCGGCGGCATCTGCCAAGATACCCCCATGTTCACGCGAGCGGCGATTCTGTTTTCCGTGCTGGCCCCATCGGTGGTGGCCCAGCCCTTGTCGGGCGCCGAATTCGATGCCTACACCCGGGGCAAGACCCTGTTTTACGGGTTCGACGGCGTTGCCTACGGGGTCGAGCGGTACCTGCCGGACCGGCGGGTGATCTGGTCCTTTCTGGATGGCGACTGCAAGCAGGGCGTCTGGTATGAACAGGACGGCCAGATCTGTTTTGTCTACGAAGATCGCCCGGACCCGCAATGCTGGGTCTTTAGGCAATCGGGGGGCGGGCTGGTCGCTCAGTTCGAAGGCGACCCCGAGGCAACCGAGTTGTATGAAGCGGGCGACATCGACGAAGAGATGATCTGTTATGGCCCGGATGTCGGGGTTTGATCGCTCGGGTTTCTAGAACAGCGACCCTTGATCCGGGGCAGGTGGCTTGGATGGTTTCTTCGCGGCTGAGGCCGTTCCGGACAGCGGTGCTGCCTTCAACTTTCCATCCGCGAACTCAATAGTCAGAGTGGCGTGCTTGCTGGCCATTGCCTTTGTGGTGACCACGCCGCTTTCGGCATGCACCACGGCATAGCCGCGTTGAAGTGTGGCCTTGTAGCTGAGAGTTTCCCTAAGTCGGTCGGTCGCATCCAGTTGTTGGCGAAGCCGGTCCATCCGCAGAGTCTGCGCGGCCGTCATGCGCTGGGCCAGCTGGTTGACCCGGTCGCGCTGCTGCTGGATTTCGCGCTGGATCGGGCGGATCGACAGGCGCGAGGACAGGTTGCGCAGCGTGTCCCGCCGCGCGGCCACGAGGCTGCGCAGCGTTGACGGGCGCAGGTGCCCCGACAGTTCCACCACTTGCAGGCGGCGGTTCTGCACGCCGCGTTGCAACGCTGGAGCCAGACGATCGGCAATCAGGTCCAGCCGTTGGCGCGGACCATCCAGCAGAGTTTCGGGGCGCGGCAGTGCGCGCGACAGATCGCGCAGGCGTTGGGCGCGGCGCTGCACGGCGTCGGTGGCCGCGCGGGATAGGCGGGCGCCCTGTTCGCCGGTCCAGGCCAGCAGTTCCATCCGCACGGGCACGGCCAGTTCGGCGGCGGCTGTGGGCGTGGGCGCGCGGCGGTCCGAGACATAGTCGATTAGCGTGGTGTCGGTTTCGTGCCCAACGGCCGAGATCAACGGGATCTCGGACGCGGCGGCGGCACGGGCCACGATTTCTTCGTTGAAACCCCACAGATCCTCGATCGAGCCGCCGCCACGGGCGACGATGATCAGGTCGGGCCGCGGCAGCGCGCCACCGGGCGTCAGGCGGTTGAAGCCCTGGATGGCGTTGGCGACCTCGGGCGCGCAGTTGGCGCCCTGCACGGCCACGGGCCAGATCAGCACCTTGCGCGGGAAACGGTCACGTAGGCGGTGCAGGATGTCGCGGATCACCGCGCCCGAGGGCGAGGTGACGACGCCGATGATCTGTGGCAGGAAGGGCAGGGGTTTCTTGCGCTCGGGCGCGAACAGCCCTTCGGATTCCAGCTGTTTCTTGCGCTTTTCCAGCAAGGCCATCAGCGCGCCCTGACCGGCCACGACGACCTCGTCGACGTTCATGTTGTATTTCGACTGCGCGCCGAATGCAGTGAGGCGGCCCGTGACCACGACCTCGAGCCCTTCCTCGGGGATCACCGCTAGGCCGGAGATCTGGCCTTTCCACGTGGTGCAGGCCAGCACGTTGCGGTCATCCTTGACGTCGTAATACAGGTGCCCCGAGCGCGCCTTGAATACGCGCCCGACCTCGCCGCGCACGCGGATTCGCCCGAAAGTGCCTTCGAGCGTGCGCTTTACCTCGCCGGAGATCTCCGAGACGGTGTATTCGGGGGTATTCTGGCCGGGAATCGGATCGTCAAGCAGGTCGGACATTTCAGCGCCTTGTTTCGATTGCCCGCGCAGCTTAGAACGCCGCGCAGGCAAGGCCAAGCAGATCGGAGACTTTCATGAACATCCTCATTCTCGGCAGCGGCGGGCGCGAACACAGTCTGGCCTGGGCGGTGATGCAGAACCCCAAATGCGACCGCCTGATCGTGGCGCCGGGCAATGCCGGGATCGCGCAGATCGCCGATTGTGCGGCACTAGATATCGAGAATGGCGGCGCGGTGGTCAGTTTCGCCGAGGAAAACGCCATCGATTTCGTGATTGTCGGCCCCGAGGCGCCCTTGGCCGCCGGGGTTGCCGACCGGCTGCGCGAGGCGGGCATTCTGGTGTTCGGCCCCTCGGCCGAGGCGGCGCGGCTGGAGGCCTCAAAAAGCTTTACCAAGGAAATCTGTGATGCGGCCGGTGCGCCCACCGCCGCCTATGCCCGGTTCACCGAGGCCGAGCCGGCCAAGGCCTATATCCGCCAGCAGGGCGCGCCGATCGTCGTCAAGGCCGATGGTCTGGCCGCGGGCAAGGGCGTGATTGTGGCGATGGACGAGGCGACTGCGCTGGAGGCTGTGGACGACATGTTCGGCGGCGCGTTCGGCGGGGCCGGGGCCGAGGTGGTGATCGAGGAGTTCATGGACGGCGAAGAGGCCTCGCTGTTCGTGCTGTGCGACGGCGCGAACATCCTGTCGGTCGGCACCGCGCAGGACCACAAGCGCGTGGGCGAGGGCGATACCGGCCTGAACACCGGCGGCATGGGAGCCTATTCTCCGGCACCGGTTCTGAGCCCCGAGGTCGAGGAGCGTGCGATGGAACAGATCGTGCGCCCGACGATGGCCGAGATGGCCCGGCGCGGCACGCCGTTTCAGGGCGTGCTGTATGCCGGTCTGATGATCAAGGACGGGCAACCGAGGCTGGTGGAGTACAACGTGCGCTTCGGCGACCCGGAATGTCAGGTTCTGATGATGCGTCTGGGGGCGCAGGCGCTGGACCTGATGCATGCGGCGGCCGAGGGACGGCTGGACGAGGCGCGGGTCAACTGGGCCGACGATCACGCCTTGACCGTGGTGATGGCCGCGCAGGGCTATCCTGGGGAATATGAAAAAGGCAGTGTGGTCAACGGGCTGGATGACTTGCCCGAGGACAGCAGCCATATGGTTTTTCATGCGGGTACCAAGGCGCAGGACGGACAGATTGTGGCCTCAGGGGGCCGGGTTTTGAACGTGACGGCGCGTGGAGCAACATTGCATGAGGCGCGTGACAACGCTTATGCGATGGTCGAGGCCATCGATTGGCCGGGCGGCTTCTATCGGCGCGATATCGGGTGGCGGGCGCTTTGACCGTTTGAGGGCCTGCAGGGAAAGGGGGCTTTGCCCCCTCGGCCTGCGGCCTCACCCCCAGGATATTTGAGGCCAGACGAAGCGTGCGGTCAGCAAGTGAGCGCGCGCGCGAGGGCTTTGTCGTCGGTCAGCGGGCCGAGGTCTCTGGTGCGCCAGCCGTCTTCGTGGTGGACGGCGATGATCCGTCGCCAGTCGGCGCTGGCGACGATCAGCTCGGGCCGTTCGTTGCAGGTGCGAAGGCCGCCCGAGATGAAATCCTCGCCGATCCGGTGGTTGGTCAGGCCGCGGAGCGCGGCGATTTCCGTCAGTTGGCCGTCGGCAAAGCGCCAGATGCGTAGGATTTTGGCCAAGTGGGGGCGATCGACATAGGCGATTTCGACATGTCCGTCGCCGTCGAGGTCAGCTGCGCTGACCGGGGCCAGCCAGCGGAAACGGGTGCCGATATGCGGTGTCGCCGCCATGCGGCCGTGCGGGCCGTAGATGGCAAGGCGCGCGCCGTGCTGCGCGTCACTCTCCACCGTAATGACTTCCGGAAGACCGTCGCCCGTGACGTCGACCACCCGGGGCGCGAGGTCTTCGAAGACGAGATGATCGGGCAGGGTGAAGGTGCGGTGCACGCCGTCCGAAAGCCTGAGTTCAAGCGTCCCCCATTCGATCCGGTCACCCAGAACGCCGTGTGGATAGCGGGTGGTCGGGTCGGTGTAGTGGGCGGTCGCTATGGTTTCGGCGGCCAAGGCAGGACCCGCCAGCCACAGGCATGCAGCCATCAGCGCGCCGCGCACGCGGCATGGCCAAAAGCGCACCGCCAGACGCGGCGCTTTGAAGCCGCAACGCATGCCGCCAGACGAGCGGGACATGCGCCGTCGCATCAGATCTGCTTTTCCGGCATCTGCACGATCAGCCCGTCCAGTTCGTCCGTCACCTTGATCTGGCAGGTCAGGCGCGAACGGGCCGGGTCGGGCTCGTAGGCGAAATCCAGCATGTCCTCTTCCATGTCGTCCTTGGCGGGCAGTTTCTCGACCCAGTCGGGGTGGACATAGACATGGCAGGTCGAGCAGGCGCAGGCCCCGCCGCAATCGGCTTCGATGCCGGGGATGTTGTTGTCGCGGGCGCCTTCCATCACGGTCAGGCCGTTGGCGACTTCGACGGTGTGCTCGGTGCCACCGTGCTCGATGTAGGTGATTTTTGCCATTGCTCGCGTCTTCCTCTTGCGATGTTTCGCATCTTCCTAATCAAGCCATCTAGGCGTTTCCACCCTCATTTGCGACTCGTCGTGGCGCGTCTGGACATTCGTAGCGTATGTTCTATTTTTGTTCCTATGATCGCAACCCCGGCATCCCCCACGGTTTCAGGCCAGGACTGGCCGCGCCCGCCCGCCTGCCTGCCCGCCAACCGGCTGCAGGAGCCGCCCGAGGGCGCGCGGGTGATGGTCGCGGGGCTGGTGATCCTGCGGCAGAGGCCGGGGACGGCCAAGGGGGTAATCTTTGTCACGCTCGAGGACGAGACCGGCATCGTGAACGTAATCGTCTGGCGCAAGATCTACGAACGGTTCCGCCGGGCGGTGATCTCGGGACGGCTCTTGCGCGTCACCGGACGGATGCAGCGGGCCCATTCGGTGACCCATGTGATCGCGGAAGAGATCGAGGACATCTCGGGGATGCTGGATCTGCTGGTGCGGGGGGATGGGCAGGCCGGCTTGCCCTGATGCCTGACCTGATGCAAACTTTCCCGCGGAGGAGTTTGTCATGGCATCCAAAGCCGAAGGGTCCACGCCGGGCAACCCGGCGCCGCAGCAGGGGACTGCGCCCAAGGTCAACAAGGTTACAGCGGATGATATTGCCGAGTCGCTAAAAGCGGGGTTTTCCGACTTTCTGGCGCGCCCGGTCATGAGCGGCTTTTTCGGCCTATTCTACGCGCTGTTCGGGATACTGTTCGTTTGGGCCCTGGTCTGGCTGGGCGCGGTCTGGATGGTCATTCCCGCCGCCGTCGGCTTTCCGCTGGTCGCGCCCTTTGCCGCCGCCGGGCTGTATGAAATGTCGCGCCGGATGCAGAAGGGCGAAGACTTTGGCTGGCGTGATATTCTCACGGTCATGGCCAATCAGCGCAAACGCGAAATGGGTTGGATGGCCTTTGTCACCCTGTTCATTTCTTGGGTGTGGTTCTATCAGTTCCGGACCGTGATGGTGATCGTCCTGCAACATTCATCCTTCTCGGATCTCGAAGGGTTCCTTAATACCGTGTTCTTTACGCCCGAGGGCTGGATCTTTCTTGCGATCGGCACCTGTGTCGGCGCTTTTCTGTCGGCGGTGCTGTTCTCGGTGACCGTCGTCGCCATGCCCCTGCTGCTTGACCGCGAGGTCGATTTCATCACCGCGATGATCACATCCGTTCGGGTCGTCCGGGAAAACCCGGTGGTCATGCTGAGCTGGGCGGCGATCATCGCGGTCACCATGCTGCTGTCGCTGGTTCCGGCCTTTCTGGGCCTGATCTTTACCCTGCCGATCCTTGGCCACACCACTTGGCATCTGTATCAGCGAGCCGTGCAACCGGCGGAGAGGTGATCTCGGAGCGGTCTCTGCGGGTGGCGGGCCGGATACAGCGGGCCTTGGACACCAGGCCAGTCCTGACAGTTCACCTGTCGCAGATCGTCAATCAAAAAGGGCTTCACGGCTCTTTGCCCGATGAACATTGGCGAAATAGATCGTTCCCGGGCGGATTTTGTCAATTCCTTTGCTTCTGCTCAGATAGTTGCCAAAGCTAAAGTAATTTTTGTTGGACCGTTTACCGGTTTCAGTGATGTTGTTCGGATCCAGGTTGGGGCCATGATACGTCAGTTTCTTGGTCCCATTGACGTAGACTTCCACCTTTCCATCTCGCCCGCTGCTCCAGTTCACGAAGATCTCAAAGCGTGTCCACCTGCCCTTGGTCTCGGGCATGTTGGTGATCTTCTTCACTGCGACCGCTTCGCAGTCATGATTTTCCCAAGGGCCAACATGCTTGGATAGAAAAAGAAAAAGGGCATTTTCGTGATTTGGGCGGGTCCAGTGGCTGATGGCCATGTGGGGGCAGCTCTCGGCCTTCTACTGTGCAAAGATGTTAAACGCTGGAACCTGCTGACCCTTCGTCGGATAGTTGTTGGGGATCAAGAGATCAAAACCGTACCAAACCGGGCTGGGCTGTGGAAAGGCGCTAAAGAATGACTTGCCTCTTTTTTGCTCGCGCAACTCGCTTCGGACCGAGCCGTAGTCGCAGTCGCTTTTCCCGCTGTTGTCTGGCAGCTTGCCGGATTTGCATTTTCCGCCATAAATCGAAAAAGCGTGAACATGCTTCGCGTCGATCCCCTCAACCCCGCGCAGACGCTTGTAGGATTTCGGCAGGTTTTCCGGTTTGGGCTTGAACTTGTAAAAGTCAACATTGTCGGCGAAAGCGGCTGGTGAAAGCAAGAACAGGGTGGAAAAAACAATAACTAGAGACCTTGGTGTCATCTTCGACCTGAAAACTCCTGATGCTGAAATCTCAGTCCAGAGCCTTCATTTTTTGTTTTTCAAGTCAATAGCTCTCTTCCTGTCTTTCGTGATCTTACTACTGCGCAG
Source organism: Ruegeria sp. BHSA191 (assembly GCF_059613325.1). Lineage (NCBI taxonomy): Bacteria > Pseudomonadati > Pseudomonadota > Alphaproteobacteria > Rhodobacterales > Roseobacteraceae > Ruegeria > Ruegeria sp. BHSA191. Next base: position 199,979 of record NZ_JBXWSH010000004.1, read on the forward strand.
ATTCCTGGATACGGGTATCACCTCTTGAACAAGGCCCCCTGGGCCTCTTTGCTCCGGTGGTCCCCCCTGAGCTCCGCGAACAACGCCCGTCCGGCCTGCACGCCCGGACGGGCGGCCATGACCTTGAGCCAGCGGGCCATGTGCGGTTTGTCTTCCAGCGTCTGCTGCTGGCCCTCCCAAAGGCTGGCCCAGGGCCAGATCGCCATGTCGGCGATGGAGTAGAAGTCTCCGGCGACGTATTCATTCTCCGCCAGCCGCCGGTCCAGCACGCCATAAAGACGGGCGACCTCGGTGCGGTAGCGATCCTTGGCATAGGGGATGTCCTGCGGCGGGTCGAAATATGGGGCGTATTTCAGGAAATGATGCGCCTGACCCGCCATCGGGCCGACGCCGCCCATCTGCCACATCAGCCATTCCTCAACCGCAATCCGCTGGCGCTCGGTCTGCCCATAGAACCGCCCGGTCTTGCGCGCCAGATACATCAGGATCGCGCCGCTTTCGAAAACCGAGATCGGTGCGCCGTCTGGGCCGTCGGGGTCGACGATGGCGGGCATCTTGTTGTTCGGGGCAATCTTGAGGAACTCGGGGTCGTACTGGTCGCCCTTGCCGATGTCGATTAGGTTGACGGTGTAGGGCAGACCCATCTCCTCGAGCGCGATGGAGATTTTCCAGCCATTCGGCGTGGGCCAGTAGTAAAGCTCGATCGGGTCCGCCATGTGTCCTCCGTGTCTCGGAAGGTGATCATGAGGCATTTGCGGCAAACGGCAAGGGGCAGGCCGCGCACCCGTTCAGGCTTGACGCAACGGGATGCGCGGCGTATGGGCAGCGCAGGAACCACGTGGCGATTTGTTACCGGATTGCGGGCCACGCTAAACAACACCGCTAAAAGGTCAGGATGAAAGCCCCCTTTCGCTTGACCGCGATTGGGTTTTTTTTTGCCCTCGGGTTCCGGGGCGGAAAGGGACGAGATGAGCGACAGCTGGAGCAAGCGCACCAAGGCCGTGCATGGTGGAATCCGCCGCAGTCAATACAAAGAGGTGAGCGAAGCGATCTTCCTGACACAGGGCTTCGTCTATGACACCGCCGAACAGGCCGAGGCGCGGTTCATCGAATCCGGGCCTGATGAGTTCATCTATGCCCGTTATGGCAACCCGACCGTCTCGATGTTCGAGCAGCGCATCGCTGCGCTGGAAGGGGCCGAAGACGCCTTCGCCACCGCCTCGGGCATGGCGGCGGTGAACGGGGCGCTGACCTCGATGCTCAAGGCCGGGGATCATGTGGTTTCGGCCAAGGCGCTGTTCGGGTCGTGCCTGTATATCCTGGAAAACATCCTTGGACGGTACGGGGTCGAGGTGACTTTCGTCGATGGCACCAATCTGGACCAGTGGAAGGCGGCGATCCGGCCCGACACCAAGGCGGTGTTCTTTGAATCCATGTCCAATCCGACGCTCGAGGTCATCGACATTCAGGCCGTGGCCGGGCTGGCCCACGCGGTCGGGGCCACGGTGATCGTGGACAACGTGTTCTCGACCCCGGTCTTTTCCAAGGCGATCGAGCAGGGTGCCGATGTGGTGGTCTATTCGGCGACCAAGCATATCGACGGGCAGGGGCGTGCGCTGGGCGGGGTGATCCTCGGCAGTCGCGAGTTCATCCGCGGCACGGTGGAGCCCTACCTGAAGCATACCGGCGGCGCGCTGAGCCCCTTCAACGCGTGGATCATGCTCAAGGGGCTGGAAACGTTGGCGCTGCGGGTCAATGCGCAGGCCGAGACGGCGCAGAAGCTGGCCGAGGCGCTGGAAGGCCATCCGTCGCTGGATCGGATCATGTATCCGGGTCTGAAATCTCATGCCCAAAACGCTCTGGTGCAGAGCCAGCTGGGGGGTAAGGGCGGTACGGTTCTGTCGCTGGACATCAAAGGGGGCAAGGACGCGGCTTTCCGGTTCCTGAACGCGCTGACGATCCCGGTGATCTCGAACAATCTGGGCGACGCCAAGTCCATCGCTACCCATCCAGCGACGACCACGCACCAGCGGCTGAGCGAAGCCCAGAAAGACGAATTGGGCATCACGCCCGGTTTGATCCGCTTTTCCGTAGGGCTCGAGGATGCCGACGATCTGCTGGCGGATATACGACAGGCATTGTCGGCTACTGCGGACTAATGGCGCAATTGGGCGGGTGAACACATCGGCATCGGCGAAAGGCAGATCGGGACAAGGGCGCAATCCGTTCGGAAGCGGCGGTTTTAAGATGGTTTTTTCAATCCGGGCTGCTATCTCAACCGTATTGGGTTAGACTGAGGCTTTCGCCGTGGTCACAGATGACCTGACGACACACTGAGGATATGCAGCCGATGAACATTCATTCGCGCGACATTGACGAGAAACCTGATCGGGACGCGGCCGCCGAGGCTCTCAAGGTCCTGCGGAAATGGGCAAAAGGCGCAAGCTCGGCCGAGATTAGCCAGCTTGATCCGGCGGTGGCGCGCCTGGTGCCTGGGTTGATGCCGGAAAACTACCCTGCGATGTCGCGTGAATATCCCGACGACTTTAAGGTCGACGACGCCTACAAATCTGCCTTGCCCGACCTTCAGAACGGTCCGTCCAGCCTGATCCGTGGTGCCCAACAGCAGATCCAGCATGTGGGCATCTCGAATTTCCGCCTGCCGATCCGGTTCCACAGCAAGAACGGCCCTGACCTGACGCTGGAGACCTCGGTCACCGGCACCGTCAGCCTCGAGGCCGACAAAAAGGGCATCAACATGTCCCGGATCATGCGGTCCTTCTACAAACATGCCGAGCGTACGTTCAGTTTCGAGGTGATGGAGGCCGCGCTGAGCGATTACCTGACCGATCTCGACAGCTTCGACGCGCGGCTGCAGATGCGCTTTTCCTACCCCGAACGGGTCAAGAGCCTGCGGTCGGGGCTGGAGGGATATCAATATTATGACATCGCGCTGGAATTGGTTGAACAGGGCGGGGTCCGTCAAAAGATCATGCATCTGGACTATGTCTATTCTTCGACATGCCCGTGTTCGCTGGAACTCAGCGAACACGCCCGATCGGTGCGGGGGCAGTTGGCAACGCCGCATTCGCAACGGTCGGTGGCGCGGATCTCGGTCGTGGTCGACAGTGACGCCGATTGCCTTTGGTTCGAGGACCTGATCGCCTTGTGCCGCCGGGCCGTGCCCACCGAAACCCAGGTGATGGTCAAGCGCGAGGATGAACAGGCCTTTGCCGAACTGAATGCCGCCAATCCGATTTTCGTCGAAGATGCCGCGCGTTTGTTTTGCGCTGAGCTTCTGGCCGATCACCATATCGGTGACTTCCGCGTGATCGCCAGCCACCAGGAAAGCCTGCACAGCCATGATGCGGTCTCGATCCTGACCGAAGGGCCGACTTTCGCCGCATCCAGCCTGGACCCGCGCCTGTTCTCGACACTGTTCCACGTGGGATGATCGGCGCAAGCTGCTGAAAAAATGCGCAGGATCTGTCGGTTCAGCGCTTTTTCGCCGCATCGCAGCAAATTTTGCTGCGCATGCGGCATTTATGCGATACGATTCTTGTGAATGCAGCATCGGCGCATCCGCACGGGTGGGTGTGCCATCCCGAAAGGAAGCCGAGACGTGCATCGCCTTGGACTGCACCCCGCGTCAGTTAGCCCGATGGTTCGGTGTGGCAAGGGTTTTGCCCCTCAGGTTTCCGGCTGCTTCGCATTTACAGGAGAGACATGTAATGAATCCGATTGCCCATCAGCTTGAGCTTCAAGCCGCTGCCATGCGCCTAGCGGGCCATGCCGTTGCCAGCCAGTTGAAACTTATGGAAATCGTAGCTCGTTCGGCATTCGAACTGCCCTTGGCGCCGTTTGGCGTGCCAAGTGCAGGGACGAAGGCGACCGCGGCCGCACCGGCCAAACGCCCTGCCCCTAAGCCTGTTCGCAAAGCGAAACCCGCAGCTAGTCCCAAGTCTGCCGCCAAAGTAGCCAAGCCCAAGCTGGCAGCTAAAGCCACCGCAGCGCAGGCGAAGCCCGCCGCGAAGCCGGCACCCGCGCGAAAGGCGGCCAAGCCATCGGTGGTAGCGACGCCGAAAGCCGCTGCTTCAAAAGCCACGACTCCCGCCATCGCGCCGAAAACCGACGCCGGGGCCAAGGTTTCCGAGCGGAACGCAGCGCCCAAAAGTGCGGTCTCGGAACCGGCTCGGCCTCAAAAGGTTACCGCGAAACCGGCATCGAACGTTCAGCCGAACAAGGTGCCCGCGCCGGCAGAGGTCGCCGCCCCGACCAAGCCGGTTGCCGCGACCGCCAATCCTGCGCCGCGCCGGACCCGGGCGCCGTCCAAGCCGCCGGCGATGCCGGAGCCAAAGGTCACAACCACGGACTGATCTCTCTCCGCTTGCTTGACAGTTCCGGGCGGGCGCGCCAACCCTGCGCCTCATGATGGATCTTCGCCCTGTCGGATATGTGATTGGATTGCTGGTCGCCATTCTCGGGGCGACCATGGCTCTGCCCATGCTTGCCGACGTCATCGAAGGCCGTGGCGAATGGACCGTTTTCTTTGAAAGCGGCGTCATCACGATTCTGACCGGGGTCGTTCTGGCAATGAGCTGCGCGAACGGCGTAGGTGAGGGGTTAACGATCCGCCAGACCTTTCTTCTGACCACGGCGGTTTGGGTCGCGCTGCCTGTGTTCGGCGCGATCCCCTTCATCTTCGGCGCGACCGAGCTGCGCTTCGTGGATGCCTATTTCGAGGCGATGTCCGGCCTGACCACCACCGGATCGACGGTCATTTCCGGGCTGGACGACCTGCCGCGCGGTTTGCTGCTGTGGCGTGGAATCCTGCAATGGCTGGGTGGGATCGGCATCATCGTCGTGGCCATGGTCTTCCTGCCCGAGCTCAAGGTCGGCGGTATGCAGATTTTCCGCTCGGAAGGGTTCGAGACCATGGGGAAGATCCTGCCCCGCGCGCAGGAGATCGCGGGCCAGATTTCCCTGATCTACGTCTTTCTGACCTTTGTCTGTGGCCTTGTTTATGCCGGGCTGGGGATGAGTTTCTTTGACGCGCTGGTACATGCGCTGACGACGATTTCGACCGGCGGATTTTCGAACTATGACGCGTCTTTTGGCACCTTTTCTGGGCCTGCAGAATATGCGGCATCCGTTTTCATGATCCTCGCGGCGCTGCCCTTCGTGCGCTATGTGCAATTCGTGAACGGCCGGACCACTTCCTTGTGGGAGGACAGTCAGATCCGCGTGTTCCTGGCCACGATCGCCGTGCTGGTGATGGTTATGGCGGTTTTCCTGACCTCGGTCTTTCCGCATCATTGGGAACAGGCGGTGCGCGAGTCGCTGTTCAACATCACCTCGATTATTTCCGGAACCGGCTATGCCAGCGTCGATTACATGGCCTGGGGCAGTTTTCCGATCATGATGTTCTTCATGATCGGGCTGATCGGCGGGTGTGCGGGCTCGACCGCCTGTTCGATCAAGGTGTTCCGGTATCAGTTGCTGTTTGCCTCGATCAAGTCGCAGATTCAACGCATCCGGTCACCGCATGGGGTGTTCATCCCCAAATATGACGGCCGCCCGATCAGCCGCGACGTGCTGACCTCGGTCATGAGCTTTTTCATGTTCTTCGCCCTGTCGCTGGGCGGGCTGTCATGGGCGCTGGCCCTGACCGGGTTGGATTTCATCACCGCCGTCTCGGGCGCGGCCACGGCGTTGGCCAATGTCGGCCCCGGTCTGGGCGATCAGATCGGCCCGGCCGGAAACTTTTCCGGGTTGAACGACACGGCCAAGTGGCTGCTGACCTTCGGCATGCTCACCGGGCGGCTGGAGTTGATGGCCGTCTATGTCCTGTTCACCATAAGGTTCTGGAGAGGCTGATGAAAAGACCGCTGGGCGCGCAGATTTCCCACATGCTCAGGGATCGGGGGGTCGAGGTCATCTTCGGCATCCCCGGCGTGCACAATCAGGAAATGTATCGCGGGATCGAAGAGGCAGGTATTGCCCATGTCCTGGCCCGGCACGAACAGGGCGCGGGGTTCATGGCCGACGGTTACGCACGCGCCACGGGCAAGCCGGGCGTGGCCTATGTGATCACAGGGCCGGGCCTGTGCAATATCCTGACGCCGATGGGGCAGGGGTACACGGACTCAGTGCCGATGCTTGTTTTGTCCTCGTGCCTGGACGAGTCCCAAGCCCAGCGGGGCCAGTTGCACCAGATGAAGGATCAGCGCGCCGCTGCGGGCTGCGTGGCGGACTGGTCATGCCAGGCCAACGACGCGCAAGCGGTTTATGGCCTGATCGAGCGCGCCTTCGAGGAATTCGCGCTTCAGCGTCCGCGTCCCAAGCATATCCAGGTGCCGATTGGCCGGCTCGAGGCCGAGGCCGATCCTGCGCCTTTTCCCAACCAGGACGCGCAACGGGTGCGCGCGCTGGCGCCCGACATCGCCCCGGTCCTGTCGCTGCTGAACATCGCGCGCCGGCCTTTGTTCATTTTGGGAGGCGGAGCCCGGTCGAACCTGTGGCGCCAGATCCTGATCAATCTGGGCGCGGCCTGTTTCACCACCTATGCCGGGCGGGGGCTGGTCGGCACGGGATACGCGCTGGATTTCGGCGCCATGCTGCCGCGTCCGGGCAGCGCCGAGGTCATCGGGTCCGCCGACCTGGTGATCGCAGTTGGGGCCGAGTTGGGAGAGGTGGATCTGTGGCGCGACGACCTGGGCCACAAGGCAACGCTGGTGCGGGTCGATCTGGACCCCGAGGTGCTGTCGGATCGCCACCGGGCCGCGGTCAAGCTGCAGGCCGATGCCGAGAGCTTTGCGCTGGCCCTGTGGGCGGCCACCGAAGCCGCCAAGCCCGCAACCGGCTGGAGCCCCGATGAGGTGGCCGAGGCGCGCGCGCGCTGGCGGGCCGAGGTCGATGCCGAGCGCCCGGGTATCGTGCCCGTGGCCGATGCCCTGCGCGCGGCGATGCCGGACGACACGATGATCTATTCCGACATGACCCAGTTCGCCTATGCCGCGAAAGAGGTCTGGGACATGGCCTTTCCCCACCACTGGCATCATCCGACCGGGTTCGGCACCCTGGGCTATGCCCTGCCGGCGGCGATCGGTGGTGCGGTGGCGCGGCGCGGCAAGCCGACCGCCGTGATCGCGGGGGATTACGGTTTTCACTACACGATGCAGGAACTGGGCGTCGCAGTAGAGCTGGGTCTGTCGCTGCCGATCATTCTGTGGGACAACGGCAAGCTGAAAGAGATCGAGGACAGCATGGTCAGCAGCCAAATCGCCCCCAACGCCGTGGTGGCGCGCAACCCCGATTTCTGCAAACTGGCCGAGGCATTCGGTGCCTTGTCAGCGGCCCCTGCGTCACTGTCCGACATGCAAAATGCGGTGCGGACGGCCTTTGAGGCGCCGCGGCCCACGCTGATACATGTGACGCCCGAAATCCTGAACGGTTGATCGCAAAAGGCGCCGCATGGAACTGCGGCGCCCTTGGTCGGTTCACAAGGCCCGGATCAGTCCCAGCAATTCACCAGGACCGTCATGCCGATTGCCCGACGGTTCAGTTCGTCCGGCGAGACCTGTCCGGTTTCCTGCGTGGTTTGGGCCGTGGCACCTGCTTTTGACAGAAGGTCATGCAGGTGGTCGGCGGCGGCCGCCAGGCTGACATCGCGTGGCAGGGTGCGGCCTTCGGCCCGGGTGGGCAGCAACATGCCCACGACATTGCCGTGATCGTCAAAGACCGGCCCGCCGGCGTCCCCCGGTTGCGCCGCAAGGTTCAGGCGGGTCACGCCGGTTTCGCCGTTCAGCCCGCGGATGTCTGCGACCTTGCCAAAGGTCAGCGTCGGGGCACCCAGCGCGCCTTCGTAGGAATACCCGGCCACGGCTACTTCGGACTGCAGCCGCAGAGGTGCGTCGTTCAGGGCCGCCACGGCCATCGGCGCCAGATTGCGTGCCGGTCGCAGCACCGCCGCACCAAGATCCGGGTCGCTGTGGGCCAACTCTAGGTCCTGATCGTCATCCAGGGTGATGCGGCTGCAGTTCTGGACGGCCTCGGCTACGGTCATGACCAGCCCGCTCGGGTCGGCAAAGAAGCCCGACCGTGACAGGCGCGGCTTGCGGATGCGCAGGCCCGACATCAGATCGACGCTCTGGCTGGCCGTTGCACCGGCGAACGATTCCAGCACCGCGTCGAGCCGGGCAAAGCTGGTGGTCATGGCGGCCAGAACGCGGGTGCGGCGGGCCTCGTCCCCCTCGGGCCAGACCAGGGTGAAACCCTTGATCCGGCCATCCTTCAACTCGGCCTGGGTATGGGAAACGATCCCTTTGCCCCGACCTTCGATCGAGAAGCGGTTTCGACTGATCTCGCGCGGGCCGTTCAGGGGGACGATTTCCAGCGACTGCATCACCTCGTAGAGGGCACGCAGGGTGTTGTTGTCGCCCTCTTGGCTGATCAACAGAACGCGGGCGTCCAGATCGCCCGTCGGGTTGAAATGGGCGAATGGAGCCTCGTACCGGTCAAAGGCCACGACACCCAGCGGCAGGTCCATCGAGATCCCGGCGCGGTCATCGACATGGCGCTGCATGCCAACGCTGATGAGCGGTGCGTTGTAGTCATCCATCAGCACCTTGCGCTGTGCGGTGGTCAGAACGCCGGTGGGCTCGAAACCGTTGAACCGCTGCCAGTCGGCCATCGACCGGCGGGTGCCCTGCCCGAATGCGCCGTCGATCGTAGCGCTGTAGAAGCCCGCGGCCTGCAGGGCGGTCTGCAAGTCCTTGCGCTCCTGCGCGTTCAGCCGCCGTTCGGACTGCAGAGCCTGGGCGCGGGTTTCGTCCGACGGTTGCTGGGTCAGGCTGGTCTGGGGCTGTTCGGGTTCGGGCTGGACGGGGGCCGTGATGGCGCCCCGGTTCAGGACATTCGCGCCGATGGGCCAGAACTGCTGTCCCAGCGCGGAGGAAAAGGTGATGAAACTGTCCGACGGGATCTGACGCTCGGCCCGATAGACGCGCAGTACCTGTTCGGCATCTGCACGAAGATAGGGGCCGATGACGATGGCGTACCAGCCGCTGTTCAGGCGAAACCCGTTCACGTCGGGTAGATCGCTGGCATAGGCCTGGGCGCGCTCCTGCGCCTCGCGCAGCGAGGGCTGCGCCTCGATCTGCACCCAGACGCCGGGGTCGGTGCCTTGCTGAGCGATCGCGGCCCGCAGACCGAAGGAAATCGTGAAAATAAATGCAACTAGAATACGTGTCATTTTCTGCCCGTTGGTGCGGTGTCTTGGTCAAGGAACAGGTTACGCGATTCACCAGGGCGAAAGCCATGGCCCGGCCACGGGGAATTTCCAGTGTGGCGGCACAGTGACAGCCAGCGGCCATTGGCCCGTTGACGCCCTTTGGCCCCTTGCATAGGAAGGGCCAAACCGACCGGAACCGGGCACATCCGCGCCCAAAGGGAATGTCATGACCGAACCGTCAAGCGCACCACGTTCATTTCAGGAAATCATCCTGCGGCTTCAAAACTACTGGGCCTCGAAGGGCTGCGCCATCCTGCAGCCCTACGACATGGAGGTCGGCGCCGGCACCTTCCACCCTGCAACCACATTGCGCGCACTTGGCGCCAAGCCCTGGGCTGCGGCCTATGTGCAGCCCTCGCGCCGCCCGACCGACGGCCGCTATGGCGAAAACCCCAACCGCCTGCAGCATTATTACCAGTACCAGGTGCTGATCAAACCCAGCCCGCCGGACCTTCAGGAGCTGTATCTGGGCAGCCTTCAGGCCATCGGCATCGACATGGACCTGCATGACATCCGATTTGTCGAGGATGACTGGGAAAGCCCCACCTTGGGCGCATGGGGCCTGGGCTGGGAGGTCTGGTGTGACGGGATGGAAGTCAGCCAGTTCACCTATTTCCAGCAGGTCGGCGGCCATGACTGCGCGCCGGTCTCAGGCGAATTGACCTATGGGCTGGAACGGCTGGCGATGTATGTGCTGGGCATCGATCACGTGATGGACATGCCCTTCAACGATCCACAATCGCCGATCCCGCTGACCTATGGCGACATCTTCAAGCAGACCGAGGAAGAATACGCCCGCTGGAATTTCGACGTGGCCAATACCGAGGTTCTGCTGCGCCATTTCGAAGAGGCCGAGGCCGAGTGCGCTGCGATCCTGAGCCAGGAGCATGCGGACCCCAAGACGGGCAAGCGCATCATCATGGCGCATCCCGCCTATGACCAGTGCATCAAGGCCAGCCACATCTTCAACCTTCTGGACGCGCGCGGCGTGATCTCGGTGACGGAACGGCAGGCCTATATCGGGCGGGTGCGGGCGCTGGCCAAGCAATGCGCCGATGCCTTCGTGCAGACCGAGGCGGCCGGGTACCAGGCCTGATGGGCCGCTCAGGCCAATCCCGGCAGCAGGGTCTTCAGGCCGTCCGCGATCATGCCGACCGCGATGGCCGACAGGATCATGCCCATCAGACGGCTCATGATGACGCGGGCGTTGTCCGACAGGCGCCGGCCGAGGGCCGCGGCATTCCAGAACGTGACCAGCAACAGCAGCGTCACGCCCAAAAACACCCCGGCATAAAGCATGGCATCGGCAACGTTGCTGACATGATGGGCAAACAGGATGACCGTGGTGATGGTGCCGGGCCCCACGAGAATGGGAAAGGTCAGCGGATAGAAGGCGACAGTCTCGGGCGCCGGGTAGGCCTGTTTTTCGCTGTCCGTCCCGTGATGCGCGCTGGTTTCGCCACCGTTCAGCATGTTCAGCCCGAACAGCAGAACCACCAGGCCGCCAGCGACCCGCAGATCATTGACGCTGATCCCGAACAGCCCCAGAATATGATTGCCGAGGATGGCGAAAAGACCCCCGAGAACAAGGCAGTACACGGCGGTCTTGACCGCAACCTTGCGCTGGTCGCCCAGGTCCAGGCCCTCGGTCACGGTCAGGAAAACGGGCAGGTTGGTGATCGGGTTCATGATCGCAAACAGCGCGCCGAAAAATCCGGTGGCCAGTGTCAGATCCATGCAAATAGCCTTACGATATCAGGTTCAGGTTCCGACACTGTCTCATTTTCGGACGACTTGAAAGACGCTGCGTGAACAGGAGGCGTGATCTATGACCGGAAAGCTGCTGGCAATTCTCATTGTGATCTGCGCGGTGATGGCGGGCGTGGCCATGTATTACCTGCAGGTCTACTGGTACTACTACACCGTCACGCCGACCCCCGGCCGGGATGTCGTTCTGACCGACCGGCAAAGCGGCGCGACGGTGCCCATTTCCTATGACGGGTTTCAAGCCATCGACGCCGACAGCTCTCCGATCCGGTACCGGGCCTGTTTCACGACGGATCTGACACCGGATCAACTGGCCCAGCAGTTCGAACCCGCCGAAAAGGCCGAGCCGCTGACGGCACCGGGCTGGTTCGACTGCTACGACGCCGAGGCGTTGGGAAAGGCGCTGGCAAGCGGTTCGGCCCGCGCGTTCATCGGCGTCAAGAATATCCACTATGGCGTGGACCGGGTGGTTGCGGTCACCCAGGACGGGCGCGGCTTTGCCTGGCACGTCCTGAACAACTGCGGCGAAAAGGCCTATGACGGCACCGTGGTCGGCGAGGAATGTCCGCCCCGCCCGGAAAGCTGAGCGGCAGGATGGGGTTCAACTTGGATATCCCAGGTTTCGTGACGGCAACACTGGGTTTTGCAGTCTACCTGATGGGCGCCGAGATCAACGCCCGCGCCGAGGTTCTGCGTCGGTTCAACATTCCCGAACCTGTGACCGGAGGCCTGCTGGCCTCACTGGTGGTTCTTGCGCTGTATTTGCTGTTCGGGATCGAACTGGAGTTCGACCTGACCACGCGGGATTTCCTGCTGGTGCTGTTCTTTGCCGGGATCGGCCTGAACGCCCGGCTGTCCGACTTGATCGCAGGCGGAAAGCCTCTGGTGCTGCTGCTGATCCTCACGCTGCTGACGATCGTGGCGCAGAACCTGATCGGCGCGGCGGGGGCGGCGGCCTTTGGCTATCCGGCGCAGTCCGGCGTTCTGTTCGGGTCGGCCGCCCTGATCGGCGGCCACGGCACCGCCATCGCTTGGGCGCCCGAGGTCGCGCAGGCCACCGGGCTTGAGGGCGCGACCGAGTTGGGGGTGGCCGTTGCGACCCTCGGGCTTGTTCTGGCCGCGCTGGTCGGTGGCCCCATCGCGCGTCTGTTGATCGAAGGGCGCGACTTGTCGCCAAACCGCCCGGACGAGGAACACACGATCGGCTTGCCCGACGAGCCGTCAGACGCTGCCGCGAAGATCGACCACCTGACGGTGATGCGGGTGCTGCTGTACCTGAACATGGCCATCATCGCGGGCTATGCTCTGTCCGAGGTGATCCTGGCCGCGGGTTTGAAACTGCCGTTGTTCGTGCCGTGCCTGATCATGGGCATCGTGATCGGCAACCTGCGTCCGCTGCTGGCCCCGCGCGCTGCGCCTGTGTCGCGCACGCCGTCGCTGGCGCTGATTTCGGAGTTTGCGCTGGGCGCGTTTCTGGCCATGTCGCTGATGAGCCTGCAGCTGTGGACCATCGCAGATTTGGGCCTGTCGATCGTGGTGATCATGACGGCGCAAACGTTGTTTGCAGTGGCTTTCGTGATCTGGGTTCTGTTCCCAGTCATGGGCGCCAACTACCGCGCGGCCGTGCTGGCGGCGGGGTTTGGCGGCTTCGCGCTGGGCGCGACACCGACCGCAATTGCCAATATGACCGCCGTAACCAAGCGATACGGGCCTTCGCCTATTGCCTTTATCGTGCTCCCCCTTGTATCCGCATTCTTCGTGGATATCGCCAATGCCATCGTCATCCAGACGATCGTCAATTTCTAAGGATCGAAAATGCCCGACCTGCTGATCGAACTGTTTTCCGAGGAAATCCCCGCGCGCATGCAGACCCGCGCCGGCGAGGATCTGAAAAAACGGATCACCGACGGTCTGGTAGAGGCCGGTCTGACCTATGCCCACGCCCACGCCCTGACCACGCCGCGCCGCCTGACGCTGGCGGTCGAGGGGCTGCTGGCCGAAAGCCCCACCATCCGCGAGGAGCGCAAGGGCCCCAAGGTTGGCGCGCCGGACAAGGCCATCGAAGGCTTCCTACGTGGCGCGGGGATCAGCCGCGACCAATTGGAAGAGCGCGAGACGCCCAAGGGCGCGGTCTATTTTGCCACCATCGAGAAATCGGGTCGCCCGGCGGCCGAGATCGTGGCCGAGGTTTTGGCCGACACGATCCGCAACTTCCCCTGGCCCAAGTCGATGCGCTGGGGCAGTTCCTCGCTGCGTTGGGTGCGCCCGCTGCATTCGATCCTGTGCATCCTCAGCGATGAAAGCGGTGCGCAGGTCGTGCCGATGGAGATCGACGGGATCACGGCTGGCGACACCACCGAGGGCCACCGCTTCATGGCGCCCGGCCGGTTTGCCGTGACCGGGTTCGAGGATTACGCCGCCAAGCTGAAGCGCGCCTTTGTCGTGCTGTCGCCCGAGGAACGGGCCGAGCACATCTGGAACGACGCACAGAACCTGGCCTTTGCTGCCGGTCTGGAGGTGGTCGAGGACAAGGGCCTGCTGGCCGAGGTGGCCGGGCTGGTCGAATGGCCGGTGGTGCTGATGGGGCAGATCGACGATGAATTCCTCGACCTGCCGCCCGAGGTGCTGCAGACCTCGATGAAAGAGCACCAGAAATTCTTCTCGGTCCGCAATCCCAAGACGGGGCGGATCGAGCGGTTCATCACCGTCGCCAACCGCGAGACCAGCGACAATGGCGCGACCATTCTGGCCGGAAACCAGAAGGTGCTGTCGGCCCGTCTGGCCGATGCAAAATTCTTTTGGGAAAATGATCTGCGCGTTGCCAAGGCAGACATCACGCAATGGACCCGCGCGCTTGAGAACGTGACCTTCCACAACAAGCTGGGCACTCAGGCCCAGCGGATCGACCGCATTGCCGCGCTGGCCCGCGAACTGGCCCCGGTGACGGGCGCCGACCCGGATCAGGCTGAAAAGGCCGCGCGGCTGGCCAAGGCCGATCTGAGTTCTGAAATGGTGTATGAATTCCCCGAACTTCAGGGGCTTATGGGCCGCTATTACATCGAGGCCGCCGGTGAAGACGCCGCCGTGGCCGCCGTGGCGCAGGAGCATTACTCGCCGCTGGGCCCGTCGGATGATGTTCCGGCGGCACCGCTGTCGATGACCGTGGCGCTGGCTGACAAGCTGGACACGCTGACCGGGTTCTGGGCGATTAATGAAAAGCCCACCGGCTCGAAAGACCCGTTCGCGCTGCGCCGCGCGGCGCTGGGGGTGATCCGGTTGATCCTAGAGAACGATCTGAGGCTGGATTTGAAAGAGGCCTGTGTCTGGGCCTACTTCCCGCACGCTCTCAAGCGTGACACCTCGGCCGGTGAAACCATCGAGGAAAAGCGCGCGGAATACGCTCGGATCATGGGAGTCGAGGTCGACAAACTGCATGATCTGGGGATCGAGGCATTGGCGTCGATGATTGCCGAGCGTGGAATTCTCGGTACGTTGTGGGACACGCTGAATGACCGGAACTCCAGCTTCCGCGAAGATGCGGTGATCCTGGAAGATTTGCTTACCTTCGTCCACGACCGGCTCAAGGTCTTTCTGCGTGACGAAGGCATACGCCACGACGTGATCGACGCCTGTATCGCGATGGACGGTAATGATGACATCAACCTGCTGGTTAAACGCGCCCGCGCGTTGAATGTGGTGATCGCGACCGAGGATGGAGAGAATCTCGTGCAGGGATTCAAACGCGCCAACAACATCCTGACCCAGGCCGAGGAAAAGGACGGCGTGGAATATTCCTTCGGGGCCGATCCGAAATTTGCTGAAACCGACAGCGAAAAGGCCCTGTTCACCGCGCTGGAGGAGGCGCAGGCCAAGATCGCGCCGGCACTCGAGGCCGAGGATTTCCCGGCGGCGATGGCAGCGATGGCCGCGCTGCGCGGGCCAATCGACGCATTCTTCGAGGACGTTCAGGTCAATTCCGACAATGCCGTGCTGCGCCGCAACCGCTTGAACCTTCTCAGCCAGATCCGCCAGATCTGTTCCAGCGTCGCGGACCTGACGAAGATCGAAGGCTAAGGCCCACGGGCGCGCCGCGGCGCGCCCACTCGGCCCTTGCGCGACCGGCGCAGGCGCTTATGCTGCGGAGAAACCAAAAGGTGCCGCAGTGCAGAATAATCCACATACAACGCTTGTCACACCCGATGCGCCCATCGCCGCGAATACGCATGGCGGGCGGGCGAAATGCCTGCAACGCTTGGTGCGGCTGAACCTGCCAGTGCCGCGCACCGTGGCGCTGTCTTTCGACGCCGTCCAGCGGATCGCCGATGGCGAGGTGCCCGACATCGAGGCGGTGCTGGAACAATTCGATGCTTCGGCGCTGCTGTGCGTCCGGCCCAGTTCCGAGGACCCCGATTGGGGTGGGCCGGGCGCGGTGTTGAACATCGGCATGAACGACGCGCGCTATGTCGAGCTGTCCGACAAGATGGGGGGCGAGGCCGCCGCCGCCCTGTATCTGCGGTTCGTGCAAAGCTATGCGATCCACGTCGCTCGGCTGGATCCGGATGTGTTCGACGATATCGAGGGCGACGGCCGCAGCGGGCTGCGCCAGACCCTGCGCGCCTACGAGGACGAGACCGACGAGGAGTTCCCACAGGACCGTGGCGAGCAGCTGATCGGGGTGCTGCGCTCGATGGCGCGGGCGTGGGACGGCACGTCGGCACGATTGCTGCGTCAGGCCAAGGGGGCGCCGGCTGATGCCGGGCTGGGTCTGGTGATCCAGGAGATGATTCCGGGCGTCGGGCAGGGCGAGTGCGGCTCGGGTGTTCTGCAACTGGTCGACCCCACGACGGGTCTGCCGCAGATCACGGGCCGCTATCTGAGCCAGAGCCAGGGCCGCGACGCGCTGGGCGAAGGCGTTTCCGCACTTTATCTGGAAAAAGACCCCCGCGGACCGTCGCTCGAGGATGTGGCGCCGCAAGCCTTTGCCGACCTCAAGGCACATGCCGCGTTGATGCGCAAAAAGCTGCGCGAGGAAATGCAGGTTGAATTCGTGATCGAGAACGGCAAGGTGCATATTCTGGACGGCGTGCGCGTACCGCGCAGCGCCCGCGCCGCGATGCGCATCGCCGTTCGGTTGGCTGAAGACGGAATCATCCCGCCGCAAGAGGCGGTGATGCGGATCGATCCGCATTCTCTTAACGAGTTGCTGCACCGGCAGGTCCATCCCGAGGCCAAGCGTGACGTGCTCACTACCGGCATCGGGGCCAGCCCGGGGGCGGCCAGTGGGCGGATCGTGTTCACCTCGGCCGAAGCGCAGGCCAGCGCCGCGCGTGGCGAGCCCTGCATCCTTGTGCGCCGCGAAACCTCGCCCGAGGATGTGCGGGGCATGCATGCGGCCGTGGCCGTTTTGACCGAAAAGGGCGGGATGACCAGCCACGCCGCCGTGATTGGCCGCGGTCTGGGGCTGCCCTGTATTGTCGGGGCGTCCGAGATGCGGTTCCAGACCAAGAAGAAACATCTGGTGGCACCGGACGGTCGCGTGTTCAAGACCGGCGACACTCTGACTATCGACGGCACGTCCGGGCAGGTACTGGCGGGTGAGCCGGCAATGCTCGAGGCGGCGCTGGACGACTGTTTCCAGACCCTGATGGGCTGGGCCGATGCTGAACGCGACATCGCCATTCGCGCCAATGCCGACACGCCCGCCGATGCGCAGGTCGCGCGCCGGTTCCAGGCCGAGGGGATCGGCCTGTGCCGGACCGAGCACATGTTCTTCGACCCCGGTCGCCTGATCGTGATGCGCGAGATGATTTTCGCCGAGACCCCTGCCGGTCGCGCGGCGGTGCTTGCGCGGCTGTTGCCTATGCAACGCGCGGATTTCGTACAGCTTTTCGAAATCATGGAAGGGCAGCCCGTCTGCATCCGCCTGTTCGACCCACCGCTGCACGAATTCCTGCCCACGACCCGCAGCGGCCAGCGTGAACTGGCCGAGGCGCTGGACCTGCCGGTTTCGGATGTTGAGCGCCGGGTCGAGGCGATGAGCGAATACAACCCCATGCTGGGCCTGCGCGGCGTCCGCCTTGGCGTGACGGTGCCCGAAATCTATGACATGCAGGCCCGCGCGATTTTCGAGGCGACGCTCGAGGCCAGCAAGAACGGCGCCCCGGTGGTGCCCGAGGTGATGATCCCGCTGGTGTCGGCCAAGCGCGAGGTCGAGCTGGTCAAGGCCCGCATCGACTCGGTGGCCGCAGCCGTCGCGGCCGAGCGGGGGCAGGATTTTGAGTACCGCCTGGGCGTGATGGTCGAAACGCCGCGCGCCTGCCTGCGCGCGGAAGAGATCGCGCCGCATGTGTCGTTCCTGAGCTTTGGCACCAACGACCTGACACAAATGACCTATGGTTTGTCGCGGGACGATGCCGGACGGTTCATGTCGGCCTATGTCCGGCAGGGCGTATTTTCAGAGGATCCGTTTCATGTTCTGGATGCCGACGGGGTGGGGGAGCTGCTGAAGCTGGGCTCGGAACGCGGGCGTGCGGCCCGGCCGGATGTTACGCTTTCGGTTTGCGGTGAACATGGCGGTAACCCCGAATCAATCGCCCTGTGCCGGGACCTTGGGTTCGACTATGTGTCCTGTTCTCCGTTCCGGGTTCCGGTCGCTCGGCTGGCTTCCGCTCAATTGGCGATTGCGTCAAAACTTGGGGGTTGACCTGCCCTCCGAGCCCTAAGAATAGTGGGCTTGGGGTGGACCTGTGGCCAATTTTTTTGGCCCGACGGGCAAGATTTCTCTTGCCGAATCCTCAAAACTGGACGTTTCGCCCCGTCTGGGGTAAACCCCCCTCGCGCCCGCCGGGGGAGGGTATGGCGCGCGAAGTGCCTGTGCGAGGTTATCTGATGATACGTTACATACTGGCTGTTGCCATTGCGGCGGCAACCGTGCTGCCGAGTGCGTCCGTCGCCGAGAGAGAGACCACCGATTCCGCCAAGCGTGAACTGGTGTCCCGCAACGAGCTGCCGGGGCAAGGCTTCCGTGATTACCTGAAGCTTTTCCAACCACGCAAAGAGGTCAAGCCGGTTGAGGTTACCTACTCGAAAGGATGGCTCGATCAATTGCCCAAGGCGGCCGGCGGAGAGGACTGGAAATGCTTGGCCGAAGCTCTGTATTTCGAAGCGCGCGGTGAAAGCGTCCGCGGCCAGTTCGCGGTTGCCGAGGTGATTCTGAACCGGGTTGAAAGCAGCCGCTTCCCCAATTCGGTTTGCGGAGTGATCCGTCAGGGTACCGGCAAGAAGTATCAGTGCCAATTTACCTATACCTGCGACGGCCGCAAAGAGGTGATCCGTGAAAAGAAGGCCTATGAGCGTGTTGCCAAGGTGGCGCGTCTGGCCATGGATGGGGTTGGTAAACCGCTCACTTCGGGCGCAACGCACTATCACACCAAGGCTGTTCGCCCGTCATGGGCGCGGGTCTACAAAGAGACCGCGAGGATCGGTGTGCACATCTTTTATCGCCACAACTACCGGACAGCGAGCAACTAGCGCGAATTGACGCACCCGCGCTGTACGCTTGATGGCGCGGGGGTGAAGGCAGGCTATGTTGCGGGAAAGGAGACCCGTGATGAAACCAAGCCGCCGAGACCTATTGAAATCTGCTGCAGCCTTCGCGGCTTATCCGACGTTTGCCCAAGCTGCTCCGCCGACCCTGCAAGCGCGCGAGGGAACGCAGTTGATCGCGCCCGAGGGTTACCCACAGACTGGTGTTTGGGGCTATGGCGGTCGGGTACCAGGCCTGCCGATACAGGTGAAACAGGGTGCGCGGGTCCAGCGCCGTCTGGTGAATGATCTGCCGCAGGCCACCTCGGTGCATTGGCACGGTATCCGCATTGCCAACGACATGGACGGTGTGCCCGGGCTGACGCAGGATGCGGTGCCGGCGGGCGGCGTTTTCGACTATGATTTCGTCGCGCCGGACGCGGGCACCTTTTGGTACCACGCCCACAATAAGTCGGTCGAGCAGGTGGCGCGCGGGCTCTATGGCCCCTTGATCGTCGAAGAGCCCCAGGCGCCGGATGTTGATCAGGATCTGACCTTGATGCTGGACGACTGGCGGCTCGACCCAGAAACCGCGCAGATCACCGGTGATTTCGAAAATGGGCACGACCTCAGCCATGCCGGACGCCTTGGCAACCTTGTGACGGTCAATGGACGTTTCGACCCCTCCTATACCGTCAAGCGCCACGAACGCCTACGGTTGCGCCTGATCAACGCCGCGAACGCCCGCATTTTCGATCTGGGCCTTGATGGTTTGGCGGGGTGGATCGTCGCGCTGGACGGCATGCCGGTGTCGGATCCGATCGCGATCGAAGACACATTCCCGCTGGCGCCCGCGCAGAGGGCGGACCTGATCGTCGACGTCGTGGCCGAAGATGGCAGCGCGGCCGGCCTGTTCAGCCGGGAACGCGACGGCGCCTTTGGCGTCGTGCGCCTGGACGTTTCGGGGCAGGCCGCGTCGGTGCCCCGCAAAAGTGTTCAGCCGCTGCCGCCAAATCCTTTGCCCGAGATCAGGGGGCTGGATGGCGTTCCGCGTCACCGCATGACACTGCAGGGCGGGGCCATGCGCTGGTTGGATAGTGCCCGGCTGGGCGATACGGAATTGTCTGGCCGCGAACTGGCGCAGTTGGGCCGGTTCTGGGCGTTGAACGGTTATGCCGAACGCCCCGACGACCCGTTTCTGGATGCGCCCCTTGGCAGCCTTCACCGGATCGCCTTCTTCAACGAAACCGCCTTTCCTCACGCCATGCACTTGCATGGTCACCACTTTCGGCTGATCTTGCCGGACGGAACCCTTGGCCCGTGGCGCGACACGGTTCTTGTCGAACGTGGCGAAACCCGCGAGATCGCGCTGGTCATCGACAACCCGGGCAACTGGTTGCTGCATTGTCACATGCTGGGCCATGCCGCGTCTGGTATGATGAGCTGGTACCGCGTCACCTGACGCCGCTTTCGGCGGCTGGAATGGCGTTTGTTTGAGTGCTATAGCCGCGCCCAACGAATAATTTGGGCAAACCTGTCCAAGCTGCCCGAAAAGGCCTGTGCCATGAGCTCTGAAATCCGCCTTGCCTTTGCGCATCCGTCCGAACGGTCCGAGGCGACCGCGCCACGCGGACCGCTGGATCGCATTTCCCTGCGCGATCACATCGTCGAGGTTGAGATCGGCGCCTTTCAGGCCGAGCGGGGCACCACCCAGCGTATCTGCTTCAACATCGTGGTCGAGGTGCGCCCGCTGACCGAGCAGATCGACGATGACGTCGACCGCATCCTGTCCTACGACCGGGTGACCGAGGCCATCGCTTATGAACTGGCGGCCGAGCGCCTGAACCTTCTGGAAACGCTGGCCGAACGGATCGCCGAACGGATTCTACTTGAACCTCAGGCGGTAAGAGCTTTTGTCCGAATCGAAAAACTGGATCGGGGCCCCGGCGCTTTGGGGGTCGAGATCGTGCGTGGCAAGGACGCCGTCCATCACGATGTCATCGAGGAAGAACGTCCCCATCCCAGGCTGGTCTTTCTGTCGAACGCAGCGATTGAGTCCGACAATTTGTCGGGCTGGATCGACCAGTTGGAGAGCCGGCAGCGGCCGCTGATCCTGTGCGTCGGCGCGTCCGATCTGCCGGTGCCGCAGACCGGCCACGCCATGACCCAGCGCCGGATCGACCTGCTGGCGATCGAGCAGAACGCCTGGGTGCTGGCAGCGCGCGACCCGCGCTGTGTCGTCGTGTCGACCCGGACCGAGCTGAACTGGGCCATGAAGAACGGCCAGATCTGTGTCTGGGCACCGTCCAAGATCGTGCTGGATGCGGTCGATGGGCCTTCGGCGGCACCGTCCGATGCGGTGGCCTTGGCGGCCTGGTTCGCCGCCACTTTCGAAGCCAGCGAAATGCTGGTCATCGGTGGGCAACTGCCCGAGGCGCCCAAGACACCGCTGCGGGCGGTCCCGGTGGAGCAGGCGCAACTGTGACCAGTTACTATCGCCCACTGGTGCAACACGGGCCTGTGCGCCCGGACGGGGCCTCGCCGCTGGCGGGGCAGGGCTTGTGGTTCACCCATGCCGAATGCCTGCGGCGTGACGCGGCACCCCGGATCGTTGCAGCCGCCGACATCCCTGAAACGTGGCTCGACCGGCTGATGCAACCGCGCGCCGAGATTGCCGGGCTGGATATGACGCAGCCGCAGATCATGGGCATCCTGAACGCCACGCCAGACAGCTTTTCCGATGGTGGCAAGCACAACACCCCCGACGCCGCTTGTGCAGCAGCCCGGGAAATGGTCGCGCACGGTGCGACTATTCTGGATATCGGCGGTGAATCCACGCGCCCCGGTGCGGATTTCGTGCCCGAGGACGAAGAGATCGCCCGTACCCAGCCCTTGATCCGCGCGATCCGGGCTGAGACACCGGCGCTGATTTCGATCGACACGCGCAAATCCGCCGTGGCCAGGGCTGCGGTCGAGGCCGGTGCGGGGCTGATCAACGACGTTTCGGGCTTTACCTTCGATCCTGCACTTGGCGCTTTCTGCGCCGAGATCGATGCGCCGGTCTGCGTAATGCACATGCAGGGCGACCCGGCCACGATGCAGGACAACCCGACCTATGACGACGTTCTGCTGGACGTCTACGATTTCCTGTCCGGGCATGTGGCCTGGCTGGAAGACCTCGGGCTGGATCGGGGCCGGATCATCGTTGATCCGGGCATCGGGTTCGGAAAGACCGAGGAACACAACCTGACCTTGCTGCGCAATCTCAGCCTGTTTCACGGGTTGGGCTGCCCGATCCTGCTGGGCGTGTCACGCAAAGGCTTCATCGGCCGGATCGGCAAGGAACCGCGCAAGGATGCCCGCGCACCGGGATCAATCGCCGTGGCGTTGGCTGGATTGTCGCAAGGTGTACAGATCATCAGGGTACATGACGTGGCCGAGACCGCTCAGGCCTTGCGCCTGTGGGCCGCTGTCCGGTAATCGGGTCGCAGTCAGGACCAACCGGAGAAAGCAGGAATGCGCAAGCTGTTCGGAACCGACGGGGTGCGGGGCACCGCCAACACCTATCCGATGACGGCCGAGATGGCGTTGCGGATCGGCGCGGCCGCGGGGCGCTACTTCCGCCGGGATGGCTCGGGCGTTCACCGGGTGGTGATCGGCAAGGACACGCGCCTGTCGGGCTATATGCTGGAAAGTGCGCTGACGGCGGGTCTGACATCGACCGGCATGAACGTGCTGCTGTTGGGGCCGGTGCCGACACCGGCGGTCGGGCTGATGACCCGGTCGATGCGGGCTGATCTGGGTGTGATGATTTCGGCCAGCCACAACCCGGCCGAGGACAACGGGATCAAGTTCTTCGGCCCCGATGGGTTCAAACTGTCCGACCAAGCCGAGCTGGAGATCGAACAGCTTATCGAAGCGGGTGTCAAACCCGCGCGGGCGCAGAATATCGGGCGCGCCCGGCGTGTCGATGACGCGCGGTTCCGCTATGGCGAGCGGGTCAAGTCATCTCTGCCGCGCGATCTGCGGCTGGACGGTCTGAAGGTGGTGATTGACTGTGCCAACGGGGCCGCACACCGCACCGCGCCCGAGGTGCTGTGGGAATTGGGGGCCGAGGTGATCCCGGTGGGAACGGCGCCCAACGGCACGAACATCAATCTGGGCTGCGGCTCGACCCAGCCGCGCGTGGCGGCCGAGGCCGTCGTGGCGCATGGGGCGGATGTGGGCATCTGCCTCGACGGTGATGCCGACCGGGTGGTGATCGTGGATGAGACCGGACAGGTCGCCGATGGTGATCAGCTCATGGCCCTTCTGGCCACCGCCTGGGCCACTTCCGAACGGTTGAAAGGCGGCGCTCTTGTTGCGACCGTCATGTCGAACCTGGGTCTGGAGCGGTTCCTGGGCGCGCGCGGGCTGCGGCTGGAACGGACGGCGGTCGGTGACCGCTATGTGGTCGAGCGTATGCGGGAAGGCGGGTTCAACCTTGGCGGCGAGCAATCCGGCCACATCGTCATGAGCGACTATGCCACCACCGGTGATGGCCTGATGGCGGGGCTGCATTTCCTGGCCGAGATGGTCATTTCCGGACGCAAAGCCTCGGATCTGGCGCAGCAGTTCGAGACCGTGCCGCAACTGTTGAAGAACGTGCGCTATGGCGAGGGGCAGGCCCCGCTGGAAACGGACACGGTCAAGGCCGCGATCGCCGAAGCCGAGGCGCGGCTGAACGGGCAAGGGCGGCTGCTGATCCGCAAGTCGGGTACCGAGCCGTTGATCCGTGTGATGGCGGAATGCGAGGATGACGCCCTTTTGGCGCAGGTGGTCGATGGGATCGTGGCCGAGGTCGAAGCTGCAGCGCGTCAGTAGCCAAAGAGCATTTTGCGCAGGCTGAACCATTGGCTGATCGCCATTCCGGTCAGGATCAGCGCCAACGCGATGTAGAACCGCAACGGCAGCGCCTCGGACAGGATCCACGCGCCGAAGATCATGGACCAGACCGGTACCTGATAGTTCACCAGCGTCATGAAGACCGACCCGGCGCTGCGAATGATCGACACCCGCAGCAGGGTGGCAAAGGCCGTGGGCACAAGCCCCAGTACGATCAGCGCAAGAGTTGGGCGCAAGCCCTGCGGGGCGGGCACGCCCTCGGTCGCCATCATGACCGGCAGCAGGATCACTGCGCCCACCGCCAATGTCAGCGCGGCCAGAACCACCGGGTCAATCGGCGGGCAGCGCCGGGTCAGGATCGACGCCACGGAATAGCAGAATGCCGCCCCGATGCAGGCCAGCTGTGCCAGCGGTTCGGCCCCGCTGCCCAGTTGCGCCAGCCCTGGGCCGATGAGCGTCAGCGCTCCGGTGAATCCCAGCGATACCCCCACGAACCGGCGTGCGTTCAGGGGTTCATCCGAAAAGAAATGCGCCAGCGGCAGCACCATCAGCGGAATTGCCGCCATGGACAGCCCGGCAAAAGCCGAAGGCACATATTGCTGCCCCCAGCTGAGCAGCACGAAAGGCAGCGCGGTGGACAGGATGCCGATCAGGATTACCGACCACGCCAGACTTGGTGTCAGGCTGGGGATGCGCCGCCCGGCCAGCCCCATCAAAGCCAGAAGCATCACCGCCCCCAGAGTCGTCCGCGCCGTGGCCACCGTGATCGGGCCATAGCCTTCCAACGCCATCGCGACAACCATGAAGGTGCCGCCCCAGATCAGGCCCAGGGCAATGACGCCGCTCCAGTCGCGTATGTCGGGTTGATGCACCATCGCTGGCCGTTCATCCGTTGTGCATGAAAAGGGCGGCCACTGTGGCCGCCCTTTGGTTTCAACCGTTCCGGCTCAGTTCTTTTCCTGATCGACCAGCTTGCCGGCCGAAATCCAGGGCATCATGCCCCGCAGCTTTTTGCCGACTTCTTCGATCTGGTGTTCGTCATTGGCCCGGCGCGAGGCCTTCAGGAAGGGTTGGCCCACCTGGTTTTCCAGCATGAAGTCACGCACGAACTTGCCCTGCTGGATGTCCGACAGAACCTCTTTCATCGCCTTCTTGGTCTGCTCATAGGGCAGGATGCGCGGCCCGGTGACGTATTGACCGTATTCCGCAGTGTTCGAGATCGAGTAGTCCATGTTGGCGATACCGCCTTCATAGATCAGGTCCACGATCAGCTTCACCTCGTGCAGACACTCGAAATAGGCCATCTCGGGCGCATAGCCGGCCTCGACCAGAGTTTCAAAACCGCAGCGGATCAGTTCGACCAGACCGCCGCACAGAACAGCCTGCTCGCCGAACAGGTCGGTCTCACACTCTTCGCGGAAGTTGGTCTCGATGATGCCCGAACGGCCGCCGCCGATGGCCGAGCAGTACGACAGGCCGATTTCCAGCGCCTTGCCGGTTGCGTCGGTGTGAACGGCCACCAGGCAGGGCACGCCGCCGCCTTTGACATATTCGCCGCGCACCGTGTGGCCGGGGCCTTTGGGTGCCATCATGATGACGTCCACGCCCTCTTTCGGCTCGATCAGGCCGAAATGCACGTTCAGGCCGTGAGCAAAGGCGATGGCCGCGCCGGGCTTGATGTTGTCATGCACGTATTTCTTGTAGGTCTCGGCCTGAAGCTCGTCGGGCATGGTGAACATGATGACGTCGCACCAGGCCGCGGCTTCGGCGATCCCCATCACCTGCAGGCCTTCGGCTTCGGCTTTCTTGGCCGAGGGCGAGCCTTCGCGCAGAGCGACGACCAGGTTCTTGGCACCCGAGTCGCGCAGGTTCAGCGCGTGGGCGTGGCCTTGGGAGCCATAGCCCAGGATGGCCACTTTCTTGTCCTTGATCAGGTTGATGTCGCAATCGCGATCGTAATAGACGCGCATTTTGCCGGTCCTTTCTGTTTCGATTGATGCGGTTCTATCTGTGACGATTGCTATTGGCGAGAGCGTTGGGATTGGATATTGACGAAAGATGTAAACAATAATTCTTAGAAATAAGAAAAAACGAAAAATTCATGCTTGACGATATCGACCGCCGCATCCTGCGCCATTTTCAGGCCGAGCCAAGCCTGAGCACCGCCGAACTGGCCGAGCGGTGCCGGATCAGCAATGGCGTGTGTTGGCGCCGGATCGAGAAGATGCAGGCCGCCGGGATCATTCAGGGGCAGGAGGCCGTGATTGACTGGTCCGCCATGGGCTATGCGGTCGAGGTGTCGCTGCGGGTGACGCTGGACAAGACCCAGCCGCGCGCCTTCGACGAGTTCACCGCGGCGGCCCGAAAGGTACCCGAGGTGATCGAGATCCAGACCTTTCTGGGGCGGGTGGATGTTCGCCTGTCCATCATCGCGCGGGACATGGCGCATTATCAGCAGGTCTATCGCGACCGTATCCTGACCTTGCCGCATATCGCCGACATCGAGGCCCTGATGCACATCGCGCGGGTCAAACGGGACGAGGTGCTGCCGGTATGATCGAACTGGACGATCTTGACCGCAAGCTGCTGCGCGCCTTGGCGCAGGACGCCACGCAGAGCGCGGGTGCGCTGGGGCGGCGTTTCGGGCTGTCGCAGCCCGCGACATGGCGCCGGATCCGGCGGCTGGAGCAGGCGGGCATCATCAAGGGGCGCAGGCTGCGCCTGAACGCCGAGGCGCTGGGGTTCGGTGTCACCGTATTTCTGGGCGTCAAGCTGGCGCGCAAAGGGCAGGTCAGCCTCGAGGATTTCGAACGCGCCGTCAGCGCCATCCCCGAGGTGCAGACCGTGGAACACGTTCTGGGCCTGTATGATTATCGGCTGAGAGTGGTGGCGCGTGACTTGGCGGATTTCGAGCGTGTTCTGCGCCGCCGCATCATGACACTGCCTGGGGCCGGAGATGTCGAAGCCAACGTGCTTCTGAGCGAAGAACGCCGACCGGGGCCCATCGGCTAGGTTTCAGTACTGGGTGCGGATGCAGTATCCGGGGTGGAAGGTCATGCGCGCAAAGGACAATGGCACTCCGTCCTTCCAGGTGGTTCGCTCCAGTTGCATCATCGCTGCTGCGGTCGTTGTACCCATATAATCGGCAAGGCCGCTGTCGGCGGAAATTGCCCTGAAGGCGATTTCGGCAACCGAAAACGGCGCGGCGTCCAGCAACCATTCATGCGGCGATGTCCGCTCTAGGTCGGCCGCTTCAATTTCGGGGACGGCGGCGATGTTGACCCACCGTTCTTCGTGCTGAAAAGGACGGTTGTCTGCATAATGCATGCAGACCACGTGCAGCACCCGCGCATTTGCCTGCAGGCTGAGTTGCGAGCTGAGCCAACCGGGGCTGGGCACCACATTCCGTTCCACAAGTGAATAGCGATAGGCGGCATTCTGGTCTTCAACGACTTGCTTGACCACAGACAGCTCGAGCTTGGCCTGCTTGCTGGGCAATTTCTTGACCCGAGTGCCACTTTTGCGTTTGCGTTCGACAAAGCCCTGTTCGGCAAGTTCGCGCAGCGCCCGGTTCACGGTTGCCCGCGCGCAGTTGAATTCCTCGGCCAGCTGTGTCTCGGTCGGCAGCAATGCGCCTTGTGGCCAGACACGGGTTTCAATCCGCCTTTTGACTTCGTCACGAACAAACTGAAAACTGATACGCTTGTGAGCATTCACTGTCTGGAAATTCCTGTTCAGGTTCCGGCTGAGCGTATCTGTTCAGAAACACGCCAGAGTGTAAAGATCACCTGATACTGGTTGGCGTCATTTTTGCCGTTCCGGCCGATACTGTTGCATTCGAGAATATCAAAATGACATTTTCCTTGGGTCAATCGTTGATATTGGCCAGCCCATTCCCATAGTTTGTGTCTTATTTCTAAAAAATCAAAACTTGAAAGGAGCCTCCATGCCCGCATTGTTGGAAACCGTCGATCCACAGGGGCTTGAGGAGTTTTCGGTTGTGTTCACCGACCGCTCGCTCAATCACATGTCGCAGGCTTTTCAGCAGGTGATGCGCGACATCTCAGGGATGCTGCGGAGCGTTTATGGCGCGGATGGCGTGGCCATTGTGCCGGGTGGCGGAACCTACGCGATGGAGGCTGTGGCCCGCCAATTCGCCCGTGGCGCCAATGTGCTGGTGGTACGCAACGGCTGGTTCTCGTATCGCTGGAGCCAGATTATCGAAACCGGGGGCCTGACGGCGTCAGCCACCGTATTGAAGGCCCGTCAAACGGGGAATTCCAGCCCGTCGCCCTTTGCGCCCGCGCCGATCGACGAGGTGGTCGAAACCATTCGCAGCCAGCGACCCGGCGTGGTGTTCGCGCCGCATGTGGAAACCTCGGCCGGGGTCATTCTGCCGGACGACTATGTCAGCGCGATGGCTGCCGCAGCGCACGAGGTCGGCGCGCTGATGGTGCTCGACTGCATCGCCTCGGGCTGTGCCTGGATCGACATGAAGGCCACCGGCGTGGACGTTCTGATCTCGGCCCCGCAAAAGGGTTGGAGCGCCTCGCCCTGTGCTGGTCTGGTCATGCTGTCTGAACGCGCCGAGGCGCGGCTGGCCGAGACCACCTCGGACAGTTTCGCGCTGGACCTGAAGAAATGGCGCCAGATCATGCAGGCCTATGAGGGCGGCGGCCATGCCTATCACGCCACCATGCCCACCGATGCGCTGCGGGCGTTCCGGGACACGATGCTGGAGACCCGTGACTATGGGTTCGACAAGCTGCGTGACGCGCAATGGCTGCTGGGGAATGCGGTGCGGGCGATGCTGCGCGACAAGGGGGTCGTTTCGGTCGCGGCCGAAGGCTTTGGGGCACCGGGGGTGGTGGTCAGTTATACCGACGACCCCGAGGTGCAGAACGGCAGGAAGTTCGCCGCGCTGGGCATGCAGATCGCGGCCGGGGTACCTTTGCAATGTGACGAGCCCGAAGGGTTCAGCACCTTCCGTCTGGGCCTGTTCGGGCTGGACAAGCTCTATGATGTCGATGGCACGGTGGCCCGGCTGAAGCGGGTGCTGGATCAGGTGCTTTAGGCCCGAACGGGCCTCAGCGCACGCCGAGGCCCATCTGCATCAGCGTCTTGCGCACCACCGGCATCGAATAAAGCGCGTTGAGCCCTGCGGCGCGCGCATCGCGCAACGGCCGTGCCTCGACCATCGAGGCGCGGTTCAGCAGGTCGATCCCCTTGACGCGCAGCTCGATCTCGGAATGACGGGCCTTGTGATAGGCGTCGAGCATTTGGGCATCTCCCAGACCCTCGGGCCGGGCCTTGGCCAAGTCCAGCAGGCTGCGCAGATCCCCCAGTGACATGTTCAGCCCCTGCGCCCCGATCGGGGGCACCACATGGGCGGCCTCGGCCATCAGCGCCACGCGCTGGGCCGACAGGCGCTCGGCCGATTGGCTGATGATCGGCCAGATCGTCCGGCGTGAGGCCAGTTTCAGCGGTCCGAACAGGCCGCAGGACCGCTCGGTCATCGCGGCTTCGAACTCGGCCTCGGGCAGGTTTAGCAGTTCGACCGCGCGTGGGCCGCGCTCCATCCACACGATCGCCGACGAGGGCTGGCCCTGCCAGTCAGGCAGGGGGACCAGGGTGAACGGCCCGCCGGACCGGTGGATCTCGGTCGAGACGTTTTCATGGGCGATCGGATGGGTCACCGCAAAGGCCAATGCCTTTTGCCCGTATCGCGTGGTGTGGACCTTGATCCCCGCAGCCTCTCGCATCGGCGAGTTGCGGCCGTCGGCGGCGATCACCAGCTTGGTGCGGATGCGCGTGCCGTCGGACAGACCCACACGCGCCTCGGCGGTGCGGGTGAACAGGCAGACGGTGCCGGTGCCGGGGCGGAAATCGACATTCGGCAGTTCGTGCAGCCGGGCCACCATCTCGCGCCGTAGCAGCCAGTTGGGCAGGTTCCAGCCAAAGGGTTGATCCGAGATATCGGCGGCGTTGAAATCGCGCACCACGCGCGGCTCGGGGATGTCGCCGCCCGCGTCCACGATGCGCATGATCTGCAACGGCGCGGCGTAAGGTTCCAGCCGGTCCCACAATCCGCAGTGCTGCAGCAGGCCGTGCGCCGGCTGCAGAAACGCGGTGGTGCGTAGGTCGGACCCGTCGGCGTCTCGGTCGGTGACGGGTGGGGTCGGGTCCACGCAGATCACGTCGAACCCTGCGGCGCCGAATACGGCCGCCGCGGTCAGCCCGGCGATGCCGCCGCCGGAAATCAGGATGTCACAACTGTCGGTCATCGCGTCATTCTCCGTTGCCTGCGGACCCTAGTGCGGTTCTGGGGCCTGCGCCAAGTGACATCCTGTCCCGTGGTCTAGCCGCGTGAAATCAGGACCAGAATCAGGAACATCACCGGCACCATCGCCAGGGCCGGCAGATACAGGCCCGGCAGGCCGAACAATAGGGCGGAACAGCCCCACATGCTGACCAGCGCCGCAACGGTATAGCCCAGATCCTCGGGCTTTCCATTGGCCGCATCACGGGCCAGCCAGCCAAGCAGGGGAATTGCAAAAAGCAGGCGCTGCCAAAAGGGCAGGCGGCCGGGCATCTCGATCGCGGTCATCGGGGTCTCCAGTTCTGTTCGTCGCTGAGCCTGATGTAGGAACGACTTTGCACCTGCAGAATGCGCGGATCGTCGCAGTTTCGGGCTGCGCGCAGGCGCATTTCGTCGCAGTCTCGGGTGGTTCAGATCAGGCGCGCGAGAAAGGCGGTCAGGTCATCCGTGTGGTGGTGGATGTGATCCGCGTCATGAGGATCGGGCGCAACATGCACCGTACGCATGCCCATGTCGTGCGGGACCTTCAGGTTGCGCGGCTCGTCCTCGAACATGGCGGCGCGGTCGGGGTGGATGCCGTCGCGGTCAAAGACCGTTTCAAACGCGGCCTTGTCGGGTTTGGGGCGATACCCCGCATGTTCGACCCCATAGATCGCGTCGAACAGCCCATCCAACCCGCGTGAGGCCAGAACCCGCTCGGCGTAGGGCGCGCTGCCGTTGGTGTAGACGATGCGCCGCCCGGGCAGGGCCCGGATATGCGCGGCCAGCGCAGGGTCGGGCTCCATGTGGCTCAGGTCGACCTGATGAACCGCGTGCAGATAGGGCTCGGGGTCCAGATCATGTTCGGCCATCAGCCCGGCCAGCGTGGTGCCGTGTTCACGCCAATAATGTTGACGCAGTCGGTCGGCCTCGGCCCGGTCGACGCGCAGGGCTTCGACCACGTATTCCGTCATCAGCACCTCGATCTGATCGAACAGGCGCATGTGCGGCGGATACAGGGTATTGTCCAGATCGAACACCCACTGAGTGACATGCGAAAACGCAGGCTTGACCATGGGGTTGGGTTTAGGCCGTGGCCACCGGGTTTTCAATGGCGCACTTGATTGCAGACCCATGGCCCGGATAGACAGGTCCGAACGAGGAGAGACCTGACCCAATGAACCAGTCCCGACAGCCCCAGACCGATGCATACAGCCTGATCCTCGAAGCGATCGACGTAGGGGTGTACAAACCCGGTGACCGGCTGGTGGAAAGTGAACTGGCCGAGCGGTTCGGCGTGTCGCGCACCCCGATCCGCGAGGCGCTACAGCGGCTTGAGACGCAGTCGCTGCTTGAACGTGACGGGCGGTCGCTGATCGTGGCCTCGCTGGACCACAACCAGATGGCCGAGCTGTATGTCGTCCGGCGTGAATTGGAGGGGCTGGCGGCCCGGCTGGCCGCGCGGCATGCGACCGAGGAAGAAATCAAGGTATTGCAGGACATGGTCGCGGCCGACGACGCACTTGTGGGTGACCCGGTCGCCCTGTCGCGCGCCAATCGACGGTTCCACGAACAGATCCACCTGGCGTCGCACAACCGCTATCTCGTGCAGCAGCTGGATCTTGTGCACCGCACGATGGCGCTTATGGCCACCACGTCGCTGGCAGCGCAAGGTCGGGGCGAGATCGCCCAGAACGAGCACAAGGCGATCGTTGACGCCATCGCGGCCCGCGACGAGGAGGCCGCGGACCGGGCGCTGAAAGAGCATATCTCGGTCGCGTTCATGACCCGTCTGAAACAGGACGCAATCCGGCGCGAAAAGTAGGCTTGGGCAGGTTTTCTTCGGCTGCCTGGCCATGCTGGGTCTTGTCCCAGAAGAACGGGTTGGCCGCCAGTTCCCACAATGCCTTGTAGGCGGCTATCACGCCCAGCGGATAATACAGCGCCATGGTGGGTACCCATGGGATAAGGAACCGACGGCCGCCCGAGACCACGCCCAGTGTGCCCACGATGATGTTCGCGGCTTCGGCGGTCAGGAACAGATAGACGCAACCGCGCAGGATTTCCGGCGCTATGACGCCCTGGAAAGGATGCGGCCACCCGACCGAGGCCAGCCAGAAGGCCCAGAGCACCGGGGCAAGCAGAAATTGCCCGACCGTGCCCAGAAAGAAGGCCTGAACCCCGAAAAACCGCCACGCCCCAAGGTCGCGCAGCAGCCGCGTCGGAGACCGCATATGCACCAGGTAGGTGACCATGAAGCCTTTGAGCCAGCGTGACCGCTGCTTGATCCAAGGCCAGGCGCGGAAATTCGCTTCTTCATAGGTCGTGGTGTCCACGATCTGGGTGCGATAGCCAGCGCGGGTCAGGCGCAGGCCCAGATCCGCGTCCTCGGTGACGTTGTGTGCGTCCCAGCCGCCAAGCTCGATCAGCTTGTCGCGGCGGAAGAAGAATGTCGTTCCTCCCAGCGGCACGACCAGCCCCAGCCGGGCGATTCCCGGCAGGATCACTCGGAACCAGCCGCTGTATTCGATGGTGAAGCAACGGGCGCGCCAGTTGGTTCGCGGGTTGTAGAAATCCAGTGCCCCCTGCAGGCAGACCACGTCTTCGGGCGCCTTTGCGAAATGGCGAGCCACGGTCTCGAGCTGGTCCGGCACGGGGGCGTCTTCGGCATCCCAAACGCCCACGATCTCGCCCCGGCAGAAATCCAGCGCATAGTTCATGGCGCGCGGCTTGGTGGTCAAATCGCCCAGGGCCGGTACCTCGATCGTGCGCATCCAGCTTGGCAGATCGGCTTTTTCCAGCGCCGCGCGCGTGACGCCATCCTTCTCCTCCAGCACGAGGACGACATCCAGCAGCGCCTTGGGGTATGTCAGACGTTGCAGACGCTGGACCAGAGCGCCAGCGATTTCCCGTTCCTTGTACAATGGAACCATGATCGAAACGCTGGGAAGCCGGGCAGGCGATTCCATCAATTCGGTCTGGCGTGTTCTTCGCGGAGCGAAATAGGCCGCCACGCCAGCCAGACGCAGGACCAGAAACAATGTCAACGTGCCGACCGCGGCCCAGAACAGCAGCGAAAGACCAAGCTGCGGGATGGCGGCAAGCCCGGCGACGGCCATCAGAAACGCAACAGCCGGCTTGAACCGCGAACCGAGATTCCACCCACGGCAACTCTGGCTCAGTGGTGCGCGGGTTTCTGCAGCCTCGGCCAGCTGCGTCTTGTACCGGTCCGCGATCGCATTGTCGATCTGGTCCGCTTGGGCCAAGACCGGCAGGACCGTTTGCGCGCAGTCGCGCAGGCGATCGGCCACCACGTCGAACCGATCAGGGCGGGCGGTGGCCACCATAAGGATCGGCCCGACCCGCATCCACGGAATGACGTTGTGTTCGATCCAGAATTGCACCGGGCGCAGGGCGCACAGTTCGGCAGGCGGAGGGGAGGTCTCGAGATCGGCGAATTGCAACCGGCGTTGATGCCGCAAAGCGCACAGAACATCTTTGCGCGTGGCCCAGTTTTCGCTGACGAGAATCTCGCCCAACGGTGCCTTCTGTCGCTTTTGCGATTGCAGCGCCGCGTCCAGTTGTTGGGGCGTAATCGTTCCCGCATCGACCAAACAGGCGCCAAGGGGCTTCCAAATCTCCGATCCGGCCACTGCTGTCGCGGGACCCTGATCCGAAAAACTCAACTCAACCATATTGATACCCTGCCCGAAGTCACTCGGGCAGAGTTGCTCAATCAAGGTTAATCCCAGGTTAACGGCTGCGCATATCGCAGCCAACGTGGTTTAAGCGTGGGCTTTTCTGTCCGCCATGGCCTGCGCGAACCGTTCGAACAGGTAGAAACTGTCCTGCGGGCCGGGGGACGCCTCGGGATGGTACTGAACCGAATAGACGGGACGGTCGGTCATGCGGATGCCGCAGTTCGAACCGTCAAACAGGGAGCGGTGGGTTTCGATCACGCCTTCGGGCAGCGATTGCGCGTCCACGGCGAACCCGTGGTTCATCGACGTGATCTCGACCTTGCCGGTTTCCAGATCCTTGACCGGGTGGTTCGCGCCATGGTGGCCGTGGTTCATTTTGACCGTTCGGCCGCCCAGCGCCAGCGCCAACATCTGGTGGCCAAGGCAGATCCCGAAGACCGGAAGGTCGGTGGTGTCGAGAATTTCGCGGATCATCGGCACAGCGTATTCCCCGGTGGCGGCCGGATCGCCCGGACCGTTGGACAGGAACACGCCGTCGGGGTCATGGGCCAGAACTTCTGCCGCGGTGGCGGTTGCGGGCAGCACGGTCACGTCGCACCCGGCCGAGGCCAGACAGCGCAGGATGTTCCGTTTGGCGCCGTAATCCAGGGCGACGACCTTGTGCAGGGGTGCCTGTTGCCGCTGATAGCCGTCGGGCCAGGCCCAGCGCATCTCGTCCCAGCGGTAGCTTTGGGCGCAGGTCACCTCCTTGGCCAGATCCATCCCTTCCAGCCCGGCAAAACCACGCGCCGCAGCGATCAGCGACTCGATGTCAAAATTGCCGTCGGGGTCGTGGGCCAGGGCCACATGCGGGGCGCCCTGCTGACGGATCGCGCGGGTCAGCCGGCGGGTATCGACCCCACCGATGGCGATCCGGCCGCGCCTGGCCAGCCAGTCGGTCAGCCGCTCGGCCGAGCGCCAGTTCGATGGCTCGGTCGGGTCCCATTTCACGACCATGCCTGCCGCCACCGGATCGGCGGTTTCGTCATCCTCGGGATTGACGCCGACATTGCCGATATGCGGGAAGGTGAACGTGACGATCTGACCGGCATAGGACGGGTCGGTCATGATCTCCTGATAGCCGGTCATCGCGGTGTTGAAACACAGCTCGGCCACGGTCTGGCCCGTGGCGCCGAAACCGGTGCCGAAGAAGAGCGTTCCGTCGGCCAGTGCCAGACATGCGGTGGGCTTGGACGTGGCGTTGTGGGCCATGGCGCGACTCTCCTTTTGGGTAAATCGGCGCATAACTAAGGGGGTTGGTGCCTCGGGTCAACCCTGTTCAATTTTCGGGCTTTTGTTGTTTTTCAACGGCTTAACAAAAGTCCAAGGGTGTTGTGTCATGAAAACTGTTTGGATATGTTCGGGGTTCCGTTGCCATGGGGATGAATTGAGCAGATGGATATGCGAACGCGGATCACCACCGCCCTGAAGCAAGCAATGAAAGACAAGGACACCGAGCGCCTGTCGACCCTGCGGCTGATCAATGCCGCCATCAAGGACCGCGACATTGCCAAGCGCGCCGAGGGCAACGAAGAGGCCAACGGCTGCGGCGATGCGGATGTGCTTGAGATCCTTGGGAAAATGAGCAAGCAACGCAAGGAGAGCGCCCGCGCCTACGAGGAGGGCGGCCGCCTTGACCTGGCTGAACGCGAACTGCGCGAGGTCGAGGTGATCGAGGAATTCTTGCCCAAGCAACTGGATGACGACGAAGTCGCCGCCGCGATCGAGGCGGCGATCAGCGCGACCGGAGCCGGTTCGATCCGCGACATGGGCAAGGTGATGGGCGCTCTGAAATCGCGCTATGCCGGCCGGATGGATTTCGGCAAGGTCGGGCCGTTGGTCAAAGACCACCTGTGCAGCGTTTCGAACGGCGGCTAAGGCTGTCTCAGCCGACCGCCGGATCGCGCAAGCGTTTCACCAGGTCGTCGTAGAGGGAAACGCGCTCTTCCTCGGACAGGAAGGCACCGATTTCGACGACGCGGCCTTCGCCCGACAGGGTGACATAATTTGGCACCGGCCCGCCGGTCGGGTGGATCTCGGGACGGGCCCAGTATCGGTTGCACTGCCATTCCTGCCGAGGGGCTCGCGGGGCATGGCGCACCAGATGGGCCTGGGTGCCGGACAGGGTCAGAACCTCGTGGACGCTGCGGGCGCGGTAATTGGCCTCGAACGCCAGCCAAAGCCCGGCCACGGTCAGCAGCAGAAACGGCAGAAGCCCCCACAGAAGGACCGATCCCAGAACCGCCAGCAGGGGGATCAGGCCAAACAGAAAGACCGCCAGAACGACGGCCATCGCACCGCGCGGCGGCAACGAGTTGTGCGGCCACAGGCGCAGGCGCTGCTCGGCATCTGATGTGTCTTCCCAGTGATACGGCATCACGACAAAAAATAGCGGCCGTGCCCGTGTTGTCGATGGGCAATTTCACACGACATGCCCGACCCGCGCCCACGAGAGCGCGTCTTCCAGCCGGTCATCGCCCCAGAACACTTCGCCACCGACGACAAAGCTTGGGGCGCCGAAAATGCCCAGGCGGATGGCGGTGTCGGTTTCGGCCTGCAGCGCGGCTTCGGCCTGCGGGGTGCGGGCGCGGGCCAGTACCGGCAACGGGTCCTGCTGACAGCGGAAAAGGGCCTCGGAGATGGCCTGCTCACTGCCGGCCTCGACCCCCTCTTCGAACCAGATCCGGTACAGCGCCTGGGTAAAGCCCTTGCCCCAGCCTTCGGACATGCCCAGCAGCGCGACCTGATTGGCCAGCTCCAGATCCGAGATTGGATAGGGCGCGGGCAGGCGCGCATGGATGTGGTACTTGGACGCCCTGCGCTGGATATCGCGCCACATATAGGCCGATTTCACGGGTTTGCCCGCAAAGGGAATGTTTCGCTGTTCGGACATCACGGCCCGCACGTTGAATGGGCGCCATGTGACCGTCGCGCCGTTTTCCTCGCACCACGCGTCCAAGCGCATGATGGTCAGGAAGCTGTAGGTGCTGCCGATCGAGTACCAAAAATCAATATCGGCCATGGCATCCCCCGAGGTTGCCGCAGTTGTCGGGCAGGGACCAGATTACCCGATTTTTACCAATCTGGCGATGGCGGCCGTGGGGGCAAAGAAAAACCCCGCCGAAATGGCGGGGTTTTGTCATTTTGAAGCCGGGGTCAGTGCGCGTGGCTCTTGTCCCAGTCTTCCTGCTTGGGCAGCTGCTCGAACGTATGCTCGGGCGGCGGCGAGGGCAGGGTCCATTCCAGCGTGTCCGCGTATTCGTTCCACGGGTTCGGGCGCGTTTCCTTGGCACCACGGAACAGGGCGTAGAACACGATGCCGAAGAACAGCAGGAACGAAGCGAACGAGATGAACGCACCGATCGACGAGACGAAGTTCCACTGGGCGAATGCCTCTGGGTAGTCGATGTAACGGCGCGGCATGCCCTGACGGCCCAGGAAGTGCTGCGGGAAGAAGGTCAGGTTTGCACCGATGAAGAACATCCAGAAGTGCACCTTGCCCCAGAACTCCGAGTACTGACGGCCCGTCATCTTCGAGAAGTAGAAGTACACGCCTGCAAAGATGGCAAAGACTGCACCCAAGCTCATCACGTAGTGGAAGTGAGCGACGACATAGTAGGTGTCGTGATAGGCGCGGTCGATACCGGCCTGCGACAGAACCACACCGGTCACACCGCCGACGGTGAACAGAAACAGGAAGCCGAAGGCGAACAGCATCGGCGTCTTGAACTCGATCGAGCCGCCCCACATGGTTGCGATCCACGAGAACACCTTCACGCCCGTCGGAACTGCGATGACCATCGTGGCCAGCATGAAGTAGGCCTGCTGACGCAGCGACATGCCGACGGTGTACATGTGGTGTGCCCACACGACGAAGCCCAGCACGCCGATTGCGATGATCGCCCAGACCATCGGCAGATAGCCGAAGATCGGCTTGCGCGAGAAGGTTGCGATCACGTGGCTGATGATGCCGAAGCCGGGCAGGATCACGATGTACACTTCGGGGTGACCGAAGAACCACAGGATGTGCTGATACAGAACGGGGTCACCGCCACCGGCCGGGTCAAAGAAGGTGAAGCCGAAGTTGCGGTCCATCAGCAGCATGGTGATCGCGCCCGCCAGAACCGGCAGCGACAGCAGAATCAGCCACGAGGTGACGAAGATCGACCAGCTGAACAGCGGCACCTTGAACAGGGTCATGCCCGGGGCACGCATGTTCAGGAAGGTGGTGATCATGTTGATCGCGCCGAGGATCGAGGAGGCGCCCGATACGTGCACGGCAAAGATCGCCAGGTCCATGGACATGCCGCCTTCGGTCGTCGACAACGGCGGGTACAGAACCCAGCCCACGCCCGAGCCGGCTTGGTCGTTGCCTCCGGGGGCCAGCAGCGAAGCGATGCCCAGCGAGGTGCCGGCGACATAGAGCCAGAAGGACAGGTTGTTCATCCGCGGGAAGGCCATGTCCGGCGCACCGATCTGCAACGGCATGAAATAGTTGCCGAAACCGCCGAACAGCGCGGGGATGACCACGAAGAACATCATCAGAACACCGTGATAGGTGATCATCACGTTCCAAAGGTGTCCGTTCGGGGTGCAGGGATCGGCCATGAAGCCTTCCAGGCACATGTACTGAACGCCCGGATGCATCAGTTCTAGCCGCATGTAGATGGTCATCGCGACCGAGATGAACCCGGCAAAGGCCGAGAAGATCAGGTAAAGGATCCCGATATCCTTGTGGTTGGTCGACATGAACCACCGGGTAAAGAACCCGCGCTGGTCTTCATGATCGTGACCATGAATGGCTGCGTCTGCCATTTAGGTGCCTCCTGTTGCAAATAGACCGCGCAGCCGGACCTCTCCGGCGCGCGGGATTCCTGCTGGTTTTAGAATGCAAGGGGGCGGCCTTCAATGGCCGAGTTTGATCTGGATCAAGAATAATTGTCGCGGGGCAGGAGGTCACCCACACGAATTTGGCCCTGACCAAGCGGTAGCTGGGGATGATCGGGTGAATTGCAAGGGCTGGGGCTGCCCGAGGGCGGAATCGCGCCTTGACCCGCCGCGGGCTTGGCCGCAGAACAACACGCAGCCCCATTGCCGGAGACCTGTCATGTCCACTTATGATCCCGAAAACATCTTTGCCAAGATCCTGCGGGGCGAGATCCCCTCGACCCGTGTGTACGAAGATGATGAAACGCTGGCATTCATGGATATCATGCCGCGCGCCGACGGGCATCTGCTGGTGATCCCCAAGACCCCCTGCCGCAACATCCTTGACGCCTCCCCCGCGCAATTGGCCGCAGTCATGGCCACCGTGCAGAAACTGGCGCGCGCCGTCATGAAAGCCTTTGACGCCGACGGAGTGACCGTCCAGCAATTCAACGAGACCGCAGGCGGGCAAGAGGTGTTTCACCTGCATTTCCATGTTCTTCCGCGCCGTGAAGGCCTGCCCATGCGGCCGCCGGGCAAGATGGGCGATTTGGACGAAATCGCCGCGCATGCCGAGCGGATCCGGGCGGCGCTGGACTGATCCGGCGCTCAGTGCGGCCCTGAACAGTCGTCATGGGCGCCAAAGGCGTGCAGAACCGCGCAGACATGATCGTGCTGCCCGTCACAGGCAGTGGCGATCCGGGCCAGTTCGGACTCGAGCCTTTGCAACTTGCCGATGCGTTCCCGCAGATCATGCAACTGCCGCCGTGCGATCTCGTGCGCCCGGTTCAGGTCGTCGCCCTGCGCGCCCTCGAGCGACAGCAGCGCCTCGACATCGGCCAGCGGCAGTCCAAGGTCGCGCGTGTGGCGGATGAAGCGCAGGCGGTCCAGCGCCGCCTCGTCATAGCGCCGCTGATTGCCCGCTGTGCGTTCCGGTTGCGGCAGCAGGCCCTTGTCTTCGTAGAACCGGATGGTGGGCACCTTGACGCCCGTGCGGCGCGACAGTTCTCCGATCGTGTACATTTTCGGCCCCCCTTGAACCTCTAGTCACTAGAGGAATTAGGTGTTGGTCATGACCCAGACAAGGACCGATTTCCATGGCGCATAAACACGACCACGGGCATCATCACCACCAGATCGACCCAAGCACGGGGGATGCGCGGGTGGCCTGGGCCATCACCGTCAACCTAGCCCTCACGCTGGCTCAGATCGTCGGCGGCATTCTGTCCGGGTCGCTGGCGTTGATCGCCGACGCGCTGCACAATTTCTCGGATGCGGTCGCACTGATCATCGCGTTCTTCGCCCGCAGGATCGCGCGCCGCCCGTCTGATCCCCACATGAGTTTCGGCTATGGTCGGGCCGAGGTGGTGGCAGCTCTGGTCAACTATACCACGCTGGTCGTGCTGGCGATCTACCTGATTTACGAAGGCGTGATGCGCATCGTTCAGCCCGAGCCCATCGACGGCTGGATCGTGGTCTGGATCGCGGTGCTGGCCTTTATCGTCGATGCGGTCACCGCGCTTTTGACCTTTTCGATGGCCAAAACCAGCATGAACATCCGGGCGGCCTTCCTGCACAACCTTGCCGATGCCCTGGGGTCGGTGGCGGTGATCCTGGCCGGCAGCGCCGTGATCTTGTTCGGCTGGACCTGGGTCGACCCGGCCGTGACGATCCTGATCGCGTTCTACATCCTGTGGCACGTCAAGGCGGAAATCACCGGGGCGATCCGCGTTCTGATGCTGGGCGCGCCGCCCGGGCTGGACCCCGAACAGGTCGCCTCCGCCATTGAGGAGGCCGAGGGCGTCGACGGCGTGCACCATGTCCATCTGTGGAGCATGCAGGAGCGCGAGCCGGCCCTGACCGCGCATCTGGTCATCGCGGCCGACGCCTGGCCCGCGGCCGAGCGCATCCGCGTTTCGGTCAGGCAGATCTTGCAGGAG
Organism: Ruegeria sp. BHSA191; assembly: GCF_059613325.1. Taxonomy (NCBI): domain Bacteria; kingdom Pseudomonadati; phylum Pseudomonadota; class Alphaproteobacteria; order Rhodobacterales; family Roseobacteraceae; genus Ruegeria; species Ruegeria sp. BHSA191. Next base: position 240,350 of record NZ_JBXWSH010000004.1, read on the forward strand.
CGATTTGCCATTGGCCACACGACGCTCGAGATGGAACGGACCGGGCGGGGTTGCGAGACCCCGCCGCGGTTCGGGCATGATTGACGGTAGGGCTTGAAACGAGAATTTTTGAAGGTTGGGCCTGAAACGAGAATTGCCGTTCCGATTTGGGGTCGGAACGGCAGACTCGTAACCAAACACTTGATCGATTTTCGCGGGCTGGCCGCGATCACCGGTTAACATACCACTCACTCTTGAACGGTCTCTTCATAATACCTCAGACTGAGGCCATTGTGTGAACCGAAAGTGGTGTTTGGGTTAATTAACCCTGATTTTTAGACACATTTGGGAAAAAGCCGTCTGCTTTGCGAAACAGCGGCCACGTGACAAAGGCATTGTTGTTGCCCTGTGTCACTATCCGGCATGCCGGTGCCGAGAATCACCCGGCGGGTGCTGCTTCGAAAACCTCGTCGAAGGTTTTGCGCAAGGCGACATCAACATCGGCCATCGTCACGGGCAGGCCCAGATCCACAAGCGATGTCACGCCATATTCCCGGATGCCGCAGGGTACGATGCCCGAAAAATGCTCCAGGTCCGGTTCGACATTGATCGAGATCCCGTGGAAACTGATCCACTTGCGCAGGCGGATCCCTATGGCGGCGATCTTGTCCTCGGTCGGTTTGCCTGACGCGGTCAGGGGCTTGTCCTTGCGCGGCACCCAAACGCCGACGCGGCCTTCGCGGATTTCTCCGTGGACATTGAACTCACCCAGAGCGGCGATCACCCAAGCCTCCAGCTGCTTGACGAAGCGGCGCACGTCATGGCCACGTCTGCCGACATCCAGCATGACATACACCACCCGCTGGCCGGGCCCGTGATAGGTGTATTCGCCCCCGCGCTTGCTGGGATAGACTGGAAAACGGTCGGGGTCCGTCAGGTCTTCGGGCTTGGCCGAGGTCCCGGCGGTGTACAGCGGCGGGTGTTCCAGCAGCCAGATGCACTCGTCCGCCTGTCCGGCGGCGATTTCGGCCACGCGCGCCTCCATGAAGGCGACGGCGGCGTCATAGTCGGTCAGCCCGTCTGTGATCTTCCATTCCATGCGTGCCTCTTACCCCGGTTCCCGGCGAAGGGAAAGCGTCAGGCGGCCTCGGACAGGCAGCGTCTCAGCACCTGGGCGTAGGTGTCCGGGCCTTGCGCGCCCGTCAGCAGGTATTTCCCGCCGAAGACCATGGCGGGAACGCCGCTGATGCCGCGGCTTGTCCAGAATTGCTGTTTCTGACGGACGGGTCCCGCATGCGCGCCCGAGGTCAGCGCTGCGCGGGCCGCATCGCCGTCCAGCCCGACGGACCGGGCCGCATCCACCAGAACCTGGGTGTCCGAGACATCCTTCTGATCGGTGAAATATGCGCTGAACAATGCCAGCTTAAGCAGGTGCTGGCGCCCTTGCTCTTCGGCCCAGTCCAACAGCTGATGAGCGGCGAAGGTGTTCACGATGCGACTGTCATCAGTGAAATTGAAGGCAAAGCCCAGATCGGACCCCAGCGCCTTCAGCTGTGCGCGCGCCTGTTGGCTTTGCGCGACGGTAGTGCCGTATTTTTCGATGATATGATCGCGCAGATTCTGGCCCTCGGGTCCCATTGCCGGGTTCAGCTCGAACGGATGCCAGCGCAACCGGGCCTGGACGCCCTCGCGCGTCAGGGCCTGATCGAGTTGCAGAAATCCGACGATGCACCAGGGGCACACGACGTCCGACACGATGTCGATCTGTACGGTGGGGCGAGGGTCGAGCGAAGTCATGTCAAGCTCCTGTCGGGCTGGTCGTCGGTTTCCAGATGGCACAGATATGGTCGAAACAGGGGATTTCCAATGCGGTTGTTTTTGCCTCTTCACATCCATTCGCCAAACGTCTATACGCCGCCGTACCAAGTCATTGGCAGTGCGGTCGTGGCGGAATTGGTAGACGCGCAGCGTTGAGGTCGCTGTGGGGTAACTCCCGTGGAAGTTCGAGTCTTCTCGACCGCACCAATCTCAATACACCAATCATCGTTGCCGCGACATTGTTGGGCTGATCGCTTTCAGCTGCCTTAGACTTGGCGTTTGCGGTCGATACGGCTTACTGCTGAACATCCTCCAGAAGCGGCAGTGTCCTGTCGGCTCGGGTGTGCTACACGATGGCAACGCAGAATCGAAAACCGCCGAATTCGCCAGAAATCTGGGGTAGCCGTGCTGTAACGGGTGAGGGAAATTTGGAGCTAACGCTTTGAAAAATAACGCACAAAAAGCGGCGCGTTTAAGCGTGGCACCCATGATGGACTGGACGGATCGTCATTGCCGGTACCTGCACAGACTGCTGAGTTCCAATGCGCTTCTCTATACCGAGATGGTGACCGCGCCCGCTCTTGTCCGAGGTGGGGCGCTTCACCTGCTGGAGTTCAGCCCTGAAGAACACCCCGTGGCCCTGCAACTGGGCGGGTCCGACCCCGAGGAACTGGCGCAGGCCGCCATGTTGGGGGCCGAGGCGGGGTATGACGAGATCAATTTGAATTGCGGATGCCCGTCCGACCGGGTGCAGTCGGGCACCTTCGGCGCGGTCTTGATGAAGGACCCGGCGCGCGTGGCGGATTGTGTCGCGGCGTTGCGCGCGGCCGTGCGCGTCGAGGTGACGGTGAAATGCCGCATCGGAGTGGACGAGCAAACCCCCGAGGAGGTGCTGCCCGACTTTCTGGAGAGGATTCGAGCCGCCGGATGCCAGCGCGTCACGATCCACGCCCGCAAGGCTTGGCTGCAGGGGCTGAGCCCCAAGGAAAACCGCGATATCCCGCCGCTGGACTATGGCCTGGTGCATCGGATGAAGGCCGCGTTTCCCGACATGCACATCTCGATCAACGGGGGGATCGCGTCTCTGGCCGAGGCGCGCGCGCATCTGGAGGCCGGACTGGACGGGGTGATGATCGGGCGGGCCGCCTATCACCAACCCACCGACATTCTGGCCGAGGCCGATCAATTGATCTTTGGCACCGGGACTGCCGCCGATCCGGTGGACGTCGTGCATAAGATGCTGCCCTATATCGATCGACACCTTGCCGCGGGGGGGCGGTTGCACCAAATCACCCGGCACATGCTGGGTCTGTTCGCGGGCCGACCGGGCGCGCGGGGGTGGCGACGGGCCCTGTCGGAAGGGGCGGTCCGGGACCATGCCGGTCCCGAGGTCGTTTTGGAGGCGCTGGCCCGCGTGGCTCCGGACGCCGTCGCGGCACAGGCAATTTGACAGGGCCGAAGGGCCGCAATCCAAGGGGGACGGATGCCCGAGACTTTTTTGCTGGTCCAGATGCTGGGCCTGTTGCTTGTGATCGGAGCGCTGGCCGGGGTGCTGGCGGGCCTGCTGGGCGTGGGCGGAGGGATCGTTCTGGTGCCCGCGTTCTTCTATACGTTCCAGACATTGGGCTATGGCGGCCCGCAACTGATGCAGATGTGCCTGGCGACCTCACTAGCCACGATCATCGTGACCTCTGTCCGCTCGGTCCTGAGTCACAACAAGAAAGGCGCGGTGGATTGGCAGATCCTGCGCGGCTGGGGGCCGGGGATCGCTGCGGGGGCCATCTTGGGCGTCATGGTCGCGTCCGCCCTACGGACCGAGGCGCTGCAGGCCTTGTTTGGCATTCTCGGCATCTGCATCGGGGCCTATCTGGGCCTGGGAAAATCCGAATGGCGGCTGGGCGATGCCATGCCCGGCGGGCTGCGGCGATTGCTGATTTCCCCGATGGTCGGGTTTCTGTCGGTGTTGATGGGGATCGGCGGGGGCAGTTTCGGCGTGCCGCTGATGAGCCTGTACAACACGCCCATTCACCGAGCCGTCGCCACCGCGGCCGGGTTCGGCGTCATCATCGCGGTGCCGTCGGTCATCGGCTTCCTGTTCCTGCCCATCGCGCCGGACTATCGCCCGCCATTCACAATCGGGGCCGTCAACCTGATCGCTTTTGGCGTGGTCGTTGCCATGACCATGATCACCGCGCCCTGGGGCGTGAAGCTGGCCCATGCGATGGATCCCAAACCGCTTAAACGCGTCTTTGCGGTCTTTCTGACCCTCGTGGCGTTGAACATGCTGCGCAAGGCCTTGGGGTGGTGAGGCCATTCTGGGCGCGCGGGTGGGAGGTTTTCCCGGCCGAGCTCTCCGTCGCCGACTGGGTGGCGCATGCGCTGCCCGCCGCCCGCGCGGCGGTGCGGGACCCGGCCCATCTCCACTGGCTTGACTGTGAAGAGACGTGGTTCATCGGCGTCGATGCCCTGCCCAACGACGTGGCGGGGCGGGTTGGCGGCTCGGGACCGTTGGGCGGCGCGGCGCTTGACTTCCTGCGCGCGCAATACGGTCCGGTCGCGTTGCACCCGGGGCAGGTCTCGGTGGTCTATCCGGGCTATCCACGTCCGCGCCGCGGCGAAAGCGAAGCCGCCGCCCGATACCGGGCCCGGCGCGATGGGGCCCATGTGGACGGGCTCAAACCCAATGGGCCGGATCGGCGCCGCCATATCGACGAGCCGCACGCCTGGATTCTGGGGCTGCCGTTGACAGCGGCCAGCGCCGAAGCGGCGCCGCTGGTCGTCTGGGATGGCAGCCACCGGATCATGCAGGCGGCGTTTCGCCGGGTATTGGCCGGCGTCGCGCGCGCGGATTGGGCAATGGTAGACATCACCGAAGCCTATCAGGACGCCCGCCGAGAGGTGTTCGAAACCTGCCTGCGGATCGAGATCCCAGCCCGGCCGGGAGAGGCCATCGCACTGCACAGGCATTGTCTGCACGGGGTGGCCCCCTGGCGTGACGGAGCAACGGCCGGACCCGACGGACGGATGGTCGCCTATTTCCGGCCTGAACTGCCCGGCGGTGTGGCCGAATGGATCGAAACGCCGTAACCTCGGGCCATTCTCTGATTTGGAGGGCATTCGATGATTACGATTCACAAGACGCCTGACGGTGCACTGCTTGAGATCGAATTGACGGGCGAAGTCACCAGTGCCGATTATACCAACTCCTTGGTTCCCGCGATTGAAGCTGCGCTGCAAGAGCACGACCAGGTCCGGATGCTGGTGATCGCCGGCCCCGACTTCGAAGGTTATGACCTTGGCGCCGCGTGGGAGGACACCAAGCTGGGCCTCAGCCATTGGCGCGGGTTCGACCGGATCGCGGTGGTCACCAACAAAGCTTGGGTGAAGACCAGCGCGCGGCTCGCGGCTCCGCTGATGCCATGCCCTGTGCAGGTGTTCGAGATGTCGCATCTGGACGAGGCGCGCTTGTGGCTGCGCGAGTCCCTCGGGGCCATTCACGTCGTCGATCTGGGCGGGCCTTGTGTGCAGATCAGCCTGTTGGGCAAGGTGGACCCCAGGGAATACGAAGAGGCCGAGCAGCGCCTGGACACGTTGCTGAGCCAGAAGGAGGGCTTCCGTCTGCTGATCGATCTGCGCGAGTTCGACGGCTGGCAGGGCCTGTCGGCGCTCGCGGCGCATTTCCGTCTGGCGCGCAATCATATCGGCATGCTGGACCGGGCCGCCATCGTGGGCGACAAGGCCTGGCAGCACATGGCGCAGCGCGTCGCGCGGCACATCCTGGGCACACGTACCCAGTATTTCCCGTCCGAAGCGTATGAAGAGGCCAAGACCTGGCTGGCGTCCGGCTGATCCGCTCGGGGCCGCGATTCGCGGCGCGGCTGATGGGCCTTGATTTGCTCCGGCTGACCCTGGGTTACCCCAGGCTGTGCCGAAGGTATTGGATTTGTTACGCTACGTCCGTTTCGCGCACTCGTGGACAGGGGCGCGCGTGCAAGCGCCCGGACTTGAAGGATTTTTTGTCCTGTTGGACAAATTTTTGCGTTTCGCGGCGGGGTTTTCCCCCTTATTCAAAGCTACTCGAGACGGTAGGAATAGGTCGCTGCTGCAATCTATCCGTGTGTTTCGGTATAGGCCTTGCCCCGCGGGGGCGGCTGGATCGCAACGGCGCCGAGCTGTTCAAGGGGGCTGTCATGCGACTGTTCAAACTGTTTTCCGGCAAGGTCAAAACCAAGCGCCGTTCCTCGGTGGACACGTCTCAAGCCGACGCCGCGGCGGAAGTCCGAGCAAAAACCAACCGTGCCGAGATCACACGACTTTTCCAGCGGGAACTCTTGGCCAAAAAGGCGGGCGACAGAGTGACCAATCGGCAAATGGCCGCCGTGCGCGAGGCAAAATCCTTAAAAAAAGGCTCTGACGGGACGATGGCCTTATGACCGGACCAGCCGGGCTGCGCGCCCGCCGCGCCGTTTGGCCAGGCGGGGCTTACGGCTGGGCAGCTCTTCCATGATGGCGGCGCGTTCGGTGCTGTCCATCTTCGACCAGCGAGAGATCTCGTCCATGGTGCGGTAGCAGCCGGTGCAGATCCTCTCGGTCGGATGCACCACGCAGATCTGCACGCAGGGGCTTTCGACCTCGTTCCGTTTCCAGATCATGTTCGTCATGCGCGGTCTCCGACCCGTTACAGAAAGCGCAGCCTGTCCAGCGCCCCTTGCAGAATATACCCCGCCGCGACGTGATCGATCACCTGTCCGCGACGTTTTCGTGTCGTATCCGCCTCCAACAGTGCCTTTTCCGCCGCAACCGTGCTCAGGCGTTCATCCCAGAATCCGATTGGAATATCGGTTAGCTGCGACAGGTTGCGCGCAAAGGCGCGGGTGGATTGGCACCGCGGTCCCTCGGACCCGTCCATGTTGCGCGGCAGGCCCAGGACGATCCCGCCGATTTCCCGGTCGGTCGCGATTTCCAAAAGGCGCGCAGAGTCGAGCTTGAATTTCTTGCGCCGCACGGTTTCCAGCGGGCTGGCCACGCCGCGCATCCGGTCCGACACGGCGACGCCGATGGTCTTTTCGCCCAGGTCCAGCCCCATCAGTGCCTGCATCGGGGGCAGGGCGGCGGCAAACTCCTCGAACCCGTCGTGGATCATTGCGCGATCCCAGCCCGGCGGGCGGCCGAGGCGATCATCTCCAGCGCCTCGGGGTTGTCGGCGAACTTGGTCAGCGCCTCGTCGCGGATCGCGCTGGCGCGTTCGGTTTCGCCCAGAACACCCAGCGCCGAGATCAGCCGCGCCCATTCCTGAGGTGAGCCGCCCTCGGTCGCCAGTCTGTCGGACAGCCCGTCAACCATGCCGCGGATCATCTCCTGCCGTTCTTCGGCCGTCATCTCGGCGGCGGCCTCCATGTCGGCCTGGCTGGGGCCGGGGGCCGCCGGAGCGGTCGAAAGATCGGGGGCGTTGAACACGCCGGCGCGCCAGGCCAGATCGTCGATCTGGGCGCGGATCGCCTGCGCCCAAGGTGACTGAGGCGGCGAACTGCGCAGCGTATCCGCCCACACCCGATAGGCCAGATCGGGTCGGCCGATCTGGGCCAGCATCTGCCCCCAGTAATACCGCGCCGGGCCATGGTTGGGGGCGCGTTTCAGGGCTTCGCGCAGGGCGTCCTCGGCCTCGGGCGAGACATAGCCGCCGGCCGCAAGGATCAGCATCTCGGCCAGGTTCGAATAGGCATCCGCAGGGGCATCCGCGCCCGACAGCTCGATGACCTTTTTCTGCGCCTCGTACCCGGCCTTGAAGTTGCCGGCATTGGTTTCGTGCTGGGCCAGCAGCATGTGCCCCTGCAGGTCGTCGGGGCGGCTTGCCACTGTTTCGCGCAATTGGTCCAGCAGCTTGGCATAGCTTTCTTCCAGCTGGGGCGGCTCGACCGGGGGGGCGGCCCTTTCGGCCTCGGCTTGGCTGGGGCGGTTTTCGCGCAAGTCGTCGGCCATTTCCAGGCGGGCCGACAGCGGTTGATCGGGGTAACCAGCAGCGCCAAGTTGTCGATACAACGCCAGGGCGCCGCCCACCAGCAGTAGGGCCAAAACCACCGGTGCCGCCACGCGCATCACCCGTGACGGGCCGGATACTGTCGCGGCCGCCTGCATCTGCGCGTCCGCGGCCAGAATGCGGCGCGAGATCTCGGTCCGTACCCGCTCGGCATCGGCCTGGTCGATCACGCCGCGGGCCAAGTCACGGTCCACGCTGGCCAGCTGTTCGCGGTAGACGCGCAGGTCATAGGCCGCCGCCGGTTCTTCCCGGCGGCGTTCCCGCAGCATGCCATAGGCCAAAAAGACCGCGATCAGCAGCGCGAACAAGATGAGCAGAACCCAGAACGTCATGGTCCCTCCGACAATGGTTGCCCTGACTTAGACCTGCTTGCGGTCCGACAAAAGGGACAAAAGGCCGCGAATGGCCTACATGTCGCAATAGTGCGATATTGCGGCGCTGCATGGCAGGGGTATTCTGCCGCTGCACGGCATATCTTCGGCCAAACACGAACCGGACGGATTCGCTCATGAAACACTATTCAGCCTTTGCTGTGGCGCGCGAGGCGCTGCGCTATCACACCGGATGGGAGCGCGCCTGGCGTTCGCCCGAACCCAAGAAGCGCTATGACGTCATCATCATCGGCGCGGGCGGGCACGGCCTGGCGACGGCGTATTACCTGGGCCGGAACTACGGCATCCAGAACGTTGCGGTGATCGAAAAGGGCTGGCTGGGCGGCGGCAATACTGGCCGGAACACGACCATCATCCGCTCGAACTATCTGCAGGACCCGTCGGCGGCGATCTATGAAAAGTCGCGCGGCCTGTACGAGGACCTGAGCCAGGAGCTGAACTACAACATCATGTTCAGCCCGCGCGGCGTGATGATGCTGGCCCAGACCCAGCACGAGGTGCGCGGCTACAAGCGCACGGCGCACGCCAACGCGCTGCAGGGCGTCAAAACCGAGTGGATCGGACCCGAACGTGTCAAGGAACTGGTGCCGATCATCAACATTGACGGCCCGCGCTATCCGGTTCTGGGCGCGCTGTGGCAGGAACGCGGCGGCACCGCGCGCCACGACGCGGTGGCCTGGGGCTATGCCCGGGCCTGCTCGAACATGGGCATGGACATCATCCAGCAATGCGAGGTCACGGCCATCCGCTCGGCCAACGGCCGCGTCACCGGGGTTGAGACGACCAAGGGCGCCATCGAGTGCGACAAGCTGGGCATCGTGGTGGCGGGTCACTCGGGCCAGCTGGCCGAGATGGCGGGCTTCCGCCTTCCGGTCGAGGCACTGGCCCTGCAGGCGCTAGTGTCCGAGCCGATCAAGCCCTGCATGGACGTAGTGGTGATGGCCAACACCGTGCATGGCTACATGTCGCAATCCGACAAGGGCGAGATGGTGATCGGCGGCGGCACCGACGGGTTCAACAACTACACCCAGCGCGGCAGCTTCCACCATATCGAGGAAACCGTCCGCGCCCTGGTCGAGACCTTCCCGATGATCTCGCGCCTCAAGATGCTGCGCCAGTGGGGTGGCATCGTGGACATGACCGGCGACCGTTCGCCCATCCTGTCCAAGACTCCGCTGGGCGGCTGTTTCATCAATTGCGGTTGGGGCACCGGCGGGTTCAAGGCCATCCCGGGCTCAGGCTGGGGTATGGCGCAGCTGATGGCCACCGGGCATTCCCCGCTGACCGAGGCCTTCTCGCTGGACCGGTTCAAAGAGGGCCGTTTCATCGACGAAAGCGTTGCCGCCGGGGTCGCGCATTGATGGACATCCAATCCCTTCCCACCGCCATACCAGACCGGCCGCGCCGCAGCCGGCTTGCGCTGCTTGACTTTCTGCTGGCGTGTTTCGACGCGCAGTCCGACAGCGTTCAGGTGGTGCAGGTCGGGGCCAATGACGGCAAGCTGGATGATCCCATATTGCCGTACTGGTCGAAACCACATTGGAAAGGTGTCCTGATCGAGCCGCACCCGCTGTATTTTTCGGCCCTTGCGTCGCTGCATGCGGCCAATCCGAACGTGAAGCTGGTCAATGCCGCTGTATCGCAGGTTGCGGGCAGCATGACGCTGTATCACCTCGATGAGGCCTATTCCGGTGCCTATCCGGGCTGGTTGCGCGGCTGCGCGTCGCTGGACCGTGGCCGGATGGTGGCCGCAATCGACCGCGCCAACCGCAAGACGGGGGCGGACGTACCCCATTCGGCCGTGGCCGAGACAACCGTCGCCGCGCGGCGGCTGGACGGGATTCTGGCCGAAACGGGTGTTTCCGCCGCCGATATCCTCGTGATCGACGTCGAAGGGCACGAACGCTCTGTCCTCGACAGCTTTGATCCCGCACGCCTGGGGCTGTCGCTGGCCATCGTTGAATGCAACGCCGGCGACCCGGCCGAACAGGATGCGATCGTCTCGGCCCTGAACGCGGCCGGGCTGGTCGCATATCGGCTGGCCAACGACATCGTCGCCCTGCGTCCGGGCCGCGTGACCATCCCGATCGAGGCGATGTTCCACTTCAACAACCTTGTTCCGCTGACCGTCCAAGAAACGGTCGAACCGAATCCATGACCAAAGGTGTTTTGACCCGATGCTGATCCTGACCTGCCCCTATTGCGGCGTCGACGCCGAAGAGACCGAACTGACCGCCGGCGGCGAAGCGCATCTGAAACGCTTCGGTCCCGGCTCATCGGATGACGAGTTCCACGACTATCTGTTCATGCGCGAAAACCCCAAGGGCGTACATTTCGAACGCTGGCGCCACAGCAACGGCTGCGGCAAGTGGTTCCACGCCGCACGGTGCACTGCCACGCTCGAGGTGTTCGGCACCTATTCGGCCCAGGTCACCGAGCCGCCGCAGGAGATCCGCGATGCGATCTCGGCCAAACGCCCGGGCTGGAGTTGGAGAGAGTTCTCCTGATGCCCCGCCCATTCAAGAATATTCCCGCCGGAGGCACCATGCCCTCTATCCGCGAAAGGTCCGAAACATGAGCACCCGTCTCGCCAAGCAAGGCCGGCTGATCGACCGGTCGAAACCGGTCACCTTCACTTTCAACGGTACTGCGATGCAGGGCTATCAGGGCGATACGCTGGCGTCGGCCCTGCTGGCCAACGATCAGATGATGGTCGGCCGGTCGTTCAAATACCACCGTCCGCGCGGTGTCGTGGCCAGCGGTGCCGAGGAGCCCAACGCGCTGGTCGGTCTGGGGCAGGGCAACCGTTTCGAACCGAACCAGCGCGCCACCACGACCGAGCTGTTCAATGGCCTGACCGCGATCTCGCAGAACCACTGGCCCAGCCTGGAATACGACATCGGCGCGGTGAACACGGCGCTGGCGCGGTTCCTGCCGGCAGGGTTCTACTACAAGACGTTCATCCACCCCAAACCGTTCTGGAAACATGTGTACGAGCCGTTCATCCGCCAGTCAGCCGGTCTGGGCAGGGCGCCCGACAAGGACAGCCGCGACGCGGATACCTATGAACACTTCTATGCCTTCACTGACATTTTGGTGATCGGCGGCGGTGTTGCGGGCCTGCAGGCGGCCAAAGCCGCGGCGCAATCGGGCGCCAAGGTCATGCTGATCGAACAGACCGCCCATTGGGGTGGCCGCGCGCCTGTCGATGGGGGCACAGTCAACGACGAGCTTGTGGATAAGTTCGTGGAACAATTGGTTTCCGAACTCGAAACAATGAGCAATGTCACCCTGCGGTCGCGCTGCATGGGGGCCGGGGTCTATGATCACGGTTACGTGCTGGGATACGAGCGTCTGACCGACCACAAACCGGGCACCCAAGGCCCGCGCCATCGTCTGTGGCGCATCCGCGCCAAACAGGTCGTTACGGCGACCGGCGCGATCGAGCGCCCGCTGTCCTTTGCCGGCAATGACGTGCCGGGGGTGATGCTGGCCTCGGCCATGCGCGACTATGTGGTCAACTGGGGCGTGACCCCGGGTGAGCGCGTGATCGTCGCCACCAACAATGACGACGCCTACCGCACCGCGATCATCCTGAAACAGGCGGGTGTGGATGTGTTACGCGTCGTCGATGCCCGTCCCTCGGCCGGGCCGCTGGCGGACGAGGCGCGCAGCCTCGGCATCCGGGTCGACCCCGGCAAGGCCATCGCCAAAGTCAAGGGTGGTAAGCGGGTCAAGAAGGTCGCGATCTGCAACCAGGAAGGCATCGGCGGTGCTCGGGAAGAGGTCGAATGCGATGCGGTCGCCATGTCGGGCGGCTGGTCGCCGGTGGTGCACCTGTGGTCCCATTGCGGCGGCAAGCTGATCTGGGACGAGGCCAACGCGCATTTCCGCCCCGATCCCGACCGTCCGCCTCTGGGCGCCAACGGCGAAGGCTTTGTCGTGCCGGCGGGGTCGGCCAACGGGCCGCTGGCGTTGGGCGAGGTCCTGGCCGATGCCCACGCCGCGGGCAAGGCTGCGGCCAAGGCAGCCGGGTTCAAGCCGAAGAACACCAAGGCACCGCAGGGCGAGGCCGAGACCGAAGCGCCCATGCAAGCCGTCTGGCTGATGCCTGCCAAGGCCGAGGTGCAGCTGCGCATGAAGTCGTGGCTGGACTTCCAGAACGACGTGAAAGTCTCGGACGTACAACTGGCTGCGCGCGAAGGCTATGAGAGCGTCGAACACACCAAGCGTTATACCACGCTGGGCATGGCGACGGATCAGGGTAAGTTGAGCAATATCAATGGCCTGGCGATCCTTGCTGATGCGTTGGAATCCGAGATTCCCAAGGTCGGTACCACCACTTTCCGCCCGCCCTATACGCCCATCTCGATGGGAGCCATCGCGGGTGAGGCGCGCGGCGAGGTTTTCCAGCCGATCCGCCGCACGCCGATGCATGACTGGCATGACCGGAATGGCACGGATTGGGAGCCGGTGGGCCAGTGGCGCCGCCCCTTCGCCTATGTGCGCCCCGGGGAATCCGTGCATGACGCCGTGAACCGCGAGGTCAAGAACACGCGCGAGAACCTCGGTCTGCTGGATGCCTCGACCCTGGGCAAGCTGATCGTCAAGGGGCCGGACGCGGGTAAGTTTCTGGACATGATGTACACCAACATGATGTCCACGCTGAAGGTCGGCAAATGCCGCTATGGCCTGATGTGCTCGGAAAACGGTTTCCTGATCGACGACGGCGTCGTGGCCCGGATCGACGAGGACACGTGGCTGTGCCACACAACCACCGGCGGGGCTGAGCGCATCCATGCCCACATGGAGGAGTGGCTGCAGACCGAGTGGTGGGACTGGAAGGTCTATGTCGCCAACGTGACCGAGCAATACGCTCAGATCGCCGTGGTGGGCCCCAACGCCCGCAAGGTGCTGGAGAAGCTCGGCGGCATGGATGTCAGCCGCGAGGCGCTGCCCTTCATGGAGTGGCGCGACGGCCAGATCGGCGGCTTCGACTGCCGCGCCTACCGCATCTCGTTCTCGGGCGAGCTGTCCTATGAAATCGCGGTGCCCGCCAGCCAGGGTCAGGCCTTCTGGGATGCCCTGATGGAGGCCGGGAAAGAGTTCGGCGTGATGCCCTATGGCACTGAATGTCTGCACATTCTGCGCGCCGAGAAGGGCTTCATCATGATCGGGGACGAGACCGACGGCACCGTGATCCCGCAGGACCTGGGGCTGCACTGGGCGATCTCGAAAAAGAAAGAGGATTTCCTGGGCAAGCGCGCGCAGGAACGCGCTCACATGACCGACCCGGACCGCTGGAAACTGGTGGGTCTCGAGACTGTGGATGGATCGGTTCTGCCCGACGGTGCCTATGCGGTGGGCGAGGGCGTGAATGCCAACGGTCAGCGCAACGTGATCGGGCGCGTCACCTCGACCTATTACTCGGCCAACCTGGGCCGCGGCATCGCCATGGGGCTGGTCAAGAACGGGCCGAACCGCATGGGAGAGGTGATCGAGTTCCCGGGCACCGACGACAAAATCTACAAGGCAAAGATCGTGGACCCTGTGTTCTACGACAAGGACGGGGAGAAGCAGAATGTCTGAACCCATCAGCGCACTGAACCACGCAAGCTATGACGGCATCGCCCGGATCGAGGAATGCGGCCTGCAGGGGATGGTCACCCTACGCGGCGACCTGTCCGACAAGGTCGTGATCAAGGCGGTCAAGGACGCCACCGGCCAGAAGATGCCCGGCCAGCGTGAGGCTTTCGTCGATGGTGAAACAGGTGTCTGCTGGATGTCGCCGGACGAACTGCTGGTGCTTGTTCCCTACGCCGAGGTCGAGGCCAAACTGGCGGCCATGAAGGGCGCGCTGAGCGGCGTTCACGCGCTGGCGGTCAACGTCTCGGACGCGCGGGTAGTGTTCCGGGTCTCGGGCGCCTCGGCGCGCGAGGTGCTGGCCAAGGTGGCGCCCGTCGATCTGTCGCGGGATGCGTTCCAGCCCGGCCAGATCCGGCGCACGCGACTGGCGCAGGTGGCCGGCGCCTTCTGGATGGATGGCGAGGATGACTTCCGCGTGGTCTGCTTCCGCTCGGTAGCAGATTACGTCTTCAATCTGCTCAAGGTTGCGGCGCAGCCCGGCAGCGAAGTCGGGATCTACTGACCAAGGCGGCGGGGGCTCTGCCCCCGTCGCGCTCTGCGCGACTCCCCCGGAGTATTTTCGAAAAGATGAAGGTGCCGGTCAGCCGGTGAACAGGAAGCTGCGGAAGCGGTCCTGTGCGTCCGTGGCCGCGAGGTCGGCGGGGTGGCCGGCTTCGTCAAGGCAGGTGTCGTAGAAGGACAGCGCTTTGCCGAGGCGGGTCATGGCCGCGGCGCGATCTGCGGCGGGCAGGAACGGCGCGTGGGTGGACAGGTAGAGCGCGGGGCGGTGGTCGCGCAGCCAGTCGATCAACGTGGGCAGCACGGCAAACTCCGCGCCTTCGATATCCATCTTGACCAGCGACACACCGGAAAGGTCAGTGGCAGAGGCAAACTGATCCCATGCGATGGTCAGGGCATCGGTTCCATGCGCGCCGTCATGCAAGAGCGAGCTGGTGGAGTCGCCCGGCTCTCCGCGCATCGAGGCCATGCGGGCCACGCCGAACCTGTCGGACAGCGCCACGCCAAAGGCCGAGACGTTTCGGATGTCGTTCAGGTCCAGGTTCCAGGCCAGGTGGCGATAGGCGGTCGGGTCGGGCTCGAAACACCAGACATGGCGCGCCTTGCGGGCACCATAGAGAACGGTCGGGCCGATCCATGCGCCAATGTCCAGATAGTCGCGGTCTGGCGAAAGGTGGCGGTCGAGCACCGCGAATGTCTCGGGCTCCCAGTTGCCGGCCGAGGCCTTGCGCCAGAATTTCGAATGATAGGGATCCAGCCGGAAGGCTTCGCCATTCAGCTGACCCGCGTAGTATCCTCGGGCGCGGTAGAACATCTTGCGCGCTTTGGTCAGCATCGCCCTGCCTCCGGGTTCATTGTTTTATCGTGTCGGCCCTTGACCTCAACTGGCTGTCAAAGCATGTAAACGTGGGAATGCAACACATATTTTGACAGGGGGCCAAGATGGCTTTTGAACTTCCAGACCTTCCTTATGCACATGACGCGCTGGCATCCAAGGGCATGTCGGCCGAAACGCTGGAATATCACCACGACCTGCACCACAAAGCCTATGTCGACAACGGCAACAAGCTGATCGCCGGCACCGAGTGGGAAGGCAAGTCGCTGGAGGAGATCATCGTCGGCACCTACCAGGCCGGCGCGGTGGCCCAGAACGGCATCTTCAACAACATCAGCCAGCTGTGGAACCACAACCAGTTCTGGGAAATGATGGGGCCGGGCGAGTCCAAGATGCCGGGCGAGCTGGAAAAGGCTCTGATCGAGAACTTCGGCTCGGTTGACGATTTCAAGTCGCAGTTTGCTGCCGCCGGTGCCGGTCAGTTCGGCTCGGGCTGGGCATGGCTGGTCAAGAATGCCGACGGTTCGCTGGCCGTCACCAAGACCGAGAACGGCGTGAACCCGCTGTGTTTCGGGCAGACCGCGCTGCTGGGCTGCGACGTGTGGGAGCACTCGTATTACATCGACTTCCGCAACAAGCGCCCCGCTTACCTGGACAACTTCCTCAACAACCTGGTGAACTGGGAAAACGTCGCCTCGCGCATGTGACGGCACGGCCCGGAACGTCCGGATCACGGCCCGCCAGCCTGAACGCTGGCGGGCTTTTCGTTGTGTTCCGGTAGTGGCCGGACAAGTTTGGCCCTTTGGCGTTGCAAGTCGCTTTTTGATACATAAGTGGAATATTGCACGGTCCGCGACGGTCGCGGACCCAGGCATTCGGATCGACAGGAGGACGAAATGGTGAAGCTGGTACCTGGAACCTGGGTTGTGATCGCGGATGGCGAAAAAGCCTTGTTCACCGAGAACACCGCCGCAGGCTGGGAGCCGAAGCTGAAGGTCTTGTCGGTCGAGCAGCAGGATCCCGACGCGGTGCAGCCCCGTCCGAACGACCGGCCCGGGCGCCGGGCCGACGGTGGGCCGAACCAGAAGTCGGCCGTTGAAGAAGACACTTGGCGCACCCACGCTCGCGCGTTGTTCGCGCAGGACTTGGCCGATCTGCTGAACCGCGAAGGGCACAAGGGCGCCTTTTCGCATCTGGTGCTGATCGCAAGCCCTCAGGTTCTGGGGCTGCTTCGCCGCAGTCTGCATGACGGTGTTCAGACAAAGATCGTGGCCGAGATCGACAAGACCCTGACCAATCATCCGCTGGGGAAGATCGAGAAAGTGCTGGCCGATCACACGCCCTGAGCTTCAGGCCAGCATCTGGCGCAGCGCCGCCATGGCCGAGGGCGCATCGTCGACCCAAGTGATGAACCCCGCCAAGGAACCGTCTGCAAAGCCCTGGTCGATCACTTGATCCAGTAGGCTGTGCAGATTGTCCCAGTACCCTTCGACATTCATCACGAGAATGGGCTTGTCATGCAGGCCCAGTTGGCGCCAGGTCAGGGCCTCGAACAGCTCGTCCAAAGACCCCGGTCCGCCGGGCAGCACCACCACCGCGTCGGCGTTCATGATCATCACCTTCTTGCGTTCGTGCATGGTTTCGGTGACCACGAAACGTGTCAGGTCGGTCTTGCCGACCTCGCGGCGCAGCAGGTGCACCGGAATCACGCCGAATGTGTCGCCTCCGGCGGCCTGCGCGGCGCGGGCAACCTCGCCCATCAGGCCCACGTCGCCCGCACCATAGACCAGCCGCCAGCCTTCGCGGGCCAGAAGTGTGCCAAAGCTCCGGGCCTGTTCGGAATAGGCGGGGCGGGCGCCATTGCGTGACCCGCAGTACACACAGACGGATTTCTGGGGCATGGAAAGGCGACTCCGGGGTTGTGTCAGAGGTTTTGACCCGTGATAGCGGGATTGATAGATTGGCTCAACCGCCCGCAGGAATGCTTTTCAGACAAAGCGGTTGCGCGGCAGAGTGAAAGGGGAAACATGGACGCCAAATCGGGAAGCGGACGGTCAGGATCCTTCATCCTGGGGGTTCTGGCCGGTGTTCTGGCGATCCTGGTTGCTGCCGGGCTTTATCTTTTGGGTGTGTTCTCTGGGTCTTCGCCGTCGGCGCCCGAAGACGCCTCGGTTTCGAAGGAGGAACAGCCTCAGCAGGCCGGAGCCGTGCAGCCGAAGCCGCTGACCGAAACGCCGCAGAAACAGGACGAGGACGCAGTCGCCGTCGTACCGTCAGAGGCCGACGAAACGACGCCCGACGATACGCGGGTCGAAGCACCTGTCAAAAGCGCGGAACAGGCGGACGCGACCGAAACCGAATCCGAAAACGAGAACACGCAGGCTGAGTTGCCCCACCCCGTGCTGGACCAGATCTTCGTTGAACCCGATGGCACCGCCCTGCTGTCCGGCTCGGCCCAGCCCGGCAGCCGGGTTCGGATCCTGCTGGACGGGGCGCCGGTGCACAGTTTCACCGTCGATGGCAGCGGACAGTTTGCCGAATTCGTAGCCATTCCCTTCAGCGAGACCGCGCGCGGCCTGGTACTGGAAACCACCGATGGTGACCGAACGGCGCGGTCGGACGACTATCTGATCGCGGCCCTGCCAAAACCGGCAGAGGCGGCCCCGGTCGGCGACGATATCGCCAGCGCCGATGGCTCGACCACCAGCGAAACCGAAGAGCACCCGGTCCCCGCTGCGACGGGTGCGACTCAGACCGAGGACACGACCGCCGAGGATGCCCCGCCTGCGGATCAGGCCCCCGAGGCACCGCCTGCGGTGACGCCCGAAGATGCCGACGAAGAGCGGCAGGTTGCGGTTCTGCGCTCGGGGGAAGAGGGGGTATCGGTGGTGCAATCGCCTTCGGTCCGAAGTCAGGCGCCCGATCAGGTTGCCTTGGATACGATCGGTTATTCCGAACTGGGCGACGTTCAATTGACGGGCCGCGTCGCCGAGGGTGCCGCGGTGCGACTGTACCTGAACAACCGCCTGGTCGCCGATATCACGCCAGAGCAGGACGGCGATTGGCGCGGCCAGATCGAGGGGATCGATCCCGGCCTATATACCCTGCGTGTCGACGAGGTGGACACGGACGGCACGGTGCTTAGCCGCGTGGAAACTCCGTTCAAGCGCGAGCCGGTCGAAGCTCTGCGCGCGGCAGGTGCGCAAGGGCCGGAAGCCGGTGTCGAACCGTCGGCTCCGATCCGGTCCGTCACGGTGCAAAAGGGCGACACCCTGTGGGCGATCTCGCGCGAGCGGTTTGGCGATGGGATACTGTACGTGCGCCTGGTCGAGGCCAACCGCGACCTGATACGCGACCCGGATCTG
This sequence comes from Ruegeria sp. BHSA191, assembly GCF_059613325.1. Classification (NCBI taxonomy): domain Bacteria; kingdom Pseudomonadati; phylum Pseudomonadota; class Alphaproteobacteria; order Rhodobacterales; family Roseobacteraceae; genus Ruegeria; species Ruegeria sp. BHSA191. The sequence goes on from NZ_JBXWSH010000004.1 coordinate 258,920, forward strand.
ATTTACCCGGGGCAGGTCTTCACCATTCCCGAATAAAGGCGTAGGTCTGGTGCCGGCCGGGGCTTCCCGGCCGCAGCCGTGTTTAAGTAGCCACATGAGAAGACTTGCGCCGATGCATTCCGATGACCTGCCACAGATGGACGAACGCAAGTCGGGATGGATAACCATCCGCAAGGTCGCTCCCTATCTGTGGCCGGCGGACGAGCCCTGGGTCAAGCGGCGCGTGGTGTTGGCCATGGCCATGCTGGTGCTGGCCAAGCTGATCGCGGTCTATACGCCGATCCTGTACAAGGGCGCGGTCGATGCCTTGGCGGGCGAGGGTGTGCCGCCGCTGGCGCTGGGCGCCGTTGGGCTGACCGTGGCCTATGGTATGGCGCGGATGATGACCGTGGGGTTTCAGCAGTTGCGCGATGCGCTGTTCGCGCCGGTGGGGCAACGCGCTCTGCGGGCTCTGGCGCTGGAAACCTTCCAGCACATCCACCAGCTGTCGATGCGCTACCATGTGACCCGCCGGACGGGCGGCCTCAGCCGGATCATCGAGCGCGGGGTCAAGGGCGTGGAGTTCCTGCTGCGCTTCCTGCTGTTTTCGATCGGCCCGCTGATCCTTGAACTGCTGCTGGTGGCGGTGGTTTTGATGTGGCTGTTCGACGTCTGGTATCTGGTCGTGGTGGCTGTCACCATCGCGCTGTACATCTGGTTCACCTTCACGGTCACCGAATGGCGCGTGAAGCTGCGGCGCGAGATGAATGACCAGGACACCGAGGCCAACCAGCGCGCCATCGACAGCCTGCTGAATTTCGAAACCGTCAAGTATTTCAACGCCGAGCGGCGCGAAGCTGAACGATATGACGTGTCGATGAAGGCCTATGCGCAGGCCGCGTTGAAAACGGCATATTCGCTGGCCTTCCTGAATTTCGGACAGTCCTTCCTGATCACCTGTGGGTTGATCGGGGTGATGGTTCTGGCCGCGATCGGCGTTCAGAACGGGTCGCTAACTGTGGGCGATTTCGTGATGGTCAACGCCTACATGATCCAGATCACCGTGCCGCTGAATTTTCTGGGCACCGTCTACCGCGAGATCCGTCAGGCCCTCGTCGACATGGGCCAGATGTTTCAGCTGCTGGAGCAGCCGGCCGAAGTTGTGGACAGGCCAGACGCCAAGCCCCTGCAGATCACCGAAGGCCGGGTCGAACTGGACCATGTGCATTTTGGCTATGACCCGGACCGCGAGATCCTGCGCGGTGTCTCTCTGGTGGTGCCGGGGGGGCAGACCGTGGCTATCGTGGGCGCGACCGGCTCGGGCAAATCCACCATCGGGCGCCTGCTGTTCCGGTTCTACGACGTAACCCAAGGCGCGTTGCGGATCGACGGGCAGGATGTGCGCGACGTGACGCAGGAAAGCCTGCACGCCGCCATCGGCGTGGTGCCGCAGGACACGGTGCTGTTCAACGACACGATCCGGTACAACATCGCCTATGGCCGCGAGGGGGCCTCGCAGGCCGAGATCGAAGCCGCCGCACAGGCCGCCCAGATCCACGAATTCATCACCTCGCTGCCCGAGGGGTACGATACCAAGGTGGGTGAGCGTGGCCTGAAGCTGTCAGGCGGCGAGAAACAGCGCGTGGGCATTGCGCGTACACTGTTGAAGAACCCTCCGATCTTGCTGTTGGACGAGGCCACGAGCGCGCTGGATACCGACACCGAGCAGGACATCAAGGATGCCCTGGCCCGCGCAGGCGAGGGGCGCACGGTGATCACCATCGCCCACCGCCTGAGCACGATTGCCGAGGCCGACCAGATCGTTGTTCTGGAAAAGGGCGAGATCATCGAGCAGGGCACCCACGACGAACTGTTGCGCCGTGAAGGGCGTTATGCCCAGCTGTGGAACCGCCAGCAATCGGATACGCAAGCGGCCTGAAACCCCTGCGGTTATGGATCAAACGAAAACGGGCCGGCAGAACCGGCCCGTTTCCTGTGTTACTCTGCCGCTTTCAGCGGATGCCCCGGTGTGTCGCCCGGGTTTTGCTCGGCATCTGCATCGGCACCCTCATCCTCGGTCCAGACGATTTCCGTCGCCTGCATCCGGCGGGCCGTGTCTCCGATCGCCATGTCCTGCGCGATCTGGCTGGATCGGCCGGCGGTCACGCGGGCCAACAGCTTGCCCAGCCATATGGCATAGGTGGTCACCCACACCCGCAACGCCAAGAACGAGGGCGTCACGATCAGTGTCAGAACCGTGGCGATACCCAAGCCGAACACCACCGCCGTCGCCAGCTGTTTCCACCACAACGCGGTGGGGCTGTCGATCGAATAGCCGCCATTGATGAAGTCCAGCGACAGGCCGAACATCATCGGTGTCAGGCCGGCCATCGTGGTCAACGTGGTCAGCAGAACCGGACGAATCCGCGCCTCGGCCGTGCGCACGATGGCGTCGATCCGGGGCATGTAGCGGCTGTATTCCTGGTAGGTGTCGATCAGAACGATGTTGTTGTTCACCACGATCCCCGCCAGCGCCACGATGCCCGTCCCGGTCATGATGATCGAGAAGGGTTGTTGCATCACCATCATCCCGATCAGCACGCCGGTGGTGGACAGAACCACCGCCAGCAGCACCAGCACCGAGTTGTAGAACGAGTTGAACTGCGCCAACAGGATCACGAACATCAGACCCAGCGCGGCCAGGAAGGCGCTGGATAGGAAGGCCTGGCTTTCGGCCTGGTCTTCCTGATCTCCGGTCCATTCCCAGGTGATCGTGTTGGCAAAGGGCTGTGTGTCCAGCCACTCGGTCAGTACCGCGATCCGTTCGTTCGGGTTGATCAGCGTTAGGCGGGCGTCGCCGTCATCAATGGCGGTCTGCACCTCCTGCAAGCTGTCCGCACCGGTCAACTGAACCAGAGTATAGGCCGTGCCATCCGCGCCGTTGATCGTCGCACTTTCAGGTTCCGAGCCTTCGGTCACTTCGCGTACAACGGCCAGCCGCTGTTCTCCGTCCGGGGTGTCGATCACCACTTTGCTCAGGCCGGATTCCACGTCGGCCTTGACGTCGTAGTAGCGCTCTTGATCCACCCGATTGATCTGGGCCAGCTTTGCCACCGGTTTGCGGGTGATGAAGTTCGACAAAGGCACCAGCCCGTCCGGAGTACGCACCTTGAGCGTATCCAACGTGGACAGGACCCGATCCTGATCGGGCAGACGCACGCGGATCTCGATTTCTTCATCCACGCTTTCGGGGCGCATTTCGCCCAGCAGGATGCCACGGGTCACCAACTGCACCATCGCTCCGACGGTGGCCACGTCGGCACCGAACCGGCCCGCCTTGGCCACGTCGACGTCGATCTGCCAGTCGATGCCGGGCAGGGGCAGGGTGTCCTCGATCTTGATCAGGCCCGGGGTGTTTTCGAACATTTCGCGCGCGGTCAGCGTCGCGCTGGTCAGGTCATCCCAGTCGTCGCCCTTGATCCGCAGGTGCACGGGCTTGGCCGAGGCCGGACCCTGTTCCAGAGGCAGGATCTCGACCACGAAACCCGGCAGCTTGGCCAGTTCGGCGTTCAACTGGTCGATCACGAAATCGCCGTCATACTCTGGTGCGACAGTGTGCTTCTCGAACAATCCGCCTGCGACAGGTTCTGACACGTTCGGGCGATCCTCCCACGGGATGATCTCGAACTGCACGCGGCCCACAGTGTCCGCCGGAGCCTGCGCCCCGCCGGTGTTCTGGTTCAGGCCGCCTTCACCGGCGAACGAGAACACGTTGATCACCGCCGGATGCTGGCTGATCACCTGTTCTGCTTCGAAGACCAGCGCGTCCTTTTCGGCCAGCGACAGGTTGCCCCGTGCGCGGACATAGGCGGTGGCCTGTTCCGGCTCGCTTTCGACGAAGAATTCGACACCGCGGTTGTTCTGGCCGTACATGGTCATCACTGTCATCACCGCGAATCCTACTGCCACGATCGAGACGATGGGCATGATCGGATTGCCGACAAGAAACTTGATGACATAACCAAAGGGCGTATGTTCCTTGGCCGTTTGCACGCGCTCATCCGGCTTGCGCTCGATCCTGGCCGCGCTGAGCGTGACCGATCCGGCAAAGGCGCCGAACAGGAATAGCACCACGCCCAGCAAGAACCCACCGCCTGCGCCTTCCGGCAACAGATACGTGGGATTCAGCAACTGCATCGCGCCCAGGAAGATCATGTAGACCGCCGGCGGCACCATGATGGCACGCACCCACCAGGGCGTCCGCGCGCGCAGCCAGTTCGAGCTGCGGTCGAACACGCGGCTCAACCGGCCAGATACACCGCCCATCACCGGCAGATAGATCAGCGCCACGATCAGCGAGGCCGACAGAACGAAGATCAGCGTGACCGGCAGCATCCCCATGAACTCGCCCGGAATGCCGGGCCAGAACAGCATGGGCAGAAAGGCGCACAGCGTCGTCGCGGTGGACGAGACGATAGGCCAGAACATCCGCTGCGCGGCCTCGACATAGGCGTGCATGGGGCCGACACCCTCGGCGATGCGCTTGTCGGCATATTCCACCACCACGATCGCGCCATCGACCAACATCCCCACGGCCAGGATCAGGCCGAACATCACGATGTTCGAGATGCTGACCCCCATGATCGCCAGGAAGGCAAAGCACAAGAGGAACGAGGTCGGAATCGCGAAGCCCACCAGCAGCGCCGCCCGGGTACCCAAAGAAGCCAGAACCACGATCATCACCAGTGCGATGGCCGTCAGGACCGAGCCTTCCAGCTGGCTGACCATCGAACCCACGATGCGGCTCTGGTCGTTCGACGTGCCGACATCCACCGCCGCCTGCAACTCGGGGGGCCATTTCGTTTCGGCCTTGGCGACGGTTTCCTTCACCTGGGCCACGGTGTCGATCAGGTTGAAGCCTTTGCGCTTGACCACCTGCAGCGCCACGGTCGGTTCGCCGTTGAACCGGGCGGTCCCTTCGCGGTCTTCGAAGGTGTAGTTGATCTCAGCCAGTTCGCCCAGGGTCACGACCCGGTCGCCATTGACCTTTATCGGCAGGCCGTAGACGTCTTCGGGCGTCTTGAACGACGATGGGATCTTGACCGAAAACGCACCTTGTTCGGTTTCGACCTCGCCGGCGGCGATGAGCTGGTTGTTGTTCCGTACCACGTTGATCAGCTCTGCCGCGGTGACGTTGTACGCCTCGAGCCGCAGCGGATCGATGATCACTTCCAGCATCTCGTCCCGGTTGCCCGCGATCCCGGCCTCGAGCACGGAATCCAACGCTTCGAGGTCATCCTGCAGATCTTTCGCGATGCGCGCCATGGTGCGTTCGGGCACCGGGCCCGACAGGTTGACGATGACGATCGGGAATTCCGAGAAGTTGATCTCGGTCAGCGTGTATTGCTCGGCGCCTTCGGGGAACTTGGCCTGGGCGCTGTTCATCGCGTCGCGCACGTCTGCGGTGATGGCGGTCTTGTCCCAACCAAAGTCGAACTCGAGCGCGATCCCGGCGTAACCTTCGGCGGCGGTGGCGGTCATTTCCTTCAGGCCGTCCAGATCCGCAAGCTCGGTTTCCATCGGCTTGATCAGCAGGTTTTCACTGTCCTCGGCCGAGATTCCGGGAAACTGCACCGACACGAACAAGGCGGGAATCTCGATGTCCGGCTCGCCCTCTTTGGGCAGGCCGACATAGGCATAGCCGCCGATGATCAGCGAGATTGCGATGAACGCCAGAACCATGCGGGCCCGATCGGCGGCCCAAGAGACGATACCGGTCATTGCGACGCATCCCGATAGGTCGGCTCGACGGCAACGCCGGCGGTCACGAATTCCTGGCCGACCACGATGACGTCGGCGGTTTCAGGCAGTCCGCCCACCCAAACCCCGTCGGCGCTGTCGCGCAGCAGGCGGATGGGCAGGAAGTTCACGATGTTGCCCGATCCGACGGTGCGCACGCCCAATTGACCCTCGTTGTTGAGGGTCAGCGCCGATTGCGGCAGCAGATGCGCCTTGGCACCTTCGGCGGCGATTTGGATGCTGGCGGTCTGCCCGTCGCGGATCAGCAGTTCGGGGTTGGGCACGGTGATTTCCACCTCGAAGGTGCGGGTGGTCTCGTCGGCGGACCTGCTGAGGAAGGTCACGCGGCCCTCGACCTGCAGGCCGGTCACCAGTTGTGCCTGCGCCGGGGCGCCGACCGTGATGCGGTTGACCGAGGTTTCGGGGACGAACCCGACCAACTTGATCGGGTCCAGCTGGATCACGGTCGCGCACAGCGATCCGGGCTGCATCAGACTGCCCAGCTCGGCGGCGTCGCTTTCCAGCAGGCCCCGGAACGGCGCCTTGATCGTCAGGCGGTCTACCTCAAGCTGGGCCGCGTCCACCGAGGCTTCGGCCCCCTCGATGCTGGCTTGGGTCGATTTCAGTTGTGCCTCGGCCGATTTAACTCCGGCCAGGGCGGCGGCCATTTCTGCTTCGGCGGAAATCTTGCGGGTTTCCGATCCAAATCCGGTCTCGGACAGTTTGCGGGCGGCGCGCAGATTGATTTCAGCCTCGGCGACGCGCGCAGTGGCCTCTTGCAACTTGGCCTCGGCCTCGGGGATGCGGCTTTGCGCCTCGGCCAGGGTGGCCTTGGCCTGTTCCAGTTGGGCCGGGCGCGGGCCGGGATCAAGCTGGCACATGACGTCGCCGGGCTCGACGAAGGCGCCCTTGCGCATCGGTTCCGAGATCACGGTCGACGTGGTTTCGGCCAGGACCTGCACCTGGCGGTTGGCCTTGGTCTGGCCACGCAGCAGAACGGCGCTGTCGATCTCGCGGGCGGTCGAGCGCAGGGCCACGACCCGAATGGCCTTGGTCGGGGCGGTTTCGACGGCCTCGGCCGAGGCCTCGGTCTGTGTGGCCGGACCTTCGCGCCCGGCGAAGGCAAACAGGGCATCGCGTTCAAATACCAGAAAATACAACGCTACTATGACCAGAACGGCGTTGATCAGGGATATCAACCGCATGCCGTGTCTCTCCTTGAAATTGGGGCCTTAAATCCACAAACGTGTGGCAAGAGATGGGGTGGACCGGGTCACTTGTCCATACTGAACTGAATAGTTCGGTTCAATTTCTTTCGCAAGAGGGGCCGCACGCCATGCATTTGTGCATTTGTGCCACTTGGCTTGATGGTGGCGGCGGGGTATGACATGTCGCCAGACAGATGACGAAATCCCCCGGGGGCAGGAATGAGCGACGTCGACAGTTTCATTGATGAAGTCACCGAAGAGGTGCGCCGCGACAGGCTTTACATGCTGTTGCGCCGGTGGGGCTGGGTCGGCGTGGCCTTGGTGGTGCTGATCGTCGGGGGCGCCGCCTTCAACGAATACCGCAAGGCCCGCAGCACCGCTCAGGCCCAGGATCTGGGCGACGCGATTGTGGCGGCGATGGTTCAGAACGAACCCGCGGACCGCGCGGCGACGCTCGAGGGGATCGAGGCCCATGCGCCCGGCGGCGACACGGTGGTGAACTTCCTTTTGTCGGCCTCGCGGGCTGAGGCGGGGTCGGCTCCCCAAGCGGTCGAGCGTCTGAACGCCATAGCCGTACAGGGTGACCTGCCAGAGATCTATCGCGCGATCGCTAGCTTCAAGGCGCTGTTGCTGCAGGCCGATACCTTGCCGGCGGCGGATCGGCGTCAGCAGTTCGAGGCGCTGGCCGTGCCGGGCGCGCCTTTGCGCCTGCTGGCCCAAGAGCAGCTGGCCCTGATCGACGTCGCCGAGGGTGACGTACAGGCCGCGCTGGACCGGCTGCAGGCTTTGCGCCAGGATGCCGAGGCCGGAACCGAAATCCGGCAGCGGGCCGGGCAACTGATCGTTGCACTGGGCGGCACGCCCGAACCGGTCGTGGCTCAACAGGGTTGAGGCGCGACAGCCAGCACGCAACGCAAGACAGGCGAGTACCGATTTCCATGTCAAAACCACTTATTTCCCGCGTTGGCTTGACGGTTGCGGCAATCGCCCTGACTGCTTTGAGTGCCTGCGAAGAGCCCGAAGTCATCCTGCCCGGAGAGCGCGAAGACATTCGCCCGTCCCAGGATCTTGAAACCGTCCAGCGCAGCGGGGCCAAACCGATCAGCCTGCCTGCATCGCAGCGCAACACTGCCTGGGCGCAAAGCCCCGGCACCCAGTCCTTCCGCACCACGAATGCGGCGCTGTCAGCCACACCTCAGCGTGTCTGGTCCGTCGATATCGGCAAGGGTGATGGGCGCAAGCAGCGTATCACAGCCGAGCCGGTGGTGGCGGGCGGCCTGATCTACACGTTGGATTCCGGTGCGACGGTCTCAGCGGTGTCCCCGCAGGGGCAGGTGGCGTGGAGCACCAACCTGGTACCGCCGACCGAGCGGGACGATCAGGCCACCGGTGGCGGTCTGGCCCACGCCGACGGCGTTCTGTACGTCTCGTCGGGCTTTGGCCGGCTGACGGCGCTTGACACCAAGACGGGCGCGATCCGCTGGCAGCAGAAACTGGACGCGACCGGCAGCGGCGCACCGCTGGTGTCCGGCGGTCTGCTGTATCTGGTCGCCGGAGACCAGACCGGCTGGGCCATCGACATAAAGGACGGGCGCGTTCTGTGGCAGATCGAGGGCATCCCCAGCGTTGGCAACGTTTTGGGGGCGCCGGCGCCGGTGCTGGCCTCGGAATTCGTGGTCTTTGCCTTCGGGTCCGGCGACGTCGCCGCGGCCTTCCGCAAGGGCGGCATCCGCCGCTGGAACAGCTCGGTCGCCGGTGGGCGGCGCGGGCGCGCCGCGGCGCAGATCCTGGATGTGACCGGCGGGCCGATCGTGGCAGGAAACACGATCTATATCGGCAACCATTCCGGCCGCACCGTCGCGCTCGAGGCCGAATCCGGCGAGCGCAAGTGGACGGCTTTCGAGGGCGCGGTCGATACCGTCTGGCCGGCCGGCAACAGCGTGTTCCTGATCAGCGACCGCAGCCAACTGGTGCGGCTCGATGCCGCCGACGGTTCGGTGATCTGGGCCGTTGATCTTCCGGGCTTCGTCAAGGACAAGCCCGGCAAGCGTGGCCCGATCTACGCGCATTACGGCCCGATCATGGCCGGCAGTCGGATCGTCGTCGCTTCGAATGACGGGTATTTGCGGTTCTTCAATCCGGTGGACGGTGCCCTGGTGCACCAGGTCGAGGTGCCGGGCGGCGCCACCACGACCCCGGTCGTTGCCGGGCAGACCCTCTATGTGGTTTCGACCAAGGGGCAACTGCACGCTTTCCGTTAACGGCAAGATGCGCTAAAGGGCGCGTCTGAGTCTTGAAAGTTGAGTATCATGTCTTTGACCCTCGCCATCGTGGGGCGCCCCAATGTGGGCAAATCCACCCTGTTCAACCGCCTTGTGGGCAAGCGCCTTGCGCTGGTCGATGACCAGCCCGGCGTCACCCGCGACCTCCGCGAGGGCGAGGGGCGGCTGGGCGACCTGCGCTTTACCGTGATCGACACCGCGGGGCTGGAGGACGCCACTGACGACAGCCTTCAGGGCCGGATGCGGCGCCTGACCGAACGCGCGGTGGATATGGCCGATGTCTGCCTGTTCATGATCGACGCGCGCACGGGCGTCACCCCCACCGACGAGCTGTTCGCCGAGATACTGCGCAAACGCTCCAAGCACGTGATCCTGGCGGCCAACAAGGCCGAGGGCGCGGCGGCCGATGCTGGCGTGCTCGAGGCCTATGGCCTTGGACTGGGCGAGCCGATCCGTCTGTCGGGGGAACATGGCGAGGGCATGACCGACCTCTACGCTGCGTTGATGCCTTTGGCCGACGCTATGGAGGAAAAGCAGGCCGAGGCGGCCCCCGATACCGACGTTGATCTGGACGAGGCCGGAGAGACCGAGGGCGAGACCCCCGCGATCACCGCCGCGAAGCCTCTGCAAGTGGCCGTGGTCGGCCGACCCAATGCGGGCAAGTCCACGTTGATCAACAAGATCTTGGGCGAAGACCGACTGCTGACCGGCCCCGAGGCCGGGATCACCCGCGATGCAATCAGCCTGCGCATCGACTGGAACGGTACGCCCATGCGCATCTTTGACACTGCAGGCATGCGCAAGAAGGCCAAAGTGCAGGAAAAGCTGGAAAAGCTGTCGGTCTCGGACGGGCTGCGCGCCGTCAAATTCGCCGAGGTCGTCGTGGTGCTGCTGGACGCCGCGATCCCGTTCGAACAGCAGGATTTGCGCATCGCCGACCTGGCCGAGCGCGAGGGCCGCGCCGTGGTGGTCGCGGTCAACAAGTGGGACGTCGAAGAGCACAAGCAGGAAAAGCTGCGCGAGCTCAAGGAGGCCTTCGAGCGCCTGCTACCGCAACTGCGCGGCGCGCCGCTGGTGACGGTCTCGGCCAAGACCGGGCGCGGGCTGGACCGCCTGCACGACGCGATCCTGCGCGCCCATGATGTCTGGAACCGCCGCATTCCGACCGCGGCCCTGAACCGCTGGCTGACGGCGATGCTGGAACAGCACCCGCCGCCCGCCCCGCAGGGTCGCCGGATCAAGCTGCGTTACATGACCCAGGCCAAGACCCGCCCGCCGGGGTTCGTGGTGATGTGCTCGCACCCCGACAAGATGCCGGCCAGCTATACGCGCTATCTGGTCAACGGCCTGCGCGATGATTTCGACATGCCCGGCACCCCGATCCGCCTGACCCTGCGCGGTCAGGGGGACAAGAACCCGTACAAGGGCCGGCGAAAGAAAAATGCCGGCGCGCTGGCCAAACATCTCAAGGGCAGGGCGTAACCGCGCCAATTTTATGCATTTTCAGGCGTGGGACGTGACAGGCCCCACACATCGCGCTAGCATTTGCTGGTGCGCACCCATTTCGCGTGCAGCTTGTGCGCGGGACTCGCGTGCTTGTTTTCGAAGGAACTATTGAACCGGACCATCGTGGGGAGCGGGCTGGATGGATCTGAGAGAGTACACAAGGCAATATGCGGTGCAGGACAATCGGCTTGCTGCACTGAGTTACTTTGGAACCTTTGCGGTTTATTTCGCGTCGCTGGCGCTGGCGATCGCCCATGTCGACCGCTGGTACATCCTGATCCCGGCCGGGGTGGTGTTCGCGTTTTCCGCCGTTCGGCTGTACGTGCTGCAGCACGACTGCGGGCATCATTCTCTGTTTGAAACCCGACGGCAGAACGAATGGGCCGGCCATGTCCTGTCGCCGTTCACCTTTGCGCCGTTCGAGGTGATGAAACAGAACCACAATCTGCACCATGCGGGCATCGGCAATCTGGAACATCGCGAAACCGGTGAGATCCACACCATGACCCTGCGCGAATGGAACGCGGCCGACTGGAAGACGCGGCTGTTTTATCGTCTGTACCGAAACCCGTTCATCCTGGTGCCGGTCGGGGCGTTGTTCACCTATTTCATCCGCTATCGCTGGCCCAAGAACACGATGCGGTTCGGGGTGCGCGGCGTGCTGCTGCACAACCTGTCGATCGTGGTGTTCCTCGGGTTGCTTTACTGGATTGCCGGACTGACCGGCATTCTGGTCTGGCTGGTGTTTTCACTGTTGGGCGGCATGCTGGGCGTGTTCCTGGTGTATCTGCAGCACAATTTCGAGGATACCTACTGGGATCGCCGCCCGGATCTGGATCCGCAGCTTGCGGCGCTGCAGGGGTCGTCGGCGCTGGATTTCGGATGGTGGTTCGACATGGCGGTGGCTTGCATCACCTTGCACGACATCCACCACTTCAACGCGCGCATCCCGTCCTATCGGTTGCGAGCCTGCCACTACAACCTGCCGGAGGAATACACGCCGCGCCGGATCAAGTTCCCCGAGGCCCTGGCCGCGCTGAACCTGAAACTTTGGGACGAAGATGCAAAGCGTTTGGTTCCATTCCCAAAAAAGAACAACTCGGGCAGCTTCGCACCCGTCAATTGATATTCGGGCCGCAGATGCCATCCGTTGGGCGTAGTGTTTGGCATGGCGCGCGGACTGGATCGCTGCCCTCGAACTTGAAAGGACATTTGAATGACATCAGTGACGAACGTGCGTGGTGTGGGCAAGGCTTTGGGTCAGGAGCTGTCACGTCAGGGAATCAAGACCGCGCAGGACCTTGCCAGCGCTGATCCTGAAAACCTGATCGCTGTTCCGCGTATCGGCAAACGGCGCGCGCAAGCACTGATCTTGGCTGCAAACCAAGCGGTTTCAGATGGCGCAACGCCCGCCAAGCCAAACGCCCGAACAACAACCAAGCCGAGGCCGAACTCGGGCCGCGCGGTTTCAGGCAAGTCACAGGCACCGACGCAAGTCGCTGAAGACGACGCCGAGAAAGCCGCCGCGGACGCCAAGGCCCGCAAGAAAGCCAAGGCCAAGGCCAAAGCCGAGAAAGCCGCCAAAAAGAAGAAGGAGATGGAGGCGGCAATCCAGAAAGCCAAAGAAAAGATCAAGTCCAAGACAAAAAAGGACAAGAAGTCGAAGAAAGACGGCAAGGCGTCAAAAAAGGACGGTAAGTCCAAGAAATCCAAGAAAGAAAAGAAAAAGGCGAAGAAGAAATAACTTCTCCGCCTTCTGTCGTCAGGTCGCGATCCGTGTCGGATCAGGCCAGCGTGCCGTCCTTTTGCAGGGTCAGCTTGCCACCCAGATAGGGGGCCAGCACCTGGGGCAGGACCACGGTCCCGTCGGCCTGCTGGCCGTTTTCCAAAACTGCGATCAGGCAGCGCCCCACGGCCAGCCCCGAGCCGTTCAGTGTGTGCACGTATTCCGGCTTGCCGCCGCCCTCGGGGCGGAAGCGCGCATTCATCCGGCGGGCCTGGAAATCACCGCAGGTGGAAACCGAGCTGATCTCGCGATAGGTGTTCTGACCCGGCAGCCAGGCCTCGATGTCATAGGTGCGGCGCGCGCCAAAGCCCATGTCGCCTGTGCACAGGATCACGGTGCGATAGGGCACGCCCAGCTTTTCCAGGATACCCTCGGCGCAGCGCAGCATGCGCTTTTGCTCTTCGTCCGACTTGTCCGGATGCGTGACCGAGACCATCTCGACCTTCTCGAACTGGTGCTGTCGCAGCATCCCGCGCGTGTCCTTGCCGGCCGAACCAGCCTCGGAGCGGAAGCACAGCGAATGCGCGGTGTAGCGGCGCGGCAGATAGCTTTCCTCGATCATCGTGTCGTTGACGATGTTGGTCAGCGACACTTCGGAGGTCGGAATCAGCCACCACCCCTCGCGGGTCTGATAGCTATCCTCGCCGAATTTCGGCAACTGGCCGGTGCCCATCATCATCTCGGACAGAACCAGAACCGGGGCGTTCACCTCGGTCAGGCCGTTCTCGTTGATATGCGTGTCCAGCATGAACTGCGCCAGAGCCCGGTGAATGCGCGCGACGCCCCCCGAAAGCAGCACGAAACGCGAGCCCGCCAGCTTGGCCGCGGTTTCGAAATCCATGCCATTCTGGACCGCTTCGATCTCGAAATGCTCTTTGGCGTCGAAATCGAATTCGGGCGGGGTGCCCCAGCGGTTCACCTCGACATTGTCGTTTTCGTCCTTGCCGTCCGGCACGTCCTCGGCCGGCAGGTTGGGAATGCGGATCAACTGGTCGGTCAGCAGCGCGTCCAGATCCTTGGCCTCGGTCTGCATGCGGGCGATCTCGGCCTTCTTCTCGGCCACCAGCGCGCGCAGGCGCTGGAACTCGGCCTCGTCGCCGCGGGCCTTGGCGGCGCCCACTTCCTTGCTCGCCTTGTTCTGCTCGGCCTGAGCGGTTTCGGCGGCCAGGATCTTGGCGCGGCGGGCTTCATCCAAGCGCAACAGCTCGGCCGAGATCGGCGCTTCGCCCCGGCGGGCAAGGGCAGCGTCGAAAGCGGCTGGGTTTTCGCGGATTGCGCGGATGTCATGCATGGCTCAGATCCCTGGCAAATGAATCACTTTGCCCGCTTATGCACCATCTGGCGCGCGGGGTGTAGCACCGGATTGGCCTCAATCCTCTGTGTCTTCGCGCGCTTCATGCGCAAGGTGGCCATCCCATGGCGCCGAGGGAATCTTGGGTTCGGGCGGATCGGCCATGTAGGACGGGGTCATGATCTGCACGCCGTTTTCATTGAACACCGCCACGATGTTGCGGTGGAGATCCGAGCGTATCCTGGGGATCGAATTGCCGCGGGTCGTATAGGCGTTGATCTGGTAGTTGATGGCATAGTCGGCCAGCGCGGCCCACAGAACGAACGGGGCTGGGCGGGCCTTGAGCCCCTTGGTGCGCCGCGCCGCCTCGATCAGCATCGCCTCGATCATTTCGGGCGGTTCCTCATAGCCGATCCCTACGGTGGTGTGCACCAAAAGGCCGTTGCCGTCTGTCGGTTTGGAGAAATTGATCACGTCTGAGTTCATCAATTGCGCGTTAGGGATCGAGATCAATTCGTTCTTGATGGATTTCAGATGGGTTTCCATCAGTTTGATCTGCACGACGTCGCCGATATGGTCGCCGATCTGGATGCGGTCCCCGATCGAGGTCGACCGGCGGTAGATCACGAACAGCCCCGCCAGCATGTTGCTGACCACAGAATTCGCGCCCAGCGACAGCATCGCGCCCACCAGGATCGTCAGCCCCTGGAAGGCTGCCGAATCCGAGCCCGGTATGTAGGGCACGGCAAAGACCAGCGCGATCAGGATCACCACGACGCGGGCGATATTGAACGTGGGGTTGACCCAGTGTTTCTCGAAATCGCCCAAGTCGAAGGTTCCGGCCTCGACCGCGTCGAAGAACACGCGCATGCCCTTGATGATGTACATCGTCACCCAGGCGATCAGCGCCAGCATGATCAGGTTCGGGACATAGCTGATGATACCCCTGAAGATCAGCAGCACGGGTTCGGTCAGATAGGTGAGCAGCAAATTGGCGAAATACCGGGTCTCGGCAAAAGCCAGAAGGACGAAGGACAGGTAATAGTAGAAGCCCAGGAAAAAGATGACCAAAAGCACGAAGCTCAGCGCGTACCGGATCAGGGCGGCGATGGCCTCGGCCTGTACGCTTTTGGCGGTGGCTTCCTCGACATCGCGCAGATAGCGCCGGACAACACTCAAGGTGCGGCGCCGGATGCGCCGGTGTAGCCACAGGATGGTCACGACAAACACCGCAAAGCCCAGCGTCCAGGCACCGGCCTCGATCGCACTGGACACGCGCGCCTCGTCGGTGCGGTTGGCGCGATAAGACCGGATCGCCTCGCGGATCGCATCGGCATGCAGTGCGGTCAAGACCTTCAGGTCAATCTGGTCCAGTTCGGCATCGGCCTCGGTGACGATCGTGACAATCACCCCATCGGCCAGGATGCGGGTGCCTAGCTCGGTTTCTTCGAAGGTGATGCTGACGTCAGGCCGGTCCGACGACTCGGCCACGGTGACGATGGTGTTCTGGATGTTCTCGGCCCGTTCGGGGGCGGGCAGGGCGCTGGACCCACGAATGTGAAACAGCGTATCGCCGTCCACGATCACCGGGGCCCGGAATGCTTCGGCCTGTGCGATCTCGGCATCGGTAGGCTGGGGCGGGGCCTCTTGCGCGGTGGCAGGGGGCGACTCCACCGCTGTCAGGGTGAGGGTGCACAGCAAAAGAGCCAATCTGAACAGCGGTTTGAAAAAATGTCGCATGGGCCCTCCACTCGGCTCGAATATAGCTGAGGCGAATCGTGTTCATAGTGTATTCCTGCAACGTTTTGCCTTGGTGTGCCCTGCCGTTGCCCCATGTCCGCGCGAATCCGGGGCGGCGTTGCTTGCAAAGGTCGATTGCAGGGCATAGTTTCCCGCCAAATTCGCGGCGCTCCGACCGCGACCTCAAGAAAAAAGGAATATCCCATGGAAGGTGGCGCAATCGCCCAGTTTCTCCCGCTCATTCTGATCTTTGCGATCATGTACTTCCTGCTGATCCGTCCGCAGCAGAAAAAGATGAAGGAACATCAGGCCATGGTCGAGGCCGTGCGCCGTGGCGATCAGGTGGTCACGCAGGGCGGCCTGATCGGCAAGGTGTCGAAGGTCAAGGAAGGCGAGAACGAGATCGAGGTCGAAATCGCCGATGGCGTGAAGGTCCGCGTGATCAAATCGACCATCGCTCAGGTTCTGAACAAGACCGAGCCGGCGAAGTAACTTCGCGCGACAATCGACGGAAAAGGCAGGGTAATGCTGCAAATTGACACCTGGAAGCGGGTCCTGATCTGGCTGGTCTGCGTGGTTGGCTTGCTGTTGGCCCTGCCGAACGCCTTCTACACGCGGGTCGAGCAATCGAACGACGCCAAGGCGGCTATTGAGTTGGGTAACGACACCCCTGAGATGCAGACGCAGGCCGCGCAATGGCCGAATTGGATGCCCTCGTCGCTGGTCAACCTTGGGCTTGATCTGCGCGGCGGTGCGCATCTGTTGGCCGAAGTGCAGGTCAGCGACGTGTACGAAACCCGGATGGAGGCCATGTGGCCGGAAATCCGCAACGCGCTGCGCGACGTGCGCTCCGAGGTCGGCACCATCCGCCGGCAGCCGTCAGAGCCCGATGAGATTCGCATCCGCATCAGTCAGCCCGAAGGCATGCCCCGCGCATTGGAGGTGGTGCGTGGCCTGGCCCGCCCGATCCAATCCCTGACCGGGGCGGGCGCCACCGATATCGACGTGCGCGCCGAGGGCGACACCATCGTGGTGCAATTGTCCGAGGCCGAGAAACTGGCCTCTGACGATCGCACCGTGCGCCAGGCGCTGGAGATCGTGCGCCGCCGGATCGACGAGGTCGGTACCCGCGAACCCACGATCCAGCGCCAGGGCACCGACCGAATCCTGATCCAGGTGCCCGGAATCGGCAGCGCCAGCGAACTGAAAGAGATCATCGGCACCACCGCACAGTTGACCTTCAACCCCGTGGTCTCGCGCGGGACGGACCCTGACGCCCCGGCGGGCATCGGCGAAAAGGTCGTGCCCTCGATCGACGAAAACGGCGTTTACTACACCATCGAGGCCGCCCCCGTCGTGACTGGCGAGGAACTGGTGGACGCGCAGCCGTCCTTCGACCAGAACGGCCGCCCGGCCGTCAGTTTCCGGTTCAATACTACGGGTGCACGCAAGTTCGGCGACTATACCCGTGACAATATCGGTGCGCCCTTCGCCATCGTGCTGGACGACGAAGTCATCTCGGCCCCGGTCATCCAGAGCCACATCCCCGGCGGCTCGGGCATCATCACCGGCAATTTCACCGTCGAGGAAAGCACCAACCTGGCCGTCCTGCTGCGAGCCGGTGCACTGCCCGCGGGGCTGGAGTTCCTGGAAGAACGCACCATCGGCCCCGAATTGGGGCAGGACAGCATCGAGGCGGGCAAGGTGGCCACCATCGTTGCTTTCGCGGCGGTGCTGGTCTTCATGGCCCTCAGCTATGGCCTATTCGGCATCTTCGCCAACATCGCGCTGCTGATCAACGTGGGCTTGATCTTTGGCCTTCTGTCCCTGATCGGGGCAACGCTGACCCTGCCGGGCATTGCGGGCATCGTTCTGACGGTGGGCATGGCGGTGGACGCCAACGTTCTGATCTTCGAGCGCATCCGCGAGGAACTGAAATCGTCGAAAGGCCCCGCCCGCGCGATCGAGCTGGGCTATGAAAAGGCGCTGTCGGCCATTTTGGACGCCAACGTCACCACTTTTATCACCGCCGTGATCCTGTTCGCCATGGGCAGTGGTCCGGTACGCGGCTTTGCCATCACATTGGGCCTGGGCATCCTGACGTCGGTGTTCACCGCGATCTTCGTGACGCGCTTGATGGTGGTCATGTGGTTCGAGCGCCGCCGCCCGAAAACGATCGAGGTTTGACATGAGACTGAAACTCGTACCCGAAAGCACCTCGTTCGATTTTTTCAGCCGCTGGAAGCTGTGGCTGGGCATCTCAGGGCTGATGATGGTCATCGCCTTCACGTCGTTCCTGCTCCAGGGCCTGAACTTTGGCATCGACTTCCGCGGCGGCACCACGATCCGTACGCAAAGTGCGCAGGAAATCGATGTGGGTCTGTACCGGGATGCGATCACCCCGCTGGGCCTGGGCGACGTGTCGATCACCGAAGTGTTTGATCCCACCTTCGGCCCGGATGAAAACGTGGCCATGATCCGCATTCAGGCACAGGACGACGCCGAGGCCGTCTCGGCCGCGACCATCACCGCGGTCGAAGATGCGTTGCGGGCCGTCGTGCCCGATATCCAGTTCGTGTCAGTCGAATCGGTGGGTCCCAAGGTCTCGGGCGAGTTGATCCAGACCGCCGTGATCGCCGTGGTTCTGGCGATCGGGGCGGTGCTGGTCTACATCTGGCTGCGCTTCGAATGGCAGTTCGCGCTGGGTGCCGTGGCCGCGCTGGTGCATGACGTGCTGCTGACGATCGGCATCTTCTCGGAACTGCAGATCCGCTTCGATCTGGCGATCATCGCCGCCCTGCTGACCATCGTCGGCTATTCGCTGAACGACACCGTAGTCGTTTTCGACCGGGTGCGCGAAAATCTGCGCAAATACAAGAAAAAAGACCTGAAAGAGGTTCTGAACCTCTCGATCAACGAGACTCTCAGCCGGACGGTGATGACCTCGGTCACCACCCTGTTGGCGCTGATCTCGCTCTATGTCCTGGGCGGCGACGTGATCCGTGGGTTCGTCTTCGCAATGATCTGGGGCGTGATCGTGGGGACCTATTCGTCGGTCTTCGTTGCCTCGACCATCCTGCTGTGGCTGGGGGTCAAACGTGACTGGTCCAAGCCGTCGAACACGGCCGGAAACCAGTTTGCCAATATCGACGCCTGATCTGTTCGGCCAGCCCCCTGCGGGGCTGGCCATTGTCGTTTTTGCGGCGCTTCTGGGCGGCATCGTACGCGGGTTCACTGGGTTTGGCACCGCGCTGGTTTTTCTGCCCCTCGCAACGCCGCATCTGGGTCCGTTCGGCGCCCTGATCGCCCTGACCTGCATGGATGTGTTTGGCCCTCTGCCGAACCTGCGCCGCGCCTGGGCCCATGTCGAACGCTCCGATCTGACACGGCTGATCACGGGATGCGCCCTGACCTTGCCGGTGGGTCTGTGGGTGCTGTCGCAGGTCCCGCCCGAGGTGTTCCGATATACTGTCAGCACGCTCAGTCTTTCCATGCTGGCGGCGCTGGTCCTTGGCCTGCGCTACACCGGACCGGTCCGGCGTGGCATGGTCACGGCCATCGGCGCGGCGGCGGGCTTCCTCGGTGGTGTCGCGGGGTTGCCCGGGCCTGCCGTCATCCTGTTCTACATGTCGCGGCCGCTGCCGGTGGCGGTCATTCGCGCGACGGTTCTTCTGTTTCTGTTTGCCTTCGATTTCCTGATCTTCGGATATCTCGGCTTGATGGGCCGCCTCACGGTTGAAACGACCGTGCTGGGCCTGGCGCTTGCGATCCCGAACTTGCTGGGCAATTGGCTGGGCGGATGGCTGTTCCGTCTGACGCGAGACCGCCTTTACCGCGCTATTGCCTATGTCGCCATCGCCGCATCGGCCTTGTCGGGCCTGCCGCTTTGGGGCTAAAAGACCTTATGCGCTTGAACGAGATCACTTTCACCGACGCCGCCCCAATAGACGGCTACGGCCCCGGATTCTTCCGCATCGGCGGTCAGGTGTTCCACGGCGCCGTCCTGACGGGCCCCAGCGGAACCGGCCCTTGGTCAGGCCTGCAGGACCCGGCGCCCTTGCTGGGACTCGCCGCGCAGATTGACGTGCTGTTCATCGGCACCGGCGCCGTTCTGTCGCAGATCCCGTTCGAATTGCGCACAGCCCTCGAGGAGGCCGGCATCGGGGTCGAGATCATGAACTCGCCCGCCGCCTGCCGCACCTACAACGTGCTGTTGTCCGAAGGCCGCCGGATCGCTCTGGCCCTGTTGCCAGTCTGACCCCTTCATTTGGCCCCAAATATCCCGGGGTGCGTGAGGGGCTGGCCCCTCACATCCCACCCGCCAACAGGCCCTGCGGCAAATCCGACCTTTTTCCTCCGCAACCAATCGGATAAGCGGGTCTCATGACATTGACCGTGACCGACCTTGCCATCGCCCGAGGGGGCCTCCCTGTGCTCGAAGGCCTCAGTTTCGCGCTACCCCCGGGCAAGGCGCTAATCCTGCGCGGCCCGAACGGAATCGGCAAGACCACCCTTCTGCGCACGCTGGCCGGGCTGCAACCGCCGCTTTCGGGACGGATTGAGGGGGCAGAGGACCGGATCGCCTATGCCGCCCATTCCGACGGGCTGAAACCCACCCTGACCGTGACCGAGAACCTGACCTTCTGGGCCTCGGTCTTTGGCACGCGCGACATCCAGCCCGCGCTGGATGCCTTTGCGCTCAACGAACTGGCTGATCGTCACGCAGGCAACCTGTCGGCGGGTCAGAAACGCCGGCTGGGTTTGGCCCGAATGCTGGTGACCGGCCGCCCGATCTGGATGCTGGACGAACCCACCGTGTCACTGGACAAGACCGCGGTGGCGATGTTCGCCGATGCGGTGCGGGCGCATCTGGGGCAGGGCGGCTCGGCCCTGATTGCCACCCATATCGACCTGGGCCTCGATGGTGAGGTTTTGGATGTCGGCCCCAACAAGGCGCGCCCCAAGGCGCTGGATGACTTCGACGGAGGCTTCCTGTGATCGCCCTGCTGTTGCGTGACCTGAAACTGTCCTTTCGCGCGGGGGGAGGGTTCGGCCTCGGGCTGGCCTTCTTCCTGATCGTCACCGTTCTGGTGCCGTTCTCTGTAGGTCCGCAATCATCACTGCTGGCGACCATCGCGCCGGGGGTGCTGTGGCTGGGCGCATTGCTGGCCTGTCTGCTGTCGCTCGATCGCCTGCTGGCCTTGGATTGGGAGGACGGGTCGCTGGACCTGCTGGCCACCGCGCCGCTGCCGCTGGAGGCGGTGGCCGCGATCAAGGCCTTGGCACATTGGATCACCACCGGTCTGCCGCTGGTGCTAGCCGCGCCGGTGCTTGGGGTGCTGCTGAACCTGCCTGGCCCCGGTTTTGGCTGGCTGGTCGTCTCTCTGTTGATCGGCACGCCCGCGCTCAGCGTGATCGGCACTTTCGGCGCAGCCCTGACCGTGGGGCTCAAGCGCGGCGGCCTTCTGCTTTCGCTGCTGGTGCTGCCGCTTTACGTGCCCACGCTGATCTTCGGGGCCGAGGTGGCCCGCCGCGGCGCCACCGGGATGGAGACCGCTACGCCTCTGCTGATGCTGGCCGGGATCACCGCCGCAACCATCGCCCTGCTGCCCTTTGCCAGCGCTGCGGTTCTCCGCGTCAATCTGCGTTGACCGATGTCAATTGAGAACTGCCCCGAGTCGGACTAGATAAGCGCCATGTCGATAGCATCCAAAGCCAACGCCCTCTGGGAATACGCCAACCCCAAGAAGTTCCTCACCACGACCGAGCGCGTGCTGCCGTTCTTCTGGATCAGCTCTGCCGTCTGTCTGGTGATCGGTCTTGTCTGGGGTTTTTTCTTCACGCCTGACGACTACAAGCAAGGGTCGACGGTCAAGATCATCTACCTGCATGTGCCATCGGCCCTGATGGCGATCAATTGCTGGATTATGATGCTGGTCACGTCGCTGGTCTGGCTGGTGCGCCGACACCATGTCAGCGCGCTTGCAGCACGCGCCGCCGCGCCGGTAGGCATCGTAATGACGCTGATCGCGCTGGCGACCGGGGCCATCTGGGGACAGCCCATGTGGGGCACCTGGTGGGCCTGGGATCCGCGCCTGACCTCGTTCCTGATCCTGTTCCTTTTCTATTTGGGCTACGTCGCCCTGTGGGAGGCGATCGAGGATCCGGATACTGCGGCCGACCTGACCTCGGTCCTATGTCTGGTCGGTTCGGTCTTTGCCTTCCTCAGCCGCTATGCGGTCAATTTCTGGAATCAAGGCCTGCATCAGGGTGCCTCGGTCATGCGGGTCGGGGCGGTCACCGGCACGGATACCGAGGAAAAGGTCAGCAACGTGTTCTTCTACCCGCTGCTGACCTGCATCATCGGCTTCGTGCTGCTGTTCATCGCGCTGGTCCTGTATCGGACCGGCACCGAAATCCGCGCGCGGCGCATCAAGGCGCTGCTGGCACGGGAAAGGGTAAACGGATGATGCCTGATCTGGGAAAATACGCCGAAACGGTTCTGTCCTCCTACGCGGCCTCGATCGTCCTGCTGGTGGCGCTGGTGGTTTTCAGCATACTGCGTGGGCGCAAGGTTCGGGCCGAGATGGAAAAGATCGAACAGAGGATGTCGCGCAATGGCTAAGATCTCGCCCTTGATGATTGCTCCGCCGCTGATTTTCGGCGCCTTCGCCGTGCTGGCGGCCATCGGCATGTTCCGCGAAGATCCCAACGCGCTGCCCTCGGCCCGCGAAGGCCAGCCCGCGCCGCCCGTTGTCCTGACCGAGTTTCCGGGCAAACAGGGGTTCGACGACGCAACCCTGCGCGACGGTCAGGTCAAGCTGGTGAACTATTGGGCCAGCTGGTGTGCACCCTGCCGTGCCGAGCATCCGAACCTCGAGAAACTGGCGCAGGAAGGTATTCCGGTCTACGGCATCAACTACAAAGACAAGCTTGCCAATGCCGATGCGTTCCTGGCCGAGCTGGGCGATCCCTATGCCGCCATCGGGCGCGATGAAAACGGCCGCATGGGGTTGGACTGGGGCGTCTACGGCGTGCCCGAGACCTACGTGATCGACGGTGACGGCACGATCATCCTGCGGTTTGCCGGCCCGATCACCCAGCGCGTGATCGAGAGCACTATCCGACCCGCATTGGAAAAAGCCGCCGCGCAGTAACGCCGGGGTTAAAGGCGATACCCGCCAGAGACGGTCAGCACCTCTCCGGTGATGAAGGACGCGTCTTCAGATGTGAGAAAGCGAACTGCGCGCGCTATGTCTTCTGGTGTCCCAACACGCCCCAGCGCCGTGTTCTGAACGAACAGGTCGGTCAGATCGTCGGGTCTGGGGGCTTCGGGGATGTTGATCGCTCCAGGAGCCACCGCGTTGACGCGAATGCCGTCAGGACCCAGTTCTTTCGCCATGGCGCGGGTCCACAAGTTCAGCGCAGCCTTGCTGGCCCCATAGGTCGCGGCGTCGTGCGGGGGAAGCGCGGCGTTGACTGACGAGATACTGACGATCGACGCTCCCCGCTGCAGGTAAGGCAACGCGGCGGCCAGCAGGGCGGCCGGTACCAACAGGTTGAGATCAAGAATGGCCTGGTGATCCTTTTGGCTGAACCGGTCCTTCGGGGTGGCCTGAACCAGCCCGGCATTGTTGATGATGACATCCAGCCGGCCGTATCTGTCGATGACGCGGCGCACCACGTCTTCGGGCTGACCTTCTTGCGTCAGATTGCTGTGCAGGGTCAGCGCCGGTCGGTCATCGGGCAGGGGCTGTGGTTCGGTCGTGTGCCACGTCAGGGCGACACGATGATCCGCGGCCAGATCAACCGCGATGGCCCGGCCAATTCCACGCGCGCCGCCGGTTATCAATGCAACTTTTTCCATGTCGCAAACAGACCGGCAGTCTGCAGAAAACACAACGCGATAGTTGAAATGCCTGAAATGAAAAAGGGCGCCCGGTCGGGGCGCCCTTGTGTTCTTGGCTTTGTGCCGGCTTAGCTGGCCTTGGCCAGGTTCCGCAGTACGTAGTGCAGCACGCCGCCGTTTTCGATGTATTCGATCTCGGGCGCGGTATCGATGCGGCACTTGAGCGTGATGGTCTTCTCGGTCCCGTCCGCATAGTTGATGGTGCAGGGCACCTCCTGCAGCGGCTGGATCGTGTCCAGACCGTGGATCGAGAAGGTCTCGTCGCCTTTCAAGCCCAGCGTCTTGCGGTTGTCGCCGGCGGTGAACTCGAACGGGATGACACCCATGCCCACCAGGTTCGAGCGGTGGATTCGCTCGAAGCTTTCTGCGATCACGGCCTTGACGCCCAGCAGCGCGGTGCCCTTTGCCGCCCAGTCCCGCGAGGAACCGGCGCCATACTGCTCGCCACCGATCACGACCAGCGGCGTGCCTTCTGCCTGATAGGCCATCGATGCGTCATAGATCGAGGTCTGCTGACCATCGGGGCCTTTGGTGTAACCACCCTCGACGCCGTCCAGCATCTCGTTCTTGATGCGGATGTTGGCGAAGGTGCCGCGCATCATGACCTCATGGTTGCCCCGGCGCGACCCGTACGAGTTGAACTCGCGCGGTTGCACTTGGCGCTCCAGCAAGTATTTGCCTGCGGGGCTGGTGGTTGCAAACGAACCAGCCGGCGAGATGTGGTCAGTGGTGACCATGTCGCCCAGAATAGCCAGAACCTTGGCGCCTTCGATGTTCGAGATGGTGCCCGGCTGTGCCCCCATACCTTGGAAGTAGGGCGGGTTCTGGATGTAGGTCGACGTCGGCGGCCAGTCATAGGTCTCGGCATCGGTGGTTTCCACCGATTGCCATTTCTCGTCGCCCTTGAAGACATCGGCGTATTTCGACTGGAACGCCTCGCGGGTCACGGTAGCTTCGACCAGATCCGAGATCTCTTTCTGGCTCGGCCAGAGATCCTTCATGTAGACGTCGTTGCCGTCCTTGTCCTGACCGATCGGTTCCGAGGTCAGGTCGATGTCCAGCGTGCCGGCCAGCGCATAGACCACCACCAGCGGCGGCGAGGCCAGGTAGTTGGCGCGCACGTCGGGCGAGATCCGGCCTTCGAAGTTGCGGTTGCCCGACAGGACCGAGGTTGCCACCAGATCGCCCTCGGCGATGGCTTCCGAGATCTCTTTCTGGATCGGGCCCGAGTTGCCGATACAGGTGGTGCAGCCGTAACCCACCAGGTTGAAGCCGATGGCGTCCAGATGCTCTTGCAGGCCGGCGGCCTCGAGGTATTCGGACACGACCTGCGATCCCGGCGCCAGCGAGGTTTTCACCCAAGGCTTGCGGTTCAGGCCCAGCTCATGCGCCTTTTTCGCAACCAGACCGGCGCCGATCATCACATAGGGGTTTGAGGTGTTAGTGCACGAGGTGATCGAGGCGATCACGACCTTGCCCGATTCCATGGTGTAGTCTTCGCCTTTGACCGGCACTTCCTTGCCCATCGGGCGTTTGAAAGTGTTTTCCATTTCCTTGCGGAAGGCGGCCTTGGCGTTGGTCAGCGGCACATAGTCTTGCGGGCGCTTGGGGCCCGAGATGGCAGGGACGATGGTGCCCATGTCCAGCGACAGAGTGTCGGTGTAGACCGGGGCATAATTCTCGTCGCGCCAGAAACCGTTTTCCTTGGCATAGGCTTCGACCAGCGCGATGCGGTCCTCGTCGCGGCCGGTGTTGCGCAGGTAGCGCAGGGTTTCGTTGTCGATCGGGAAGAAGCCACAGGTCGCGCCGTATTCAGGCGCCATGTTGGCGATGGTTGCGCGGTCGGCCAGCGGAAGACGGTCCAGGCCTTCGCCGTAGAATTCTACGAACTTGCCCACCACGCCTTTGGCGCGCAGCATTTCCACGACCTTCAGAACCAAGTCGGTGCCGGTGGTGCCTTCAACCATCTCGCCGGTCAGTTCAAAACCGACGACCTCGGGGATCAGCATCGAGATCGGCTGACCCAGCATCGCGGCCTCGGCCTCGATCCCGCCGACGCCCCAGCCCAGAACGGCCATGCCGTTGACCATGGTGGTGTGGCTGTCGGTGCCGACCAGCGTATCGGGATAGGCGACCTCTTCACCGTTCTGGTCGGTGTCGGTCCAGACGGTCTGGGCCAGGTATTCCAAGTTCACCTGGTGGCAGATGCCGGTTCCCGGAGGCACGACGCGGAAGTTATTGAACGCGTTCTGGCCCCATTTCAGGAACTGGTAGCGCTCCATGTTCCGTTCGTATTCGCGGTCCACGTTCATCTGGAAGGCGCGCGGGTTGCCGAACTCGTCGATCATGACCGAGTGGTCGATGACCAGGTCGACGGGGTTCAGCGGGTTGATCTTCTGCGGATCGCCCCCCAGCGCCTTGATGCCGTCACGCATCGCGGCCAAGTCCACCACGGCCGGAACGCCGGTAAAGTCTTGCATCAGCACGCGGGCCGGGCGATAGGCGATCTCGCGCGGGTTCTTGCCGCCGTTTGCGCCCCATTCGGCAAAAGCCTTGATGTCATCGACCGAGACCGAGAAACCGCCGTCCTCGAACCGAAGCATGTTTTCCAGCACCACTTTCAGCGCGGCGGGAAGCTTGGAGAAATCGCCCAGACCGGCCTCTTGCGCGGCGGGGATCGAGTAATACGAGATGGACTTGCCATTCACGCTCAGGCTGCGGCGTGTCTTGGCGGTATCCTGTCCGACTTTGATGGGCATCTGTGGCCTCCCTCTCAAATGACGTGGAATTGGGATTCGCTGAGCGGTATCTGCATCACCAAGGCCTGCGGTTCAAGGTCCAACAGGGCGAGTGCGGCAATTTTTGTATACCATTGCACACATTTTTGCGGATTGCCGCCGAAACCGGTCTCAAGAAACCTTGATTGGCCCTTGATGCGGCCGGGCTGTAAACCGGTTCCCGTAAACCACGAGCCTCGAGCCGACCATGCCACGACATCGACTGACCGCCACCCTTCTGTCTCTGTTTCTCGCCGTCCCGGCCGCGGCCGACGGTCCGGTGGTGGTCGAGCTTTTCACCTCGCAGGGCTGTTCTTCGTGTCCGCCGGCGGATGCGATCATGCACGATCTGGCCAAGCGTGATGACGTGATCGGCCTGGCCCTGCATGTGGACTACTGGGACTATATCGGCTGGAAGGACGAATACGCCAACCCGTTCCACACCACACGCCAGCGCACCTATGCGCGCCGGGGCGGGCGCGACATGATCTATACGCCGCAGATGGTGGTCAACGGGCAGCAGGATATCGTCGGGGCCAGACGCGAACAGTTGGAACGGGTGATCGATAGCCATCTGAGCGCGCCGCCCATGGCGCAGGTGTCGGCGACGCGAACCGGTGATACCGTTTCAGTCCAAGTTGCCCCGGTCGATCTGCCATCGGGCACAGTCTATGACGTCCGGGTCGTGCAATACACGCCATTGCGTCACGCCTCGATCCGCCGGGGTGAATTGGCCGGGCGCGAGTTGGACTATGCCAACGTGATCGACGCCTGGCATGTCGGCGGGCAATGGGATGGGGCCGGGCCGCAGGTGTTCCAGGTCTCGGTGGCGTCTGAGTTGCCGGCCGTGGTCTTGCTGCAACAGGCCGGGCACGGGCCGATCATCGCGGCCGCGCGGGTGGATTGAGGGCTCAGGGCATGTCTTCAGGCTGAACGCCCAGGCCGTTCCAGGCTTTCCAGCGCCGGTGAATCCAGAACCACTGACCCATGTGCTGGCGCACCATCCCCTCCAGATCATCATTGATGAACTGGGTCATGGTCTTGGGGTCGGAATGCGGCACCGGGTCATGCAGAACGATCTGGAAATCGATGCCATTGGGTTGGCGCACCGCATAGCAGGGGATCAGCACTGCATCGTATTTCATGGCCAGTTCAGCATTCAGAACCGAGGTCACCGCCGGTTTGCCGAAAAACGTCAGCTCTTCGCCGCCATGGGCGTGCAGGTCGGACACGATGGCGATGATGCCGCCATTCTTCAACGACCGCACCATTTCCACCATGCCCCGGCGCCCCTGTTCGAACATCGGCTTGCCGGTCCTATGAAAGGCTTCGACATACATCTCGTTGAAATAGGGGTTGGCCATGCGCCGGTACAAGCAGCCGATCGGTTTGCCGCTGTGCGCCTGCAACGCGATCCGCGCGGCTAGGTAATGCCCGAAATGCGCGGTGATCATCATCACCGGGCGGCCCTCGGCGACGGCACGGTCAAATGCGGCCAAGCCCGGCCCGGTCACGACGGCAGCCTTTTGCCTTTTGGTGAAATCCTCGGGCGAGAAATGCTCCATGATCGCGCGGCCCGCATTGTCGGGTACTGCACGGCAGATGCGTTTGACGTCGCTCTCGGTCAGTTCGGGGCAGGTCAGTCTCAGGTTGCTGCGCACCCGCTTGGTGAACCCCACCAGCGGCGACAGCGCTCGTGCAATCGCGCCCATCGTTGCGATCCGCCGCTCGTAGGGCAGCAAGCGCATGGTGCCGATCACGCCTTTCAGAAACAGGTTGGCGACATAATATTTTGCAAGCTGAACGCGGCTCAGTTCCGACTTTTCGGCGGGCATGCGAGGGTCTCGACGGGTTATGTGATTTGCGGGGCCAGACATACAGAGGGCGCCGGGCAACCACAAGCACCGTATGGGCGGACGGTCGGGCAGGGGATCAGTCCCCGCCCTCGGCCTCCTCTTCGTTCAAGGTGATCGTGCCTTCATCGACCAGCGCGCGGATGGCGCCCACGACCTGGGTCATGGCTTCTTCGGCGTCGGCTTGCTTGACCTTGCCACGCTCGGCGATTTCTTCGCGCAGGTTGTCGGCCATGCGCGACGACATGTTGGAAAGCAGGAACTCGGCAGATGCTTTGTCTTCGTCGCTGTTTGCACCAGCCAGCGCGGTGACAAGAACGGGCTGGTCAATCCCGCGCAAGACCGCGGGAACATCCCGCGGCGCGATGCGTTTGGCGATGTGGGCAAAGGTGAAGATCGAGCGGCGCACCGCTTGTGCAAAGATCTTGTCTTCTTCTTCGAGGGCGCTCAACAACTCGTCCCGGGTGGCCGCCGAGGATTGATTCAGAATCGCCCCCACCCGCGCTCCGGGCTCGTCTCCGAAGGCCGGGGTCGGGCGCTGATCCAACTGCGCGGCCAGCGACCAGCCGATGCGTTCGACCGCCTCGGGCGAGACATTGGTGGTTTTCGAGACCGCATAGGTGATCCGGCGTGCCACCGGGCCGGGAAGATGCCCCAGCAGTTTCGCGGCCGTCGCTGTATCCAGCTTGGAAAGCATGACTGCCGCCACCTCGGTGCTTTCGGCCTGGGCCATGCGGGCCAGATCCTCGACCGGCACGTCGCGCAGGCGCTGCCACGGGTCACCGACCTGGCGCATGCCCGCCACCTTGCGCAGCCGTGCGGCCGTCGTGGGGGCGATCTTGCCGTTCACCGCGTCCAGCGCACCCGCCAGCCCGTGCGGAAACGCCAGGCCGACACTGTCGAGCGCATCGGCGAATTCCTGAGCCACCGCCGCCAGCGTCACCCGATCGACCAGCCCCATCTGCCCCAGTTGCACGGTCAGCCGTTCCTGCAGCTCGTCGGGCAGTTCCTCGAGCGGGAAATCCGCACCCTCGTTCAATAGCAGGCGCACGATGATCGCGGCCTTTTGTCCGGGTGTCAGGTGACGGGGAACCACGCGCGGCGCGTCGTCCTGTTGTTCGGCCGCCAGCGGCGCGGCGCCCAGGGCCTTCTGAACCAAAGCGTTGGAGTCTTGCATCTGCCTGTGCTGTCAAATTCGTTGCGCAGGCAGATTAGCGAGAGTCGCGTAAAGAAAAGCTGAACTCTAGTAGCTGTAGGTCAACCCTGTGCGGATCGCTTGTCGCAGCGACGCTTCGGCCCAGCTGCCTTCACCGCCCCGGGCCTTGATCTCGCGCCATTGGGCGATGGCCAGGTCGGTCTTGCCCTCGGCCACGAAACCTTGGCCCATGTAGCTGCGTGCCAGGATGTTGTCGGGGTTCGCCGCAATCGCGCGCATGTAATGGGCGTTGGCCAGATCGACCTTGCCCATCTTGCGGTAGGTGAAGCCCCAATAGGTCAGGACGCGGTCGTCGTCTTGATCCATGATGCGCAGCACGGATTGGGCGTTTTCGTATTGGCCGGCATAGGCCATCTCGCGCACGGCCTGATACAGTTGGTCGTCGGTGAAATTGGTCTTGTTGGGTTTGACGCAGCGGCCCGCCGCCTCGTCATAGACTCTGCCGAACAGGCATTTCTTGGTGGTGTTTGTCGGTTTCGGGGGGCTGCTGTCCCCGCCTGCGGCACTGACCGCGGGGGCAAAGGCAAAACTTTGAAGGGCAATCGCCGAGGCCAACAAAAGGCGCATGTCAAACTCCATCTCGAAATTCGCTTGGGCAAAGCATAGCGCGTTCCGAGGAAAAGCTAACAGGAAATCGCCCGGATCAGTTCACAACTGGGTCAGATGCTCAGCTGCTGGCGTTTTTCACACAGCTTTCCGAGGCCGAATCCCAAGTCGTGCCGGGCGCACAGGATTGCGATTGCTTGCTGTGGGCTTGGCAGGCGAATGCGGACGAGGCGGACAGGGCAAGGGCCAGTGCGCAGAGGGTCATGCGGATCATGGTGGGCTCTCCTTGAACGGAAATTGCCCACCCAGCATAGCCGATTTCGGATGTTTTCGCAAAAGACAGGGGCCCGGATCGTACTGTGCGATCCGGGCCCCAAAAAAGCCGTTCATGCGTCGAGGGTTACTCGCCGAACACCCGCTCGAAGATCGTGTCGACATGCTTGGTGTGATAGCCGAGATCGAATTTTTCTTCGATCTCTTCCTTGCTCAGCACTGCCGTCACGTCCGGGTCTGCCAGCAGTTCGGTCTTGAAGTCCTTGCCTTCTTCCCAGACCTTCATCGCGTTGCGCTGCACCAGGCGATAGGCGTCCTCGCGGCTGACGCCGGCCTGGGTCAGGGCCAGCAGCACGCGCTGGCTCATGACCAGACCGCGGAACTTGTTCATGTTGGCCAGCATGTTGTCCGGATAGACCACCAGCTTGTCGATCACCCCGGTCAGGCGGTGCAGGGCGAAGTCTAGCGTTACGGTTGCGTCAGGGCCGATGTTGCGCTCGACCGAGCTGTGGCTGATGTCGCGCTCGTGCCACAGGGCCACGTTCTCCATCGCCGGGATCACGGTCATGCGCACCAGCCGGGCCAGGCCGGTCAGGTTTTCGGTCAGAACCGGGTTGCGCTTGTGCGGCATCGCCGACGAGCCCTTCTGGCCTTTGGAAAAAAACTCCTCGGCTTCCAGAACCTCGGTGCGCTGCATGTGGCGGATTTCGATGGCGATGTTCTCGATGCTGCTGGCGATCACGCCCAGCGTGGCAAAGAAGGCCGCGTGGCGGTCGCGCGGGATGACCTGCGTGCTGATCGGCTCGGGTACCAGGCCAAGTTTTTCGCAGACATGTTCTTCGACACGCGGGTCGATATTGGCGAAGGTGCCGACCGCGCCGCTGATGGCGCCGGTGGCGATCTCGGCGCGGGCGTCGCGCATCCGAGACAGGTTGCGGTCCATCTCGGCGTAGAAGCGCGCGAAGGTCAGGCCCATGGTGGTGGGCTCGGCATGAATGCCGTGGCTGCGGCCGATGCGGACAGTGTCCTTGTGCTCGTAGGCGCGGCGCTTGAGCGCGGCCAGCAGGCCTTCGAGATCGGCGATCAGGATGTCAGCGGCGCGGGTCAACTGCACGTTGAAGCAGGTGTCGAGCACGTCCGAGCTGGTCATGCCCTGATGGACGAAACGGGCCTCTTCGCTGCCGACGTGCTCGGCCAGATGGGTCAGAAAGGCGATGACGTCATGCTTGGTGACGGCCTCGATCTCGTCGATACGGGCCACGTCGAATTCCACGTCCTTGGCCTTCCAGACGGCCTCGGCGTTTTCGCGCGGGATGACGCCCAGGTCGGCCATCGCGTCGCAGGCATGGGCCTCGATCTCGTACCAGATGCGGAACTTGGTCTCGGGCGACCAGACGGCGACCATTTCGGGGCGGGAATAGCGGGGGATCATGGGCGGCAGGACCTTCGTGATTGGCAATGGGTGTCGGCGCGGGTCATAGCCTTGTCCGGCACATCCGGCAAGCCGCGAAGGACCTACTGAGACGGTTTGCCCCCGCACAAGCGCCGTTCTGGCCGACCGCCCGCCGATCCCCGGTCTGTCTGTGCCCTGTGGCGGCCTCGGGCCGGGTCAGACCGGGTCCTGGGCCGGCAGCAGTTCGGTCGTGATATGGGCCGAGTTCTCGAGCGTGCGGTGCACCGGGCATTTGTCGGCGATTTCGAGGAGCTTGGCCCGCTGGGCCTCATCCAGAGGCCCATCCAGGCGGATCTTGCGGCGGAACTGGTCCACCTTGCCATCGCCGGCCAGCCCCGCATCCTGCGCGTGCAATTTGTCGTGGCAGACATCCACGGTGACCCCGGTCAGCGGCCATTGTTTGCGCCGGGCGTACATGCGGATAGTCATTGAGGTACAGGCGCCCAGCCCGGCCGACACGAACCCATAGGGTGACATGCCGCGATCGGTGCCGCCGTAGGAAGCCGGTTCATCGGCCACGGCATGATGGTTCGGGCCTGACTGGATGTCTTGCAGGAATCCGTTCGGGTCCACCTCGGTTACGCGCACGACGCCTTCGGGGGCGCCCGGCGGTGGGGCGGGTGGCGACAGTGGCACATAGCGCGACACCCAGGCGGCAATGACGTCGGCGGCATAGTCCGCGTCCCTAAGGCGGGTGATCAGGTGGTCGGCATCATCCAGCGTGACAAAGCTTTTGGGGTGCTTGGCGGCCAGAAAGATCGTGCTGGCATTGTTGATGCCCACGGTTTCGTCGAGCGGGGCATGCAGGATCAGCAGAGCGGCCTTCAGGCGCTCGATTGCCGGGATCAGCGCCGATTCCGATATGTCGCGCACGAAGTCGCGCCCGATGCGGATCGGCCGTCCGCCCAAAAGCACCTCGGCGCTGCCATCCTGTTCGATCTGCGTGCGTGCGCCCTCGAAGTGATGGGCCACATGGCCGGGGTCGGCCGGGGCGCCGATGGTGACCACCGCCTTGACCGAGGGGATCCCGGCCCGAGCCCGCAACACGGCCGCCCCACCCAGGGAATGCCCGATCAGCAGATCCGGCGCCATGTTCCGCTCGGCCAGATACTGAGCCGCCGCGATCAGGTCCTGCACGTTCGTGGTAAAGGTGGTGTTGGCAAACTCGCCTTCGGAATGGCCAAGGCCCGTGAAATCGAACCGCAGCACCGCAAAGCCCATCGCCGCCAGCCGCGCGCTGATCCGCCGGGCGGCGGGGATGTCCATTGAGCAGGTGAAGCAATGGGCAAACAGCGCCGTCGCCAGCACCGGCCCGTCGGGCAGATCCAAGCGTGCAGCCAATTGACTGCCGTCGTGTCCGGCAAAGGTGATGCGTTCGGTCGGCATGGCCGCTCCTTCCGTTGATCGGGTTCCGGCAATACTGGGGGCCGGGCGCGGGGGCCTCAACCCCTGTGTCAGGCGCGTCACGCCAAGGTGAGAGGGGAGCGTTGAATCGTGAAGGTGTTGCGGCTTGCTTGTCTCGGGAAGGTAAAACTTCAGGGATTGTGGTGTCGCAGCGATCAGATATTCGTTTCGTAAATGGTTCGGATGTCCCCATGCTCATGTTTCGTCGAACAATGAAACAGGATTTCTACGATGACACATGTTGAACCGATCCATCACAGTCACCGCTATCACCTCGGGCTTTTGCCGGGGCTGCTGCTGACTGCTACGCTGGATTTTGCCGCGGGCCAGACCTGGCCGCTGGACTCCGAACAAGCCGGCATCGAGCAGCCCGCGCCCGAGGATTGGCGCGGAAATGTGCGCCGCTCGTACTGGACGGATTGAGACCTATTCGAGCCCCATGAGAGCGGCATCGAACGGGTAGGTGGTCAGGTTTTCGTATCCATCCTCGGTGATCAGCACCTGATCCTCGAGCTTGATCGAGAAATCGCCGCCGACTTCGCCCACGGCTGCCTCGACGCACAGCACCATGCCGGGTTCCAGCGGATAGTCATAGGCGCCGGGCACCGCCTTGTCGGGATAGGCCACCAAAGGCCACTCGTCGCACAGGCCCACGCCATGCATCAGGCAGCCGTATTTCTGCGCCTGGAACTTGTCGTCCAGCCTGTGGCAGTTGGCGGTCAACTCGGGGATCATCACGCCGGGCTTCAGCATGCCCATGTTGGTCATGATGTGCTCATGCGCGTGCTGCATGGCATAGACCATGTCGGGCCGGGGTTTTTCATCCCCGATCCACCAAGTGCGCGAGATGTCGACGCAAATGCCGTAGCTGCCGATCAGATCGGTGTCAAAGGCGATGATTTCATTCTTCTGAGTGATCCGCGGCCCGCATTCCTGAAACCACGGGTTGGTGCGCGGCCCCGAGGCCAGCAGGCGCGTTTCGATCCATTCACCGCCGCGCTTGATGTTTTCGGCGTGCAGAACGGCCCAGATATCATCCTCGGAGGTCTTGCCGTCACCAACATAGGTGCGGGCGAACTTCTCCATCTCGGCCACGGCGGTTTCGCAGGCGTGGCTGGCGCAACGCATGGCAAGGATCTCGTCAAGGCCCTTGATGGCGCGGGTCTTTTCGGTGACTTCCTCGCCCTCCAAGATCTCGAAGCCCTGTGCCTCGAGCGCGCGGAGGCCGTGCAGCATGATCTTGTCCACCGCCAGCCGGGTGTGGCCGGGGGCGTGGTCTTGCATCAGTATGCGCACCTCGTTGGCGAACACGTCCGCCTGTACGTCCACCTTGTCGCCCCTGTCGAAATAGAACAAGTCCGCGCCCGAGCGCTGTTCCCGCACCAGCGGGTTGAATTTCGACAAAAAGGGCGAGTTCTTGTAGTCCCAGATCACCATGTAGCCATCGGCGCACAGCAGCACCGCCCGGAACGGGTTGTGTGTGTTCCACAGCTGCATGTTGGTGCTGTCGGTCGCATAGCGGATGTTGAGCGGGTCGAACATCAGCAGCCCGCCATAGCCTCGATCGACGATTGCCTGGGTCAGCCGTTTCCAGCGATATTCGCGCATCCGGTCCAGGTTGGGCAGTTGCAACCCGGCGGCGGCCCATTCGCTGAATGCAAGTTGGGTGGGGCCGATCTCGATCCGGTCATTGTCGTTCGGCGTACCGTCGCCAAGCGTCGCGCCGCGGCTGGGGTCGATCTTGCGGGTGTCTCGGTAGTGGTGGTTCACGGCGCGCCTCCCTGCTTGCCGGTTCAGCCTGAAGGGGCAGGGCGGCCCCGTCTGGGTGAATTGCGACGATTTGCCAGTCGCTTTTTGACCGACAAGGCCTGTTTGGAGTGCTAACCCAAGGCCATGACAGCCATTCTGCAACAGACTCTGCCCTACGATCCGAAACAACAGCGACCGCTACCGGGGATCGCGCCGACCACGATGGAGGACTGGCTTCATCGCGATGATGCCTTCGCCGCGCAAATGCGCCACCGCCAGCACCTGCTTGAAACCCGTCGGGACGACGTGCTGGCGCTGGACCCGCAGGCCCACCCGGCCGCCGTCGAACTGCTGGATCTGGTCTTGGCGCAGGCCTATCCCGAGGCGGCCGACACCGCGCAGCGCCCGGACGGGGCCGCCGTGCCGATTGACCGCGACAATCCTTTGGATACGCTTTGCCTGCTGGCGCAGGAGGATTTCTGCATCTTGCAGAAACGGGGCGACGAGCATGTGCTGACCGGGGCCATCCTGTGCTTTCCCGCCAGCTGGCGTCTGTCCGAGAAATTCATGCGACCACTGATCGCCATTCACGAGCCGGTCGACAGCTATGATCCCAACATCGCGCGCCGGGTGCAGCGCCTGTTTGACGGGATTCAAATTGCTCGGCCTTTGTGGCGGTTCAACGCGCTGTGGTACGATGACCCCGAGTTGCACCAGCCCCGCAGTGCCAGCGCCCCGCGCGAGATCCGCAACCGCGGAACTGCACGGTACCTGCGCAGCGAGCGTCAGACCTTGGTGCGGCTGCCGCAGTCGCAGGCAGTTGTGTTCTCGATCCACACCTATGTCTTGCCGGTCGAGCGGCTGCCAGAAATGGAAAACCCCGCCTGACGGCGGGGCCTCCAAGGAGGGTTCTTTGAATTTCGGCTACATGCCCAGCGCGTTGGCCGCTCCGGCGAACACCTTGCTGGAACTCAGCGAAACGATGGCCACGGTAAAGACCATTACCTGAGTGTTCAGGCGGAAATCCTCGCCCTTGATCAGGTTCACAGCTGCCAGCGACAGGGCAAGAGGCGCCGACATGCTGGCCACGATTCCGGTCATGGCCCAGCTGCTCAGGCGCAGCGCATCGCTGGGGCGGTCCTCGTCCTCGGTCACCTGTTCTTGCGGTTCGTCGGCCTCAGCCCTGAAGGCGATGCTCAGCAATTGATCATCCGTCAGCTGGATCGGGCGGCCGCTGGTTGCCTTCGGGGCTGGCACTTCGTCGACCTCGACGTCGGTGTTTTCGGTCCGTAGACCGGCGAACGGGCCGCTGACGACGCCAAATGCGTCGTGCCGACTGCGGATCTTGCCCGGCATGAACGTATCAAACGCGCTCATGAACTGCTCGGTCGTCAGAACGGTTTTCGGCGACAGCCATTCCACGCGCTGGGTGGTGCAGATGTCGACCATCCGGTACAGCATCACCACCAGCATCAGTTCCGAGATCTCGGAAT
This sequence comes from Ruegeria sp. BHSA191, assembly GCF_059613325.1. Taxonomy (NCBI): domain Bacteria; kingdom Pseudomonadati; phylum Pseudomonadota; class Alphaproteobacteria; order Rhodobacterales; family Roseobacteraceae; genus Ruegeria; species Ruegeria sp. BHSA191. The sequence goes on from NZ_JBXWSH010000004.1 coordinate 295,184, forward strand.
CGTCGAGCAGCCCGGACACGGGCAACAGTGATACAGTCAGACGGTTTCTGGGACGGGCCGCGGCGGGACGGATAATCGTTTTCAGCCCGGCCATCTGATCGCGACGGCATTGCGGGGGCGTTTCCGGGCTTTCCGTTTCGACGATGAGGGAAACCAGATATTGGCTGGTTACGATACTTGCCTCGGTCGCGCTGAGCAGAGCCTTGCGCTCGACCAGATGGCCGTAATCCTCGAGCGTGGCGGCAACGATCTCGCCGAAGCGTTCGAGCGCGCCATCCGGGTCTCCCTGGAACTGCAGGCCGCCGTGATATGAGTGCTTCGAGGTCACAAGACTTTCCTTCAAGTCGGCATCGTTGAAAACAAATCTAGCAGGACATCGGGGAGGAAATTTGACCATTCTGCAAAAAAGAACGGAAATCCGATGATTGATTACGCTTTGGAAACCAAGAAATTAGACCAAAATCTTAGGTACTGTGGCGACATTGTGGCGAAATTGGGGGCGCGGTCGGTAGCGCCCGCCGGGTATCATTTATCGATTCGGGCAGCCATGATCGCGATGGCCTGCTGATAGACGCTGGCCGCGTTCCACTGCTGCAACACCGCGAAATTCGGCTCTCCCGGTTGGTAGCCGCGGCCGGGTTTCCACCCTTTCTTGCGCAGGAAATTCGCGGTCGAGGCAAGCGCGTCGGTCGGGTTATAGAAATCGACCCTGCCGTCTCCGGTGGCGTCTACGCCATAGCGCAGGGCGTTCCCGGGAAGAAACTGCGTGTGGCCCAACTCGCCATGTTTTGCCCCTTTTGTTGCCATCGAAATACTGCCTTGGTCGACCAGTTTCAGGGCGCCGATGGCGTGTGGAATGAAGAACTCGGATCGGCGACAATCATAGGCCAGTGTTGTAATTGCGGAAACGACCTGGCTGTCTCCCATGAAGCGGCCAAACCCGGTTTCCATGCCGTGAATGGCGATCAGAACACCGGCCGGCACGCCGTAATGGCGTTCGAGCGCGGCATAGAATTGCGGGTTGCGAGCCTTGCGTTTGCGGCCCTGCGCGACGATCGTGTCGGCGCCACGGATCTGCAGGAATTTGCCCAGCGAATATCTGAAGCTTTTTTGATTGCGGTCGGCGGCGATCGTGCCGGCCGCATACCAGGTCTGGGCCAATGCCTGCAGCCCCTTCTTCCTGACGCCAGCCCTGCGGGCCTGTTGGGCGAAACTGGTTTTCCACGTTTCGAAACCGCTGCCGTCATTGCCGCAGGGGGCGGCCAGAGCAGTCGCCGGAGCGAGGGACAGGGCCGAAACAAGCAGGGCTGCGCGCATCATAGCATCAATCCGTTCAAAAAATGACTGAGACCAAGGTTAGAGCCTGTCGGCAACACTACAAAGCGCTTTGCTGAACCCGGAGCGCCCAAATCAAAAAAAGGGCGCCCCGCAGGGCGCCCTTGAAAAGGTAGCATCAACCTGCTGCGATCAGCAGCTGTAGTACATGCCGTACTCGACCGGGTGCGGGGTGTGCTCGTAGGTTTCGACCTCTTCCATCTTCAGCGCGATGTAGCCGTCGATCTGATCCTTGGTGAACACGTCGCCCTGCAGCAGGAAGTCGTGGTCGGCTGCCAGGCTCTCCAGAGCTTCGCGCAGGCTGCCGCAGACGGTCGGGATACCGGCCAACTCTTCGGCGGGCAGATCGTAGAGGTTCTTGTCCATCGCCTCGCCCGGATCGATCTTGTTCTTGATGCCGTCCAGGCCGGCCATCAGCAGGGCTGCAAAGGCCAGGTAGGGGTTTGCCGACGGGTCGGGGAAGCGGGCCTCGACGCGCTTGGCTTTCGGCGATTCAGTCCACGGAATACGGACACAACCCGAACGGTTGCGGGCCGAGTAGGCGCGCAGAACGGGGGCTTCGAAGCCCGGGATCAGGCGCTTGTAGCTGTTGGTCGACGGGTTGGTGAAGGCGTTTAGGGTTTTGGCGTGCTTGAGGATGCCGCCAATGAACCACAGGGCCTCGTCCGACAGGTCGGCATATTTGTCGCCAGCAAACAGCGGCTTGCCGTCTTTCCAGATCGACATGTTCACGTGCATGCCAGTGCCGTTGTCGCCCGCGATCGGCTTGGGCATGAAGGTGGCCGATTTGCCGTAGGCGTGCGCCACGTTGTGGATGACATACTTGTATTTCTGCAGCTCGTCGGCCTGTTTGGTCAGGCTGTCAAAGATGAGCCCCAGCTCGTGCTGGCACGAAGCCACTTCGTGGTGGTGCTTGTCGACCTTCATGCCCAGACGTTTCATGGTCGACAGCATTTCCGAACGCAGGTCCTGGGCTTCGTCGATCGGGTTCACCGGGAAGTAGCCACCCTTGACGCCCGGACGATGGCCCATGTTGCCCATCTCGTATTCGGTGTCGGTGTTCCACGATGCGTCGGTAGCATCAACTTCGTAGGATACCTTGTTGATGCTGTTCGAGAAACGCACGTCATCGAACAGGAAGAATTCTGCTTCGGGGCCGAAAAACGCCGCGTCGCCGATGCCCGACGACTTCAGGTAGGCCTCGGCCTTCTGCGCGGTGCCGCGCGGGTCACGCTCGTAGGGTTCGCCGGTGTCGGGCTCGACCACCGAGCAGTGAATGCAGATGGTCTTTTCCGCGTAGAACGGATCGACATAGGCGCTTTCGGTGTCGGGCATCAGTTTCATGTCCGATGCTTCGATCGACTTCCAGCCGGCGATCGACGATCCGTCGAACATGAAGCCTTCGTCCAGGAAGTCCTCATCGACCTGATCCGCCATCACGGTCACGTGCTGCAG
>NZ_JBXWSH010000005.1:0-249311 GCF_059613325.1 Ruegeria sp. BHSA191
CATCAATACCGCGCTCGTGCAGCAGATCTTCGACATTCCGCAGCGACAAAGGGAAACGAACGTACATCATGACCGCAAAGCGGATAATTTCCGGGCTGCTATGAAAGTATTGGAATGGATCACACTTGGGCATGGCCAGAGGCTACGAAACCGCCCTGCCCGCCTCAACCAAATTCCTTCTGACAACACCTCTGCGAGGAAGTGCGGCACTTTAGATTATTGGCCCAGTTGAAGTAAATTTAGGTACGGAGCATTATCGGGATACTTCAGCCGACGTAAACGCCAGAGGATAAGGGCAATACGAAATCCAGTTAACCAGATGACAATTGACGAACTACTGGTCGATTAATCTCATTGTCCGAGCAAAACCTACCCAGCGAGCTTCAGCGCTGCTTTCGTTTGACCGAGATAATGCATCCGGAATGCTTCGGGTGCCGTGCTGGTACATCACGAGCCATCGCATCCACATTTCCAAGGTGTCGTAGTGCCCCGCTGTTCAGCAACACGCCGCGCCCGGCATCATACCGACGCTGTCCAAATCCGCTGGCAACGCATTCCCAGTCTTCCTTGTCTGCCGCGTTGCGGAACCTCGGCAGGTCGTGCGGGTCATGCCGTCCGGGTGTTGCTGCGACGTGATCGTGTTTCTTCGCATTGATTTGGTGGGTTAAATGATGGGACACTTGTGTTGTGCCAGGTTGTTGGACAGTACCGGTTGTCGGCCTCGGCTTTGGACGCATGATCGTCACGACGCCTTGTGGTTTCGGATGTCCTGGGACGGCCACGTGAGTTGCCGTAGGTTTTGGTGTCAACTGTGGAACCTGGCCAGGAACCGCCGTGGGAACCTGATTGGGGGTTCCTGTTGGCACAAGCGTTGGTGCAGCCGTAGTACCGCTGGGTTGCGGAACACGGCCGGGCACTGCGACCGGAATTTGGTTTGGTGCTGCAGTCGGGACGAGCGGTGGCACAGCAGTTTGACCGGTGGGCTGAGGCGGGACCTGACCAGGAACTGCGACTGGTATTTGGTTTGGTGTCGCGGTGGGCACAACTGGCGGCACCGCTGTTGGGCCGGTAGGTTGAGGCGGAACCTGGCCAGGGATAGCTATCGGAACTTGATTGGGAGTTGCAGTCGGAACTTGCGGCGGCACCGCGGTAGGCCCGGTAGCCAATGGCGGAACCTGATTTGGAACGGCTGTCGGAACCCGGTTTGGAGTCGCATTTGGAGTCAAAGGCGGAGCTAGGGTCGGCGCTACTACCGGCGTGGGAACCTGACCGGGAACCGCTATTGGTGTCGCGATAGGAACCTGACCGGGAATTGCGTTCGGAATCGCGCCCGGCGCAAGGACTGGAACAGTAACGGACGTGGGCGTTTGCTGCGTTCCCTTAGGCGGCAACTGATTTGCTACCGGCTGAGTTGGGCCGGTAATTTGATTACCTGTTACTTGCCCACCGGCCTGCCCGCAGCCTTGGCTTGACTGGTGAGGATTCCCTACGCCACGGCACCACCCGTAGTGATTTCCGCCGGCAACGACCTGTGTAGCGGCCAGTTCTGCAATCAAACAAGCTGTCGTAAGTAACGCAATTCTGTTCAGTTTCATAACATCCTCACCAACTTGTTGTCAGAGCAAGATACGCGCCTGGGTCGCCCGAGTCGGTCAGAGGACCGTCTCTCAAAGGGACGCCAACGTATCCGGATAGGAATAAGTTTCGCTTAAACTCGATGTCCAGCCCCAACCCGGTCGATGCCAGTGTAGCACTTCCCACTTCGAAACTGGCGGGATCATTATTCGAGATGTAACCAACGTCGAGAAAAGCGAAGGGCGTCAGACGATTTACGCTCTGCGAGCTTGGGAAATAGGAGTGAGATACTTCGAAGATTGCTGAAATCCCTGAGTCACCATCCACTTCGTCAAAGCGGTATCCACGCAACGCATAACGATCACCAAGGAAGTACTCTTCGACAGAGGGTAGCCGGTCTGATGTATACTGACCCCAGATCTCTGTCCGCCAAGCTGTGTTGGGCGATAAGCCCGGTAGGGGGCTTTCGTATCCAATGCCGCCCCTCAAATGCCAGAACGAAGAGTCCCCGTCATCAAAGCTTGCGTCGGTCGTGTCGTTGTCATTGTCACCAAATGACAGAGTTAACCCTGCTTCAAGCGCTTGCCCCTTTGGATAATTCTGGCCGTAAAGGTAAGTGAGGCCAACGACACTGGCGTCACTCGATAGTGGAACGCCTCCGCTGACTGAATCCGCTTCTGAAAGACGGTAGTCCAGCAGCAGGTATCCATATCGGGCTACATCGCGGATAACGGGGTAACCCAATGCGACGGTGAAGTTTTCCCCGTCGACATCAGTTCTTGCGAAATCGCCAGAGATATCACGCTTGGCGTTTACATTGCCGTAGAAGATCTCACCGTACAAACCATTACTGTTAAGAGGCGTGCGATAGGTAAGAGCGCCCCATAATGAGTGTTCATCGTCTTTGTTCCAATTGTAATTGCCTGAACCCTCAAATCGCAGCAAATCCCCAACGGTCAGCGTCGAATAAAATTCTTGTACGACATAGAAACTGAGCGCTTCTCCAAGCTCACGCGGAGGATTGTCTAGTGTCGCACTACCAGCTTGTTTGCGCAGAGGTTCTCCCAAGACTCTCAGCCGAGCACCAGCCTGATCCGGGTAATCAAGTTCGGTCGATACGTCCAAATCGGGTATGTCCTCGGCTAGCATAACCGCCCGCTCAAATCGTTTGAGAGTTATTGGATATGCGGTAGTGAGGGGGCGAAAGATCTTTTCTAAGCTTTGGAACGTGCGAGTATCTACGCCTTCAATTTCGATGGTTTGAATACGCCCTTCATCAACAACAATGCTCTGCCCATCGGGGCCAGGCCAGGCCTCAGCCAAAAAATAGCCGTCTTCTCGGTAGATCTGCGTGATCGTTGATGCGACCTCCACCGCTGTGATGCGGCCTGACCGATCAAAGGCCAACTGACCGGCAAAAGTTAACAACTCATCTGAATCATACACCGTTACGCCGCTGACGGAGTGCCGGGATGCGACGTCCCAGGTTTGGGCAATGCTACTTTTTGGAACTGATGCAGTTGCCACAAGAGTGCAAATGATCGCAGAAACAACCGAGCTGAGTACGCGCATTTTTGACAACCTTAAGGTGATTGACATGTTGAAGTCCAATGGTATTACGTGGTTCGCATGTGTGAACCTGACGCTATTCGAATATATTGATGGGTGATGTTTTTGAGAAACACAGCGAACAGAGCGCAGATTTACTTAATACGCCGCACATACGACGGCGCTCAATTACACAACCCCGCTATTTTAGCATCTAAAGTAGAGAGCTAGTAGGACAGTCCTCACAACTCCGGCTGCTCAAAAACATAAAGCCGCGATTTCTTGGCATCGTCTGTCAGAATATAGAGAAGCCCTCTCGTCTCATCGAGAGCGATCCCTTCGGGATGTTTAACTTCTTTTTGTTTTCCATCTACTGTGAACGTCAAACTGATAGACTTTACTGACTTGGATTCTGGATTGTAGACGAAGATCTGACGGCCTTTGTCACTCACAATCCAGAGAGAACGTGAGTACCGGGACCATGCCAAGCCACTCAAATCCAGTTCATCATCATCTACACGCTCGGAGATAAAACCTGCATCGCGGGCTAAAGGAATGATCTCAATAATTTCGTCTAGCTCTGGCGATAACACCATCAACAACCTTGGTTCTCCCTCAATGCCAACGAAGACCCGCCCGGAATCCGGGTCAACGGCGATGCCTTCGGGTCCCTTGTTCAAAGGGTTGCCGACGAGTAATTCAGCGGCGGTCGGGAAACCTTTAAGAGATGCGAGAGGTATTTTAGTCAGTTGAATGGGGTCAGTTGGGTGAACGACTAGGATTGATCGGTCAGTTTCTTGAAGCACCAAAACAGACCCATCTTTTCGAGATGCAACACCCTCCAAATCTGATCCTGCCAATGCTGGCAATTTGAAAGAGTTTGCTAATACCCCGTCGACTCCGAGTAGGTGCAGTTTAGGTTCGGCATCACTTACAGACCACAAGAAGCCTTCAGCGTTAGACATTGCCAAACCAGAAGGCTCTGAAAATCCCTCTGATTTGTCTGCCACCTTGAATTTATCGACCAGAACCAAACCAGCACTTTCGGCGCAGGCAAAATCGGTCCAAGGCATGAAGGCTGCCGCAACCAAGCTGGCCGCAAAAGCGAGTCGTCTAAGTTTGCAGAAACACCATGAAATTTGAGCTTTTGACGAAAACACTCTGTTTTCTGTCATTGAATTCTCTCGCGCTTGGACCACATCCCTGTGTCAGCGTTCGTATCACAGTCCGGATGCGATGTCCGAAGAATGCACTGTAATCTCTTTACCTGATCCCGCCTGTTGCGATTGAATTGAATGGGGCATGACGTGCCTTTGGCGAAGTGTAAGCCTTTGGCGTATGCAGGAAGGAAAACAAGTTGAATACGACCCTCACATTTGTGACCGTGTTGTTGATGCTGCTGTTGCCGGGTACTGCGGTGTCACAAGTCGACCCTGCGACGATGCTGGCCGGGGCTTCGGGATCGGAAATTGTTATCGAACGACGTTGGATACAGTTTCGGGGCAAACAGGAACTGTATTTTTTTACTCTCGACGTCATCGTAACGGTCATATTGACTGGACTGATCGTCTATCACCCTGTGAGGCGGAGAGCCCGCAGAAGTGTCAGCGACATCGTCATGCCGCGACTGTTCTTCCTGTACGCGCTTGTCGGTATGGCGGTTGGGTTTCTGGTCGTACAGCACGGATCAATGATCGGTTTTGTCATATTTGGAATCGGAGCCCTGTTGAGGTTCCGATCAAATATGGATGACCCGGTCGACACAGTGGAAATGATTATAGTGACCGTGCTTGGGCTCGCAGTAGGGTTGGGCTTGCCCTTGATGGCCACACTGGTGGCGGTTGTATGTTGGTGTTTCATTTGGCTCGGTGGGCGAAACAAGGGTGTTGAAATTTCGCTCAAGGCTTCAGACGAAGAGCATTCACTGAAAGTCAGCGGAGCTATCGAAGCCATGGCAGCAGACGCTGGTTGGAAGCTGCTCAGAAAACACCACGTTCCCGGCAAATCTCGCGTTTCTTTGCTTTTCATTACCTCGGGCGGACTTTCAGAAGCCCGGATCGAAGAGATGGTAAACGATCTGGTCCCTGAAAAAGTTGAGTTGAAACTCAACCTCTAGTCATTTCACAAGGTCTAAGCGCTTCAAAACCGCATTTGGGGATCTGATCTCTTTCGGGAGCGACTTGAAGTTTACCGACCTTTCGAAATCAGGCCCTCGATATACCGCTATCCCAAACTCTCCGTTCGGCTGGAACGTAACATGAGTGAAGCTGTGAGGTGATCTGGCGCTATCGCCAATAAGCCGCCGCGTGCCACCCCCCAAACAAGCTTGGGAAACATAGGCCACACCGTCTTTCCAGCCTGGGAAGAAGGCATGATGGTGGCCTGACAGATGCAGAACGACACCGCTTTCCAGATAGACTTTTTCAAGTGTTGGGTCACCGATGATTTCGCGTTCTCGCTGGATCGCGAAGGGCCAAAGTGGGAGGTGACTGAAAGTGACAACCGGATTTCCATTTGCACCTAGTTCCGCAAGTCGGTCCTGCTGATCACCGGATAACGGCCCTAAGGTCGTAGCATCCAAAGATGCAAACGTTACGCCCTGCATCTCAAACGCGTAGAAGAAAGGATAGTCATCTGAAACCAGGAAATCGACATCTGGCTTTCTTGGTGTCCATTCCTTCGCATAAATTCTTCTTTCACGCTCAAACGCGCGATAGGCAGATGCGTCGTGGTTTCCGGGCGTGACAGCAAATGGAATTCCGGCACCCGCTATCGGATCTGATACGGCCTCGTGAAACGCCTTCCACATCTCCCTGACCTGTTTGTCTGACAAGTTGGGAATGCGCTGTCCCGCGACCATGTCGCCCGTCGAAATCACCAGATCGGGATCAATCTCAATTATCCGCTCAATCGCTATGTCGACGCGGGGATCGTATTTTACCGAGCCATAGCTTCCGTTTAGATCCGATATGACGATTACATCCAACGCCGCCGCTTTACAGGCGAACATAGCGGTCCAAATGAACGCCGCAATAGGGGCAGAACGCTTACGAGTCATTACAGTCTAATGCCGCCACCTCGGTGTCGTTTCGCAAAAAGAATGCGACAGGGTTCAAGTCGAACATCAAATCACCACTAGAACAATTGTTCTGTAGGATGGACGTTGCCAACGCGGTGTTTTTCACAACTTGGGCAATCTGCCTATCTGACAACCCAAGGCTCTGCGACAACCAGTCATAAATAGCACCTTGCGTTTGAAGGTCACTGTTCAACGCAACCAAGCGACGGTACGTGCTTGGAGAGAAGTGCCGGATCTTCTCGAGCATTTGAGTAGATTTTGCGAAGTTGGCATACTCAACCCGCCCACCAGCATCGTTGTCGTTTAGATTGCTGCGGCGGATCAATATTGCGTTGGCCGGAACATCTCCATCGTTTGGTTGATGGTGCTTGGCTTTCTTATGCCTCAGTTCTCCGTCTTCGACCCAGTACCAGTAGGGCGTGAAATCAATGTTTCCAACACGGTCCTGCTGGCTGAAGATGAAGTCGAGCAGAACAATCTCGGTAAGTTCTTGCATCCAAAATGCCATCTGTTGGTCACTGACATCGGGACCGAGATCCTTGTTGATCTGCCGGTCTTTTCGGCCTTCTTTCACGCCATCTGCAATTGCCTCTGACAATGGTTTTGAAGAACGCAATGCCAAGAAGGCAGGAGTTTCCTGAAAATCGCGGTTTTGACCTTTCCCCCAACCAGATTTGCGGGTGCCGTTGATTTCCGAGCCGTATCGATGCCCAGGACTATCAACTAGTACACCGTATATTTGCGTTCGATCCGAGGTGAACAGATCATCGGTCGGTTGGTATGAGTTGGGGTCGGAATCCGCAGCTGCGAAGACCCGCCATCCTTCATGGTTCATGCGCCCGCCATGAGAGCCACCTGAAATCGCAAGACCGGGCTCTGCGACCTCGGAGAGATGCGCCTGAGCGTCCATGCTGCGCCAGACCGCCACCGGCACTTTCACCGTTGCATCGAAATACCTGGAGAAATGATAGTAAAGCAGAGACGAGGTGGAAAACGTTCCACTCGTGCCCTTTTGGTTCATGGTGGTTTTGAATTTGGCCACTCTGTCCTTGGCTAATGCTTTTGCCGACTTGCCCTCTTTGCAAGCGTTTCTCTCGAATTCAGAGCGATTCCCCACGTAGGGTCCTTCCGAAATATCGTAGACGGCCATTCCTGGGCTGGTACTCCAGGTTTTTGGACAAATAGCGATTTCGGAGGCATAGAAATCGATCTCGCAATAGGCCGTTTCTTCCTGAAGATCGCTTTTCTTATACTCGCCCGTAGGAATTTTTTCGATCCGAATGCAGCGTTCTGTAACGCCATTGGGGCTATCAAATGTCGCGACTTCACCTAGAACATCGTCGTTCGCCCACAAGACGGTGGGCGCGATGACAGCAAGTGCCCCTACAAGGTTGAGCTTCATCTGAATAGTCCTCCAGATCTCATTTGGGGCAAATCGCGGCCTGCTGTTCGGCGGAAATCTTCAATTTGGGGTCGACACTGAAATTGGCGAACTTTGCGTCAATCCAATGGTCACACCCGCCCGAACATGGGGCCCCGTTTCTGGCATCATTCCAATATTCCTTGGCCCTTTCTTCCGTCCAACCGCAAAACTGAACAAGCGCCATTGCCGACAATGCGCCTGAGGAATGAACGCCCCACATGCAGTGCACAAGGACAGGACCCTTTGCAGGGTCCTCAATCACCTCGTGTATGGCGGCCATGACGGTGCCGGGGCGGGACGATCTGGCGCTCTGATAGTCAAAGGATCCGTTTCCACAACTGGTTCGGCCGAATTCGGTGTTCTTGCCGAAATCCGCATAAAACCCGGCCGAAAACCCGTCATCGCACAGTGTTTCGCGCTGAGCGTCGCTCAAGCCCGTTCGACCCTTGTCGCCGCCCTTGAAGCCAGAGCGATACATAACTCCGCCTAGGACTGGGCGAAAGAAAGCTACGCCATCGACGCCTCCGTCGCTGCCCTTAGAGAGCATCTGGCTGTTGCTTGGGCCACCGTTTCGACTGGTGACGTCAGAATTCGCCGCGGTTGCCAGAACACCAATGAATATGAGGGACGTCAAAAACCGCATGCGTATTCCTTTCTGTTTTCAGCCAGCGATGCCCACGCTTTTCCTGCCGTCAGTCCCACCGAGAGGCGCGTTCAGGGAAGCCAAGTCAGGTCGGCGGTTGGCTTCCCGCCCTGAAGCTTTAAATCGGCCACACCAAATTGATGATAAAGACGACCACGAAGTAGGCCAGAAAAACTTTCCAGTTCAATTGGTGTTTGTTTTCTTCGTTTATCACGCCGGCCGATCTCAACGCCAGGTTTGTTATGATCCCGAATTTCCCGAAGGATCAAGACACTTGACTGCCATGACCCTGGTTGCCGCTCAATAGGATCGTGCTGTCTGTTTTCAGAGGTAAAAGACGGCCCAATGGCGCCTCAAGTGCATGGGGGTTGGTTCTGTCCGCCGCAAGCGTTAGCACCAATTTGCGCACCAGCAGCGGCTCCTACCAGAGTTGCAGCTGTTCTCCCACTGCCGGACCCGATTTGGTTCCCCACCGCCGCGCCAACAAGTGCTCCGGAGGCCGCGTTCACGCCTTGATTATTTGTGCAAGCGGCAAGACTTGCTCCACAAAAAATCAACACCACAGTTGCCCTAACAATTCCGTTCATAGGATTCTCCGTTTGCTACATGTGTCCCAACCATTCGTGCGCTCGGACAAATGGTTCTATCCGACATTCCCCAAGTGGCGTGCCGTCTGACGTAAGGATCGCGTGGATCCGACCGCTGGACAAGCGTTTTTCGCCCTGAACGGCGCCTGCGGTCGCGCAGGCTGCTGGAACAGGGCGGATCAGACCGCGAATGCGCCGTGATCTGGCTCGGCGGTTGTGTTTTTCGGCGCAGCGGCCAGACCTGTCCTGCCGCTTTCGTTCAGTTTGGACGTGGATCGCGGTCATGCACATGACGGAGGTGCTCGCAATCGGCGGATGGCGGCGAGGATGGCGCGGACCATCGGGCCGGTGACGGCCACCTCAGCCAGTTGGAAGGTGATGGCGCGGGCATGGCGGACGACACGCGCCCCGATCTTGATCAGCTTCAGTTGCAGGCTGGTCAACGACCAGTCCGCCATCGCCTCGGGCAGCTCGGTGCAGCGCAAGAAGGTGGCCAGGTTGTAGGCCAGAGCGTGCAGTTGCAGTCGCACCTCGTTGTCGCGAAACTTCCGGTATGACAGCCGCGTCCAGCGAAAGGCGTATTTGCCTTCCTTGATATGCTGCTCGGCCGTGCCGCGCTGGTTGTAGAACCGCACCACCCAGTCTGACGCCATCGGCATGCTGGTGACGATGAAGCCGACACGCGGGAACAACTCGCCCGGATGCCATTCGATCTTAGCGATCACCCGGCGTTCCTTGTCCCAGGACGCCGCCTGATAGTCGAAGTCCTCGAAGAACCGTTTGACCTTGTTCAGGGAAGGCCGCCCCACGGGCTGTTTCAGCCGATGCGCGATCTTCTCGCGCAGGACGTTGTTCGCAGGCAGCCGGATGGCGTAGAAGAACCGGGCTTCTTCCAGCCGCTCATAGATCGCCGGGATCGCGTAAGCGGCATCAGCCCGGAAGAACCGGCCGCCAAGGTCGCGCTCCGCGTAGCGGGCGATGACGGGGTCGAGAACCTCCCGCCAGCCATCGGCGCTGTGGACATTGCCATGGCGCAGGGCGCAACGCTCCAGCATGCCGAACTGGTTGAACAGGAAGTTGGGGTGATAGCAGGTGCAGTCGAAATGCCCGTTCCAGGCTGCGCCCTCCTGATCGCCATGGGTGGGACTGACCGAACTGTCCATGTCCAGCACGATGTACTTCAGACCATTGCGGCCATGAAACCGGTCGATCCATTGCCCGTTCAGGTCGGCCAGCGCCGCCCGGTTCTCGGGCAAGGCCAGCGTCTCGGTCTCGAACCGCCCCATCTGTGAGGCCGAGGCCGCTTGCGCATCGACCGCCCGGCCACCCACGACCTGACGCATGACCGGGTCAATGGCCAAGCGGTCGGCGTCATTCACATCCTCGTATCCGGCCAACCGCCCGAACACCGATTGCCGGAACAACCCGTCGAGACGATGGACTGTGTTTTTGCCGCGTCGCGTTTCGCGCAGCGCCGCTGCCGCCAGATCGGACAACCCGAGCGGGTGCTGTCAGACGAATTCGAACCAGTCTCAGTTTGCCGCGGAAACCGCGAACCTATCCGGAACAAAGCTGACGCCACTCGCTAAGAGCGGCGGCGCGGGTCAGCTTGAAGGTGTCTCGACTGGCTAGCGATCTTTCCTGGTTGAAGTGATTGTAGACGGAGGAATGGACGGAGGCGAATTTCTGTAGACTTCGCATGCGCCTGAAACGCTGCATCGCGCGTTCGCGTCGTCGAAACGGCAGGTGTGAATTCTCGGCGCGGTTGTTGAGCCACCTGCCCGTCTGTTGTTTTTCGAACGCGCCTATTTCTCTGAGCGCAGCCTTGTAGGAAGCGAAGCGATCTGTGACGACCTCCTTGGCGCAACCGTGCCGTTTCATCAATTTCCTGAGGAATTTTAGTGCTGCAGCCTTGTTTCGGCGCTTGGTGACAACTGCTTCCAGCACTTCACCTTCGTGATCTACTGCACGCCACAGATAATGTCGCTTGCCATTCACCTTTACGAAAACCTCGTCCACGTGCCACTTCCATTTCGAGAACGCGCGCAGCTGCTGCACACGCTTCCGTCGGATCTCAGCTGCAAACATTGGACCAAATCTGTTCCACCAATATCGGACGGTTTCGTGGCTCACGTCGATGCCTCGCTCGTGCAACAGATCTTCGACATTTCGAAGCGAGAGCGGGAAACGGATGTACAGCATCACCGCAAGGCGGATGACCTCGGGACTGGTTTTGAAGTACTTGAAAGAGGCAGGTTTGGTCATGGGCAAAAGCTACGCAACCGTCCTGCCTGCCTCAAGACAAGTTCTTCTGACAAGACCTGACCCGCGATGATTGTGCCCGAACCATCCAACAGGATCGGAGTGACAAAGCCAAACTGGGCCACCGATGCTTTCAGTTTGTCGACATTCTTGGCCGCGTGCACGCGGTTGTTGTTGGCGTAGGGCTTGATCTGGCTGATCTGGGATTGGATAACTTTTTCGGCCATCCAGATAGGCGTATTGGACGCCCGAACGTCGCTGTGTGTGTTTTTGGCAGGCATAACCGCCTCCTTTTGCGTGACGCCGCGCGGACGTCGAGATGGAGGGATCGCGCTGGAAAATCGGAGAGAGCACAAATCGCAACTCCCCGGACCAATCGATCCGAGACGTTGCTCCTTTGAATGCTCTCTGCGGAAACCTGTGTTTCCAATGAGTGCTGCCTGCGGGAGCAGTTTCCCGCCCTGATAGTCCGGGCGATTAGGTCGAATGTAGGTGCCATCAATACGAGACGCAACCCCCCCAAACTAAAAGTAACCAATTAAGATTGTTGACGAATAATCGGGGGTACGCCAGCAACGCCCTTCAAAACACACGTCTCAAGTAATCGCTTCAGAAAGAGCTGGACTGTTGCCGTCAACCACGCATCACTGAACCCACGCCCGAGCCATTCGGGCGCTCCTCGGTACCGGGGTTCGGCATCTAGCCAGCCCCAAATCAGAGGAGACAACACATGTCCAAGCGGAAGCAAACCAAAATTGACAAAGTGCAACACTTGTTGCGCCGCCCGAGCGGCGCCAGCCTTGAGGCGCTCTGCAAAGCAACGGGATGGCAGCCTCATTCGGTCCGAGCAGCTCTAAGCGGTCTGCGGAAAAAAGGCGTCACAATTGAACGGCGGACATCCGACAAACCAAATGGACCATCCACATATCATCTGGCGGCGGGAACTGGAGAAGCGTCATGACCAAGACGAGCGATGTCGCCGATCTCGCCGCCATGGGTCGATCGGATCTGGTCACGCTTTGGCAGCAACTGTTTGATCAACCCGCCCCCGCCATGCTCAGCCAACCCTTTCTGCGCCGCTTTATCGCCTTTGAGATGCAGTCCCGCCGTCATGGCAGGCTACCCCGCCAGGTCAAAGCCACGCTGGAAAAGGGCTCTGGGAAGAAACCCCGGCCTACATGCCCTGCCCTAAAACCCGGCGGGCGCCTGCTACGCGAGTGGAATAGTGTGACCCATGTAGTCGACGTTACAGAAGACGGCTTCACTTGGAACGGTCGGTCCTATCGCTCACTCTCGGCCATCGCCCGAGAGATTACCGGCGCGCATTGGTCAGGGCCGCGTTTCTTTGGGCTCACCGGCAAGGCGGCCAAATGAGCCCGCGCCGTAAAATCCGATGCGCCATCTACACGCGCAAGTCCTCAGAAGATGGTCTGGATCAGGACTTCAATTCGCTGGATGCGCAATATGAGGCCTGCGCGGCCTATGTCGCAAGCCAGCGACATGAAGGCTGGACCCTGTTGTCCGGGCGCTACGATGACGGTGGCCTGTCGGGCGGCACCCTAGAGCGACCCGCCCTTCAGCGCCTTCTTGAAGAGATCGATGCCGGGCGTATTGACATGGTGGTGGTCTACAAGATTGACCGGCTGACCCGGTCGCTTGCCGACTTCTCTAAGCTGGTCGACCGGCTGGAACAGGCAAACTGTTCTTTTGTGTCCGTCACGCAGGCCTTCAATACCTCATCTTCCATGGGCCGGTTAACGCTGAATGTGCTGTTGTCCTTTGCTCAGTTTGAACGGGAAGTCACCGCCGAACGTATTCGCGACAAGATTGCAGCGTCGAAGAAGAAGGGGCTTTGGATGGGTGGCAACCTGCCTCTGGGCTATGATCGCCACCCCGATCCGAAGGCAAGAACGCTGGTGGTGAATGAAGAGGAGGCCAGAACGGTCCGGCATCTCTTTGGGCTTTATGACGAGCTTGGTTGCCTGCGCAAAGTAGAAGAACGGGCAACGGCAGAAGACCTGCGGTCAAAACGGGTTGTTCGGACAGATGGCAGTGTGAAGGGGGATTGTCCGCTGTCACGGGGTCAAATCTATTACCTGCTGCGCAATCCTGTCTATCTCGGAAAAATCCGCCACAAGGATAAGATCTGGGACGGACAACATCCGGCGATCATCGATCAGGACATCTGGGACCGGGTGCAGGAAAAAATGCGACAGGCCTCCAACCGCTCGCGGGCACGCGGCGACTCCGATGCGCGCCAACACTCCACTGACCCCGGGGCCTGGCTCACCGGTCTGCTGTATGACGAAACTGGTGATCGGTTGACGCCGACCCACACCACGCGCAAAGGCCGACGGTTGCGCTACTATATCTCCAATCGACTGATCTCAGGCGGCAAGGATATCTCTGGCTGGCGACTGCCCGGCCCAGCGCTGGAAAACGCGGTCATTGATGTCATCGTCAGACATTTGCAAGACGCCGCCGCGGCGCACCAAGTACTGGCGCAGCCGGAGGCCGGGTCAGCCGAGGCAGTTCAGACTTCAGTTGCGGATTTAGTAACCCGGCTTCTAGGCCATGGCTGTCAGATCGGCGCTGCTCTTCTGGCCAAAGGCAAACTTGCACGAGGACAGATCGACCTCGAATTTAACCCCAAAACTCTGGCAAGCGCACTTGGCATCGCGGCCGATCATCTGCACCCGGATCTCACCCACGTCACCGCATCTTTCGATCTGTGCCGCCGCGGCGTCGAGGCCAAGGTCATCGCCGGAGACATGGCACCCCAACCTGATCCCCACCTCCGGTCCATGCTGATCCGCGCCCATGGCTGGGCCCGTGATCTGAAGGCCGGAGTTCAACTGATGGAGATTGCCCGCCGCGAAAGCGTCCCTGACGCCTTCATCCGCACCCGTGCTCAGCTCGCTTTTCTCTCACCAAAGATTCAAACGGCGATTCTCGACGGGAGCCAGCCGCCCGAACTCACACTCAAGCGTCTGGTCAGCGTGACCCACCCACTTGAATGGTCCGAACAGGAACGCCTGTTCGGCTTCTGACATCTCCAGCTCCTGCGTCCCTGATACAGACTTCGCCCTCCCTGATCCGGCGGAACAATTCCCTGTTCCACCTTTTAGGGAATTTGCAACATAAACCTCTGAGAAACATACAGTTCTGATAGAAGAAATGACGGAAGTCAGTCCCGGTTTGCGAATATTCCCTGTAAATTGCAGGTTATCAGGGAAATCCAGCCCAAAGCGACCCCGCTAAAATGCGACACTGAGACTCGCGCCTGAATTGTCCTCTGAATGTACGGTTTGCTTCGTCTCTGATTGAAAGCGCATGCGCCAACGCGCGGGAATTGCGTAACAATTCCGGATCAGAAAATACAACTGAAGTGAGACAGGTATGAGTGGCGGGGAGACAGGGATTCGAACCCTGGGGACGCTCTCACGCCCAACGGTTTTCAAGACCGCCGCATTCGACCACTCTGCCACCTCCCCGGCGCAGGCAGCGGTCTAAGGCCAAGACCCGGCCGTGGCAAGCAAAAAGAGGGATTTCTTGCCGAGCCCGGTTCCTCTGTCTTTTCTTGCCGATACACGCGGGCTATGATCCGCGCGATATGGCTGCGGCATACTGGCAACAGAACCAGAGGGCGGCAGCTAGGACGGGGTCCGACCCGGCCATACAGGCAAGGGAACGCAAAACATGGAAACTGCGACACAGACACGCGTTGGCCGGTGGACGGCGGCTGTTGCGATAATGGCTTTGGTGGCGTTGAGCGGTTGTGATGAGTCGCTGCTGGCTGGCGGCCAGGCAAGCAAGCCGAAGCCCGATGGACAGCCCAACGGCGGAGCAACCGAGCTTCTTCCGGACATAGCAGGCCCCTCGCAACGCGACGTCGAAGCACCGGACGTTTTTCAGGTGACCGAGGCCGGCCTGTGGGACGGACGCCCGTCACTGGGTGGCGTCTGGGTGGCCCACCCCAACGTAGTCCAACCCGAACGGGTCAAAATCACAAATACGGCCAATGACAAGTCGGTTACGGGCGCGTTGTTCCGGCGCGAACGGAATCTGCCCGGTCCGGCGCTGCAGGTGTCCTCGGCGGCAGCCGAGAAACTCGGGTTGCTGGCTGGCGCGCCGGCGCGCCTGACCGTGGTGGCTCTGCGCCGCGAGGTGGTCGAACCCCCGGCACCCGAAGCGGAACCGGCTGAAGATGTCGCCGCGGACGCCGCAGACAGCGCAACCAAGGACGAGACGCCCGACAAGACCGACTCGGAGGCGACTACTGCGCCGGAAGAAAAACCCGCAAAGCGGAAATGGTGGCAAAAGAAGAAACCCGACGAAACCGCCGCGACCGGTGCGGCAGCCGAAGTGGCGGCGGGCGCTGCGGCCGTTGCCGCGACGGCGCCCCAGCAGGCGCCCCCCGCCTCTGACGCGACCGCCACCCTAGCCGACCCCGTCGTGACCCCGCCGGCCGAGAAACCGGCCAAGCGAAAATGGTGGCAGAAAAAGCCCAAGGATGAAATCACGGAGACCCCGCTGGACCCGATTGCCGGCGCAGCTGCCGCGATCGAGGCCTCCGAAGCCACACCAGCCAGCACCGGCTCGGAATCGGCCAGTTCAAACCTGACAAAACCCTTTGTGCAGATCGGGACGTTCAGCGAAGAGGCAAATGCCAAAGCCGCCGCTGACAAGGTCAGCAAGAACGGCCTGTCGGCACAGGTTCAACAAGTAACTTCGGGCGACAAACAGGTCTGGCGGGTTCTCGTGGGTCCGGCTGCCACAAGGGCGGAACGCCGCGCAATCCTCGGCGACATGAAGGATCTCGGGTTCTCCGACGCCTTCATCGCCGCGAAATAGACAGGGAGGCCCAAAATGCCGACTTTGATTCGAACCCTCCTTCTTGCCATCGGCCTGATGCTGGCGGCGCTGCCCGCTCTGGCCTTCGACACCTCGGCGCGGGCGGCCTATGTGATGGACCAGACCACCGGGACGGTCCTGCTGGCCAAGAATGCCGACGAGCCGCTGCCGCCCGCGTCGATGTCCAAGCTGATGACGCTCTATGTGGCGTTCGAGGCGCTGCGCGACGGCCGCCTGACGTTGGATGAAAAGCTGCCGGTGTCGGAACACGCCATGAGCTATGGCGGGTCGACCATGTTCCTGAACACGCAGGACCGCGTCCGGGTCGAGGACCTGCTGCGGGGCATCATCGTGCTGTCGGGCAACGATGCCTGCGTCGTCATTGCCGAAGCGCTCAGCCCGGACGGAACAGAGGCGGGCTTTGCCCGCTACATGACCCAGCGCGCCACGCAACTTGGCATGACCAACTCGACCTTCGCCAACTCCAACGGCTGGCCCGCGGCCGGTCAAATGATGTCGGTCAAGGATCTGGCCATCCTGGCGGACCGCCTGATCACCGATTTCCCGGAATATTACCCGCTGTTCGCAGAGGAAACCTTTGAATTCGACGGGCGCGCACCGTCGAACGTCAATAACCGCAACCCGCTTCTCAAGCTCGACATCGGCGCTGACGGGCTGAAGACCGGCCACACGCAAGAGGCCGGCTATGGCCTTGTCGGATCGGCCCAGCAGGGCGACCGGCGAGTGATCTTCGTTCTGTCCGGGCTGGAAAGCACCGCCCGCCGCGCAGAGGAGGCCGAGGCCGTGGTTAACTGGTCGTTTCGAAATTTTGTCGAGAGGAAAGTTGCCACCGCCGAAACGCCGATAGCCCAGGCCAAGGTCTGGATGGGCGCCCAGAAGACCGTTGGCCTGGTGCCAGAGGACGACCTGACCCTGCTGTTCCCGGTGCTGGGCGACCAGAACGTTCCGGCAGAAGTGGTCTATCAGGGGCCGGTAAACGCCCCGATCCGGAAAGGCCAGCAACTGGCCGAACTGGTGGTCAAGCCCGAAGGCCTGCCCGAGATCCGTCGCCCTCTTTATGCGTCCCAGGACGTACCGCTGGGCGGATTCGTGGTGCGTCTGATGGCAGTTGGCGGCATCGTGCTGAAGGATGTTATCAATTCCCCGCTGGAGTCGATGTGAGCGGGCGCGGGCTTTTCCTGACCTTCGAAGGGATCGACGGATCGGGCAAATCCACCCAGGCACGTCTGCTGGCGGAAGCCCTGCGCGCCGCAGGCCATGACGTGGTGCTGACCCGCGAACCCGGCGGCTCACCCGGCGCCGAGGAGATCCGTCGGCTGGTGCTTGAGGGCGACCCCGACCGCTGGTCGGCGGAAACCGAGATCCTGCTGTTCACCGCCGCACGCCGCGACCATCTGGAGCGTACCATCGAGCCGGCCCTGGCGGCAGGCAAGATCGTGATCTGCGACCGGTTCGCGGACAGCACCCGGATGTATCAGGGCGTGTCGCGCGGCGATCTGCGCGCGCTGGTGGACAAGTTGCACGCCCTGATGATCCGGCGCGAACCCGATCTGACCCTGCTGATCGACATGGACCCAGACACCGGCCTGGCCCGGGCCAAGGGCCGGCAGGGCGCCGAAGAACGGTTCGAGGATTTCGGTCCCGACCTGCAACGCCGGATGCGCGGGGGCTTTCTGGATCTTGCCAAAGAGTTTCCGAACCGCTTCCGCGTCATAGACGGCAACCGCGACGTCGACAGCGTGGCCCGCGACGTGGCGGACATCGTGCATCAGACCTTGCGCCCCCTGCAACAGACA
The DNA here is from genome assembly GCF_059613325.1 of Ruegeria sp. BHSA191. Lineage (NCBI taxonomy): Bacteria > Pseudomonadati > Pseudomonadota > Alphaproteobacteria > Rhodobacterales > Roseobacteraceae > Ruegeria > Ruegeria sp. BHSA191. The sequence continues at coordinate 17,789 of NZ_JBXWSH010000005.1, forward strand.
TGACCGACGACATTCTTCCCCCGGATCAGGTGCCCGGCGCGCCGCACCCGCGTCAGACGCAACAACTGTTTGGTCAGGACGCGGCCGAACGCGAATTCCTGTCGGCGTTCGCCTCGGGGCGGCTGCATCACGGCTGGCTTCTGACCGGGCCGCGTGGCGTGGGAAAAGCGACGCTGGCCTGGCGCATCGCCCGCTTCCTTCTGGCGACCCCGGCCCCGCAGGAGGACGGGCTGTTCGAAGCCCCTCCGGCTCCCACATCTTTGGACATCGCGCCCGATCATCCGGTGGCCCATCGCATGCTGGCCGGGGCTGAACCCGGGCTTGCGGTCGTGACCCGCTCGGTGAACGAAAAGGACAAGATGCGCAACGAAATCGTGGTCGAGGATATCCGAAAGCTCGGCCGTTTTTTCGGGCTGTCCGCCGCCGATGGCGGGCGCCGTGTCGTGATCGTGGATACCGCCGACGACATGAACGCCAGTGCGGCGAACGCCCTGCTGAAGATGCTCGAAGAGCCGCCGGCCCGTACCACGCTGCTACTGGTTTCGCACCAGCCCTCGCGGCTGCTGCCGACAATCCGGTCGCGTTGCCGGACCCTGCGCCTGTCGCCGCTGTCGCCGTCGGACATGCAGGCGGCGCTGGCTCAGGCCGGTGCCGACCTGCCGCCCAACCCCGACCATCTGGCCGCCCTCGGGGCGGGCTCGGTCGGCGAGGCAGTCCGACTGCTGAACCTGGGCGGGCTGGACATTTATGCCGAAGTGATCGGCATTCTAGGCACCCTCCCCCGGCTGGACCGGCAACGCGCTCTGGCCTTGGCCGAGGCTGCCGCGCAGCGCGGAGCTGCGGACCGGTTCGACCTGCTGCTGAACCTGATCGACATCGCGCTGTCGCGCCTGGCCCTGACCGGCGCAACCGGCGCACCCCCCAGCCCCGAGGCCGCACCGAACGAGTCGGAAACGCTCCGGCGGCTGTCGAACTCGCCGCAGACGGCCCGCCGGTGGGCCGAGGTTGCCGCGGCCGTATCCGCAAGGGCCCGTCACGGTCAGGCGGTGAACCTTGACCCTGCCGCTCTGGTCCTAGATACGGTGTTCAAGATACAGGACTCCGCCGGCCCGAGCAGATGAACGACACCAGCCCCCCACCCGCGATCACCGACAGTCACTGCCACCTGGACTTTCCCGACTTCGAGGGCCAGTTGGACGAGATCATCACGCGCGCGCGACAGGCCGGCGTGACCCGCATGGTCACGATCTGCACCCGCCTACGCAACGAACCGGCCGTACGCGCCATCGCCGAGGCGCATGCCCCGGTGTTCTATGCCGCCGGCACCCACCCCATGAGTGCCGCCGAAGAGCCGATGGCCACTGTCGACGAGTTGGTCGCACTGGCCGCGCACCCGAAATTCGTGGGCATCGGCGAAACCGGGCTGGACTATCACTATACCGCGGACAGCGCCGAGGTTCAGAAAAAGTCGCTGCGCATCCATATCGAGGCCGCCCAGCGCACCGGGCTGCCGCTGATCATCCACGCCCGCGCAGCCGATTCCGACATGGCCGACATTCTGGGCGCCGAGTTTCGCAACGCGCCCTATTCCTGTGTGATGCATTGCTTTTCCTCCTCGGCCGAACTGGCCCAGGCGGCGCTGGATCTGGGGTTCTACCTGTCGATGTCGGGCATCGCGGCCTTTCCCAAAAGCCACAAACTGCGCGAAGTCTTCGCCGCCGCGCCCATTGATCGAATTCTGGTAGAAACCGACGCCCCCTATCTTGCCCCGCCGCCGCATCGCGGCAAACGCAACGAACCGGCTTTCACCGCCCACACCGCCCGCGTCGGCGCCGAACTGTTCGGGCTGGACTATGCCGAATTCGCGGCCCGCACCCAAGCCAATTTCGACCGCCTGTTCACCAAGGCCGCCGCCCACGAGGCTGCCGCATGACCACGCTGCGCTGCACGATCCTTGGTTGCGGCTCGTCCGGCGGGGTGCCGCGCCTGGGCGGACACTGGGGCGAATGCGATCCCGAAAACCCGCGCAACCGCCGCCGCCGTTGCTCGATGCTGGTCGAACGCGACGGCCCGGACGGCACGACCTCGGTGTTGATCGATACCTCGCCCGACATGCGCAGCCAACTGCTGGATACCGGCACCGGGCGGCTGGACGGTGTGGTCTATACCCACTCGCACGCCGACCATGTGCATGGCATCGACGATCTGCGCATGATTGTGTTCAACATGCGCAGCCGAGTCCGGGTCTGGGCCGACGGCGACACGCAAAACGCGCTGCTGGGGCGGTTCGGCTATGCCTTCATCCAGCCCGAGGGGTCGCCGTACCCGCCGATCCTCGACCTCAAGACCATCGATGGCCCGTTCGCGGTTGACGGACCCGGCGGGCCGATCCCGTTCCGGCCCTTCAAGGTCAACCATGGCTCGATCGACGCGCTGGGGTTCAGGATCGGTGATCTGGCCTATCTGCCGGACGTGGCCGAGATCTATGACGACGCCTGGCCCGAGTTGGAAGGCCTGGACTGCCTAGTGATCGACGCTCTGCGCCGCAGCCCGCATCCGACCCATGCCCATCTGGACAAGACCCTGGGCTGGATCGAACAGTTGCAGCCCAAGCGGGCTATCCTGACCAACATGCACATCGATCTGGACTATGCCACGGTCGACAGGGAAACCCCCGACCATGTAACCCCCGCCCATGACGGATTGATGATCGAACAGCCGTTGCCGGGCGCATGACCACCCCCGTCGCGACAGGCACGACGCATAACGAACCGAGGCGAACCGTGAGATGCTGCAAAGCCTGATCGACGTCATTTTACCAGTCTTCCTGGTCATCGGCGCCGGGTATGCTGCGACCCGCCTGGGCTATTTCAAGGAAAACCATGTCGACGGGTTGATGAAATTCACCCAAGGCTTTGCAATCCCGTGCCTGCTGTTTCTGGCCATCGCCCATCTGGACCTGAGCACCAGCTTCGACCCACGATTGCTGGGCAGCTTCTATTCGGCCGCGGGTCTGTGCTTTGTCGCGGGCATGCTGGGCGCCCGGTTCATCTTCGGGCGAGACTGGGAAGACTGCGTGGCGATCGGCTTTTGCTGCCTGTTCTCGAACTCGGTCCTGCTGGGCCTGCCGATCACCGAGCGCGCCTATGGCCCGAACAACCTGACCGGCAACTATGCCATCATCGCCTTCCATTCGCCGTTCTGCTACTGCGTCGGCATCTCGGTCATGGAGTTCATCCGCAATCGCGGCCAAGGCGGCCTGCGTATGGTCCGGTCCGTCCTGTCGGCGATGTTCAAGAACGCCCTCATCCTGGGCATCACGCTTGGGTTCATCGTGAACCTGACGGGTCTGGCCATCCCGGCGGTCGTGGACGAGGCCCTGGGGTTGATCACTCGCGCTGCCCTGCCCGGTGCGCTGTTCGCGCTGGGCGGCGTGCTGGTCATGTATCGCCCCGAGGGCGATCTGCGGACCATCGGCTATGTCTGCTGCGTGTCGCTGATCCTGCATCCCAGCCTCGTCTGGCTGTTCGGAACTGCGACCGCCCTGCCGCAGGACCTGTTCCGCTCGGGCGTTCTGAACGCGGCGATGGCGCCGGGGTTCAACGCCTATATTTTTGCCAACATCTATGGGCGCGCAAAACGCGTCGCCGCCTCGTCCGTGCTGATCGGAACCACGGCGTCGATCCTGACGGTCTGGATGTGGCTGGTGGTTTTGGGCTGAGGCCGGATTGACTTCGACGTCGCGCGCCGCACATAACCCCGAGCAAGACAGGAGACCGCAATGCTGAACGCCGTCATCGTCGCCCACGGGCAACCCTCGGATCCGGCTCCGGCCGAGGCGGCCTTGGCGCGGCTCGCCGACGAAATCGACCAGTTGACGGATCAGGTCCATGTAACCTCGGCCACGCTGGCCGCGCCGGGGGCGCTGGAGCAGGTTCTGGACGGCCTGACCGACGCAGTGGCGATCTATCCGCTGTTCATGGCGAAAGGCTGGTTCGTGACCAGCGCCCTGCCCAAACGTGTGGACGGCCGCGATGTGCGAATACTCGACCCGCTGGGAACCGACCCGGACTTGCCCCGGATCGTGGCCACGGCCCTGTCCGAGCAGTTGGACCAGCGCGGCTGGCGAGCGGCCGAGACGGACCTGGTGATCGCCGCACACGGGTCAGGCCGCAGCCGCAACCCGTCGGTTGTTGCCAACAGCTTTGCAGACAAACTGGCCGGTTTGATATCTTTCCAGTCGGTTCGAACGGGCTTTGTAGAAGAGGCGCCGTCGATATCCGAGGCTGCCCGCGGCACCCGCGAAACCGCACTGTGCCTACCGTTCTTTGCCTGTACGGGCGGACATGTTCTGGACGATGTGCCGACCGAGCTGGCTCGCGCGGGTTTCCGCGGGCTGCAATTGCCGGTCGTGGGTGAGCTGGGTGCCGTCAAACACCGCATTGCCACGGTCTTGGAGGCCGAGGTCACGCGGTGAAACCGGTCGCGCTCAGTGCCCGGCGTTTTCCTGCTCGCAATAGAAGCGGTGACAGCCCCGGCCGCTGCGCTTGGCCTCGTACAGGGCCATATCCGCTGCGTTGAGAATGTTGGCCGGCATCACCGACGGGATCTGCGCGCTGAGCGCGGTGCCGATACTTGCGGAAATAGCGCAGGTCTGGCCCTGATAGTCCATCGGCTGTTGAAGCCGTGAAATAAGCCGTTCCGCGATGCGCTGCAGGACGTCTCGGTCAGACAGACCACGAAAGATCAGTACGAACTCGTCCCCGCCTATGCGGGCCACCGTATCGTCGTTGCGGGTTTCTTCCAACATGATGCGCGCGGCTTCGCTCAGTACATGGTCGCCGGCCGCATGCCCCAGTTCGTCATTCACGGCCTTGAAGAAATCGAGGTCCAGGTGCATCAGCGCAAAAGTCGCCTTGCTGGACACGAGATGTTCAAGAATGTGGTCCATTGCCCGTCGGTTTTTGAGACCGGTCAACGTGTCGGTATAGGCCTGCTCCTCCGCCGCCAGCATTGCGCCTTGCAACCGCAGGTTCAGAGACCGTGACGCCTCCATAGCGGCCGATTTTGCCTCGACCAGGTAGAGCAGTTCGATCGCCAGATCGGTGCCCGAAAAGTCCGAACTTGTCAGCGCATAGTCGCGGACCGCGTCCAGGATCGAGATTCCGAATGACAGGTTGATGACCGCCCCGCCTGTCGGCAACGGCGAGACAAGGCCCTTGAGCGCCGTTCGCGGCTCGTCGCGAAATTTCACCGAAAGTTTCACACCTTCGCTTGCCATCAGGTCGCGGAACGACGTGATGGACCGGGGGCGAACCAGATCGAAAACGTCAAGGAAAGCGCGCCCCGGCATCGGCCGGTCAAAACGCAGCTTTTGCAGGGTCGGCCCAGCCTGGCGGATGGTTCCGTCGCCACCCAGCAGGACGAACATAGGGCACAGGGTTCCCAACAACACCCCCAGTTGATCGTGATCCAACATCAGCTTGGTGCCCCCAGATCGAAATTTCGGCCCTCGGCGAATGCGCTTTCGACAAGGGTCATGGAAATGATGTCGATTCCCTTTTCATTCGTGCCAGTGCGCGTCAGAAACACCAGCGCGCCGTAGTCATCGGCCATCGCCCTTAAAAGGCCGGTCAGGACGCAGGAATAGCCGTCCAGCCCGGGCTGACAGTGCAGTTCGAACTCGTTGGGCGAACACTCGATCAATTCCAGAGCGGGCAGCGTCAGATCGGCCACCGCCAGGCGCACCCGATCCGACAGATCGTCCAGCGAGTGCAGGAATTCCACATAGGTGACGCCGCCAAACCGCAACAGACGCCGCAACCCCTCCATGTTGGGGTGAGACACGAGATAGGTGCCCAGATCCTCGAGAAATTCATCACGCGCGCGCTTCAATTCGGCGCACAGCGCATCGAGCAGGCGATAGGACTTGCCGCGGTCATAGACCAGCATGGCCTCGAACTCGACGAAGCCAAGCTCGGCCACCGCGGTGGCACGCAGCCAGCACTCGCGCCCGTAGGTCGCACAGACAAACGACTGAATGGCCTTGTTTATCAATCCGTGCATCAACAGCCTCAGACTTGGAATGAGTCCGATCACAGCCCAAAAATCTTAACAAAGGTCGAATCCGCGCGGCCAAGTTTCTGCAAATGCAGAATAATCTCAACCTGATACGAATGCAGAGTGTTCAGAAATCCGTCGGCGCCCCGCCCTCGGCTTTGCGTCGGGCCACGAAATCGGCCAGTTCCTCGCGGATGGCCGCATCCATGGGGGGCGCCTCGAAACTGCCGATGATCTCCTTGAACAGCAGGTGCGCGCGCTCGGCGGTCCAGATGCCGCCGGCGGCCTCCCAGCCTTCATAGTTCTTCCAGTCACTCAGGAACGGCTGATAGAAGGCCGTGGTATAGCGGTCCTGCGTGTGCTGGATGCCAAAGAAGTGACCATCGTTGCCGACCGACCGGATCGCATCCAGTGCGATTTCATCCGGGCCCGTGGCGCACAGTTCGGGCTGCATGTAGCGCTGGATCTGCTGCAGGATCTCGCAATCCATGATGAACTTTTCGGGGCTGGCGATCAGTCCGCCCTCCAGCCAGCCGGCGGCGTGATAGACCATGTTGGTCCCCGACTGAACCGCTGCCCAAAGAGAATTGGAGGTCTCCCAGATCGCCTGCCCGTCCGGTACGTTGGCGGCGCACACCCCCGAAGACCGCAGAGGCAGCCCATAGAACCGCGCCATCTGTCCAGTCATCTGTGTCGCGCGCATGTATTCCGGTGTTCCGAAGGCCGGTGCCCCGGACTTCATGTCGACATTCGACGTGAAGGTGCCGATCACGCAAGGAATGCCGGGGCGAACATACTGGAACAGGGCGATCGCGCTGAGTGCCTCGGCCACCGACTGCGCCACCGCACCGGTCAGCGTGACCGGCGCCATTGCCCCGGCCAGCGTGAACGGCGTCACCACGATCGCCTGCCCCCGTCGCGCCAGCCGCAGGCAGCCGTCGATCATCGGGTGGTCATGTTTCAGGGGCGAGGTCGAGTTGATATTGGTGTACATCCGGGGCGTCGCCTCGAACGCCTCGTGGCTGAGGCCGCCGGCGATACGGACCATCTCCATCACGTCCTCGACCCGCTCCTTGCCCAGAGAATAGGCGTGCATGGCCTTGTCGGTCAGTGTCAGCTTGTCGTACAGCACGTCCAGGTGTCGCACACTGGCGTGGATGTCCACTGGCTCGACCGGATAGCCGCCTGCGAAGTGGATGCAGTTGAAATACTGCGTCAGCTTCAACAGGTTTCGGCACATCTCGCGATTGCCGGGCACCTTCTTGCCGATTTCCATGTCCCAGTAGTTGGGCGGCGAGGAGACGTTTCCGAAGAGCAGCCGTTTGCCGCCGATCTCGATCGTGTGGTCCGGGTTGCGTGGCGTGATGGTGAAGGTGGACGGCGCCTTGCCGACCATCTCCATCACAAAGTCGCGGCCCATCCGCACGATATCGCCATCGACCGCGCAACCGGCCTGACGAAAGATCGCGATGGCCTCTTCGTTCAGAAACTGGATCCCGATTTCCTCGAGAATGCGCATCGCGCCGTCATGGATGGCTTCGACTCCCTCGGGCGGCAGCGGTTCAGTAGGGTGGTCTATATTGATCGGCGGGTTCCACGGCATCTGGTCGATGACGGCGACGCCCCTGCGGGCGGCGGCACCTGCGCGCCCGCCGCTGCGGCGCCTCTGAGTCCTGGTGTCGGCCATGTGGTCCTCCGGCGATGGCTTTTCTCAAGCAAGCCCCGAAGTCGGCCGTTGGGCCGCTCTGTCTGCGACAGAGATGGTCGGTTTCAAATCATGAAACGCCGATTTTTTTTGGCGCCCGTTCCGGTCAAATCCCCAGCCAGGCCGGAATATGCCCAATATCCGGCAGAACCACATCGGCCAGAGGCGCCAGGTCCTGCGCCGAGGCCATGCCCGTCAGCACACCGATCGTCGTCATGCCGGCTGCCCGACCGGCCTGCATGTCGTGCAGGCTGTCACCAACCATGGCGGTCTGCGACGGCGCAACGCCGATATGTTCGGCAAAGGCCAGCAACTGGCCCGGAGCGGGCTTGAAGCCGTAGCCGCTGTCATAGCCCGCAACGAAATCGAACAGATGACTGACCCCGACCGAAGCCAAGTGTTCCCGTGCAGGCATCTCGCCGTCATTCGTGGCAACGCCCAGCCTTTTGCCGGCCTGTTTCAGACCGCGCAGAAACGGGGCCAGGGCAACCGCCTCGACCTGCGTCGCGCATGCGGATTCGGCATTGAGCATCTCGATCAGACCGGCCCGCGACCATTCGGGCAGTTGCGAGGCCAGTACATCCACGATCTCATCGATCGTACCCGCGACCACGATGCTGTCGGACGCGTAGGTACCGCGCACCGGATCAAATCCGATCGCCTCGCCCAACCGCGCGGCGCGCGCGTCGTCGCCGCCGCCCAGCCGCCGCAGAACAGCCGCGCCGAACGCGCCCCAAGTGGCCGCAAAGTCGAACAGAGTTCCGTCTTTGTCGAACACCAGGGCTTCGATCTGCATGTCGTTTTCTCCAAATTCAGGCCCGGTCACGTCCAGTGAATATCGGCCCCTCCCGCCAAGGCCGTCCGGGCCTGCGCCGGACTTTCATAGGGCACGGAATTGTCGTCACAGAACGCCATGACCCACGAATCGTCAAGCATCAGAAACTCGAGCACAGACATCAGGAATTCAGGCTCTGCGGCGCGGTCACGAAGATCTGTGATCGACGCCCCGGTCGAACCCAGAAAAACTGGCAGCAAATCGTCATTGCCGGCAAGCCAACCCAGCGCATTCAACGCCAGCGTCTCGGCATTTTCGGAGGATATCGTCATAAATCTCTCGAACGGCGGCAGTTGGAAAGGGTTTGTTAACCAGAGTCATAAACACTTTGGCAACACATTCAACCAACGGTGAAAGCCATGTCCGTGCAGGGAACCATCCTGGTTCTTGATGGGGTCTCGACCAATCGCATCATGCTAAAGGTGCAGCTGACGGCTGCCTGGTATCAGGTGGCGCAGGGCAACAAGCTGGCTGGCCTGCCCGCCTTGGTGCGGCGTGTACAGCCCGATCTGGTTCTGACGGCGATGACATTGGCGGACGGCACCGCATCGGAGGTGAAGAAACTGGTCCAGTGCGATCCACAGCTTCGTGATGTTCCCGTCGTCGCGATCGCGCAGCACAATGATAAGACCGCCCGGTTGCGCGCCCTTTCGGACGGGCTCGACGACGTTCTGCCGTATCCCTTCAAGGACACATACCTATTGGCGCGAGTCCGCAGCCTGCTGCGTGCACGCGCCGAAACGCAGGACCTGCGCGGCAGGAATGACGTGCAATCCATCGGCTTTTCCGAGGCGCCCGACCCGTTTGTCGCGCGTACCCGCACCGACCGGATCGCCATTCTGGCTCGCTCGGCTTCACGGGGTGCGATATGGCGCCGCGCGCTGGCTGAGCTATCCGGTCAGACGATCTCGGCCCACACCATTCCCAACCTGCGCGGCTTGCTGTCGGGTTCGATCCCGGACGCCATCGTCGTGGACCTGGATCGCGACGCTCAGGACTTGAACCTTCTGACCGACCTCAAGTCACGCAACGGTACCCGCAAGACCGCGGTGATCGGCGTCATCGCGGATGACAACGCGGCTCTTGCCGCCGACGCGCTGGACCGGGGCGCCGACGCGATCTGCATGGGCGGGTTCTGCGCGCACGAGGTTTCGCTGCGGATCGGCGCGCTGATCGCGCGAAAAGCGCAGGACGATCACATGCGGGCGGCGCTTCGGCGCGGGTTGGAAGACTCTCTGATCGACCCTCTGACCGGGCTGAACAACCGCCGGTTCGCACTGTCTGCTCTGGCCCGGATCATGGCGCGATCGAGGGAAACCGGCCGGAGCTATGCGATCATGCTTGCCGACCTGGATCATTTCAAATCGATCAATGATCGGTTCGGCCATGCTGCCGGCGATCAGATTTTGATCGAGGCCGCGAAGCGTATGAAGCGCAACTTGGGCGCGGGCGCCTTTTTGGCCCGGATCGGCGGCGAAGAGTTTCTGATCGGGATGCCCGACACTACCGAGGCCGAGGCCAAAAGAAAAGCGGACGAGATCTGCACCCGCATTTCTGCCACGCCTTTTGTCCTGCCTGATGTGCCCACGCGGCTGACCGTTACAGTCAGCGTCGGCCTGAAACTGTGCGACCCACACACCAATCCGATTGCTGAGGGTCCCGGCGCAGCGCTCAGTCTGATCAAGTGCGCCGATCAAGCCCTCTACGCCGCCAAACGGTCTGGTCGCAACCAAGTGAGCCTGAGCGCCGCCTGACGGGGCTAGTGTTCGCGACCGGGCTTGCGCGAGCGTCGATCCTTGACCACCTGTTCGAGACGATCGGCATAGGCCTTCCGCTCGGCGTCGGTCATTTTCGTCACACGCGACAGCCATTTTTTCTGTAAGTTCGACTGGATCAGGGCAGTTGTGGCCGCCTGCTCTTTCAGAACGTTCTCGACCAAGACCGGATCGAAAGGAACTGCGCGCAGGGCTTCGCCCAGCTCGGCAAAATCCTGGGCGCGTTGCCTGGCCCCGCGCCTGTGCTCATCGAACAATTCATCTCGCAAGGCTTTTCGGTCAGTTTCGGGAAGAGCCCGGAACAGAGCCGGCCCGAACCCTGGGGGGACATCGACATGATCGCCACGGAACCGCAGGACGGCGCCCAGCAACACACCGGCAACCAACAGGTTCAGACCCAACGAGGCCACCAGAAGAATGGTCATCCAGCGGCGCGGTTGCTTGACGGTTTCGGTCATTCCAATTCCTCCAGAAAGGTGGGTTCCAACCCCATATTCGCCACCAAGTAGGATGTGTCCTGCGATACGAAGTAGCTTGCCGGATCAGGCAGGTACGAGGGCGCGGCAAACCCCACCCAGACCCCTGCGACGCTTGCAGCCATCAGCCCGCCCAGACCCTGCCACCCGCCCAGCTCGTCGTACAGGCTGCGGATCAGACCACGGTCTGCGGGCACGGCCGGTCGCGACCGTTCAAGACGTACCGCCTCGGCATCGGTCAGGATGCGAACGGCCAGATCGTCCGGCAATTCAGGGCTGCTCCGCCGCGCCTCGGCGAACAGCAGGTCCAGATCCGTGTCATCATCTGAAGTCGTCATATCCCAACTCCTCTCGTCGACCCGACAGGATTGCTGTCAGCGTCCGTTTTCCCCGAGCCACCAGGCTTTCCACCGCTTCGACCGAGATTCGCATGATCTGGGCAATCTCGGGGTTCGACAATTCTTCGATATGCCTCAGAATCACTGCCTGACGCTGGCGTTCCGGCAATTGCTCCAAGGCCCCGTTCAGGGCGTTCAACCGGGCCTTCTGCTGCATCTGTTCGACAGCGCCCGCGCTGTCATCCTGAGGTTCAGGGGTACCGTCGAGCGCGTCCGCCGACTTTCTGCGACGCAGGTCGATGCACAGGTTCAGGGTCACCCGGTACAGCCAGGTTGAAACCCTTGCCTGCCCCGGCACCCAATCCGGCGCGACCTTCCAAAGGCGCATCATCGCCTCTTGGGTCACGTCTTCGGCCTCGGCGCGGTTGTTCAACATGCGCAAGGCCACCGAGAAACAGCGCGGCCCCAGCCGATCGGTAAGCACCCGCGCCGCCGCCGCGTCGCCATCGGCGAACAACCTCAGCAACCGCTCGTCGCTCAGGTCTTCCGCGGCGACTCGGTCGCCGCGGAACTTTTGCGCTGAGGAGGTCAGATCCTCCATCCCGCATCACTTGTCGTCTGCGCCGGGACGACCACCTTTCCTGTGGTGCCGCCCCATCCGGTCCTTCGCATCCGCGAACTCCTCTTCGGACAACGACCCGTTCCCGTCCGCGTCCATCCGGTCGAACATCTTGTCAGCCCGGCGCGGCTTGGGCAACTCATCCTCGGTCAAAAAGCCGTCCTTGTCGGCATCATGACGCGCAAACATGTCCGTCACGCGCGCGTCGGCTTTGGCCTGTGCCGCGGCCTGCATTTCCTCGACGCTCAGCTTGCCATCCCCATCTGCATCCATCGTGGTGAACTTTTGCGTGCGATGTTCTTCCATCTCGGCCTTGGTCACCTGGCCGTCGCCGTTCGCATCCAGGTCCTGGAAACTGATGGGGGCATGATCCCGCGGACCTTTCGCCAAAGCCGATGTCCCGGTGATCGCAACCGCAGACAGAACGATGGCAGAGATGAATTTTGCGCTTTTCATTGCTCGGTTCCCTTATGTTGCCGCGGCCCTGTGCCGCTGCTTACATCTGTTCAAACGCCGCGCCGTGGGGTTTCCGTCGCGCTGACGAAAATTTTTTGTCGAAAAATTCGGATTGCGGGGTCATATATTCGGAAACGGCACGCGCAAAGCGACGCACCCCCCTTTCCGGGCGGCCCAAACAAGCGCAATATTCATCCAAATCCGAGCGCGAGTATCAAGATGACAGACCAAACTGTGGAAATCATGGCCCATGACGATCGGCCAACTTGGCCGGCCTTGGTAAAGGGGTTCCGTTGCAAATGTCCAAATTGCGGCAAAGGGCAGCTGTTGCACAGCTATCTGAAGGTGAATGACACCTGCAACGAGTGCGGTCAGGACCTGTTCCACCACCGGGCGGATGACGGCCCGGCCTATCTGACGATCCTGATCGTCGGCCACCTGCTGGCCCCGGCGTTGCACGTGTCCTATGTCCACTTCCGGCCGGACCCGCTGACCATGGCGCTGATGTTCTCGGTGGGCTGTGTGGCGTTGTCCTTGTATCTGCTGCCGCGACTCAAGGGAGCAGTCGTCGGGTTTCAATGGGCTCGGCGAATGCACGGGTTCGGCGACTCGAAATGATTTGGCCGCGGGCTTGATCCGAACATGACCGTAGACAAATCTGCCATTCGCGACGCAGCAACCGTGATCGTGCTGCGCGATCGCCATGAAAAGCCGGCGATCCTGATGGGCCAGCGCGGCGCAGCCGCGGCCTTCATGCCGAACAAGTTCGTGTTTCCCGGCGGCGCGGTCGACCCCGAGGATGCCCGTGTGCCGCTGGCCGCGCCCCTGCCTAATATCTGCCACCAACGCCTGGCCGATCAGGCCCCCAACGGCCTGCAGACAGCATTGGCGGCAGCCGCGATCCGCGAGTTGTGGGAAGAAACCGGCCTGATCCTGGGGGTTCCCGGGCAATGGCCCGGACCTGCCCCGCAGGACTGGATCAGCTTCGCTGAGCGCGGGTTCCTGCCTTCGGCGCAGCCCTTGCAGTTCGTGTTCCGGGCAGTCACGCCACCGGGCCGGCCGCGCCGGTTCGACGCGCGGTTCTTTCTGGTGGATGCTGACGCCATCGCCAACGATCCGGACGACTTCAGCCAAGCCTCTGACGAGCTGTCGCACCTGCAGTGGATCCCGCTGGATCAGGCCCGCGATTTCGACCTGCCCTTCATCACCGAGGTGGTGCTGGCCGAGGTCGAAGCACGGGTCACCGACCCGGCCCCGCCAGCTTCGGTGCCCTTCTTCCTCAACAACGAGGAAGCCAGCCTGTTCCAGCGTCTCAAAGGCCGCCCGATGCCCGAAACGGGCTGAGGCCAGATCACTTCATCCGGCTGATCACCACAGTCACTTCGGGCTTCTTGCCGATCTCGATCTGGGCGCTTTGGCGCACGATGCGGCGCATGGCCTCTTCCAGCTTGTCGTCGTCGCGCAGCGTCTTGACGTCGGCCCGCATCAGGAACTGATTCAGGTCCTCTTCCAGCACCTCGACCAGCCCGGCACGCGACGCGCCGGTTTCAGGCAGGCCCATCGTATCGCACCAGGGCTCGCCCAGGGGCTCGTCGTCTTCGTCCAGGATGACGGTCACGATCACATGCCCGTTCAGCGCCATGCGGATGCGGTCGCGCACCACACCGTCCAGTGCCCCGACCTTGACCGAGCCGTCCAGGTATGTGCGCCCGGTTTCGACATAGTCGACCACCTGCGGCGCGTTCCCCGACAGGTCCAGCATGGTGCCGTTGACGGCCAGCACACCAGCCCGTCCACCGGCCTCGGCCAGCTTGGCATGTTCGCGCAGGTGCCGGTGCTCGCCATGCATCGGGATGACCATCTGCGGGTCGACCAGCGCATGCACCCGTTCCAGATCCGGGCGGTTGGCGTGGCCGGATACATGATACAGCCCATTGCTGTCATCGACGACGTCCACGCCTTTCTCGCTCAGTTGGTTCATGATGCGGATCACGCCGCGTTCGTTACCCGGAATGGTCTTGGATGAAAACAGAAACAGGTCGCCCTCTTTCAGCTCGATCCCCCGGTATTTGCCACGCGCCAGCTGTGCGCTGGCCGCACGGCGTTCCCCCTGGCTTCCGGTGACGATCAGCATCAGGTTCTGGCGCGGCAGGTCCAACGCCTCTTCGGCGCTGACCACGCGCGGGAAATCGGTCAGAATCCCGGTTTCGGTGGCCGTTTCGATCATCCGCCGCATGGCCCGACCCAGCAGCACGACCGACCGCCCGGCCCGGTGGCCGGCCTCGGCGAGAGTTTTCACCCGCGCCACGTTCGAGGCGAAGGTTGTTGCCACGACCATCCCGCTGGCCTGCTCGACCAATTGAGTGATGGCGGGCCCGACCTCGGATTCCGACCGGCCGGGATGGGGCGAGAACACGTTCGTGCTGTCGCAGACCAGCGCCTTGACGCCGGGTTTTGCCACCTCGGCCCACAGGGCCTCGTCAAAGGGCTCGCCGACCACGGGGGTCGTGTCCAGTTTGAAGTCACCCGAATGCACGATGCGCCCGGCGGGCGTGTCGATCACCAGCGCGGCGCTTTCGGGGATCGAGTGCGACACCGGCAGGAACCCCACGGTGAAAGGCCCGGCTTTGACCTGCTCGGGCCAGGCCGAAACGGTGCGCACCGCATCCTCGGGGTGGCCAGCCTCTTCCATCTTCTTGCGGGCGATGTTGGCGGTGAATGCCCGCGCATGGATCGGCGCACCCAGCATTTCATGGCACAGCGCCACGGCGCCGACATGGTCTTCGTGTGCGTGGGTGATGAAAATCGCCTCGAGCCGGTCGGCGCGTTCTTTCAGCCACGAGATATCGGCATAGATCAGGTCGACGCCCGGCGTGGTGTCCATGTCGGGGAAGGTCACGCCCAGATCAACCAGGATCAACCGTTCCTCGCCGGGCGCGCCATATCCGTAGACATAGGCGTTCATGCCGATTTCACCCGCGCCGCCCAGCGGCAAATAGATCAGTCGTTCACTGCTCATGCCGAGCCATTTTCCTTGTTGTAGCGATGGATCACGGTTAGACCGTGCATCGTCAGATCATCTTCAATTGCGTCAAAGCCCACATCGGCCTGATCGAACAGCGGGGCAAGGCCGCCGGTTCCGACAACCTTCATCGGCATGCCGTATTCGGCCTTGATGCGGGCGATCAGGCCTTCGATCAGGCCGGAATATCCCCAATACACGCCCGACTGGATACAGCCAACCGTATTCGTACCGATCACCTTGTCGGGCCGCGACACATCGATATGCGGCAGCGCGGCAGCGCCTTGGTGCAGCGCCTCGAGGCTGAGGTTCACCCCCGGCGCGATCACGCCGCCGACATAGGCGCCATCAGCCGCGACCACGTCAAAATTGGTGGCGGTGCCAAAATCCACCACCACGACGTTGCCGCCATGACGGTCGAAGGCACCCGCGGCATTGGCCAGCCGGTCCGGGCCGGGAATCGTGCCTTCATCAATCCGCGGCGGAACCGGCAGCAGGCAATCGGGCTTGCCCACGACCAACGGCCGGCATCCAAAGAACCGGTCGGCAAAGACGCGCAGGTTGAACACCACCCGCGGCACGGTCGAGGCGATGATGACATCGGTAATGTCGGCCTCGATCCCGTAATGTTTCACCAGGGTGGAATACCAGGTGAAATAGGCATCGGCCGTGCGCGCATGGTGGGTCGAGGTGCGCAAGGTGCACAGGAATTTCTCGCCATCCCAGATCGAGAACACGGTGTTGGTATTGCCGCAATCAATGGCCAGAAGCATCTGCGCCCCTTTCAGAAATAGACGTCTGCCGCCGGAATGCTGACCCGGCCCTTGGCGGTGTTTAGGACAAGGTTGCCGCCCGCGTCCACCGTTTCAAAGGTTCCGACGGTCTCGGACGTGGCGGTACGGGCCGTGATGACCTTGCCCAGCTTTGCGGCACGAGACAGCCAGGCCGTGCGGATGGGCTCGAATCCATAGGTCGTGAACTGCGCCTCATATCGGGCATAGGCGGCGGCCAGTTCCGTCAGGAAATCCTCGGGCAGGACCTGAGCGCCGGTTTCCGACAGCAGCGAGACCGGTCGCAGCGCGCCGGGCTCGACGGTGTCGGGCGCAGGAGCGTCAGCCAGGTTCACCCCGATGCCGATCGCCAGATGCGACACGCCGCGCCCCTGCCCCGTGCTTTCCAACAGAATGCCCGCCAGTTTGCCGCCGTTCAGCAGCACGTCATTGGGCCATTTCAGCGACATCCCCGCCGCCCGCCCGGTCACCGAGACCACAGCATCGAACAGCGCAAGCGCCGCAACAAAGCTGCGCAGCGCCGCCTGTTCCGGGTTGCCTTCGGGGCGCATCAGCAAGGTTGCGGCCAAATTCCCCTTGGGGTTGGCCCAGACCCGGCCGCGCCGCCCCCGCGCGGCCGTCTGGTGATGCGCCATGATCCAGACCGGCCCGGTTGCGGTGGGCGCGATACGGGCGGCCTCGTTCAAGGTGCTGTCGACCTCCTGCACGACGTGCAGGCCATATCCCTTGGGCCAGTCACTCATCGCAAAAAGGCCCGGTCCTGCGACCGAGCCCCTCTGTTTCGTACGGACAGCAGATCAGTTGACAAGCGTTGCCGCGGCGGCGGTGGCCGCGCCCTCGATCCCGAACTGATAGAATACGCCGATCAACATCAGCGCCGCCGACCCCATCAGCGCCGCCCATAGAACGGGCGACGACCGAGTGTCGATCGGGTCTTCGTTCTCGTCCCCGAAATACATGTAGAACACGATCCGTAGATAATAGAACGCACCGATGACCGACGAGATGGCCGAAACGATGACCAACCCGATCAGGTCGGCATCGACACCGGCCTGCCAGACGCCCAGCTTGGCAAAGAAACCCAGCATCGGCGGCACACCCGCCAGGCTGAACATCAGGATCAGAACGGCGAGCGCCTTGCCCGGGTCACGCTTAGAAAACTGGCGCAGAGCGTCGATGTCGGTCACGGGCTTGCCGTCGCGCTCCATCATCAGGATGAAGGCAAAGGTGCCGATGTTCATGGTCACGTAGATCGCCAGATACATTAGCATCGCCTTGATCCCCAGCGCCGTGCCCGCCGCCAGACCGATCAGCGCATAGCCCATATGTGCAATCGACGAATAGGCCATCAGCCGCTTGATGTCGCGCTGACCGATGGCCGCGATGGCGCCCAACAGCATCGACAGGACCGACAGCAGGACGATCACCTGCTGCCAGTCGGCGACCGCGCCGCCAAAGGCGTCATGCAGCACCCGCGCGAACAGACCCATGGCCGCAACCTTGGGCGCAGTGGCGAAAAACGCCGTGACCGGCGTGGGCGAGCCTTCGTAGACATCCGGCGTCCACATATGGAACGGCACGGCCGACACCTTGAACGCCAGCCCCGAGATCAGCAGAACCAGCCCGATCAGCAGGCCGACCGAGACCTCGCCATGATGCACCGTAGACACGATCCCCGAAAACAGCGTGGTCCCGGAGAAGCCATAGACCAGCGACGCCCCGAACAGCAGCAGGCCCGAACTGAGCGCGCCCAGCACGAAATATTTCAGGCCCGCCTCGGTCGATTTGGCGCTGTCGCGGCGCAGCGCGGCCACGACATACAGCGACAGAGACTGCAGCTCGAGCCCCATGTATAGCGACATCAGATCGCCCGCGCTGACCATCATCATCATGCCGACCGCTGCCAGCGCCACCAGCAGCGGATATTCGAACCGCAGCATGTTGCGGCGCGCCATATAGTCCTGGCTCATGACCAGAACCGCGGCCGCCGACAACAGGATGGCAACCTTGGCAAAGCGCGAGAACCCGTCATCGACGAACATTCCGTTGAAGGCTACGTTCGTGCCCTCACCGTTTGCCGCGATCCAGAAGGCCAACACGGCCATCAGTCCCGCCGTGGCCCAGATCAGCACGGGGGCCAGCGCGTCTTTCGAGGTGTAGACCGCCCCGATCAGCGCCACCATCGCATAGATCGCCAGAATGATTTCCGGCAGGATTACAATCAGATCAGCCTGGATCATGTCTCCAAAGCTCCCTTAGTGCGAGGCGACTTGGGTCGCGGCCTCGGCCGCGGCCAGAGCCGTGTCATAGTTCGAAATCAGCGCGGCGGTCGAATTGCCGATCACGTCCGTAACCAGCGACGGGTAGACCCCCAGCAGAATGGTCATGACGATCAGCGGCGCAAAGATCAGGCGTTCGCGTGTGCTCATGTCGGTGATCGACTTGAGGCTTTCCTTGATCAGGTCGCCAAAGACCACGCGGCGATACAGCCACAGCGCATAAGCTGCCGAGAAGATCACACCGCTGGCCGCCACTGCTGTCACCCAGGTGTTGACCTGGAAAGTGCCCATCAGCGTCAGGAATTCGCCGATAAACCCGCTGGTGCCCGGCAGGCCTACATTGGCCATGGTGAACAGCATGAACACCAGCGCATAAGCCGGCATGCGGATCACGAGGCCGCCATAGGCCTCGATGTCGCGGGTGTGCATCCGGTCGTAGATCACACCGACGCAAAGGAACAGCGCGGCCGAAATGAACCCGTGGCTGAGCATCTGGAAGATCGCCCCGTCGATGCCCTGCTGGTTGGCGGCGAAGATGCCCATGGTCACAAAACCCATATGCGCGACCGAGGAATAGGCGATCAGCTTTTTCATGTCCTCCTGCACCAGCGCCACCAACGAGGTGTAGACCACGGCGATGGCCGACAGCCACAGGACCACATCGGTCATCACGGCCGAGCCGACGGGGAACATAGGCAAGCTGAAGCGCAGGAAGCCATAGCCACCCATCTTCAGCAGGATCGCCGCCAGCACGACCGAGCCCGCCGTCGGCGCCTGAACGTGGGCGTCAGGCAGCCAGGTGTGCACGGGCCACATCGGCATCTTCACCGCGAATGACGCGAAGAACGCGAGGAACAGCAAGGTCTGCATGCCGCCGACGATGTGGACGCCCAGCACGCTGAAGCTCTCGGACGAGAACTGGTGCGTCATTAGCGCGGCAATGTCGGTGGTGCCAGCGTCGGCATACATCGCCACCATCGCCACCAGCATCAGAACCGAGCCGAGGAAGGTATAGAGGAAGAACTTGAAGCTGGCATAGATCCGGTCCTTGCCGCCCCAAATCCCGATGATCAGGAACATCGGGATCAGCCCGGCCTCGAAGAACAGGTAGAACAGCACCAGGTCCAGAGCCATGAATACGCCCAGCATCAGCGTTTCCAGCAGCAGGAAGGCAATCATGTATTCCTTGACCCGGTCGGTCACGTTCCAGCTGGCCAGGATGGTCAGCGGCATGATGAAGGTGGTCAGCAGCACGAACAGAACGCTGATGCCATCCACGCCCATCTTGTATTTCAGGCCCATCAGCCATTCGCCCTCTTCCACCATTTGAAAGCCGGTGTTCGAGGGGTCGAACTCGGTATAGATACCGATCGAGACCAGAAAGGTGACCGTGGTTGCTACCAGCGCGATCCACTTGGCATTGCTTTGAGCTGCCGCATCCTTCCCGTGCAGGAACAGCGCCATCAGACCGGCGGAAATGGCCGGAATGAATGTGACAATGGATAGGATATTGTCCATCAGTGTGCGCCTCCGCCGATCGACATCCAGGTAACCAGGGCTGCGATGCCCAGAACCATCCAGAAGGCGTAAGTGAAGATGTAGCCCGTCTGCGCCTTGCCTGCGAGGCGGGTGAAGAAGGGAACGACGCCCATTGCTACTCCGTTCAGGAAACCGTCGATCACCTTGCCGTCACCGCCCTTCCACAGGAACCGGCCCAGGGCCACAGTCGGTTTGACAAGGATCGCGTCGTAAATTTCGTCAAAGTACCACTTGTTCTTGAGGAACAGGTACAGCGGACGCTGGTTCTCGGCCAGGCGGCTCGGCAGCGCCGGGTTCACGATGTAGAACAGGTAGGCCAGTCCAAAGCCCAGAACCATTGCGATGAATGGCGAGATCTTGACCCATTTCGGCGCAGCATGCGCGTCGTCCAAAACATGGTTGTCCGGCGCGATGTACAGCGCGCCCTCGCCCGGTTTGCCGACAAAAGCATAGTGGTGGTCGCCGCTCTTGGCCTTGTCACCGTGCGTAGCTTCGTCGTCATGAGATTCTGTGGCATGCGCGTCGTCGCCATGATCATCGGCCTTGGCATGGTCACCGGCCTCGGCATGCGCCTCGGCAACCGGAATGCCATAGAACTTGCCCACCTGATCGGCGTGACCGAAGAAGTTGTTGTACCAGATCATGCCCGCGAACACGGCGCCCAGCGACAGAACACCCAGCGGCACCAGCATGACCATCGGGCTTTCATGCGCGTGCTCATGCGTGTGCTTGTCGCCCCGCTCCTCGCCATAGAAGGTCAGGAAGATCAGGCGCCAGCTGTAGAACGAGGTCATCGCGGCGGCGATCACCAGCGCCCAGAAGCCAAAGGCCGACCCGCCGGCATAGGCGCTTTCGATGATGGCGTCCTTGGACAGGAAGCCGGCAAAGCCGATCGTGGTCAGCGGGATGCCGACGCCTGTGATGGCCAGCGTGCCGATCATCATCGCCCAGAAGGTGTAGGGGATTTTCTTGCGCAGGTTGCCATAGTTCATCATGTCCTGTTCGTGATGCATGGCGTGGATCACCGAGCCCGCACCAAGGAACAAGAGCGCCTTGAAGAAGGCATGCGTGAACAGGTGGAACATCGCCGCCGAATACATGCCCACGCCCGCGGCCACGAACATGTAGCCCAGCTGCGAACAGGTCGAATAGGCGATCACGCGCTTGATGTCGGTCTGCACCAGACCCACGGTCGCGGCAAAGAACGCGGTCGAGGCCCCCAGCACAGTGACGAACCCGGTCGCACCCGGCGCGAACTCCATCAGCGGCGACATACGGCAAACCAGGAACACACCGGCCGTCACCATGGTGGCGGCGTGGATCAGCGCCGACACGGGCGTCGGGCCCTCCATCGCGTCCGGCAACCAGGTGTGCAGGATCAACTGCGCAGATTTGCCCATCGCACCGATGAACAGCAGCACGCAGACGACCTCGACCGCAGACCATTCGCCCCACAGGAAAGTCAGCTGCGTTTCCGCCAGCTGGGGTGCGGCAGCAAAGATATCCGAGAAGTTGATGCTGTCGGTCAGGAAGAACAGCGCAAAAATCCCCAGCGCAAAGCCGAAGTCGCCCACACGGTTGACGATGAACGCTTTCATCGCCGCCGCATTGGCCGAAGGTTTGCGGTAGTAGAAACCGATCAGCAGGTAGGATGCGACGCCCACGCCTTCCCAGCCAAAGAACATCTGCACCAGGTTGTCCGCCGTTACCAGCATCAGCATGGCGAAGGTGAAGAAGGACAGATAGGCAAAGAAGCGCGGCTTGTAGCTTTCGCCCTCGCGCCACTGCGGGTCGTGATCCATGTAGCCGAACGAATAAAGGTGCACGAGCGCCGACACCGTAGTGACCACGATCAGCATAATGGCGGTCAGCCGGTCCAGACGAATGGCCCACGAGGTCGACAGCGAGCCGCTTTCGATCCAGCGCATGATCTCGATCTGCTGGGTCTGTCCATCAAAGCTGAAGAAGACGATCCACGACAGCAGACAGGCCAGGAACAGCAGGCCCGTGGCCGTCCACAGCGCGGCCTTTTCGCCGATGAATTTCCAGCCAAAGCCGCAGATCAGCGCGCCCACGAGCGGGGCAAAGAGGATTGTGGTTTCCATGATCCCTTACCCCTTCATCATGTTGACGTCTTCAACCGCAATAGTGCCGCGGTTGCGGAAGAAGCAGACCAGAATAGCCAGCCCGATCGCCGCCTCGGCCGCGGCCACGGTCAACACAAACAGCGTGAACACCTGCCCGACCAGATCGCCGAGAAAGCTGGAAAACGCCACGAGGTTGATATTTACCGCCAGCAGCATCAATTCGATGCTCATAAGCAGGATGATGACGTTCTTGCGGTTCAGAAAGAGACCGAAGATGCCGATGACGAACAGCGTCGTCGCGACGGTAAGATAGTGCTCAAGTCCGATCATGGTCTCAAAGTCCCTGCCCCGGTTTCACGTCCTTCAACTCTAGCGCCTTGGCCGGGTCGCGCATCATCTGGGCGATGATGTCCTGCCGCTTGATGTCCTGGCGGTGGCGCAGCGTCAGTACAATGGCACCGATCATGGCCACCAACAGGATCAGGCCCGCCAGTTGAAACAGAAGGAAGTATTGATCGTAAAGGATGACACCCAGCGCTTCGGTGTTGTGGCGATCCGCCGGGATCGGCTGGGCCAGGTTGGCCGCCGCGCCCTGTGCGCTGTCCCAGGCGCCAAAGGCCATGACGAACTGCATCAGGATGACCAGACCGATCAACAGGGCCAAAGGCATGTAGCGCGCCATCTCGGCCTTGAGCTCGGCAAAATCCACGTCCAGCATCATCACCACGAACAGGAACAGCACCGCCACCGCGCCGACATAGACGATGATCAGCAGCATGGCGACGAATTCCGCCCCCAGCAGCACGAACAGCCCCGCAGACGACAGGAAGGCCAAAATCAGCCACAGCACCGAATGCACCGGCTGCCGGCTGATCACGGTGAACAGCCCGCCGGTGATGGCGCTGATGGCAAAGAGGTAAAAGGCAAATACGTTCATTGGTCATCATCCTCGTTTTCGCCCATGGCCTCCTGCGCCAGTTCCAGCGCCCGGGTCATGGCCGGGATGCCGGCAAAGACCGACATTTGACCGATCGTTTCCACGATCTCTTGTTTCTTGGCCCCTGCCTCGATGGCATGGCGCACCGTTTGGCGCACGGCCGTATCGGCCTGCGCGCCCTGACAGGTCAGCCCCGCCAGCGTCAGCAACAGGCGGGTCTTGGCATCCAGTCCGCCCGGATTGACGGTGTTGCCGAACATCATCTCCATGACCTCTTTGGGCATGGTCGGCCACAGCGCCTCGAAGCCGCGCATCGCGTCGACGGGCGAATAGCTCTCCAGCGCCGGGTTGAACGCCTTGGCCATGTCATGTGCCTGTTTCAGCATCTGCTCGAATGGGTTCTTGACCGGATCACTCATCTGTACGGCGCGTCCAGTTCCAGGTTGCGGGCGATCTCGGCTTCCCAGCGGTCGCCGTTCTCTAGCAGTTTCTGCTTGTCATAGAACAGCTCTTCGCGGGTCTCGGTGGCGAATTCGAAATTCGGCCCTTCGACGATCGCATCGACCGGGCAGGCCTCCTGGCAGAAGCCGCAATAGATGCACTTGGTCATATCGATGTCATAACGCGTGGTGCGGCGGCTGCCGTCTTCGCGCGGTTCGGCGTCGATGGTGATGGCTTGGGCCGGGCAGATCGCCTCGCACAGCTTGCAGGCGATACAGCGTTCCTCGCCGTTCGGATAACGACGCAGAGCATGTTCGCCCCGGAACCGGGGCGACAGCGGGCCCTTTTCATGCGGATAGTTCACCGTGGCCTTGGGGGCGAAGAAATACTTCATCCCCAGCTTGAAACCCTGCCAGAAGTCCTGAAGCAGGAAATACTTGGCCGCACGGGTATAGTCGATCTGGGTCATTGTCAGCCTCCTACGCTCCAGCGGGCAAACGCGCCCCAGAACCAATCGAATTTTGCAGCAAAAGCCACGAAGACCACCCAAACCAAACTGAACGGCAAGAAAACTTTCCAGCCCAGCCGCATCAGCTGGTCATAGCGGTAGCGCGGCGTGATCGCCTTGACCATCGCGAAGAGGAAGAAGAAGAACGCCATCTTGGCGACCATCCACAGCACGCCATCCGGCAGGCCAGGGATAGGCGACAGCCAGCCGCCGAAGAACAGCAGCGAAGTCAGCGCGCACATCAGGAAGATGGCGATGTATTCGCCCGCCATGAACAGCAGGAAGGGCGTGGCCGAATATTCCACCTGGTAGCCGGCAACCAGTTCCGATTCCGCCTCGGGCAGGTCAAACGGCGGGCGGTTGGTTTCGGCCAGCGCCGAGATGAAGAACAGGAACACCATCGGGAAATGCGGCAGCCAGTACCAGCTGAAGAACCCGAACGCGCCGTCCTGCGCCCGCACGATGTCGCCAAAATTCATCGAGCCGGTCGAGATGATCACCCCGATGATGATCAGGCCGATCGAAACCTCGTAGGAAATCATCTGCGCGGCCGAGCGCAGGCTTCCGAGGAACGGGTATTTCGAGTTCGACGCCCAGCCCCCCATGATCACGCCGTAAACCTCGAGCGAGGATACGGCGAACACGTACAAGATGGCCACGTTGATATCCGACAGCACCCAGCCATCGTTGAACGGAATGACCGCCCAAGCGATCATGGCCAGCACGAAGGATGTCAGAGGCGCCAGGATAAACACCGTCCGGTCAGCCCCGGCGGGGATTACCACCTCTTTCACCACGTATTTCAGCGCATCCGCCACCGATTGCAGCAGACCATACGCGCCCACGACGTTGGGGCCGCGACGCATCTGGACCGCCGCCCAGATCTTGCGGTCGCCATAGACCAGGAACAGCAGCGAGATCATCACGAAGGCGACGACGGCCAGCACCTGTGCCAGTATGATCAGGGCTATTCCGCCCGGGGTGTCAAAGAATTCAGCCATTGGTCCTCACACCGTGGGTATTCCGTTTGCCGCCGTGGCCGCCAAGCCCAGCCCGACGGCCAGAGACTCGCACCGCAAGCGGTTGGTTTGGCGTGTCGGTGTAAACAGCATCCGCCGCCCGTACGCCACCTTTTTTCTTCCTTTTCAACGGTCGCGCACACGACGCGGCCGCCGCCCCGTCATACGAGCCGGCGGGCAACGGCGCGCCGTTGTTCTGCCGTATGAACGCCGCCAGACTCATTCCGCCGCGATCTTCTGGTTGCCGCGCGCCTTGGCCAGCGCCGAAAGCTCTGCCATCAGCTGCGACGCCCGCGCGATCGGGTTGGTCAGATAGAAATCCTTGATCACAGTTCGGAAGGTCGCCTGCGCCAACGGCCCGGGCTCGAGCGGCTGCACTTCGTCCTCGGGCACTTGGTCGATCTGCGCCAGATGCGGCACCGCCGCGACCAGCGCCGTGCGCAGCTGCGCCAGCGAGTCGTAGGGCAGCGCCTGCCCCAGCTCGGCCGAAAGCGCCCGCAGGATCGCCCAGTTCTCCTTGGCCTCGCCCGGGGCGAACCCGGCGCGCATCGCCAATTGCGGGCGACCTTCGGTGTTCACGAACAGCCCGTTTTCCTCAGTATAGGCGGCTCCGGGCAGGATGATGTCGGCGCGGTGGGCACCGCGGTCACCGTGGCTGCCCTGATAGATCACGAAGGGGCCGTCCTCGATCTCGATTTCGTCGGCCCCGAGGTTGTAGATCACCTCGGCCCCATCGATCGCTGCCTCGATTCCTCCTTCGGTGACGGCGCCAACATCCATCGCACCAACCCGCGCCGCAGCCGTGTGCAGCACGAACAGGCGGCCCGACAAGGCCTGGGCCGCAGCCAGAACGGCCAGGCCGTCGGCCTCGGTCACGGCGCCCTGCCCGACGATCACGATGGCATCCTTGCCTGCCTTTGCCTTGGCCAGAGCCGCGCGGTCCTCACCCAAATGGTCATAGTCATAGGTCAGATCCACCGCCGGACCGATCACCTTGACCGTGGCCCCGGCCAGCCACGCCTTGCGGATGCGCGCGTTCAGCACCGGGGCTTCGTGCCGCGGGTTGGTGCCGATCAGGATGATCTCTTTCGCGGTATCGATCTCTTCGATCGCCACGTTGCCGACATAGCCCGAGCGGTTGCCGATGGGCAGGCGGGCATTGTCGGTTCGGCACTCGACCTTACCACCCAGCCCTTCGATCATCTGCTTCAGGGCAAAGGCGGCCTCGACCGGAACCAAGTCGCCGACAAGGCCGGCCACGGTCTTGCCCTTCATCGCGTCCGCCGCGGCCGCAAGCGCCTCGGTCCAGCTGGCCGGGCGCAAAAGGCCGTTCTCGCGGATATAGGGCGTGTCCAGCCGCTGGCGGCGCAGCCCGTCCCAGACAAAGCGTGTCTTATCGGAAATCCACTCTTCGTTCACGCCGTCATGGTTGCGTGGCAGAATGCGCATCACGACGCGGCCCTTGGTGTCAACCCGGATGTTCGAGCCCAGAGCATCCATCACGTCGATTGATTCGGTCTTGGTCAGCTCCCACGGGCGGGCGGTGAACGCATAAGGCTTCGACGTCAGCGCGCCCACCGGGCACAGGTCGATGATGTTGCCCTGAAGGTTCGAGTCCAACGTCTGGTTCAGATAGGTGGTAATCTCGGCGTCTTCGCCCCGACCGGTCTGCCCCATCTGGTCGACCCCGGCCACCTCGGTCGTGAAGCGGACGCAGCGGGTGCAGCTGATGCAGCGGGTCATGGCGGTGCCCACCAGCGGCCCAAGATCCAGATCGTCCACCGCGCGCTTGGCCTCGCGGAACCGGCTGGCCGAGATGCCATAGGCCATCGCCTGATCCTGCAGATCGCATTCACCGCCCTGGTCGCAGATCGGGCAATCCAGCGGGTGGTTGATCAGCAGAAACTCCATCACGCCTTCGCGGGCCTTCTTGACCATGGGCGAGTTGGTCTTGACTACCGGCGGCTGGCCTTCCGGCCCCGGGCGCAGATCGCGCACCTGCATGGCGCACGAGGCGGCGGGCTTGGGCGGGCCGCCCACGACCTCGACAAGGCACATGCGGCAGTTGCCTGCGATCGACAGGCGCTCGTGATAGCAGAAACGCGGCACTTCGATCCCGGCCTGTTCACAGGCCTGGATCAGGGTCATTGCACCATCGACTTCGATTTCCTTGTCGTCGATCACGATCTTGCGGAGGTCAGACATGGTCTAGTTCGCCCTCAAATACACGCCAATGGCGCTGTTTCTTTCGATTTCCCTGCGCCCCAGCGCACAGAAAGTTTCGGTGTCGGCATAGCTTACGCCGTTCTGAGCCAGGTATGCCTCGCCCTTGGCGCGCATCCGCGCCTTTTCTGCATCCGATTCCACATAGGCCCGGATCTCGGCATCCGAATATCCCAGCTGGTTCGCTTTGGATCGCAGCCCCCACATCACGCCTATCGCCTTCAGACGACGCCCGCTGATTGTCGGGCAGATTTCCGAAATCTCGTTGGCGATGGCGATGTAGTAGAGCGAGTCGTCGATCTCCTTAACTTCGCGCAAGGGCGGTTTGGCCCCGGCCACGGCAGGTAGCGCGACGACGCAGGCAACGGCGGCAAGTTTCGCAGCTTTCATGACATATCCTTTCGTCTTGGGTTCCCCAAGACGACGCGCGCCCCGACCGCTATGCAATAACGCGCGGCCTGCCGGAACGTGATATGACATTGCATGGGTCATGGCCGCTGACACTTCCCGGCAAAAGTCAGGCTGTCATTGTCGATCCGCAGAGTCTGCGGCTCAGCATCCGGTCCGATTTTCCAGGCGATGCGGGAAGACCCGAAATTCTGCACACAGAACCGCGTGGCCTCATAGCGCCCCGCTTCGCGCGCGCCGTCCAACGAAGCCGACACGCCCTTGACCGTCACGGTGAAATCGGCCGGCGACCTTTTCTTGTCGACCGCCTTCGCCTTGGCGCGAAATGCCTGCCCATCGAACAGCACGCGATCCTCGGCCTTGCCACCGCAGGCCGACAGCACCGCCAGAACCGCCAAAACACCGGTCAACGGAGCAATGGCCCAACCACGGGCAAGAATAGGGATCAGCCTTGCCATCAGATCGCCGCCACCAAAGCCATGACGCCCAGCACAGCCATGCATGCCCAGGCCACAACGTACAGAACGCTTCGCAGGCCGCTGTGCGGTTTGCCAATGCCGCGGATATGAACCACCAGCATCACCAGACGCGCCACCAAGGCGATCGAGGCCAGCCAGTTCACCCAGACCGGGCTGACCCCCAGCACCATGGCCGCCAGAGTCACGGTCAGGAACGCGGGCAGAGTTTCGGTTCCGTTAAGATAGGCGCGGTTCAGACGATAGGCACTGTCGGCATAGTTCTGTTCCGGCGTCGCCCCTGGCGCCAGGCCCTTGCCCTGCTTGGCCAGCGCCGAGAACGGCGCCAGCAGCAGGACCACCAGCGTAAAGATCACCAGCGCGGCAATCGCGTGCGAGTATTCGGAATATACTTCCATCGGATCTACTCCGCCGCCATCGCACCCATACGGCCCGATTTGTGGGCCTTGATGCGGTCTTCGATTTCTTCGCGGAAGTTGCGGATCAGGCCCTGGATCGGCCAGGCCGCCGCGTCCCCCAGTGCACAGATCGTGTGGCCTTCGACCTGCTTGGTCACCTCGAACAGCATGTCGATCTCTTCCAGCTCGGCCTCGCCGCGGACAAGGCGATCCATCACGCGCATCATCCAGCCCGTGCCTTCGCGGCAGGGCGTGCACTGGCCGCAGCTTTCGTGCTTGTAGAATTTCGATAGGCGCCAGATCGCCTTGATGATGTCGGTGGACTTGTCCATCACGATCACAGCCGCCGTTCCAAGCCCCGAGCCCAGATCGTTGCGCAGATAGTCGAAATCCATGATCGCATCGCGCATGTTCTCGCCGCGCACGCAAGGCACGGACGAGCCACCGGGGATCACGGCCAACAGGTTGTCCCACCCACCGCGGATGCCGCCGCAATGGGTCTCGATCAATTCTTCGAAGCTGATCGACATCGCCTCTTCGACCACGCAGGGGTTGTTGACGTGACCCGAGATCGCAAAAAGCTTGGTGCCCGCGTTGTTCTGGCGGCCGAAACCGGCGAACCAGTCGGCACCGCGGCGCAGGATCGTGGGCACGACGGCAATGGATTCCACGTTGTTCACCGTGGTCGGGCAGCCATACAGACCCGCCCCCGCCGGGAACGGCGGCTTCATGCGCGGCATGCCCTTCTTGCCTTCTAGGCTTTCCAGCAGCGCGGTTTCCTCGCCGCAGATATAGGCGCCGGCGCCGTGGTGCAGGAACAGGTCGAAATCCCAGCCCGAGCCGGCGGCGTTCTTGCCCAGCAGGCCGGCATCATAGGCCTCGTCGATGGCGGCCTGCAGCGCCTCGCGCTCGCGGATGTACTCGCCCCGGATGTAGATGTAGCAGGTATGCGCGTTCATCGCGAACGACGCGATCAGGCAGCCTTCGATCAGCGTGTGCGGATCGTGGCGCATGATCTCGCGGTCCTTGCAGGTGCCCGGTTCGGATTCGTCAGCGTTCACAACAAGGTAAGACGGACGGCCATCGCTTTCTTTTGGCATGAACGACCATTTCAGACCGGTCGGAAAGCCCGCGCCGCCACGCCCGCGCAATCCCGAATCCTTCATCGTCTGGATGATCCAGTCGCGCCCTTTAGCGATCAGGTCAGCGGTGCCGTCCCAATGCCCGCGGGCCTGGGCGCCCTTCAGCGTGCGCTCGTGCATCCCGTAGATGTTGGTAAAGATCCGGTCCTGATCCTTCAGCATCGCGTGTTACCTTTGGCTGTCCTGACGCATGCGCCAGAGTTGAAAAATGTTGACGCCTGCATAGATGAAGGCCGCGATCGCGGCGAAATCAAACAGCAGCGCATAGCGTCCCGGCAGTTCCAGCGCCGGGCCGATGAACAGGGTCACGGCAAGCCACATCAGCATGGTCACTGCGATGACCACGCCGATATGTCGGCCCTTGCGGGCGATGGCCTGTTCCTTGTCCTTGTCCATCACACTCCGATGCCCGTATCGGGCACCGTCTCTCAGTCTTCGTAAGTGCCTTCTTTCTTGGCACGTTTGGCAAATTCGGTTTCCTCGCCGGCCGCCAACTTGGCCGCCTGTTCGATCCAGCCGTCGCGTTCGATCCGGCCCTTGAATTTCAACCGTGCATCTACCCAGGCCACCTGTTCGGGCGTCCAGGCCGCGATCTGGTCATAGTGGTAAAAGCCCAGTTCGTTCAGCGTCTGCTCGAGCTTCGGGCCTACGCCCTTCAGCAGCTTCAGATCGTCGGGTTTGCCGCCACGAGGACCAGTCAGCGTTTCGGGCTGAGTCTCGGCGGTTGCGGGCCTAGCTGCGGCGCCCTCGGGCGAAGATGGCTCGGCCTTGGCGGATTTCTTGGGCGCGGCCTGACGGGCCGCGGGCTTGCCCGGGTCCGCCGCCTTGGGCGGCTTGGGCGCGGCTTTCGCGCCGGCGGCCTTGCCGTCCTTGCCCAGCCATGGCGTCAGGATCGGAACCTCGGTCCCATCGATGCGCTTGACCGTATCGCCCAGATCGGCGGCCAGTTGAACGCTGGCATTGTACTTGGACTTGCCGGCCTCGTACTGTTTCAGGCTGGTCAAGCCGCCCTTGGGCTCGGCGGCATAGCGCCCGTTCTGCGGACCCGGAACCGGCGCCTTGCCGGCAGCCAGATCATCGATGATGCGGGCAAAGCTCTCGGCGGTCAGATCCTCGTAATAGTCCTTGCCGATCTGCGCCATCGGCGCGTTCGAGCACGACCCCAGGCATTCGACCTCTTCCCAGCTCAGCTTGCCGTCCGCCGACAGCTGATGAGGCTTGGGCGCGATCTTTTCGCGGCAGACCGCGATCAGATCCTCGGCCCCGCAGATCATGCAGGACGTGGTGCCGCAAACCTGAATATGCGCAACGGAACCAACCGGTTGCAGTTGAAACATGAAGTAGAAGGATGCAACTTCAAGCACCCGGATGTAGGACATGTCCAGCATCTCGGCCACATATTCGATGGCCGGGCGGCTGAGCCAGCCCTCCTGCTCTTGCGCGCGCCACAGCAGCGGGATGACCGCGCTGGCCTGACGGCCCTCGGGGTACTTGGTAATCTGAGCCTTGGCCCAGTCCAGATTGGCGGGCGTGAAGGCAAAGCTTTCGGGTTGTTCGGGGTGCAGGCGGCGGAGCATTAGCGGTCAATCTCTCCAAATACGACATCCATTGTGCCGATGATGGCGGCGACGTCGGCCAGCTGGTGGCCCTTGGCGACGTGGTCCATGGCTTGCAGGTGCAGATAGCCCGGCGCGCGCAGCTTGGCGCGGTACGGCTTGTTGGTGCCGTCGGCGACCAGATAGACGCCGAACTCGCCCTTGGGCGCTTCGACGGCGGCATAGACTTCGCCCGCCGGAACGTGGAAGCCTTCGGTGTACAGCTTGAAGTGATGGATCAGGCTTTCCATCGAGGTCTTCATGTCCGAACGTTTCGGCGGGGTGATCTTGCCGCGCGCCAGAACGTCTCCGGGGCAGTCGCGCAGCTTGGAGATGGCCTGACGAATGATCGACACCGACTGGCGCATCTCCTCCATGCGGACGAGATAGCGGTCATAGCAGTCCCCATTCTTGCCGACGGGAATCTGGAACTCGAATTCGTCGTAGCATTCATAGGGCTGCGCGCGTCGCAGGTCCCAGGCCAGGCCCGATCCGCGCACCATCACGCCCGAGAATCCGTATTTCTGGATGTCATCCTCGGTTACGACACCGATATCGCAGTTGCGCTGTTTGAAGATGCGGTTCTCGGTCAGCAGGCCGTCGATATCATCCAGAACAGCGGGGAAAGCATGGCTCCAGGCCTCGATATCGTCAAGCAGTTCGGGCGGCAGGTCCTGGTGAACGCCACCGGGGCGGAAATAGGCGGCGTGCAGGCGCGCACCGCAGGCGCGCTCATAGAACACCATCAGCTTTTCGCGCTCTTCGAAGCCCCATAGCGGCGGGGTCAGCGCGCCCACGTCCATCGCCTGCGTGGTCACGTTCAGCAGGTGGTTCAGGATGCGCCCGATCTCGGAATACAGAACCCGGATCAGCGAGGCGCGGCGCGGCACTTCGACCCCGGTCAGCTTTTCGATGGCCAAGCACCAGGCGTGTTCCTGGTTCATCGGCGCCACGTAATCCAGACGGTCAAAATACGGCAGGTTCTGCAGATAGGTCCGGCTTTCCATCAGCTTTTCGGTGCCACGGTGCAGCAGGCCGATATGCGGGTCGCAGCGCTCGACGATCTCGCCGTCCAGTTCCAGCACCAGACGCAGAACGCCATGGGCCGCAGGGTGCTGCGGGCCGAAATTGATGTTGAAGTTGCGGATCTTCTGTTCGCCCGTCAGAGCGTCTTCGAAGCCCTTGCCGCCATCCATCATCGTGTCTCTCCTGTCCGGGGATCAACCCCGGCTGTTCCGTTCGTGCCGGACCGGTCCGGCAAGCGAGGGCCTCAGCGCCGCCCCCGGTTTTTCTTTTTTGCCTCGGCCCGAACCCGGACCCTTTCGGCGTCTGCCGCTTTCACCGCCGCCCCGGCCAACAACGCGCCCAGAGCCCCAATTACAACCAGTTCTCCAAGCATCGTCAGCATCTCAGCGGCGCTCCAGTTCCTGCAGCTTCAGACCCATCCACCACAAAAGGGCGATCGTGCCGAAGGGAACCAGACAGGCCAGCGCCCAGTATTTGTTGATCCCGAAAAACGGCAGAAGCTTGACCATCGGGATGATGGTCAGCGCCGAAAGGATCAGCCACCAGATGCCGCCCATTTACTTGGTCTCCTGCTTTTCGTCCCCCGGCAGAATGTAATTCGCACCCTCCCACGGGCTCATGAAGTCGAACTGGCGGTATTCCTGAACCAGCGAGACTGGCTCATAGACCACGCGCTTCTGCGCCTCGTCATAGCGAACCTCGGTGTAACCGGTGGTCGGGAAATCCTTGCGCAGTGGGTATCCCCGGAACCCGTAGTCGGTCAGGATGCGTCGCAGGTCCGGGTGGCCCGAGAACAGGATGCCGAACATGTCGAACACTTCGCGCTCGAACCAGTTGGCGGACGGGTGCACATCGACGATCGAGGGCACCATCTCGTCCTCGCGGACCGAGACCCGCAGCCGGATGCGATGGTTCTGATACATCGAGAGGAAGTGATAGACGACGTCGAACCGCTTGGCCCGCTCGGGATAGTCCACGGCGGTGATGTCGACGAGGGTCGAGAATTTGCAGTTCTGGTCAGACTTCAGATACTCGACGAATTCAACCAGGTTCGACGGGGCCACATCGACGCTCAACTCACCAAAGCTGACATCCCATGACAGGACGCAGTCGGGCCGCTTGATTTCGATCAGTGCGCCAAGTTCCTTGAGTGCTTCGCTCATCAGGGTTCCTCCTCAGCGCACGATGGTGCCGGTGCGGCGGATCTTGCGTTGCAACTGCAACAGACCATACAGCAGCGCCTCGGCGGTCGGCGGGCAGCCGGGAACGTAGATGTCCACCGGAACGATGCGGTCGCAGCCGCGCACCACTGAATAGGAATAGTGATAGTACCCACCACCGTTGGCGCAGGATCCCATCGAGATGACATAGCGCGGCTCGGGCATCTGATCATAGACCTTGCGCAGAGCCGGCGCCATCTTGTTGGTCAGAGTGCCTGCCACGATCATCACGTCCGACTGGCGCGGGGATGCACGCGGCGCGATGCCGAAGCGTTCGGCATCGTAGCGCGGCATCGAGGTGTGCATCATCTCGACCGCGCAGCAGGCCAGGCCGAAGGTCATCCAGTGCAGCGACCCGGTACGGGCCCAGTTGATGATGTCCTCGGACGAGGTCAGCAGGAACCCTTTGTCCTGCAGCTCGGCGTTCAGGGCCTGGGTGGCGACTTCCTTGTCGACGCCCGCGGTGTTTGCACCCGTCATCACTCCCATTCCAGGGCCCCCTTCTTCCATTCATAGGCAAAGCCGATGGTCAGAACGCCCAGGAACACCATCATCGACCAGAAGCCGACATCGCTGATATCCTTGAAGCCCACGGCCCAGGGAAACAGGAACGCAATCTCAAGGTCGAAGATGATGAACAGGATCGAAACCAGATAGAATCGGACATCGAACTTCATCCGCGCATCGTCGAACGCGTTGAACCCGCATTCATAGGCGCTGACCTTTTCGGGGTCGGGATTGCGGACTGCCAGAACGACGGCGGCCAGAATCAGGACGATTCCAAGGCCCACGGCGACGGCCAGAAACACCAGGATCGGGAGATATTCCCGCAACAGCTCTTCCACGAGTGGCTCCTTTCCTGCGCATCCCGAACGAGACGCGCCGTCAATTGGCGTGTTGACTGGACATTCTCTATCCGCGCGGGGTCAGAGGGTCAACCGAGCACAAGCGCGCATGGCACCGAATATTCGGCTTGCCAACGCCCAGCGCTGCACTAGGCGCAAGCCCTTGGCTTCAAATGGTCGCGGACGGTCAAACCTCACTATTCCATGAAGGTTTTCGCTTGTCGAAGAAAGCGCTGATTCCTTCATGCGCCTCGTCCGTTTCCCATCGGTCGACCAGCGCCCGGATCGTGTGGTCGATCACCGCGTCGTCGATGCGCGGCCCGAGGTCCCGAACCAACGCCTTGGCCGAGGCCACGGCGCCCGGCGCACAGGACAGATAGGGCTGCACTTCGGCTTCGATCGCGGCATCCAACTCATCCGCCGGAACGGCCCGCGCGAGCAGGCCAAGATCCACCGCCTCGGCCGCGTCGAACAGACGGGCCGACATGAACACGCGCCGCGCGCGGGCCTCGCCCATGCGGGCGATGACATAGGGGCCGATGGTGGCCGGGATCAGCCCCAGCCGGGTTTCGGTCAGCCCCATCTTCAGACTGTCCACGCCGACGGCCACGTCACAGACCGCGGCCATGCCCACGCCACCGCCAAAGGCGTTGCCCTGAAGCGCGCCGATCAACGGTTTTTGCAGGGTGTTCAGGGCGTTCAGCATCTCGGCCAGCTTGCGTGCCTCGACAAAGCGGGTCTCGGGATCGGCGGCCATTTGGGCCTGCATCCAGCCCAAGTCACCCCCGGCGCAGAAGCTCTTGCCCGCGCCGGTCAGAACTACGACACGCACGTCGTCGGTTTTCCCCAGTTGCGCGGCGGCCTGGGTCAGTTCGGCGATCATCTGCGCCGACATCGCGTTGTGTTTTTCCGGCCGGTTCAGCGTCAGCGTGGCAACCCCGCGCGGGTCGGTGGAGATCGAGATGGTCTCAAACATGTCAGCCTCTTATCCCGCCCGCATTGCGCGGGCCATTTCCGCCGCTTCGTTCAGCACGGCGGCGTCCAGTCCGGTGTCATAGCCCAGCCGCTCCAGATGCGCGGCCACGGCTTCGGTGGCCACATTCCCGGCCGCGCCCGGCGCGTAGGGGCAGCCGCCCAATCCGCCCACGGCTGCGTCGAACACCCGGACGCCCAGCGCAAGCGAAGCGTCTATATTGTCAATCGCGCGCCCGTTGGTGTCGTGGAAATGCCCGGCCAGGCGGGTCGCGGGCACATATTCACGCACCGCCAGCAGCATCCGCGCGATGCTGTCGGGTGTCCCCTGGCCGATCGTGTCGCCCAGCGAGATCTCGTAACAGCCGTGCGAAAACAGCAGGTCGGCCACCTCGGCCACTTTGGCGGGTGGCGTCGGCCCGTCATAGGGGCAGTCGGTCACGCAAGAGACGTATCCCCGCACCGGCAGGTCGATATGGCGCGCCGCCTCGAGGATCGGGACGAACCGCTCGATGGATTCGGCGATGGTCGCGTTGATGTTGGCCTTGGAAAACCCCTCCGACGCCGAGGCAAACACCGCGATTTCATCCGCCCCGGCAGCCAGCGCGCCCTCATAGCCGCGCATGTTCGGGGTCAGCGCGGCATAGCGCACGCCGGGGGCGCGGGTGATCCCGGCCAGCACCTCGGCGCTGCCGGCCATCTGCGGCACCCATTTGGGCGAAACGAAACTGGCCACCTCGATCCGGCTGAACCCCGCCCGGCTGAGGCAGTCGACCAGCGCGATCTTCTCGGAAACCGGGATTTCGCGCTTTTCGTTCTGCAGCCCGTCGCGCGGCCCCACTTCGAAAATCTCGACACGTTCCGCCATGGCGGTGCCCTCCTGTTCAGTCCCGGCCCGCCCCGTTCAGGGCGGGCGTTCAGGGTTTCAGTCGTCTTCCAGCCGGACCAGCGCCGCGCCGGCCTCGACCTGCGATCCGGCCTCGGCCAGAACCTCGGCCACGACACCGTCGCGGGCGGCCAGCAGCGAATGCTCCATCTTCATCGCCTCGAGGATGGCCAGCCGGTCGCCCTCCTTCACCGCCTGTCCCGGCGCGGCGAATACCGCCTTGACCAGCCCAGGCATCGGAGCCTCGACCACGTTGGTATCACCGGCGGCGCTGACGTCGCGGTCCAGCGGGTCCAGTACCTCGAAGCTCACGCCATAGGCGTCGAACACGGTGACATCGTGGCCTGCAATCGCAACCGGCGGCATCGGCTGGCCGTCGATGATCCAGCGGCCATTGACCCGTTCGGCGATCACGGTGGTCCCGCCCACCTGCCAGTCCTGCCGGTCCGGCCCTGCGACCTGGACGTCCAGATCCAGAACCTCGCCGTCGCGCTTCAGCTGAAGCGCCCGGTGCAGCGGGGCCCAGAGGGTAAACCCGGTGTCCTCGGCGGGTTTGTCCAGTCCGGTCGCGGCCATCGCGGCCGCAACGGTCATTGCCGGGCTGACGGCGGTTTCGCGCACCAGATCGTCGAGATCGCGGCCGATCAACCCGGTATCGACATCGCCTGCCGCAAACCCGGCGTGCCGGGTCAGTGCGCCCAGGAAAGACAGGTTGGTGACGGTTCCCGCCACCTGCGTTTGGCGCAGCGCGCGGTGCAGTTGTTCCAACGCCACCGCGCGGGTCGGGCCGTGCACGATCACCTTGGCGATCATCGGGTCATACCATGGGCTGATCGTGTCGCCCGCCCGCACGCCGCTGTCGGCGCGGCAGCCGTGCGGAAACTCCAGATGGGTCAGGGTGCCCGTCGCGGGCAGGAACCCTTTGGGTACGTCCTCGGCATAGAGCCGGGCCTCGAAGGCATGGCCGTTGATCGACAACTCGCTCTGCTGTTTTGGGAGGCTTTCCCCCGCCGCAACCCGCAACTGCCATTCGACCAGGTCGATGCCGGTTATGGCTTCGGTCACCGGGTGTTCGACCTGCAGGCGGGTATTCATCTCCATAAACCAGAAGCGGTCGGGGCGCAGACCGTCCGAGGCATCGACGATGAACTCCACGGTGCCTGCGCCCTTGTAGCCGATGGCCTCGGCCGCGCGCACGCCAGCCTGGCCCATCGCTTCGCGCATCTCGGGCGTCATTCCGGGGGCCGGTGCTTCCTCGATCACCTTCTGGTGGCGGCGCTGCAGCGAGCAGTCACGCTCGAACAGATGCACGGCATGGGTGCCGTCGCCAAAGACCTGCACCTCGATGTGGCGGGGCTTGGCCACGAATTTCTCGACCAGAACGGCATCATTGCCAAAGGCGGTCTTGGCCTCGCCCCGGGCACTGTCCAGGGCGGCCGCGAAATCCGCGGGTTTCTCGACCAGCCGCATCCCCTTGCCACCACCGCCGGCCACCGCCTTGATCAGAACCGGATAGCCGATCGTGTCGGCCGCACCGGCCAGATGCTCGGGGTCCTGGTTATCGCCGTGATAGCCGGGCACGACCGGGACGCCAGCCTGCTCCATCAACGCCTTGGCGGCATCCTTCAGACCCATTTTGCGGATTGCATCCGCCGAGGGGCCGATGAAGATCAGGCCCGCCGCCTGAACTGCATCTACGAAATCGGGGTTCTCGGACAGAAACCCGTACCCTGGGTGGATCGCCTGCGCGCCGGTGTCCAGCGCGGCCTGAATGATCACGTCGCCTTTCAGATAGCTGTCGGCCGGAGCCGCTCCGCCGATATGCACGGCCTCATCCGCCATCTGCACATGCTTGGCGGCCGCGTCCGCATCTGAATACACGGCAACGCAGGCCACGCCCATCTTGTGCGCGGTTTCGATTACCCGGCAGGCAATCTCGCCCCGGTTGGCGATCAGGATCTTGTCAAACATGGCCGTTACCCTTTCCCTGCCAGATCTTCCACAAGGCGAAACCGTTCGCAGACCAACTCCATCTTTGGGTCGAAGCCGCCGTTTCTTTCGAAAAATCTGCGATGATCCTCGCGCCAGCCTTTCAGGCTGTCGTTTTCGCCCTCGGCCAGGGCAAACGCCTCGTCCACATCGCAATAGCGCCGGACCGTCACATCGACCGTTTCGATGACCAGCGCGGGCCGTCCGTCCCAGTCCAAAGCGATGTCGCGGCGGCCAACCTGCGGCATTGCCTCGCCACCCGCCGCAAAGTTACGCAATGCGCCACATGTCGCGGTCTTGCGCCCCGAGCGGACCAGAGCCAGCAAGTCGTCGCACAATGCCCGGCTGTCGCCGAACTGAAAGGTCTCGGCCCCCGGATATCTTTCTTTCAAACTTTCCAGCATCGAACCGCCCCTTCTACATCCGGAACACGCCAAAGCGCGTGTCCTCGATGGGTGCGTTCAACGCGGCGCTCAGCGACAGGGCCAGCACGTCGCGGCTTTTGCGCGGGTCAATGATGCCGTCATCCCACAGCCGGGCAGAAGCATAGAGCGGGTGCGACTGCTCTTCGAACATCTCGAGCGTTGGGCGTTTGAATTCGGCCTCTTCCTCGGCCGACCATGTGCCGCCCTGCCGTTCGATCCCGTCGCGTTTGACCGTTGCCAGAACACCGGCGGCCTGCTCGCCACCCATGACCGAGATACGGCTATTCGGCCACGTCCACAGGAAACGGGGCTGATAGGCGCGCCCCGCCATGCCATAGTTCCCGGCCCCGAAAGAGCCGCCCACCAGCATGGTGATCTTGGGCACGCTTGTGGTGGCCACGGCGGTCACCATCTTGGCGCCATGGCGCGCGATGCCTTCATTCTCGTACTTGCGGCCCACCATGAACCCGGTGATGTTTTGCAGGAAAACCAGCGGGATCTTGCGCTGGCTGCACAGTTCCACGAAATGCGCGCCTTTCTGCGCGGCCTCGGAAAACAGCACGCCGTTGTTGGCGATGATCCCGACGGGGCAGCCTTTGACATGGGCGAAGCCGGTCACCAGCGTCTCGCCGAACCGAGGCTTGAACTCGTCAAAACGCGAGCCATCGACCAAGCGCGCGATCACCTCGCGTATGTCATACGGCGTGCGCAGATCGGCCGGGACAACGCCCAGGATTTCCTCGGGGTCATAGGCCGGGTCTTCGGTGCTGGCCCAATCCACCGTCTGCGGCTTGTTCCGGTTCAACGAGCCAACGGCCCGGCGGGCCAGAGCCAGCGCGTGGGCATCATCCTCAGCCAGATAATCGGCCACACCCGAAAGGCGCGTGTGCACGTCGCCGCCGCCCAGGTCCTCGGCGCTGACGACCTCGCCCGTCGCCGCCTTGACCAGCGGCGGGCCGGCCAGAAAGATCGTGCCCTGTTCCTTGACGATGATCGTGACGTCGGACATGGCCGGCACATAGGCGCCGCCCGCGGTACACGAGCCCATCACCACAGCAATCTGCGGGATGCCCTTGGCGCTCATCCGTGCCTGGTTGTAGAAGATGCGGCCGAAATGGTCGCGGTCGGGAAAGACCTCATCCTGGTTGGGCAGGTTCGCGCCGCCGCTGTCGACCAGATAGATGCAGGGCAGATGGTTTTCCTCGGCGATCTCCTGCGCGCGCAGGTGCTTTTTGACCGTCATCGGATAATAGGTG
Source organism: Ruegeria sp. BHSA191 (assembly GCF_059613325.1). Taxonomy (NCBI): domain Bacteria; kingdom Pseudomonadati; phylum Pseudomonadota; class Alphaproteobacteria; order Rhodobacterales; family Roseobacteraceae; genus Ruegeria; species Ruegeria sp. BHSA191. The sequence goes on from NZ_JBXWSH010000005.1 coordinate 57,537, forward strand.
CCGCCTTTCACGGTGGCGTCGTTGCAGACCACCATGACCTCTTGCCCCTGCACCCGGCCGATGCCCGCGATGACACCGGCACAAGGGGCCGCACCGTCATACATGCCATGCGCCGCCGTCGCGCCGATTTCGAGAAACGGAGAGCCCGGGTCCAGCAGGTTCGCCACCCGCCGCCGGGGCAGCATTTTGCCCCGCGACACATGGCGTTCGCGCGATTTCTCGCCCCCGCCCATGCGCGCGGCCTCGGCGGCGTCAGAGATCTGCGCCAACGCCTCAAGGTGCGCGGCACGGTTTTGCTTGAAGCCATCGGACGAGGGCAAAGCGGAAGATCGCAGCTTCATCTGGTATACTCTCTCAGAAATTCGCGAACGGGGTTTTCGCTGACGCCAAAGCTCTGCATGATGCGCGCATAGCCCTGCGACACGTTGCTGGAGCAGACGGTGTCCAGCTTCTTGATTTCCGGCTCTTCGAGGAAATCCTCAAGATCCCACATCGGAACCATGAAATAATATTCGAACGGCTGCATCTCGGCCGCCATTTCCATCGCCTCGACGGCCTTGTCCTGTTCTCCGCGGCACAGATAGGCCAGCGACAGGTTGCGATAGGCGCTCCCAAGGCTCTCATAGTCGTCGTCTGCCTCGTATTGGTTGACCGCGAGTTTGAGCCGCCCAACGACCTGACGATCGAAATACCCGTCATCCGCCTGCGCCTCGGGTAGGAACATCGCGACATAGGCCAGCTTCTCGTCATGCCAGCCATCGGTCTGCATCTCGTTGCTGAAGACGTCGTGCAGCATCCGGATTTCCGGTTCGTATTTCAGTGTGCCCTCCGAGTCGGCCACCGCATCCAGATAGTTGTCATAAAACGCGATCCTGCGTTTATCTTCGGCATCCAGCCTGGCGACCCGACCGGCGATCTTGCGCAATTCCGATATGGCCTCGTCCGGGTAGCCGTAAAAAATCAGCAGATCAGCCACTTGCAGTTTTTCGATGACGGCAACCTTTTCTTCGACCGCCTTGTCGATCGTGTCGCGCATCCAGGTTTCGAAATAGGTCTTTCCGGCCCAAAAGGCCCCGATAACCGCGATGACGGTCGCGCTGAACTCGACTCCGGTCCGGACGCTGGATTTATCTGCCATGGCACATCTCCTCGGACGCGCGACGTTTCAATTCCTTGCGAATGACTTTCCCCGTCACGGTCAAAGGCAAGTCTTGCACAAAAGCCACCTCTCGCGGGTAGGAATAATGTGCCAGACGGTCCTTGACCCAATCCTGTAGCTCTTGTTCCGAGGCCTCAGACCCCGGTTTCAGCACCACATAGGCCTTCACGATCTCGGTCCGCAGCGGGTCGGGTTTGCCGACCACGCCCACGGTGGCCACCGCCGGATGGGTCAGCAGGCAATCCTCGATCTCGGCCGGGCCGATGCGGTATCCCGCCGAGGTGATCACGTCATCCTCGCGGCCGACAAAGCGCAGATAGTCGCCCTCCCACACGCCGCGGTCACCGGTGACCAGCCAATCGCCGCGAAACTTCTCGGCCGTGGCCTGCGGGTTGTTCCAGTATTCCAGCAGCATCGAGGCCGAGCCACGCCGGATGGCCACATCACCCTCGGCGTCGGTCGGCTTGCCTGCGGCGTCGATCACCGCGACCTCGTGGCCCGGCACTGGCTTGCCGATACAGCCCGGGCGCGCGGGGAAATCCTCGGCACAGGACGAGACGACCATATTGCATTCGGTCTGGCCGTAGAATTCGTTGATCGTCAGGCCAAAGGCCCGCTGCCCCCACGCCAACATTTCCGCGCCGAGTGGCTCGCCACCCGAGGCCACGGACCGCAGGCTGGGGATCTCTATATCCGCAGCCTTGAGTATCCGCAGCGCCGTGGGAGGAAAGAACACGTTGCGCACGCCGCCGCGCTTGATCACCTCCGCGCAGGCCTCGGGGGTGAACTTGTCGAGCCGCGCAGCGACGACCGGAATGCCCAGCGCCAGCCCCGGCATCAGGACGTCGAACAACCCGCCGATCCAGGCCCAGTCGGCCGGTGTCCACAGGCAGTCGCCCGCACGCAGGTGGTTGTGGCTGATGGACACGCCCGGCAGATGCCCAGTCAGCACTCGGTGCCCATGCAGCGCCCCCTTGGGCTTGCCCGTCGTGCCCGAGGTATAGATCAGCACCGCCGGGTCCTCGGGACCGGTGTCAGCAAAATCCACGGCGGGCCCGTCCGCCCCCAGTTCTGACACGATCAGCGGCTGCGCCAGATCGCCCAACATATCGGCGCCCTCGCCGTCGGTCAGCACATACCCGGCCCCCGCATCGCCGATGCGCGAGGCTAGGGCATCGCGCTTGAACAGCTTGAACAACGGCACCGAGATTGCCCCGATCTTCCAGATGGCCAGATGCGCGGCCGCGCACCACGGTGACTGACTGAGCAGCACGCCGACCCGGTCGCCGGGTTGCACTCTGCGGAGCAACCCGCGCGCCAGCCTATCGGTCATTTGTTCAAGTTCACCATAGGTGATCTCGGTCGTAACCACAGAAGATAGATCAAGGATAGCCACCTGCTCGGCTGGCTGCGAGAGGCACTGACGCGCCATGTTCAACCCGGGCGGAATCACCCAGCCCCCACCCCGGTGCAAACCTGGTATGCGTCTAGTGGGATGCAATGGATTTACCCCTTAATTTCTTATGCCTTGAACGCATTTTCTCAAACGAAACAAAAGGCAGATTTTGACTCAGATCAGTGTCCCGACCCGACCGACCTGAAACACTGGGCGCGTCAACTAACCCAAAGGCATGAAAATGAACAAGAAACTCGCCATCCTCGCGCTTTCCACCGCCGTCGCCGCCCTGTCGGCCCCCGCCTTCGCCCAGTCGGAGGGCGACTGGACCCTGGGTATCGGCGTCGGGTATCTGGACCCGAAATCCGACAACGGTACGCTGGCCGGATTTAGCACCGACATCGACTCGGACACCCGCCCGATCTTCACCGCCGAGTATTTCATCCGCGACAACTTGGGCATCGAGTTGCTGGCCGCAACCCCGTTCAAGCATGACGTCACGCTGGGCGGAAGCGTCGATGCCGGCAGCGTCAAGCACCTGCCGCCCACCCTGTCGCTGAACTATCACTTCCCGACCAACAGTGCCTGGAAGCCCTATGTCGGTGCCGGTCTGAACTACACCATCTTCTTCGACGAGGAATCGCCGCTGGGCGATCTCAAGGTCGACGACTCGTTCGGCGTGTCGCTGCAGGCCGGTCTGGACTACATGGTCACGGACAAGGGCGCGGTTCGCCTGAACGTCCGCTGGTTCGACATCGACTCGGACGTCACGCTGAACGGCGCGAACATCGGCAAGGCCGAGGTCGATCCGTGGCTGGTTGGCGTGTCCTACGTCCATCGCTTCTGATCCTTCGATCGGATACGCCTCGCCGTGACCTCGTCGGCGAGGCGTTTTTCTTCATAGCATCTCGTTCATCAACTCGCGGCCGATCAGCATCCGGCGGATTTCGCTGGTGCCCGCGCCGATCTCCATCAGCTTTGCATCGCGGAAGATCCGGCTGACCGCCGCATCCGACAGGAATCCGGCCCCACCCATCGCCTGCACCGCCTGATGGGCCTGAATCATCGCCTGCTCGGACGCATAGAGGCAGCACGCCGCCGCATCCTGACGGGTCACGTCGCCCCGGTCACAGGCCTTGGCCACCTCATAGATGTAGGCCCGCGCCGAGTTCATCGCCGTGTACATGTCGGCGATCTTGCCCTGCATCAGCTGGAAGGTTCCGATCGGTTTGCCGAACTGCTTGCGCTCGGCCATATAAGGCATGATCTCGTCCAGACAGGCTGCCATGATTCCGGTACCGATCCCGGCCAGAACCACCCGTTCATAGTCGAGGCCTGACATCAGCACGGCAACGCCCTTGCCCTCTTCGCCCAAAACGTTCTCGAAGGGCACTTCGACATCTTCGAAGATCAGCTCGGCCGTGTTCGACCCGCGCATCCCCAGCTTGTCGAAATGGGGCGAGGTCGAGAACCCTTTCATCTCTTTCTCGATCAGGAAGGCCGTGATGCCCTTGGACCCGGCGTCCGGGTCGGTCTTGGCATAGACGACCAGCGTATCGGCATCCGGGCCGTTTGTGATCCAGTATTTGTTGCCGTTCAGGCGGTAATGGTCATTGCGCTTTTCGGCGCGCAGCTTCATCGAGACCACGTCCGACCCGGCACCGGCCTCGGACATGGCCAGCGCGCCCACATGGTCGCCCGAAACCAAGCGCGGCAGGTATTTCTTCTTCTGCTCTTCGTTGCCGTTCAGCTTGATCTGGTTGACGCACAGGTTGGAATGCGCCCCGTAGGACAACGAAACCGAGGCCGAGGCCCGCGCGATCTCCTCGACAGCCACGACATGGGCCAAGTAAGACATGCCCGCCCCGCCGTATTCCTCGGGCACGGTGATGCCCAGCAGCCCCAAGTCACCCATTTCCTTCCACAGTTCGTTGGGAAAGGCGTTGGTCTTGTCGATCTCGGCCGCCATCGGCTTGACCCGCTCCTGCGCCCAGCGGTGCACCATCTCGCGCAGCGCGTTCACATCTTCACCCAGATCGAATTGCATTGTCGCCGTGAACATCCGCGCTCTCCTCTCTCGCGTTAATGAACAGGTGTTCAATAAACTGATACAGACCTTTCCCCTCGCGGTCAATCATCGCGTGACCCAAATGAAAAAGCCGCCCCTCGGGCGGCTTTTGCAGGGTTCGGGCGTGCGCCGCATGGCGCACTCGATTGAATTATTGCTGGAAAACGGCGCCGACCTCGGCGCGGATGATGCCGGCAATCAGGCGGCAATCGTCCAGCGAGAAGGTGAGCGGAACGCGCATGTCGATGATCCCGCGCAAAATTCGGTCGGTCTCGGGCATCCGTTCCGACTCGGCATAACGCCAGCTGTCATAGCGCGAAGTGAACCCGGTTGGCTCGGCCCCACCGAACCACTTCAGCTCGACCCCGCGATCGGCGCAGCGTCGCAGAACCTCGGCAATCTGTTCAGGCACCCAATCCAGCAGAAGGAACTGGATCGACGAGCCTACATATCTTTCCTCCGCAGGCCGCTCGATGATGGTCAGGCCGGGCGTGCCGCGCAGGCCCGCCTCGATCTCGGCATAGCGTTCGTTCCAGCGCCGTACCTGCTGGTCCAGATTGCGCAACTGGGGGCGCAGGATCGCGGCGCGCAGATTGTCCATCCGCCCCGACACGTTTGGCGTGGTGTACTTGATCCGCTCGAACACCTCGGGGCCCGGTGCCGCAAGGTGGCGTTCATACAGCATGTACGAGCCCGACAGCATCGTGGCCTTGGCCGCCAGCATCTCGTCATCGGTGATCAACAGACCACCCTCGCCCGAGTTCACATGTTTGTAGGTCTGGCAGGAATAGCAGCCGATCGCTCCCTGCCGGCCGGACAACTGCCCACGCCAGGCGGCGCCCATCGTGTGGGCGCAATCTTCGATCACCGTCACCCCGGCTGCGTCGCACATCTGCATCAATCGGTCCATGTCACACAGATGCCCGCGCATGTGGCTGAGCATCAAAACCTTGGCGCGGTCCAGCTTGGCCGCCAGATCGTCCAGATCGATGGTCAGCCCCTCGGTCACGCCCACAAAAACCGGGCGCGCATTGACCGAAGCAATCGCCCCCGGCACCGGGGCCAGCGTGAAGGCGTTGGTCAGAACCGCGTCCCCCGGCTGGACACCCACGGCACGCAGGGCCGTGGCCAGCGCATAACCGCCCGACGACACGGCCAGACAGTATTTCGCCCCCATCTGCAAGGCAAATTCCTGTTCCAGAAGGGCGGTTTCGCTCACCTCTCCGGGGGCCACGTTGTAGCGGTGAAGCCGCCCGTGGCGCAGAACGGCCAGCGCCGCCTCGATCGCCGCGTCGGGGATTGGCTCCTGCTGGGTGAAACTGCCAGAAAATCGCTCGGTCATGGCGTTGTTTGTGGGGCCAGTCGCAGCGCGGGTCAAGAGATTAGGCCGCCGCGCCCACAAGCTCGGCAACGATTGCGGGCAGATCGTCGAAATGGTGCAGCAGCGCCTCGGGCTGCAGCGCGGCCATGTCATCGCCTGACGGGCCGAAGGTCACAAGGATCGACGGCACCCCGGCGGCACGGGCCGTGTTCCTGTCGGTATCCGAGTCGCCCACTAGGATGCAGTGGTCGGGATGTCCCCCGGCCCGGCGCGCGGCTTCACGCAGCGGCGCGGGGTCGGGCTTGCGCACCGGCAGCGTATCCGCCCCCACCAGCGAGCCGAACAGCGCCCGCGCGCCCAGCCGCGTCATCAGCAGCTCGGCCAGCGCCTCGGGCTTGTTGGTGCAGATGCCGACACCGTATCCGGCGGCTTTCAGCGCTTCGACCGCCTGCAGCGCGCCGGGATAGAAGGTGGTGTGGGTGTCGATAGCCTGTCCATAGGCCTCGAGCAGGACCGGGTAATAGGCGTTCACGGTCTCTTCGTTATAGGCGCCCACGCGTTTCAGCCCGTGGGTCAGCATCATCCGCCCGCCGCGCAAAGCCACCGCAGCATCCTGCCCGTGCACCAGCACATCACCATGCCCCATCTGCCGGAAACAATGGTTCGCCGCCGCCAGCAGATCGCCCGACGTATCGGCCAAAGTCCCGTCCAGATCGAAGATGACCGTGCGCATTCTGTCTCCTTGTTCGGCAGTTTTCCGCCATGTCGTGTTGCAAACGGCAATCTTGTTTGATGGCCGAACGGCTTGCGCCCCTGCCCCCAGCGGATAAAACGGACCGCGACAAAACAAAAGAGAAAACGCATTCATGAGCACTGCCCTTGTCATCCTTGCCGCCGGAAAAGGCACCCGGATGAATTCGGACATCCCAAAGGTTTTGCACCCGATCGCCCAGGTTCCGATGCTGGTGCACGCCATGCGCGCCGGTTCGGTCCTGGCACCCGAACGCACGGTCATCGTCACCGGCCACGGCTCGCAGGCGGTGGCCAAGGTCGCGCAGGCCGAGGATGAAGACGCGCGCATCGTCGTGCAGGACCAACAGTTGGGCACCGCCCATGCCGTCGCCCAAGCGCGCGAGGCGCTGGACGGGTTCATCGGCGACGTGGTCGTTCTGTACGGTGACACCCCGTTTCTGCAGCCCGACACGCTGGAGCGCATGATCGCCGCGCGGGCTGACAACGATCTGGTGATCCTTGGCTTCGAGGCCGCCGACCCGGCCCGGTACGGCCGTTTGGTGATGAACGGCGACGCCTTGGAGCGGATCGTCGAGTTCAAGGATGCTTCAGATGAAGAACGCGCCATAACCTTCTGCAACTCAGGCCTTCTGGCCTGTGACGCGGGCACCCTGTTCGACCTGATCGACGCGGTCGGAAACGACAACGCCTCGGGCGAATACTATCTGACCGACGTGGTCGAGATCGCGCGCGACCGCGGCCTGAAGGTCACCGCCGTTTCGTGCGACGAGGCGCAGACGCTGGGCGTGAACTCGCGCGCTGATCTGGCCGCCGCCGACGCCGTGTTCCAGGCCCGCGCCCGGGCCGAGTTGCTGGATCTGGGCGTCACCCTGATGGCCCCCGAGACGGTCTATCTGGCCGCCGATACGGTGATCGGCCGCGACACGGTGATCGAACCAAACGTGGTCTTCGGCCCCGGTGTCACCGTCGAAAGCGGCGCGACGATCCGGGCGTTTTCGCACCTGGAAGGCTGCCATGTCAGCCGCGGCGCCATAGTCGGCCCCTATGCCCGGTTGCGCCCTGGGGCGGAACTGGCCGAGAACACGCGTATCGGCAATTTCGTCGAGATCAAGAATGCCCAGATCGACGAGGGCGCCAAGGTCAATCACCTCAGCTATGTCGGCGATGCGTCGGTGGGCGCGGGTACGAATATCGGCGCGGGCACCATCACCTGCAACTATGACGGCGTGATGAAGCACCGCACGACGATCGGCGAGAACGTCTTTGTCGGTTCGAACACTATGCTGGTGGCCCCGGTCACCGTGGGCAGCGGCGCGATGACGGCCACCGGCACCATCGTGACCCGCGACGTCGAACCCGACGCCCTGGCGGTGGGTCGCGCCAAACAGGAAAACAAGCCGGGCTATGCCCGCAAGCTGTTCGAGATGCTGAAGGCGAAAAAGGCACGCCGGGACAAGGGAGCCTGAGTAAATGTGTGGAATTGTTGGCGTATTGGGCAAGCACGAAGCGGCGCCCATTCTGGTCGAAGCACTGAAACGGCTGGAATACCGCGGCTATGACAGTGCGGGCATCGCAACCATAAACGGCGGCAAGCTGGGCCGTCGGCGCGCGGTGGGCAAGCTGGTCAATCTCAGCGACCTGCTGGTGCATGACCCCCTGCCTGGCAAGTCGGGCATCGGGCACACGCGGTGGGCGACCCATGGCGCACCCTCGGTCAGCAACGCGCACCCGCATCAGGCCGGACCGGTTGCCGTGGTCCACAACGGCATTGTCGAAAACTATCGCGAGCTGCGGGCCGAACTGGCCGAGAACGGAATCGATTTCCAGACCGAGACCGACACAGAAACCGTCGCGTTGATGACCGAATTCTACATGAAATCGGGGCTGGGCCCGGTCGAGGCCGCCTTCAAGACCATCGACCGGCTGCAAGGCGCCTTCGCGCTGGCCTTCCTGTTCGACGGCGAGGATGACCTGATCGTCGCCGCCCGCAAGGGCTCGCCGCTGGCCATCGGGCACGGAGATGGCGAGATGTTCGTCGGCTCGGACGCCATCGCGCTGGCGCCGCTGACCGACCGGATCACCTATCTGGAGGAAGGCGACCGCGCCGTGGTCACCCGCAATTCGATCGAGATCCGCAACGAGGCGGGCGAAATCGCAAATCGCGAGATCCGCAAGATCCAGCTGGATCAGACCCGAACCGACAAGGGCGGACACAAGCATTTCATGGCCAAGGAAATCGCCGAACAGCCGGTGGTGGTGGCCGAGGCGATCCGCTCGTACCTGCCCACCGGCAGCGACCGGGTGGTTCTGCCGGATGCGGATCTTGATTTCTCCAAGCTGGACCGCCTGACCATGGTGGCCTGCGGCACGGCCTTCTATGCCTGCCTGACCGCCAAATACTGGTTCGAGCAACTGGCCCGGATGCCGGTCGAGGTCGATATCGCCAGCGAGTTCCGCTATCGCGAACCGCCGATCACCGACCGCACGCTGGCGCTGTTCGTCAGCCAGTCGGGCGAAACCGCCGACACCCTGGCCGCGCTGCGCTATTGCGAGGGCAAGGCCGACAAGATCGTGTCGGTGGTCAATGTCCCCGAAAGCTCGATCGCGCGGGAAAGCGACGTGGCGCTGCCCATCCATGCCGGGGTCGAGATTGGCGTTGCCTCGACCAAGGCCTTCACCTGCCAGCTGAGCGTTCTGCTGATGCTGGCGCTCAAGGCCGCGGCCGACCGGGGCACGCTGGACGACGATGCGCTGGCCGATCACGCCGCCGCGCTGCGCGGCCTGCCGACGCTGCTGAACGCCGCGCTGGACCAGGAGGAGGCGATCCGGAAATCCGCGCAGCGCCTGTCCGAGGCGCGCGACGTTCTGTTCCTGGGACGCGGCCTGATGTACCCGCTGGCCCTCGAAGGCGCGCTGAAACTCAAGGAAATCAGCTATATCCACGCCGAAGGCTATGCCTCGGGCGAGCTGAAGCATGGCCCCATCGCCCTGATCGACAAGCACATGCCGGTGGTGGTGATGGCCCCGCGCGATGCGGTGTTCGACAAGACCGTGTCGAACATGCAAGAGGTCATGGCGCGCAAGGGCAAGGTCATTCTGGTCTCGGACGACGACGGGATCGCCGATGCCAAAGACGGGGTCTGGAGCACGATCCGTATGCCGCATGCCCACGCCTCGGTCGCGCCGATCCTGTATTCGGTGCCCGCGCAGCTGCTGGCCTATCACACGGCCGTCGCCAAGGGCACCGATGTGGACCAGCCGCGTAACCTGGCGAAATCCGTCACGGTCGAGTAAGCCGTCATGCCGGAAAGCCCTCTGGACCAGATCAAGGCGCATGCCGACCCGGACCGGGCCACCCAGATGGCGGCCTATCACAAGGTCGATCGCCCCTATCTTGGCGTACCGAACCCTGTGCTGAATGATCTGACCAAAAGCTGGCGGCAGCAGATGGACGTAGACGCCCGTGTCGCGCTGGCCGATCAGCTGTGGCAGACCAACATCCACGAGGCGCGGCTGGCCGCCGCCAAGCTGCTGACGCAGGCGCGCATCCGCCCCGATCAGGCGGTTTGGGACCTGCTGCAAATCTGGCTGCCCGATTTCGACGCCTGGGCGGTCGCCGATCATGCCAGCATGGCCATGCAAAAGCGCCTGTGGGCTGACCCTTCGCGGCTGGATCAGGTCGAAAGCTGGACCACCTCGGATCACATGTGGACCCGACGCGCGGCACTGGTCGCCACCCTGCCCTGGACCAAGCAGAACCACCCCAAGCCCGAAGATCTGCAGCGCCGCGACCGTATTCTGAGTTGGGCCGCCGGCTATGTCCCCGATCGCGACTGGTTCATCCAGAAGGCGGTGGCCTGGTGGCTGCGCGACCTGTCGAAACATGACCCCGACCGGGTCCGGGCCTTTCTGGCCGCGCACGGTGACGCGATGAAGCCCTTTGCCCGCAAAGAGGCCAGCAAGTACCTGAAAAGTCAATCGGAATAGACGTCCAGCTCGACCAGCTCGTCAAACGGTACCAGCAGAGCGCGCATCGCCTCGAGCGAGAGCCGCCCGCCGCCGCCCTCGGGGCCCGACGCGGGAACCAGCGTCACATAGGCCTGCGCCCCGGTCTTCGTCACCACGACCCTGCCATTCCGCTCGGCCTGCACCAATGGCGTTTCCAGCCAGCGCCCCGGTTTGTTCGGATCGCCTAGCCCCGCGATCGTGCGTTTCGCACCGCTCCAACCGGGTTGCGCCGCCGCAACGGGCTGTGCCGCGACGACCTCGGTTTCCGTGACCACCGCATCCGGTTTAACGGTCGGCGTTTCTGGCGACCGGTCCAAGGTCTGCCGCACCGCATCGCAGCCGGTCAGAAACGCAGGAAGGAGGATAAACAGGTATCGCATGCAACCAACCTACCCCTGCCCGCGCCCGTGTTCCACCCCTCGAGCGCAGTTGCGACTTGCCGTATCGCATTACCCGCTTTACCTATTGAGCATGACTGCTCCGCTGATCGATCCGTTTGCCCGCGCAATCACCTATCTCCGCGTCTCCGTCACGGACCGCTGCGATTTCCGCTGTGTCTATTGCATGTCGGAAAACATGACCTTTCTGCCCAAGAAAGAGCTGCTGACGCTGGAGGAACTGGACCGGATGTGCTCGACCTTCATCCGGCTGGGCGTGGAAAAACTGCGGATCACCGGGGGCGAACCGCTTGTGCGCCGTGGGATCATGAGTTTCTTCGACTCGATGACCCGGCATCTGGACAGCGGCGCGCTGAAAGAGCTGACGCTGACCACCAATGGTTCGCAATTGGCCCGGTTCGCCGACGACCTGTATGCCGCCGGGGTGCGGCGGGTGAATGTCTCGCTCGACACGCTGGACGAAGACAAGTTCGCCCAGATCACCCGCTGGGGTCGCTTGAAACAGGTCTTGGGCGGAATCGATGCCGCGCAGAAAGCCGGGTTGCGCGTGAAGATCAACGCGGTGGCCCTGAAAGGGTTCAACGAGGAAGAACTGCCCAAGATCACACGATGGTGCGCCGAGCGCGACATGGACCTGACCTGGATCGAGGTCATGCCCATGGGTGACATCGGCAACGAGGATCGGCTGGATCAATACTGGTCGCTGAAAGACGTGCGGGCCGAGTACGAAAACCACTATACTGTTACCGATCTGGCCGAGCGCACGGGCGGCCCGGCGCGCTATGTCCGGTTGGAGGAAACCGGGCAGAAGATCGGCTTCATCACACCGCTTAGCCATAATTTCTGCGAAAGCTGCAACCGGGTACGCCTGACCTGTACGGGCGAGTTGTACATGTGCCTGGGGCAAGAGGACATGGCCGACCTGCGCGCGCCCCTGCGCGACCACCCCGACAGCGAAGAGCCGTTGGAACAGGCGATCCGGGCGGCGATCACCCTCAAGCCCAAGGGCCATGATTTCGACTATTCCCGCCAAAAGATCGATGGCCAGATGAGCCGTCACATGAGCCACACGGGCGGCTGACATGTCAGACTTGTCGGGGCGACCCACGGCGCTGTACCGCGTGTACTGCGCGCTGACATCCCTCGCAATGCCGCTGGCCTGGCGCACCGTTCGCGCCAAGCTGCAGTCGGCGGGTGTTTCTGAAATCCGTCAGCGCGAGCGGCTGGGCCATGCGAGCCAACCCCGCCCCGACGGTCGGCTGATCTGGTTTCATGCGGCCAGCGTGGGTGAGAGCCTGTCGGTTCTGAGCCTGATCAAGCGCATGAGCGAACGGATCGACGATGCGCAGTTCCTGATCACCTCTGGCACCCCGACCTCGGCTGCGCTGGTGGAAAAACGTCTGCCGCCGCGCACCCGCCACCAATACCCCCCGCTGGACAGCGCCGGCCCGGTGGCGCGGTTTCTGGATCACTGGCGGCCCGATGCCGGCGTCTTTGTCGAAAGCGAGATCTGGCCACGACTGATCGTCGAGACCGCCCGGCGCGGGACGCCCCTGGCCCTGCTGAACGCACGCCTGTCCGAGAAATCGGTGGCCGGGTGGAAGAAGCGCCCCGACACCGCCCGCTATGTCCTGAGCCAGTTCCGCCTGTTCCTGACGCAAAACGACCGCACGGCCGCAAACCTGATCGCCATGGGGGCGCCCGTCGATCGGGTGCAACCCGGAACCAACCTCAAGGCCATGTCCGATCCGCTGCCGGTGGATCAAGACATGCTGACGCAGATCCGCGCCCAGATCGGCGCGCGGCCGGTCTGGATCGCCAGCTCGACCCATGCAGGCGAGGAAGAGACCGTTCTGGCCGCCCATGCCGAATTGCTGAACCGCTGGCCCGACCTGCTGCTGCTGCTGATCCCCCGTCACCCTGAACGGCGGGGCGAGGTCTGCGCCCTTGTTGATGCGGCGGGTCAAAGCCATGCTCTGCGCAGCGCCGGGCAGCCGATCACCCGCGACACACAGGTCTATGTGGCCGATACGCTGGGCGAAACCGGAACGTGGTACGCGCTGTGCCCGATCGTGTTCCTGGGCGGGTCGCTGAAAGAGATCGGCGGCCACAACCCGTTCGAACCCGCGCAGGCCGGAGCCGCGGTGATCACTGGGTCGGGCTATTTCAATTTCGCTGAGACATTTGCCCCGCTGGTGGACAGCGGTGGCGCGGTCGAAGTGTTCTCGGCCTCGGACCTGAGCGGGGCAGTCGCGCTTTGGCTGTCGGACAGATCGGCTCTGGCAGCAGCGCAAGCGGCGGCGCAGTCCTGCGTGAATACCCAGAAATCGGCGCTAGATGCGGTTGTTGATACGCTATGCGACAAACTGGACCTGGAGGACGCAGGCCCCTGACCGCAAACGGCAGCGGGGGCCTGCGCCCCCGCTACGGAATCAGGCTGCGGGCATCCGCTGTTCGACGATCTCGGCCCACCAACTGCACCCGGCAGGGATCGCCTCGTCGTTGAAATTGTATTCCGGGTGGTGAACCATCGCCGTATCGCCATTGCCGACCAGGATATAGGCTCCGGGGCGCTCTTCCAGCATGTAGGCAAAATCCTCGCCGCCCATGACCAACGGTGCGACCTCGCAATCGCCCGAGACCGACTTGGCCACTTGGGCCGCAAAATCGGTCTGTTCGTCACTGTTCACCATGACGGGATAGCCGCGCATGTAGGTCACGTCGGCAGTGCCGCCGAACGTGGCCGCGACGCCCGCGCAGATTTCCTTGATCCGCTTTTCGGCCAGGTCGCGCATTTCGCTGCTCATGGTGCGTACGGTGCCCTTGATCTGCACCTTCTGCGGGATCACGTTGAACGCCTTGGACGAGGTCTCGAACGAGGTGACCGAGACGACGACCTGATCGATCGGATCGGCATTGCGCGACGCGATGGTCTGCAACGCCAGAACAGCCTGCGCCGCCATTACGGTCGTGTCCACCGTCTCGTGCGGCTTGGCTGCGTGCCCGCCCCGCCCCTCGAAAGTGATGTCGAACTGGTCGGTCGCCGCAAAGAAAGCCCCCGGCCGGATCGAAAAGCTGCCGACCGGCTTGCCCGGCCAATTGTGCATCCCGTAAACCTCCTGGATGTTCCAGCGGTCCATCAGGCCGTCCTCGCACATCTCGCGGCCGCCACCTCCGCCCTCTTCGGCGGGCTGGAAGATCACCACCACGGTGCCATCGAAGTTGCGGGTCTCGGCCAGGTATTTCGCCGCGCCGAGCAGCATGGCGGTATGTCCGTCATGGCCGCAGGCATGCATTGCCCCCGGTGTTTTCGAAGCATAGTCGAGGCCCGTCGCCTCGTGGATCGGCAGCGCGTCCATGTCGGCCCGCAGGCCGATCACCCGGCCCTTGGTGTCGGCCTTGCCTTTGATCACGCCGACCACCCCGGTGCGGCCAATCCCCGTGACCACTTCGTCGCAGCCGAATTCCTTCAGCTTTTCCGCCACCACCGCGCTGGTGCGGTGTGTTTCGAACAGGATTTCGGGGTTTTCGTGCAGATCTCGTCGCCATGCGGTGATTTCGTCCTGCAATTCGGCAAATCGGTTCTTGACTGGCATTTTCGTCTTCTCTCTCCTTCAAAGCCTCAGGCCGCCGGCATCCGGCTTTCGACCATTTCGGCAAACCATGAGCATCCAATCGGAATGATTTCGTCATTGAAATCGTATTCAGGGTGATGCAGCCCGGCGCTGTCACCATTGCCCAGAACTATGAACGCACCCGGCCGTTCCTGCAACATGAACGAGAAATCCTCGCCGCCCATTACCATCGGTGCCTCGAGGCAGCTGCCGCCCACGGCGATGGCTGCTGCCTCGGCGTGCTGTGTGGGCACTTCGGCGTTGATCGTCACCGGCACGCCACGGGTATAGTTTACCTGCGCAGTTCCGCCCATCGCGGCCGCGACGCTCTGCGTCACCTCGGTCAGGCGGCGCTCGATCAGGTCGCGCATCTCATTGGAATGGGTACGCACCGTGCCACGCACGCGCGCCGATTGCGGGATCACGTTGAACGCGGTCGAAGATGTCTCGACCGAGGTGACTGACAGCACCGCCTGCAGAGTCGGATCGGCGTTGCGCGCCACGATGGTCTGCAGCGCCACCACAAGGTGCGACAGCATGACGGTGGTGTCCACCGTTTCGTGCGGCTTGGCCGCATGCCCGCCGCGCCCTTCCAGATGGATGTCGAACTCGTCCGCCGCCGCCAGCAACGGCCCCGAGCGGATGGCGAATTGCCCCGTGGGCAGGCCCGGCACGTTGTGCATGGCATAGACCTCCTGGATGCCAAAACGGTCCATCAGCCCGTCCCGACACATCGCTTCGGCGCCGTTCCCGCCTTCTTCGGCCGGTTGAAAGATCACCACCGCCGTGCCGTCGAAATTGCGTGTCTCGGCCAGGTATTTCGCCGCCCCTAGAACCATTGCCGTATGTCCGTCATGGCCGCAGGCATGCATGGCCCCCGGCGTTTGCGAGGCATAGTCCAGCCCGGTCTGCTCCTGCATGGGCAGCGCGTCCATGTCGGCCCGCAGGCCGATCACCCGGCCCTTGGTGTCGACCTTGCCTTTGATCACGCCGACCACGCCGGTGCGGCCAATCCCCGTCACCACCTCGTCGCAGCCGAATTCCTGCAGCTTTTCCGCAACCACCGCGCTGGTGCGGTGGGTGTCGTACAAGATCTCTGGGTTCTGGTGAATGTCACGCCGCCACGCGGTGATTTCGGGATGCAATTCGGCAAAACGGTTTCTGACGGGCATGCACGTTTCCTCCACTACCAGCATCCAAGCCTAAAGCCTTGGGCTGGGACAAAAAAATCAGGCGGCCAGTTTCTGAACCAACCGCTGCATGAATTGGTGCCCGGCATTGAACTGGGCAACGGTTATGAATTCGTCGGGCTTGTGCGCCTGGGCGATGTCGCCCGGCCCGCAGATCACGGCCGAATAGCCGGCCTCCTGGAACTGCCCCGCCTCGGTGCCATAGCTGACGACATGGGTCGCGTTGTCGCCGGTCAGCGAGCGGACCAGAGCCTCGGCCTCGCCCTCGGGTTCGGGGACCAGCGCGGGAACAGCAAAGCTGGGCGTCACGTCGATCCGCGTCTCGGGGCGGACCTGCTGCATCCGCGCCTCGACCGCGCGCACCTGCGCAAAATAGGCGTCGCGCCATGCGGCGGCACTTTCGCCGGGCACCACGCGGAAATCCATCATGAACCAGCAATCCTTGGCCGTGATGTTATGCGCCGTCCCACCCCGGATCATGCCCACATGGCACGTCGTCCAAGGGGGGTCGAACACCGCCGCCAGCGCGCCGGGTTGCGCGGCCATGTTCTTCGCATTCTGCTGATTGGCCCAGTCGATCAAGGGGGCCGCCTGCATGATGGCATTCACCCCTTCGTGCAGGCGCGAGCTGTGGACCTCGTAGCCCACCACATGCGTGTCATAGCCATAGCTGCCTTTGTGCCCGGTCACCGCCTGCATCATCGACGGTTCCCCCACGATCACCGCCGAGCCCCTGGGCAGAACCTTCTGCATCGCCGCGATCATCGGCGGAGCGCCGGTACAGCCGACCTCTTCGTCAAAGCTCAGCGCGAGTTGCAACGGGCGAGCCACGCCCGCGTAATGCGCCTCGACCAATGCCCAGATCGCCAGCGCGTCGAACCCTTTCATGTCGCAGGTGCCGCGCCCGAAATACTTGCCTTCGCGCTCGGTGACCGTGAAGGGATCGCTGTCCCAGGCCTGCCCGTCCACCGGCACCACGTCGGTATGACCTGACAGAACGATAGCACCTTCGTCCCAAGGCCCGACATGGGCAAACAGAGCCGCCTTGTGCGGCTGGTCGGGATCGGGCCAGCGGTGGGCTTCGATGCCATGACTTGCCAGATAGTCCCCGACCCAGTCGATCAGAGGCAGGTTGCTGTCGCGGCTGACCGTCGGGAACGCAATCAGCCGCGTCATGATCTCGAGCGGTGTCAGGCGCCGCGCCATCGGGATCAATACCCGCTGTCGGTGGTCAGAATGAAATGCCCCGGCTCGACCTCACGGTACTCAGACGGCGCAGGCTGATAGTCGATCGGATGAATGGGCGACGGGATCGGTTTGAAATTCAGGTCTTTTTCCGATTTTCGCTGGTTCGGGTCCGCGATCGGCACCGCCTTCATCAGCGCCTGGGTATAGGGATGCTGAGGGTTCTCGAACACCCGCGCCCGCGGGCCCAGTTCGACGATCCGGCCCAGATACATCACCCCGACATGGTGGCTGACGCGTTCAACCACGGCCATGTCGTGGCTGATGAACAGATAGCTGAGCCCCAGTTCGGACTGCAGTTCCATCATCAAGTTCAGCACCTGCGCCTGCACCGATACGTCTAGTGCAGAAACGGCCTCGTCGGCGATGATCAGCTTGGGGTTCAGCGCAAGGGCGCGCGCGATGGCGATACGCTGGCGCTGGCCGCCCGACATCTCGTGCGGGTACCGGCGCATGAAGCTGCGCGGCAGGTGCACCTTGTCGAACAGCTGCGCCACACGGTCCTGCAATTCCGACCCCGAGGCCACGCCATAATTGCGCATCGGCTCGGCGACCTGATCGACCAGCTGCATCTGCGGGTTCAACGAGGCGAACGGGTCCTGAAAGATCATCTGCATGTCCAGCCGGGCCTTGCGCAGGCCCTTCTGGTCCAATTTCATGATGTCGACGCCATCGAGGTCCACCTCGCCCGACAGCGGCTCGACCAACCGCAGGATCGACCGCCCCGCCGAGGACTTTCCGCAGCCGGATTCACCGACCAGACTCAGCGTCTGACCCCGGTTCAGAGTGAACGATACATCCTCGACCGCGTGCACGTTCGAGATCGTGCGGCGCAGCAGCCCGCCCTTGACGGGGAAGCGCGTGGTCAGGTTGCGGACCGTCAGCAGCACGTCCTCGGTTCCGGGAATCGGAGCGATGTTCTGGCCCTCGACTCCCAGCAGCTTCATCGGTTCGGGCGCGGATTTGCCGCGCATCTCGCCCAGCTTGGGCACCGCGGCCAGCAAGGCCTTGGTGTAGTCGTGTCGGGGGTTTTCGAAAATCTCGGTGACGGTGCCCTCTTCGACCTTGTTGCCGCGATACATGACCACGACGCGGTCGGCCATCTGGGCGACCACGGCCATGTCATGGGTGATGAACATCACCGCCGTGCCGGTTTCCCGCTTGAGCCGGTCCATCAGGGCCAAGATCTCGGCCTGAATGGTCACGTCCAGTGCCGTCGTCGGCTCGTCGGCGATCAGCAGGCGCGGCTCGCAGGCCATCGCCATGGCGATCACCACCCGCTGTCGCATCCCGCCTGACAATTCGTGCGGGTACTGTTTGAGGCGCCGCTCGGGCTCGGGGATGCGGACCTGCTTGAGTAGCTCCAGCGCGCGCGCCTCGGCCTGTGCCTTGGACATGTTTTTGTGGATCCGCAGGCCCTCGGTCAGCTGTCGGCCCACGGTGAAGACCGGGTTCAAAGCGGTCATCGGTTCCTGGAAGATCATCCCGATCTCGTTGCCGCGAATCTGCTTCATCAGGTCCTGATCGGACTTGGCCAGATCCAGCTTGCGCCCGTCGCGTCGGTCGAACAGCAGTTCGCCCCCCGCGATCTTGCCGCCGCCGAATTCCACCAGCCGCATCAGCGACAGCGACGACACCGATTTGCCCGACCCCGATTCGCCCACGATGCAGACGGTTTCGCCCGGATGGACCTCGAACGAAACATCCTCGACCCCGACGACCGGTCCATCCTTGGTCTGAAACTCGACGCGAAGTTTTCTGATATCGGCAATAGGCTGGTCCAGCACGCGCGCGCTCTCCTTGAGGGCTTGTTCGATTTGAGTGCCAAACGCTAAGGCGGCGAAGTGGGAAAAGTCAAACCCATTGCCCGATTTCGCTGCGGCAAGGCTTGCAATTTTCCAAAACTCTGTTTCGATACCCCGCGTAACCGCGCCGGAAAACCTGTGCAGGCCGCAATAAGCGAAACCTTTTTTCTTTTCGTTACAGCAGCTTGCCCCACGCGCGGCAACGCCAAGTCCGCAGGCCTTGCGGAATAATCGAGACACGAATGTGTCCAACATGGAGTGTATGATGAAAATCAAAGCCCTTTTGCTCGGTGCGATTGCAAGCACGGCGATGGCCCCGATGGCCATGGCCGAGCGCGGATCGGACGGCAATGTCAGCATCATCTATTGGCAGGCGCCCTCGATCCTGAACCCGTTCCTGTCGGGTGGCACCAAGGATGTCGAGGCGGCCTCGCTGGTGATCGAACCGCTGGCCCGCTATGACCAGGACGGCAACATGGTGCCCTACCTGGCGGCCGAAATCCCCACAGTCGAAAACGGCGGTGTCAGCGAGGATCTGACCTCGATCACCTGGAAGATCGCGCCCGGCATCACCTGGTCGGACGGCTCGCCCTTCACCGCGGCGGACGTCAAGTTCACCGCCGACTACTGCATGGACCCGGAGGGCGGATGTGCGCAGGTGACCAAGTTCGAAGGCGTCACCAGCGTCGAGGCGCTCGACGATCTGACCGTCAAGGTCACCTTCGACAAGCCGACCCCCTTCCCCTATGGCCCGTTCGTTGGCGGGGAAAGCCCGATCATCCAGAAGGCCCAGTTCGAAAACTGCATGGGCGCCAAGGCGCCGGAATGCACCGAACAGAACTTCAATCCGATCGGCACCGGCCCGTTTGTCGTCACCGAGTTCAAGCCGAACGACGTGATCACCTTCAAAGCCAACGACAACTATCGTGATCCGAACAAGCCTGCCTTTGCGACAGTGACGTTCAAGGGCGGCGGCGATGCAACCGCGGCCGGACGCGCCGTGATGGAAACCGGTGAGTTCGACTATGCCTGGAACCTGCAGCTGGCGCCCGAAGTGATCGCGCAAATGCAAGAAGGCGGCAAGGGCACTCCGGTGGCAGGCTTCGGCCCGCTGGTCGAGCGCATCATGCTGAACCAGACCAACCCGTCCCCCGAACTGCCGGAAGGCGAACGTTCGACGGCCAAGCACCCGCACCCGTTCCTGACCGACCCGGCCGTGTACAACGCCATGTCACTGGCAATCGACCGTCCGCTGCTGGTTGAGATCGGTTATGGCCAAGCAGGCAAAGTTACCTGCAACTGGGTGCCGGCTCCGGCCGCGTTCAACTCGACCACCATGACCTGCGACAAGCAGGACATCGAAGGCGCGAAGAAGCTGCTGGATGATGCCGGGATCGTCGATACCAACGGCGACGGCATCCGCGAAAAAGACGGTGTTCCGCTCAAAGTCGTATACCAGACCTCGACCAACGCCGTCCGTCAGGACTTCCAGGCGCTGATCAAGGAATGGTGGAGCCAGATTGGCATCGAAACCGAACTGCGCAACATCAACGCCTCGGTCTTCTTCGGTGGTGATCCGGGCTCGCCCGACACGTTCCAGAAGTTCTATGCCGACGTTGAAATGTACGCCAACACCTTCAACGGCACAGATCCGCAGTCGTATCTGGGCAACATGCTGTGCGACAAGGCTCCGCGTCCGGACACTCAGTGGCAGGGCGAGAACATCTCGCGCTGGTGCGACCCGGAATATGACGCGCTGCATGCCCAGCTGGCCCAGACCGCCGGCCTGGAAGCCCGCGCCGAGATCGCGAAAAAGCTGAACGACATGGCCGTAATGGGCGGCGCGATGATCCCGCTGGTGCACCGTGGCCGCCTGTCGGCACATTCGAACACGCTGGGTGGCGTCGTTCTGAACGTGTGGGACAGCGAGCTGTGGAACATCGCTGACTGGTACCGCAAGACCGGTTCCTAAGCGTCAGGCTTGCACTGCCGCGCCCCGGTGTCTATCGGGGCGCGGTTACCTGCATCCACCCCAACGAAAAGACGCATGCACAAAGGCGCCTTTGAATGCTCAACTTCACCATTCGACGACTGATCCTGGCCGTTCCGACGCTGTTGTTCATCAGTCTCGTCATTTTCCTGCTGCTCGAACTCGCCCCCGGCGACCCGATGGCGCAGGTTCCGCTGACCGTTCCGCCCGAAGTCAAAGAGAAGATGCGCGAGGCGCTTGGCCTCGGCCAGCCGATGCATGTCCGGTTCTGGAAATGGATCGTGCAGTTCTTCTGGATTGAACCTCAGGTTCTGGTCGATCACATTTTTGGCACTACCTTTTCCGAAGGTGACCTGCGGGTGATTTCGTGGCAGACCCGCTCGCCCGTCATGGACATCGTCGTTCAACGCATCCCGCAGACCCTGTGGGTTGTCGGCACCGCCTATGTGGTCGCCATCCTGATCGCGCTGCCCATCGGCATCTATTCGGCCTATCGCCAGTATTCATGGTTCGACCAGATGGGCACCTTCGTGTCGATGGTCGGCTTCTCGGTCCCGCCGTTCTTCTCGGGGGTGCTGGTAATCGTGATCTTTTCGGTCCAGCTGGGCTGGTTCCCGTCGATCTATGACACGACGCATGTGGTCAATGACTGGGACAGCTTCGTCGTTCAGCTGAAACAGATGATCATGCCGGTGATGGTGCTGGCGCTGCAGATCACCGCGCAGCTCAGCCGGTTCATGCGCGCCTCGATGCTGGACAACTTGAACCAGGACTACGTCCGTACCGCCCGCGCCAAGGGCCTGAGCGAGTACACCGTCGTCATGGTGCATGTCCTGCGCAACTCGATGATCCCGGTGGTCACCGTGATCGCCCTGGGGATTCCGTCGATCTTCGGCGGCGCCATCATTACCGAGCAGGTATTCAAGGTGAACGGCATCGGACAGCTGCTGATCGGCGCCATCCAGGCCAACGACCTGCCGATGGTGCAGACCCTGACCTTCATCTTTGCCGTGCTGATCGTCCTGTTCAACCTGATCGCCGACGTTCTCTATGGCATTCTGGACCCGAGGATCCGCTATGACTGACAAGGATCGCTTTGTCCCCGACGAAGGGCTTGCGCCCGCTTCGACCGCTCTGCCCGCCGCGGACGTGGTCGAGGAATTCACCGCCCCGCCCCGCAGCCAGTGGCGCGATGTGTGGGACCAGTTCAAGACCCACAAGGGCGCCATGATCGGCGCGATGCTGTTCATCTTTATCGTCGCGGCCGTCTATCTTGGCCCGTTCCTGTGGACCATCGACCCAACCCAGATCGATATCCGTGCCCGCAACCAGGGGCCCAGCTGGGCCCATCCGTTCGGTACCGATCAGCTGGGCCGGGACATCTTGGCCCGGATGATGTCGGGGGGGCAGACCTCGGTCTCGGTCGGCATCACCGCGATGCTGCTGGCGCTGTTTCTTGGGTCGTTCATCGGCGTGGTCGCCGGGTTCTTCAAACGGTTGGACGGGCCGCTGATGCGCCTGACCGACCTGTTCCTGGCCCTGCCGCTGCTGCCGCTGCTGCTGGTGATGATGTTGCTGTTCCGCGAGCCTCTGTCCGCTGCGTTCGGGCTCGAGCGTGGGATCTTCATCCTGATCGTCTGCGCCATCGGCATCACCTCGTGGATGCCTACGGCGCGGATCGTGCGCGGCGACGTGCTGGCCATCAAGGAACGCGAATTCGTTCTGGCCGCCCGCTCGATCGGCACCAGCAACACGCAAATCATCACCCGGCACATCCTGCCGAACGTACTGTCTCCGATCATGGTGTCGGCCACGCTGGGCATCGCCACGGCGATCATCACCGAAAGCGCGCTGTCCTTCCTGGGCCTGGGCTTCCCGCCTGATTTCCCCACCTGGGGCCGGCTGCTGTTCGATGGTGTTGATTATCTGCAGCAATACCCCGAGCGTGTGTTCTGGCCCGGCTTGGCGATCTCGCTTACCGTTCTCAGCGTGAACTATCTGGGCGACGGCTTGCGCGATGCGCTCGATCCGCGGATCCGCGGACGCTGAACAAAATTCAGTCGGCGCGCCTAAGCGCGCCGGCCAACAAAACGATCACAACTGCCAGCGGCAGCAGGACGCCAAAGGCCAGCCGCAGTGATAAGATCCCCGCCAGAAGCCCGATCAGCGGCGGACCGATCAGAAGACCTCCGTACCCCAAAGTGGCGACACTGGCGATGGCCTGCCCCGGCGGGACATGCGGGTCGTTCGCGGCTCGGCTGAAGGCCAGCGGCATGATCACCGCATAGCCCACGCCCATCATCGCGAATCCAGCCAGCGCCCCGACCGCCCCCCCGGCCGATACCACCAGGAACACGCCCAAGGCCGCGCAGGCTCCGCTGACCCGAGCCACCGGCACCGGGCCGAACCGGGCGATCACGAGCCCACCCAGGAGCCGAACTGCAACCATGGACACCGAAAAGACGGCATAGCCCAACGCCGCAACGCTTTCAGCCACACCCGTGACATCCCGCAGAAAGATGGCGCTCCAATCAGCCACCGCGCCTTCGCCCAAAGCGCCGCACATCGCGGTCAGCCCGACCAGAACCAGAACTCCGCTGGGCAAGGCAAAGATCGCGTTGCCGTCGGACTGCACCCGCCGCGATGTCCATCGGACCCAGGACAGGGCAAGCGCCAGCGCCACGGTTGCCCCTCCGGCCAGCAGGAAATGTGGCAACACGGCAAGCTGCAGCTGAACCGCGCCGTAGCCGCTGAGCGCTCCCAACCCGGCGCCGAGGCTCCACATCGCGTGGAACGAGGACATCACCGGTTTGGCGTAGGCCTGCTCGACCTCGGCGGCCCAGGCGTTCATGGCCACATCCATCGAGCCGTGGAAGGCCCCGAAGATGAACAGGAACGCAGCCAGCATGGCGAAGCTGTCGGCGGCCGCAAGAAGGATCAGTGATGCTGTGTACAAAACCGCGATCACCCGCGTCACTGTCACCGCTCCGAACCTGTCGGTCAGGCGCCCGGTGACTGGAAAGGAACACACCGCCCCAGCCGCCATGAACAGCAAGCCATAGCCCAGCTCTTCGTGGCTCAGCCCCAGACGGTCACGGACGGCCGGAATGCGCGAGGCCCAGATGCCGAACAGGGCGCCGTTCAGGATGAACATGGCGGCCACGGCCCGCCAGGCTGAAACCAATCCGGTCATTTGCCCTGCCCCACCTGTGAATTGCCTGCCTTGCAGCAATACAGGCGCCGTGCGGGTTGGCAAGCCGCCCTATTCCAGCTTGCGGCGGATACGGCGCACGGCCAACCAGACAAGCGCCACAACAGGCAGCGTCACGCCTGCGGTCAACATCCCCTTGCTGATCCCCGCCTTGGTCAACGGATACAGCAGGTAACTGACCAGTGACACGGCATAATAGCTGATGGCCACCACTGAAAGACCCTCGACCGTGTGCTGCAGACGCAGGGCCAGATCCGCCCGGCGGTCCATGCTCTCCAACAAAGCCTGGTTCTGCGCGCTGCGCTCGACATCGACGCGCGTTCGCAGCAGGTCACCGGCGCGAATGGCCCGGTCCGAAAGCGCCTGCAGTCGCCGTTCGGTCGCCTTGACCGTGCGCATGGCCGGGTCATAGCGGCGCATCATGAAATCGGCGAATGTCTGACGCCCGTGAAAGCGATCCTCGCGCAGTGCCTCGATTCTCTGGTGCACGATGGCCTCATAGGCCCCCGTCGCGGCAAAGCGAAAAGCCGAACGCGCCGACAGCGTCTCGAGCTCGGTCGACGTGGCCAGCAATTGCGGCAACAGATCGTCAGGATGGGTCTTGTCCTTGGTCATCTCGCCCATCAGCTGGGTCAGTTGCCGGTCCAACT
Organism: Ruegeria sp. BHSA191; assembly: GCF_059613325.1. Taxonomy (NCBI): domain Bacteria; kingdom Pseudomonadati; phylum Pseudomonadota; class Alphaproteobacteria; order Rhodobacterales; family Roseobacteraceae; genus Ruegeria; species Ruegeria sp. BHSA191. The sequence continues at coordinate 82,345 of NZ_JBXWSH010000005.1, forward strand.
CGCCGATCTGGGGCATCAGGGCCTTGACCCGGGCAAAGCCCAACATGGACATCGCCTTGTAGGTCTCGATCTCGCACAGGCGTTGGATGATCCGGCCGGTGCGCCTGCGCCCGGTGCCCTCGGACACGAACAGGGCAAACCGCATGTGGCCCGCCGGGTCGATGCGAAAATCGCTGGCGCAGATCGCCGAGTCGTCCAGCACCTGTGACACAGCCAAGCTTTCGGGTTCGAACCAGTCCGCCAGCGCGGCTTGCGTGGCCCCGTCATCCGGGCGCGGCACCACCCGCAGCATGATCGAGGTCACACGCTGCCCCGGACTGGCCATCAGCCAGTCGGGGGGGAATACCTCGAAATCGGCGGGGTTGAAGGCGCGCTCGCTGACATTCTGAGTGATGGCCGTGTAGGTCACGAATTCCGTGTGGTGCTCCCACTTCAACCAATGCCGCCCGATCTGGCCGGCATAGTGGGTGGCATCGGGCTGCGGATGCTGTGCCCCGTGGCGGTCCAACAGGTCGATCAGGTGGGCCATATCTTCGGCTCGGTCGCGCGCCACCGCGGCGACCGGTTTTTTGATCGCAAGGAAGACAACCGTGCACGGGGCCTGCGCAACGGGGAACGGCCGCGCGTGCAATTCATTGGCTAACGTATAGCGCAGCGGATGATCCTCGATTGGCGTCATGAACGGCTCCTTGTGTTCCGGGCACTATACGACACCGGCTGATTTCATCAATTCTCTTTTTATTTCATACACTTACATGGATACCGCGGTATACAAGCCAGCTATCTCATTGATTTGGCTGCCAGAGCTCGATCGGATTGCCCTCGGGGTCGTTCAAGCGGGCGAATGTTCCGATCTCGCTGTTCCATTCGTCTCGGGTCCCCACCGCGATTCCAGCCGCGCGCAGTTGGTCGACCATGGCCGCCAGATCGTCGACGCGGAAATTGATCATCCATTGTTGCGCCGCATCACCGAAATAGTCCGTATCTTCCGAGAAAGGGGCAAAAACGGTGTAGCCTTCGCGCTGCTTCCACGGGACAGGGTCATAGTGGTTGACGCCCAGATGGGCCTCGTACCATTGCGACAGAGCCTTCGGATCACGGGCGCGAAAGAACACGCCGCCAATGCCGTTTACCTTCTGCATGGAACACCTCATGCCGTTGGGGGTTGCTGTGGCATCATACCCTGAAACGGAAAAAGGCGCCCGCGAGGGGCGCCTTTTCCAAGGATATGGGCCGCGGATCAGTCGATCATTGGCAGCAGCTTGTCCAGCGACTGCTTGGCGTCGCCATAGAACATGCGGGTGTTTTCCTTATAGAACAGCGGGTTTTCGATACCCGAATACCCGGTGCCCTGCCCGCGTTTTGAGACGATCACCTGCTTGGCCTTCCACACTTCGAGCACCGGCATCCCCGCGATGGGCGAGTTCGGGTCTTCCTGCGCGGCCGGGTTCACGATGTCGTTCGAGCCGATGACAATGACAGCGTCCGTGTCCGGGAAATCATCGTTGATCTCATCCATCTCCAGCACGATGTCATAGGGTACCTTGGCCTCGGCCAGCAGCACGTTCATGTGGCCCGGCAGGCGGCCCGCAACGGGGTGGATGGCAAAGCGCACGTTCTTGCCTTTGGCGCGCAGCTTGCGCACCAGTTCACTGACCGACTGCTGCGCCTGTGCCACCGCCATGCCATATCCCGGCACGATGATGATGCTGTCGGCATCGTTCAGTGCTGCGGCGACACCTTCGGCGTCGATGGCCACCTGTTCGCCTTCCACGGCCATCTGTTCGCCCTGCGGGCCGCCGAAGCCGCCCAGGATCACGCTGACAAAATGGCGGTTCATCGCCTTGCACATGATGTAGGACAGGATCGCACCCGACGAGCCAACCAGCGCACCGACCACGATCAGCAGGTCGTTCCCCAGCGAGAAACCGATAGCCGCCGCAGCCCAGCCCGAATAGCTGTTCAGCATCGACACTACCACCGGCATGTCGGCACCGCCGATGCCCATGATCAGGTGATAACCGATGAACAGCGCCGCCAGCGTCATCAGGAACAGCGGGAAGAAGCCACCCGAAGCGGTGTACCAGATCAGACAGATCAGCGAGAGGCCGGCCGCCGCCGCGTTCAGCGCATGCCCGCCCGGCAGCTTGGTTGCCGCCGAGGTGACCTTGCCGGCCAGCTTGCCATAGGCCACGACCGAACCGGTAAAAGTGATCGCACCGATGAAGATGCCCAGGAACAGCTCGACATGCAGAATGGCCAGCTCGGCCGGGGTTTTCTTGGCGATCAGTTTCGCGAAGGCCCCCAGATCCGACAGGTCGGCATCCTTGGCCGCGTCAACGATCGCAAAGACTTCGGCGACGTTCTTGATCTCGAAATGGGCATTGTAGCCGACGAATACGGCCGCCAGACCCACCAGCGAGTGCATGGCGGCCACAAGCTGCGGCATCTCGGTCATCTGGACGCGCTGCGCCACGTATTGACCGATCAGGCCGCCGCCGATGATCAGCAGCAGCGACAGTGGCCACAGGCCCGATCCGGGGCCGACCAGCGTGGCGAACACCGCCAGCGCCATGCCGACGATGCCGTACCAGACCGCGCGTTTGGCGCTTTCCTGGTTCGACAGACCGCCGAGCGAAAGGATGAACAGAACAGCCGCAACGACATAGGCGGCGGTGGTGAAGCCAAATTCCATGTGCCCGGCCTCCTTAAGATTTCTGGAACATGGCGAGCATGCGCCGGGTTACGAGGAAACCGCCGAAGATGTTGATCCCGGCCATGAAGATTGACAGCGCCGCCAGCAGAATGACGAGGAAAGACCCCGACCCGATCTGCATCAACGCTCCCACGATGATGATCGAGGAAATCGCGTTGGTGATCGCCATCAACGGCGTGTGCAGGCTGTGGCTGACGTTCCAGATTACCTGGAAGCCTACGAAGACCGACAACACGAAAACGATGAAGTGCTGCATGAAGCTGGCCGGAGCCACCAGCCCCACCAACAGCATCAGCGCACCGCCCACGCCCAGCAGCGTCACCTGCTGTTTCGTCTGCGCCTTGAAGGCCGCGATCTCTTGCGCGCGCTTTTCTTCGGGCGTCAGTTCCTTGACCTCGGCCTTGGGTTTGGTCGCGATGGCCTGCACCTTGGGCGGTGGCGGCGGGAAAGTGATCTGCCCTTCGTGGGTCACGGTCGCTCCGCGGATCACGTCGTCTTCCATGTCGTGAACGATCTGCCCGTCCTTGTTGGGCGTCAGATCGGTCATCATGTGCCGGATGTTGGTGGCGTACAGCATCGAGGCCTGCGTCGCCATGCGGCTGGGGAAGTCGGTATAGCCGATGATGGTGACGCCATTGTCGGTAACGATCTTTTCGTCCGGAACGGTCAGCTTGCAGTTGCCGCCCTTCTCGGCCGCGAGGTCCACGATGACCGAGCCGCGTTTCATCGACTGAACCATGTCCTCGGTCCACAGCTCGGGCGCCTCGCGGTTGGGGATCAGCGCCGTGGTGATGACGATGTCCATTTCGGGCGCCATCTCGCGGAACTTGGCCAGCTGCGCCTCGCGGAACTCGGGGCTGGAAGGCTTGGCATAGCCGCCGGTTTCCGCGCCGTCCTGATCGTCCTGGAAATCCAGATAGACGAACTCGGCGCCCATGGATTCGACCTGTTCGGCCACTTCGGGGCGCACGTCGAACGCATAGACCACAGCACCCAGGCTGACGGCCGTGCCGATCGCGGCCAGACCGGCCACGCCGGCGCCCACGACCAGAACCTTGGCCGGCGGCACCTTGCCCGCGGCGGTGACCTGACCGGTGAAGAACCGGCCGAAATTGTTGCCCGCCTCGATCACGGCGCGATAGCCGGCGATGTTGGCCATCGACGACAGCGCATCCATCTTCTGCGCGCGGCTGATGCGGGGCACCATCTCCATCGCGATGACGTTGGCGCCCTTTTCCTTGGCCAGTTCCATCCCTTCTTCGTTCCCGGCCGGGTTGAAGAACGAGATCAGCGTCTTGCCCTTGGTCAGACGCTTGAGTTCGGTTTCGGTGGGCACGCGCACCTTGGCGATGATGTCGGCCGTTTTCCACAGCGCAGCCGCGGTCTTGACGATTTCGACCCCGACGGCCTCGTAAGCCTCGTCCGAGAACCCGGCGGCCGCGCCGGCCCCTTTCTCGATCGCGCAGTCATAGCCCAGTTTCTGCAACTGAACGGCCGACTCCGGAGTCATCGCGACCCGGTTCTCGCCCTTTAGTATTTCCTTTGGCGTGCCTATTTTCACCGGCAAGTCCCCCTAATTATCACTCTGTCCGAGCGGCTGATCGGTATTTCCTGTTAAGCAATCATGTATCCCGCGCAACATTATTTCGCAAGCGCAGCATTCATTACGTTGTGTCACGGGTCGGCGCATCTCAGATCCAGCGCCGGGTTTTGCGTTCGTAGCGCGCGAAATCCGCACGGAAGATGCGGCGGAGGCGGTTTTCCTCGGGCAGGATGAACCGCCGTTCAAGCACCCAGACGAAGACCGGAACCAACACCATCGACAACACGGCATCGAAGCGTAGGATCAACCCGGCAAGGATCAGGACATCGCCCAGATAGATCGGATTGCGGCTGCGCTTGTAAATGCCCGACTGCACCAGCGCCGAAGGTGTTTCATGCGGAATGACCGTCGTACGGTGGCGGCGGAATTCGACAATTGCCAGAACCGCCAGCAGGATGCCTGCACCGATCAACAGCCCGCTCAGCAGATCCGTGAACCAGCCTTCCAGCGAAAGGCCGAACGACAGATAGCGGCCCTGCAACCAAGCCAGTGCCGCAAAGCCCACAAGCCACAGTGGCGGTAAGTCGATACGGCGCATTCGCATCCCTTCGTTGTCGCGACAATCACGGGCAGATTGTCGCTTCCGACTTACGTCCTACCGTTTTCATGACAGGATGGCAAAACCCCAAGGTGTCGCAACCCGAAATCGGGCCATCGACCCCTGAACACCCGATCATGGACAGTCCAGCGTCGATCCGATACCCCCAGATCGAAGAAGAAAAACCCTAGGGATCCAGCATGACCGATTTCGCCGCCACCAAAGCCATGTTCAACCTGCCGGAAGGAGTTCTGTATCTGGACGGCAACTCGCTGGGCCCTCTGCCCAAGGCGGCGGCCGCAAAGGTGCAGAAAATGCTGACCGAGGAATGGGGCCAGATGCTGATCACCGGGTGGAACAAGGCCGGATGGATGGGTATGCCGACCGACCTGGGCGATCGGATCGGCCGCTTGATCGGCGCCGCGCCCGGCACGGTCGTGGTGGGCGACACGCTGTCGATCAAGGTCTATCAGGCGGTTGCCTCGGCATTGGAGCTGAACCCGGGGCGCAAGGTGGTCCTGTCCGACAATGGCAACTTTCCCTCCGATCTCTACATGGCTGACGGGCTGCTGGGCTCGCTGGGCGAGGAGTACGAGCTGCGGGTCGTGGACCCCGAGGCCGTGGCCGAGCACATTACCGATGAAGTCGCCGTGCTGATGCTGACCGAGGTCGACTATCGCACCGGCCGCATGCATGACATGAAGGCGCTGACCGAGCTGGCCCATGCACGCGGCGTCATCACGGTGTGGGATCTTGCCCACTCTGCCGGGGCCATCCCGGTGGACTTGGCCGGGTGCAACGCCGATTTCGCGGTGGGGTGCACCTACAAATACCTCAACGGTGGTCCGGGCGCCCCCGCCTTCATCTATGTCGCGCCGAAATGGGCCGACACCGCGCGCCCGGCCCTGTCCGGCTGGCTGGGACACGAGGCCCCCTTTGCCTTCGACCTGGACTATCGCCCCGGCGCAGGCATCGAGCGCATGCGCGTCGGCACGCCGCCGGTGATCCAGATGACCGCGCTGGCCGCCGCGATGGATATCTGGGACATGGCCGACATGGATGATGTGCGCGCGAAGTCCATCGCTCTGACCGAACAGTTTATCCAGCAGGTCGAGGCCACCTGCCCCGATCTGGAACTGGCCAGCCCCCGCGACCCCGCAATGCGCGGCAGCCAGGTCTCGTTCCGTTTTGCCGACGGGTACGCGGCGATGCAGGCCCTGATCGCCCGCGGCGTGATCGGGGATTTCCGCGCGCCCGACATCATGCGGTTCGGCTTCACGCCGCTGTATATCGACGAAGGCGACGTGACGCGCGCCGTAGAGGTCCTGGCGGACATCATGCAAAACCGTTTGTGGGACAAACCGGAATACAAGATCCGGCAGCGGGTTACCTGACCTCAAGCCCCGCGCCAATCAGCGCGGTCAGCTGGGCGATGCGCTGCTCGAACTCCTCGGCGTTCGAGGCGGTCATCTTGATCCCCTTCAGCGCGGCGGTGATGGTCCGCGCGGTCTCGGCCGGACCGTCTGGCAGTCGCACTCGACCCGCCGCCAGTTCGCGCTTCAGCCATTCGGCGTAAAGGTCCGCCAGCGCCGCCTCACCCTCGGCCACGATGTCGGCAGCGGTGGACTTGCTGGTATCCAGCATTTCAAGCCCATGCGGCGACGCCAGGATGGCCGCCATCCCGGCGATTTGCGCGTCAATCGCCCGCGCCAGAATGTCGGACACCGCTCCATCGCCCTGCAGCGCCTGCGTCACCGCCGCGATCTTTTCGGCGTAATGCGCCTGCGTCAGGCTGCGAACGATGGCCTCTTTGTTCTTGTAATGCAGATAGACCGCCGGACGGGACATACCCGCGCCACGCGCTATGTCATCCATCGAGGTCTTGCGGAACCCATAGGCGGAAAAGGCCTGAAACGCCGAAGTCAGAATCGCCTTTGCCCGTGTATCATCCAATTTTTCCGCCATGAATTGACCTCTGACAGTTTCGCGCGAAATTGTCAATTGACGCGCTGACATTTTTCATAAATTATGTCAGAAACCAGCCACAGCCAAAAGAGGTGCGCCATGGCGACCACGCTGACGATCAACGGCAAGACCCATCAGGTCGACCTTCCTGACGACGTGCCCCTATTGTGGGTTCTCCGGGACGAGATCGGCCTGACCGGCACCAAGTTCGGCTGCGGGGTCGCCGCCTGCGGGGCCTGCACGGTTCACATCGACGGCGAAGCGGTCCGGTCCTGCCAAGTGCCCCTGTCCGACGTCTGGGGCGAAGTGACGACGATTGAGGGCATCGGAACGCCCGAGGCGATGTCGGCGATCCAGCAGGCCTGGGTCGACCATCAGGTCGCGCAATGCGGCTATTGCCAGTCGGGGCAGATCATGCAGGCCGCCGCGCTGCTGGCCGAAAACCCCGCCCCTACGGATGCCGAGATCGACGAGGCGATGCAGGGCAACCTGTGCCGCTGTGGCACCTACCCCCGCATCCGCGCCGCGATCCACGACGCCGCCGCCAAGCTGAAGGAGGCCTGATCCATGGCCAGCATCGGAAAAATCCTGCGCCGAACCTTCCTGATCGGGTCTGCCGCCATCGTCGGCGGCGTGGCCTTCGGCGTTTATTACGTCAATCGCCCTGCCAAAAACCCGCTGAAACCGGGCGAAGGCGAAGCGGCCCTGAACCCCTTCATCCTGATCGATCAGAACGGCGTGACCCTGTTTGCGCCCCGCGCCGAGATGGGCCAGGGCGTGAAAACCACCTGGGCCGCCCTGATCGCCGAAGAACTGGACGTGGATCTGGATCAGGTCACCGTTCTGCACGGGCCTGCGGCGGCGGCCTATTACAACTCGGCCTTGATCGGCGAGAGCCTGCCCAACAAGAGCTATGACGTCTCGAACTTCCAGCACAACCTGGGAGAGGCCCTGGGCGTGATCGGCAAGGCGCTCAGCCTGCAGGTCACCGGCGGCTCGACCTCGATGAAGGACGGGTTCGAGCGGATGCGCGCGGCCGGCGCCTCGGCCCGCGAAACGTTGAAACAGGCGGCCGCCGACCGGCTGGGCATTGACCGCGACCAGTTGAAAACCGCCTCGGGCCACGTCATCGCGCCTGATGGCAGCAAAATCGCCTATACCGAGCTGGCTGCCGACGTGGCGCAGATGGATCCGATTGAGGCGCCCCTGCGCGACCCGTCTGAATGGCGCTATCTGGGCCGGACCCTGCCGCGTCTGGACATGGTGGAAAAGGCCACCGGCACGGCCCAGTTCGGCGTTGACGTGCGCCTTCCGGGCATGAAATTCGCCAGCGTGCGGATGAACCCCAGGCTCGGCGGTCAGATGAACGGCTTCGACGACAGCGCCGCCCGCGCGATGCCGGGCGTCGAAAAGATCGTCGATCTGGGCAATGGCGTTGCGGTGATTGCCACCAACACCTGGCTGGCAAACCAGGCGGTCGAGGCCATCGACGTCGATTGGGGCGAGGCCCCCTATCCCCCTGAAACCGAATCCATCTTTTCCGAGATCGCCAAGGCCTTCGACGCCGATCCCAACTCGACCATGCGCGATGACGGCGATGTCAGCACCGTTCCCGAAGGCGCAACAGTGATCGAAGCTGAATACACTGTCCCCTACCTGGCCCACGCCACGATGGAACCGATGAACGCCACCGCGCTGTTTACCGGCGACGCCTTGGAATTGTGGTGCGGGAACCAAGCCCCCACGCTGATCCAGTTCCGCGTTGCCAACACCGCGGGTCTGGATACCGAAGCAGTCCAAATCCACACCACCTATCTGGGTGGCGGGTTCGGTCGCCGTGGAGAATTGGATTTCGGCGAAATCGCAACCAAGGTTGCCATGGCGGTGCCCGGCACTCCGGTCCAGACGACTTGGAGTCGCGAAGAGGATATGCGTCACGACTACTACCGCCCCGGTGCGATGGCGCGGATGCGCGGCGCGGTTCAGGATGGCAAGGCAGTGCTCATCGACGGTGCGGTCGCCGCGCAGTCCTGCACGCAGCAAGCCGTCGAGCGCTATACCGGAATGCCCGGCGCTGGCCCGGACAAGGTGCTGGTCGAAGGGTTCTTCAATCAGCCCTACGCGGTGCCCAACTATCGCATGAGCGGCCACATCGCCGATCTGAAGATCCCGGTCGGCTTCTGGCGCTCGGTCGGCAACAGCCACAACGGCTTCTTCCACGAGACCTTCATCGACGAGATGGCCCATGCCGCCGGACGCGATCCGCTGGCGTTCCGGCTGGAGCTGATGCGCGACGAACACGCGCCCTCGGCCGGGTGCCTCGAGGCGGTGCGCAACATGTCCGGCTGGACGGGCAAGACCCCAGTTGGCGTGGGACGCGGCGTGGCCTTCACCTACAGCTTCGGTACCCCGGTCGCGCAGGTGATCGAGGTGGTGGACGAAGACGGCACCATCCGTATCAGCAAGGCCTGGATCGCCTGCGACATGGGGCTGGCACTGGACCCCGAAAACGTCAAGGCGCAGATGTTCGGCGGCATGATGTACGGCCTGTCGGCGGCCTGCTATGGCGAAATCACTTTTGCCGATGGCGAGGTCGAGCAGATGAACTTCCCCGACTATGACGCGCTGCGCATGCACACCGCGCCGCAGGTCGAGGTTCAGGTTCTGGAAACCAATCGCTTCATGGGTGGAGCGGGCGAACCCGGCACGCCGCCCTCGATGCCGGCGCTGGGCAACGCGCTGTTTGACCTGACCGGCCAGCGCGCCCGATCCCTGCCGCTCAATAAACAGTTCAACCTTCTGGTATGAAACGAAAAAGACCGACCCGGACGCCCTGGCCGGTCTTTTTCAAGCGTGACCGCACAGGGGCTAAAAGTTCACAGAAAGATAGATGGACGCTTCGGTTGAATCGAGATCGGCCTCGAACAGGCTCAGGTATCCAACCGAGGCTTCGAGAAACACGGCATCTCTGGCTTGCGCCCGCACACCTAGACGTGTGGCCCAGGTCAGATCGTCCGATTCAGTCCCCGCCGTTCCAAAACCATAATTTACCCGGTCTATCCAGTAAGATGCGCTGACTGAAACGTAAGGCGACATGATGGATCTCGAGGTCACGAAGGGCCGACTAATCTCCAACTCGGGTGTCAGGGCACCATACCGCGCGCCGCCGACTTCGCTCATGATGTTCGTGGGACTTCCCGCTAAGCTACCGCTCAGTTCAAATTCCGCGGCGCCATAATCATAGTAGTCAAAGGCAAGGGAGGGGCGCAAAACAAAAGCCCCAGCTTCATACTGGCCGATCGCCTCGAGGTTTGCCCGCCAACGCGAACGATCAAAGCTGCCATCCAGCTGCAGCACTGAAACGTCCGTTGTAAACCGGCCATATGTTGCAACGCCGGTCAAAACCCAGGTTTCGCTGGCGCGCCATGAAAAATAGGGGCCCACAGACACCCCACTCACATCCTTCGCAAGCTGACCGCTGAAGCCTTTCGTGTTCGTGTTTTCGTATTCGACCTGAAAGCCAAGCACCAAGTCCTCGCGAACAAGCCGATCGATACCCGCTGCGAAATAACTGTCTGATATATCCGTGTCCCGAAAGCCCCGAGTGTCTTGGGTTTCGGTATAGGTGAAATCAGACCACACGTTCCAGGGGGTGGGCGGCGCCCATTCCCGTCCCGGCGTCAGTGGTGGACCCACGACCGGGTCGCACAGCGCCGGGTCCAGCTTACCCGACGCCTCCTGAACGCATGCAGACCTTGGGTAGTAGTCACGTCGGCCATTGCCACTGCTCGTGCGCGGCACCGCTGTCGTGGCGACACCACCACCGCCGGAGCCGCCATTGCCGCCTCCGCCAAAGCCGCCGTTGCCGCCACCGCCAAAACCGCCGGAGCCGCCGTTGCCGCCACCGCCAAAACCGCCGCCCGAACCGCCGTTGCCGCCACCGCCAAAACCGCCGCCCGAGCCGCCGTTGCCGCCTCCGCCAAAACCGCCGCCCGAACCGCCGTTGCCGCCACCGCCAAAACCGCCGCCCGAACCGCCGTTGCCGCCACCGCCAAAGCCGCCACCCGAGCCGCTGTTGCCGCCACCGTTACCCCCACCCCCGCCCGGCAAGGTCCAATCACGTTTCTGGTTTTGCGTATCAATCAGGCAGTCATTGCCATTTGGCGCACCACCTTGCTTGAAAAGCCGGTGAACGCCACCGCTACCATTGGAGACAAAGGGCGAAAGCGAAAGATGAACACCCTTCCGCGAACTGCTCCACGTGTCGACCGTCGAATTGCCTTGGGCGGCTTCCAGTCGGAAATTTCCCTGCCCCGTCGCAGACAACCAAACCGAAGAGGCAGAGTCCCGGGTTCGTCCAATATAAACCAAATCGCCCAAAGAACCGCATTGTTGCGCAAATGCTTCCGACGAAAAGACTGCCGCCGTGAACATCGGCACCACCCAGCGTCCTACCGGGAAGGCAAATTGTCCGAGGTTTGACATCGGTGAATTCCCTCAAAACCGCCGCCTGCGCCGAAAAAGGGCCGACGTCAGCAACAGCCTGCTGTTGCATCAAGGAATTCGCAACGCCCATGGGGTCGCTTGCCAAAATACACCTGTCACCATGCCCAAATAACAACAGCTGGCGGACAACCGTCGCCTGGCACGAGCCCGTAAGGCAATCAGGCCGTCATTTGATAGGGTGCAGCCCTGTTTCCACGCGTCCAGGCCCGAACGGCGTCGCCGAAGGCCTGAAACAGGGGCCGCGACACCGGGTCATTGGCGGCATCCCATTCCGGGTGCCATTGCACCGACAGGGTAAACCCGGGCGCATCTTGGATATAGATCGCCTCGGGCGTACCATCCGGCGCGTGGCCGTCGATCACCACGCCCTTGCCCACCGTCTTGATGCCCTGCCCATGCAGCGTATTGGTCATCACCTCACTGGCGCCGAACAGGCGGTGAAAAACCCCGCCCTCAGTCAGCTTGACCACATGGCGCAGGGCGAATTTCTCTTCCAGCGTGCCATCGGGCGGCATGCGGTGGTTCATCCGGCCGGGCAGATCGCGGATTTCCGGGTACAAAGTGCCGCCCATGGCCACGTTGACCTCTTGGAACCCTCGGCAGATGCCCAGAAAGGGCTGGCCGCGTTCCACGCAAGCCCGCACCAGCGGCAGGGTGATTGCATCACGCGCCCGGTCGAATTCACCATGCGCGTCAGTTGCCGGCTCGCCGTATTCCTCGGGGTGAACGTTAGGGCGGCCACCGGTCAGCAGGAAACCGTCGCAAACCTCAAGCAGCTCGGCCACGTCGACATAGCGCGGGTCGGCCGGGATCAGCAGCGGCAGACAGTTCGAAACATTCGCGACCGCGTCCGAATTCATCGTTCCACCGGCATGGGTGGGATACTGGTCGTTCATCAGATACGAATTGCCGATGATGCCAACGACGGGTCGGGACATTCCGCTACCTTGCTGCTTTACATGCACTGGTCGGAAATTATCCGCCAGTTCAGCAACGTGCAAGAAAACACGCCCTGCACCATGGCGCAAGGACGTGTTCAGATACGCACATATCGTTTCCGATTTCCGCAGAGCGCTGGACGGATTTCCCGAACGATCTGCCGCGTGCGTGACGGCAGCACCAACCGATCAGGTCTCGCCGGTCAGCCCAGCGGCATCGATCCCGGCCATGGCTGCAACCACGTCGTTGTCCGAGGTGTCGCCGGTGACGCCGACGGCCCCGATCACCGCGCCCTTGCGGTCGCGCAACAGCACGCCGCCCGGCACCGGCACGACCTGACCGCCATAGACCCCATTCACCGCGGCCATGAAATAGGCCTGCGCCTCGGCCCGCTGCATCTGGGCGGTGCCTGCCATGCCCAGCATGACCGATCCATAGGCCTTGCCATGGGCAATCGCGAACCGGCCGGGGGCCGCGCCGTCCTCGCGCTCGAAGGCGATGACATGGCCGCCAGCGTCCAGCACCACCACCGACAGGGGTTTCAGGTCCATCTCGCGCCCTTTCTCAAGGGTTTTGCGAATGATGGTGCGGGCCTTTCTGAGTGAAACCGACATGATCTTGTCCTCTGTCTGCGGTGGTCTGCCCCGGTTCTAGCCCTGACGGGCCTTCAGTTCCAGCCGTCGCGCATGCAGGACCGGCTCGGTATAGCCCGAGGGCTGCACCCGCCCCTTGAACACCAGGTCGCAGGCGGCCTGGAAGGCGATGCCGTCGTAACCCGGTGCCATGGGCAGATAGGCCGGGTCGTCCGCGTTCTGACGGTCAACCACTGCGGCCATCTTCTTCATCGCGGCCATCACATGATCGGCGCTGATCACGTCGTGATGCAGCCAGTTGGCCAGCGCCTGGCTCGAGATCCGGCAGGTGGCGCGATCCTCCATCAGACCCACGTCGTTGATATCGGGCACCTTCGAGCAGCCGACGCCCTGATCGACCCAGCGTACGACGTATCCCAGGATGCCCTGTGCGTTGTTCTCGATCTCGCGGGTGATCTCGTCGTCGCTGAGGTTGCGGCCGCCAAGCAGCGGGATGGTCAGCAGATCGTCCAGCGTGCCGCGCGGGCCTCCGGCAGCGATCTCGTCCTGACGGGCCAAGACGTCCACCTTGTGGTAATGAGTCGCGTGCAGGGTCGCTGCGGTGGGCGACGGCACCCAGGCGCAGGTCGCACCGGCCATGGGGTGGCCGATCTTGGCCTCGAGCATCTCGCCCATCCGGTCGGGCATGGCCCACATGCCCTTGCCGATCTGCGCCCGCCCCTTCAGACCGCAGGCCAGCCCGATATCGACATTGCGATCCTCGTAGGACTGGATCCATGGCGTATTCTTCATGTCGCCCTTGGGCAGCATCGGCCCGGCCTCCATCGAGGTATGGATTTCATCCCCCGTCCGGTCGAGGAATCCGGTATTGATGAAGGCCACCCGCGATTTCGCGGCGCGGATGCACTCCTTGAGGTTTACCGAAGTCCGGCGTTCCTCATCCATGATGCCCAGTTTCACGGTGTTGCGCGGCAGGCCCAGAATGTCCTCGACCATGTCGAAAATTTTGACCGAGAACGCCACCTCTTCGGGTCCGTGCATCTTGGGCTTGACCACATAGACCGAACCGTGGACCGAGTTGCCGCCATCACGCTGCAGGTCGTGCATCGCGATCAGCGTGGTGCACAGCGCGTCCATTAGCCCCTCGCCGATCTCGTTGCCCTCGGCGTCCAGCACGGCTGGGTTGGTCATCAGGTGGCCCACATTACGCACCAGCATCAGCGATCGGCCCTTCAGGCTACCGGCCGATCCGTCGGGCCGGGTAAAGGCGATGTCCTCGGACAGTTTGCGGGTAAATGTCCGGCCGCCCTTCGTGACCTCTTCGGTCAGATCGCCTTTCATCAGGCCCAGCCAGTTGCCATAGGCCACGACCTTGTCCTCGGCATCGACGCAAGCCACCGAATCTTCGCAGTCCATGATGGTGGACAGGGCCGACTCCAGGCGCACATCGGAAATGCCCGCCGGGTCCGAGGCCCCAATGGTGCTGGACGGGTCGATCATGATCTGGATGTGCAGGCCGTTGTTCTTCAGCAGCACGAAGTCCGAGGCCTTGGCCGCACCCCCGAAGCCCACGAATTTCCCGGGCTCGGCCAGCGCCGGAACCAATGCGCCGCCTTCGACCTTCAGACCGGATACATCGGCCCAGCTGCCTTGGGCAAGCGGTGCTGCCTCGTCCAGAAACGCCTTGGCCCAAGCGATGACCCGCGCACCGCGGGCCGCGTCATAGCCGCCCCCTTGCGGCAGGTCGCCCATCGCGTCGGTGCCATAGAGCGCATCATACAGGCTGCCCCAGCGGGCGTTGGCCGCGTTCAGGGCAAAACGCGCATTGGTGATCGGCACCACCAGCTGCGGGCCGGGCGTCGCGGCGATCTCGGGGTCGACATTCGCCGTGTCAATCTGGAAATCGGGGCCTTCATCCAGCAGATAGCCGATTTCGCGCAGAAAGGCTTGGTACTCGGCCATGTCGATGGGTTGCCCCTTGCGGGCCAGGTGCCATGCGTCGATCCGGCTTTGGATCTCGGCGCGCTTGTCCAGCAATTCGCGGTTCTGCGGCCCCAACTCGGCCACCATCCGCGCGAGGCCCGCCCAGAACGCATCGGGGGCCACCCCGGTTCCCGGCAGCGCCTGCTGCTCAATGAATTCAGCCAGAACCGTGTCTACGTTCAGCCCGTGCCGGTCTTGTCTGCCGCTCATGAATCGAATCTCCCGCCCTGTCGTAACATTGGTCTAGTTCACCAAATAAGCCGAGCGTTTCCGATAGGCAACTTCTGCGTTCAATTTTTGGTAAAATTTTTTTACCAAAAATCGACATCCCCGGGCCACCCATGGCTTCGATCGCCTTGCAGCCAATTCATGATCCCCCTAACTTCGCGCCCAACATCCATACACCAGAGGCCCCCGATGCGTGACGCCGCCCCCACAACGATTTACCTCAAGGACTACTCGCCGTTCGGTTACATCGTCGACAGCGTTCACCTGATCTTCGATCTGGCGCCGAATGCAACGCGCGTGACATCACGCATCGCGTTCCGCCCGAACCCGCAAGCCACCGACCGCACGTTCTTTTTGCACGGTGAAGAGCTGAAGCTGATCCGCGCCAGCATCGACGGCACCCCGATCACCCCCGACGTCACCGAAAAGGGCTTGACCGCAAGCGTCCCCGATGCCCCCTTCGTCTGGGAGGCTGAAGTCGAGATCGACCCCGGCAACAACACCGCGCTCGAAGGGCTGTACATGTCCAACGGCATGTATTGCACCCAGTGCGAGGCCGAGGGATTCCGCAAGATCACCTTCTACCCCGACCGGCCCGACGTGATGTCCACCTTCACCGTTAGCATCAACGGTGACCTGCCGGTGCTGCTGTCCAACGGCAACCCGACGGGCAAGGGCGAAGGCTGGGCCGAATGGACCGACCCCTGGCCCAAGCCCGCCTATCTGTTCGCTCTGGTCGCCGGAGACCTGGTTGCCCATTCCGACAGCTTCACCACCAATTCGGGCCGGCATGTGGATCTGAACCTCTGGGTCCGCCCCGGGGATGAGGGCAAATGCGCCTTTGGCATGGACGCGCTGAAGCGGTCAATGAAATGGGACGAGGACGTCTATGGCCGCGAATACGATCTGGACGTGTTCAACATCGTCGCCGTGGATGACTTCAACATGGGCGCGATGGAGAACAAGGGGCTGAACATCTTCAACTCGTCTGCGGTGCTGGCCAGCCCTGAAACCTCGACCGATGCCAATTTCGAACGGATCGAGGCGATCATCGCGCATGAGTATTTCCACAACTGGACCGGCAACCGCATCACCTGCCGCGACTGGTTCCAGCTGTGCCTGAAAGAGGGGCTGACCGTGTTCCGCGACGCGCAGTTCACCTCTGACATGCGCTCGGCCCCGGTCAAGCGCATCCATGACGTGATCGACCTGCGCGCGCGCCAGTTCCCCGAGGACAACGGGCCGCTATCGCACCCCGTGCGCCCCGAAAGCTTTCAGGAGATCAACAACTTCTACACCGCGACCGTCTATGAGAAAGGTGCCGAGGTGATCGGCATGCTGAAAACGCTGGTGGGGGACGAGGCCTATTCCAAGGCGCTGGACCTGTATTTTGAACGCCACGACGGGCAGGCCTGTACGATCGAGGACTGGCTGAAAGTGTTCGAGGACACGACCGGCCGCGACCTGACCCATTTCAAGCGGTGGTACAGCCAGTCCGGCACGCCCCGGGTGAAGGTCGAGGAGGATTGGGCCGACGGCACCTATACCCTGACCCTGTCCCAGAGCACCCCACCCACGCCCGGCCAACCCGAGAAGCTGCCGCAGGTGATCCCCGTGGCCGTGGGCCTGCTGGGTCCCAATGGCAACGAGGTGCGCGGCACCGAGGTGCTGGAACTGACCGAAGTGCGCCAGAGCTTCACCTTCGATGGGCTGGCCACGCGGCCCGTCGCCTCGATCCTGCGGGGGTTCTCGGCGCCGGTGATCCTGGAGCATGACCGACCCAACGCCGAACGCGCGTTTTTGCTGGCCCATGACACCGATCCGTTCAACCGGTGGGAGGCCGGACGGACGCTGGCGCAGGACACCTTGCTGCGCATGATCACACAGGACGCGGCCCCCGATGCCGAATATCTGGATGGCTTGCTGGCCGTTCTGCGCGACGCCGATCTGGACCCGGCCTATCGTGCACTGATGCTGGGTCTGCCGACCCAATCCGAACTGGCCGCCGCGCTGCACGAACAGGGCAAAACGCCCGACCCGATGGCGATCTGGCGCGGGGTCGAGACCCTACGACAAGCCACCGCCCAACATATGCAGGACCTGTTGCCCCGCCTGCACTCCGAGGCGCTGGTGGACGGCCCCTATTCGCCCGATGCCGAACAGGCGGGCAAGCGCGCATTGGGCAGCGCCGCGCTGGCGCTGACCACCCGGCTGGACGGCGGCGCCATGGCGGCCGAGGTCTATGCCAAGGCCGACAACATGACCCTGCAGCTCAGCGCCCTGTCTTGCCTGCTGCGGGCCGGCAAAGGTCAGGCGGAACTGGCGGCATTCTACGACCAGTGGCACCACGACCGGCTGGTTCTGGACAAATGGTTCGGGCTTCAAGCCTCGCTGGCCGCACCGGACGATGCGCCGCGGATCGCCCGCGCCCTGTCCGAGCATCCCGATTTCAACTGGAAGAACCCCAATCGGTTCCGTGCGCTGATGGGTGGACTGGCAATGAACCACGCCGGGTTCCACCATGCCAGCGGCGCGTCCTACGCCTTGCTGGCCGACTGGCTGATCCGGCTGGACCCGGTCAACCCGCAGACCACTGCGCGCATGTGCACCGCCTTCCAGACCTGGAAACGCTATGACGCCGACCGTCAGGACCTGATCCGCGCCCACCTGACTCGCATCGCCGAAACCCCGAACCTGTCGCGCGACACGACCGAGATGATCTCGCGCATCCTCGGGGCATGACGGCGCCCGAAGGCTCCGGGTTCCGCTTTGCCCGCCACAACCGGTCGCCCCGCAGCATCGCCATTCTGGCCGCTGTCTATGCGGGGCTGCTGGCACTTGTGCTGGTTTTCGACGCGGCTTGGTGGCTGATTGGGTTGCTGGCGCTGGGCACCCTGCCCGCGCTGTGGGACGTGCTGCGCGACACCGATGCCGGGCTGAACCTGGAGCCTGCAAAACTGCGCTGGCATTCGGGCGCACGGCAGGGCGAGATCGACCTGACCGAGATCGACTTCTTCCGCTTCGACACACGCTGGGACTTTTCGGTGCGCGTTTCGATGGTGCTGACCAACGGCAAGCGGTTGCGCCTGCCGGACGAGGCCCTTCCGCCGCACAAACAGCTGGAACAGGCGCTGCAACAGGCCGGTTTCCGGGTCGACCGGCATCATTTCACGGTTTTCTGAAACGATACCGCTGTTTCCAGGCCCATTGAACCTGATCCATCGCCGTTTTTGCGCACCTGCGCCCGACATCTTGAATTTTGCACAATTCCCCAGCAGACTGGGACTTGGTTTTTTACGAGTTTCAAATAGTCCGAGTGTTCCTCATGTTCCGGTCTTTCAGGGCGGGGCTTGCGCCCCTCAAAGGATTTCTCCAATCTACGCCGCATCAGCGCGTCGCGCAGGTCGATCCCGCTGCGGACTGCCTACACCATGTCGGCCGGCTGAACATTCCCGTCGCGCAGACTGACGTGCCAACCGGACAGGATCGGATCGATCGGGGCCGCCATCTGGCCCGCCAAGATCGCTGGGCCGAGCTGTCCGCCGAAATCCGAACGGCCGACCAAACCCGCGCCACGGCACCCGACGGGGCTCCCGTGGCAGACCTGTTGGCCTTCGGCGCACGTTCGGATGTGGTTCTGGCGGTTGAACATGCGTTATCCGACGGCAAGGCATTTGCCGAGTATGATGTGCTGGCCGGAATTTCGGAACTGGAAGGCGTGATGCAGGACCACCCCGGCGACCCGATCATCGCGCTGATCGTCGCCCTGGCCCATATCGACCTTGCATGGGCCTGGCGGGGAACCGCACAGGTTTCGACGCTTCCGCCGTTGAACCGGGCCCGCTGCGCGGCACATTTCGATCGCGCCGGTGCCATCCTGTCGCGATGGCGGCCAGCAACAGCCGACAGCCCGATCATGGCTGCGGCCGACTGTGCCCTGCTGGGCGGGCAACCGGCCGGCACCCGACGCGTCGCGGACCGGTATGAACGGTTGATCGCGCTGGATCCGTACAACCCCCGGCACATGCGCGCGATGGGCTGCCATCTGCTGCCCCGCTGGTTCGGCAGCTACGAGGAACTGGAGTTGCGGGCCCTGCGCGCCGCAGCCAACACGCAATCAATCTGGGGCGCAGGCGGATACGCCTGGGTCCAGTTCGACGCCATCGCGGTGGACGAGATCGCCTGTGCCCGCCTGGACACCGACTATTTCCTGCAGGGCCTGTCCGACATCGTCGCTCGCAGGCCCGACCAGCAGACGGTCAACCTGCTGGCGTCCTATTGCGCCCTGATCATGCAAAGTGGCAAATGTCTGAACGAACAGGCCGATCTGGTGCGCAGCCGCATCGCCGACGCCGCCCAATGGTTGATCCGCGACCACCTGACCGAGTTGCACCCGCTGATCTGGGCGCACGCGGCGAACGGGTTCAACAACTCGGTCCGAGTGCAATCGCCCGAACGGTACGCCGCGCGAGGACACCGCGCCGCCCTGCACGCCATCAGCGACCTGTTCAGCGACGAGCTGCGCGACGGGACTGTCGTGACCTTCACACCCTCGGGCCTGCAGTTGAACACCCCCTGAGATTCGCGCTCCCCGCGCCTTTGCCCCTTGCCCCTTGGACGGTCCGGGCCTAATACGCAGGCCTAGACTTCTGCGGAAATGAGGCGCGCCATGCTCGACTTGACCTATGAACTGCCCAAACCCAAGACCATCGCCGGTGCCAAGCACGACTGGGAACTGGTGATCGGGATGGAGGTGCACGCGCAGGTCTCGTCCAATGCCAAGCTGTTCTCGGGGGCATCGACCAAATTCGGGGCCGAGCCGAACTCGAACGTGTCCTTCGTGGATGCGGCCATGCCGGGCATGCTGCCGGTGATCAACGAATTTTGCGTGGCCCAGGCCGTGCGCACCGGCTTGGGCCTGAAGGCGCAGATCAACCTGAAATCGGCCTTTGACCGCAAGAACTATTTCTACCCCGACCTGCCGCAGGGCTACCAGATCAGCCAGCTGTATCACCCGATCGTGGGCGAAGGCGAAGTGCTGGTCGAGATGGGCGACGGCACCGCGCGCAAGGTGCGGATCGAGCGTATCCACATGGAGCAGGACGCGGGCAAGTCGATCCACGACATGGATCCGAACATGTCCTTCGTCGACCTCAACCGCACCGGCGTCTGCCTGATGGAGATCGTCAGCCGCCCCGACATCCGCGGGCCGGAAGAGGCCGCCGCCTATGTCGCCAAGCTTCGCCAGATCATGCGCTATCTGGGCACCTGCGACGGCAACATGCAGAACGGCAACCTGCGGGCCGACGTGAACGTGTCGATCTGCCGCCCCGGCGACTATGAGAAATACATGGAAACGCAGGACTTTTCGTACCTGGGCACGCGTTGCGAGATCAAGAACATGAACTCGATGCGCTTCATCCAGCAAGCCATCGAGGTCGAGGCGCGTCGCCAGATCGCCATCGTCGAGGCCGGCGGCAAGGTCGAGCAGGAAACCCGCCTGTATGATCCCGACAAGGGCGAGACGCGCTCGATGCGGTCCAAGGAAGAGGCGCATGACTATCGCTACTTCCCCGATCCCGACCTGCTGCCGCTGGAAATCGAGCAGGCCTGGGTCGATGACATCGCCGCCAAGCTGCCCGAGCTGCCGGACGAGAAAAAGGCCCGTTTCATCAACGATTTTGGCCTGACCGACTATGACGCATCAGTGCTGACCGCCGAGGTTGAAGCGGCGGTGTACTTCGAAGAGGTCGCCAAGGGCCGCAACGGCAAGCTGGCCGCGAACTGGGTCATCAACGAGCTGTTTGGCCGCCTGAAGAAAGACGACCGCGACATCACCGACTCGCCGGTTTCGCCCGCACAGCTGGGTGGAATCATCGACCTGATCGCCTCGGACGCCATCTCGGGCAAGATCGCCAAGGAGCTGTTCGAGATCGTTTATACAGAAGGCGGCGACCCGGCGCAGATCGTCGAAGAGCGCGGCATGAAGCAGGTGACGGACACCGGTGCCATCGAGGCTGCGCTGGACGAGATCATCGCCGCCAACCCGGCCCAGGTCGAGAAGGCCAAGGTGAACCCGAAACTGGCCGGTTGGTTCGTCGGACAGGTGATGAAGGCCACCGGCGGCAAGGCCAACCCCAAGGCAGTCAACCAGTTGGTTGCGCAGAAGCTGGGCCAATAAGGTCTTTCGGTTTGTACAGGCCGGGCAACTGGGTTTGTCCGGTTTGTAGTCAACAGTCTTGCAAACACGGGCCCGGCTCGATTGAACGAAAGCTACCCGTTGCCGCACGGTTCTTGATCGTGGCATCGCCTTCGGCGCTGATAGGCGACGAAAACCGTCGGTCAGGGCGGTCATTGTTGGCGGTCTATGATTCTCGCTGCAACAAGAATGACGCTGGCTGCTGCGGAAACTTCCCTACAGAATAAAATCCGTCTGGTTCAGATCGAAGATACCAGTCAATTGAACTTGGAAATCGGCAGAGCCATCCCCATCGATATCCGCGCTCACGACTGTAATTCCGCTTGTCGTGTTTTTGACGAAACGCAATTCACCCACAGTGCCAGAGAACGCGGCTTCTCCAATAAACGTAAAAGCCTGATCCAAAGGTTGCGACGTTGCATCGATAGCGGAAACATCAATAACATCTTCCCCTTGAACGAAATCTGTAACGACGTCCCGTTTCGTTCCTCCAACACGCGACTCGGAAACAGCTTTGAATACGAACTGGTCCGCACCGGCACCTCCGGCAAGGATGTCACGACCGGCACCGCCCTGCAGGATGTCGTCTCCCGAACCCCCAGCTAGGTTGTCGTTACCAGATCCACCAATGAGAGTATCATTGTCGCCGCCGCCTCTCAAAATATCTGCGGCGTTCCCGCCGTTCAGAATGTCGTTGCCGGCACCGCCATAAACTCGGTCGCTGCCGCCGCCGCCGATCAGTACGTCGTCGCCACTGCCGCCGGAAAGGACATCGTTCCCGGACTGTCCGACGAGTTTGTCCACTCCAGCCTGACCAATTAGTCTGTCATTGCCTTGGTTGCCAAAAACGGTGTCGTTTCCTAGTCCACCTCGGACGACATCGTTACCACTTCCGGCCCACACCGTGTCGTCTCCATCCCGAGCGTTGACGATGTCATTTCCTGCAAATGACTTAATACTATCAGCAAACAACGAACCGGTTAGGCTATCGCTTTTTGCAAGAACAATTGCTGCCGCTTTTTGAAAGTTCGCTTGTATCTGGATTGCATTGTACAGCGCTGCGGCACTCGCGCCAATTCCAGTCACAGTGTATAGTTTCTGACCACCCGCAAACTCGGTGATCTTGTTCATGGTTCCGGACACGCGCCCTGCCGCATCATACCTGAAACTGCCTTCGTAGATCGTTTTCCGAAACCCATCCGAAATAACGATCCTCCCCGAGTTTGCGACCTGCACAAAACCAAACCATACAGATGTGTTCGGTATGTCAACGCCGCGATACGCAATCGCTCGAGCCATAACACCCCCCCAAACTAATTAACCCAACGTCAATTAATAGACGCGTGTCAGCTGAATATGTCAATCGATGCACCTTTACCGTGTATCCGAATGGAAAAATCTGCCTATTTGGTACGGTTGTCATACAAGTGGTGCTATGGCGTTTGGGGAACACGCTGCTATAACCCCTTCAACAATTTTGAGGTCGAGTATGCAGCGTTACGAATACAAGGTCGTCCCGGCCCCCAAGAAAGGCACCAAGGCCAAAGGGGTCAAAACGCCCGAGGGCCGGTTTGCCGTCACCATCGAGCAGCTATTGAATGAGATGGGCGCGGAAGGTTGGGAATATCAGAGCGCCGAACTGCTGCCCAGCGAAGAGCGGGTCGGACTGACCGGCAGCACCACGAACTGGCGCAATGTTCTGGTGTTCCGGCGGGCGGTCGAGACCGAATTGCCGGCCGATGAAGCCGAGGCCTTTCTGACCCCGCCCGAACAGGACGATACTCCCTTGGCGCGTCCGGTTCCCGGCCCCGACGCACCGGCCCCGATCGCGCAGGATAATGACGACCCGCCGCTGACGTCGAAGCCGGACAAAGACACCCCCGAGGCCAAGCCGGACGAGGCCGAAAAAGATACCCGGGGCAACTGAACCATTACCGCCACACCGCCTGGCTGGATGCACGGATTTCGGGCATGCGCCAGTTGCTTGCCAGCGCTCTGATCACCTTCCGCCGGCCGTGGCGCAATCAGTCGCCAATGTCCAGCGCCAGCGCGTGGATGCGCGGCACGACGTCTCCTAGCGCTTTGTGCACGGCACGATGGCGGGCCACACGGGACTGACCGGCAAAGGCCGCGGCGCGGATGCGGACGTTGAAATGGCTTTCGCCGCCTTCGCGAAACCCGGCATGGCCGCGATGGCTTTCGCTGTCGTCCACGACCTCAAGCTCATAGGGGTCGAAAGCCGCCTGCAGGCGGGTGCGAATTTCCTCGGTCATGGTCATTTTCGTGCTCGTGGACAAATAATTTGCCGCGCCCCTCTTCTACTTTCGGTCACTTAGATTAAACTGCTGCCTCCGAGTCGAAAAGACGCGTTCGTGAGGATGAGCACATGGTAAAACCTGATCCCTTCGGTTTCGACATCTCGGTGTCCAGTGCCAAGAAGAAAAACCCGCGCGGCCGCCGGGGCATGTCGGGCGCATCCGAAACATCGACCCGCGTCTGCGATCACGAAGGCTGTAACGAACCCGGGAAATACCGCGCGCCCAAGGCGCCCGACGTGCTGGATGACTATTTCTGGTTCTGCCAGCAGCATGTGCGCGAGTATAACCAGAAGTGGAATTTCTTCGACGGCACGACCGAGGCCGAGCTGAACGCGCAGCGGTCCAAAGACAAGGTGTGGGAGCGCGAGACCAAACCGATAGGCGACCCTGAGGCGCGCGCCTGGGCCCGCCTTGGGATCGAGGACCCGCATCAGGTGCTGGGCGAGAAGGCCACGAAGAACCGGGGCCGCGAAGCCACGGGCCGACGCCTGCCGCCCACCGAACGCCGGGCGATCGAGATCCTCGAAGCCAAGGACAACTGGACCAAGGCCGAAGTGCGCAAGGCCTACAAGAAGCTGATCAAGGTTCTGCATCCCGACATGAACGGCGGCGACCGCAGTCAGGAAGAACAATTGCAGGAAGTGGTCTGGGCCTGGGACCAGATCAAGGACAGCCGCAATTTCAAGTAAAGCCTCAGCCTTTCAATGAAAAAAGGGCGCCCGATTGGGCGCCCTTCATGTTTTCTGTGAATTGGGTCAGCCGCCCTGATTGGTTTGCAACGTCTGCAGAACCTGATCGATCGAGAAGCTGGCAGGTTTCTGGCGCGGCGGGTAGTCCTTGAAGGTTTCGAGGAACTGAGCCACGAAAGCCTGAGCCGGCACCAGAGCAAAGGCGCGCTCGAGCCGCCATTGCGAGTAGCCGATGGACTCGTGCTCGGCCCGTTCGAACGGGTCCGAGTACAGGTTTATGAGCTTGGGCAACCGCAGGAAGGTCAGCGGTTCCTGCCAAACATCGAACCCATGTGCCCGCTGTTCGGCGAACACGACCTTCCACGGCCCGTACCGCAGGTTCACCAAGTCACCGCCATCCGAAAAATAGAGAAACTCCTTGCGCGGGCCTTCTTCGGTCTCGCCCTTGAAGTACGGCAGGAAGTTGTAGCCGTCCAGGTGCACCGGCTCGTTGCCTTCCCCAAAGGGTGCTTCGGTCAGCATGACCTCTTTCATGTCGGCATCCCCCAGCGCGGCCATGAACGTCGGGAACCAGTCCAGGTGACTGATGATCTGGTTCGACTTGCGCCCCGGTTCGATCACACCCGGCCATTTCAACAGCAGCGGAACGCGATAGCCGCCTTCCCAGTTGTCGTTCTTTTCACCCCGGAACGGAGTGGTACCGCCATCGGGCCAGCTGAAGACCTCGGCGCCGTTGTCGGTGGAATACATCACCACCGTGTTGTCAGCGATGCCTAGCTCGTCGAGCCTGTCCAGCATCTGGCCGACCATCTTGTCATGCTCAACCATGCCATCAGGGTAGACCCCCAGCCCGGTCACGCCCTGGCTTTCCTCTTTTAGGTGCGTGAAAATGTGCATGCGCGTCGTATTGTACCACAAAAAGAACGGCTTATCCTGTTCAACCGCCCGGTCGATGAAGTCGAGCGCACCGGCGGTCACCTCTTCGTCGATGGTTTCCATCCGCTTGCGTGTCAGCGGGCCGGTATCCTCGATATTGCCGTCGGCGCTGGACTTGATGACGCCGCGTGGGCCGAATTGCTCGCGGAAGGCGGGATCCTTGGGATAATCGACATTCTCGGGCTCTTCTTCCGCGTTCAGGTGGTAGAGATTGCCGAAGAATTCATCGAAACCGTGGTTGGTGGGCAGGTGTTCATCCAGGTCGCCCAGATGGTTTTTGCCATATTGACCCGTCATGTAGCCCTTGGACTTCATGTATTCGGCAATGGTGGGGTCCTTTTCGCTGATCCCCTCTTTGGCGCCCGGCAACCCGACCTTGAGAAGCCCGGTCCGGAAACCGGACTGGCCGGTCACGAAGCTGGCCCGCCCTGCCGTGCAGGACTGTTCCCCGTAGGCATGGGTGAACAACATGCCTTCGTTTGCAATCCGGTCGATGTTGGGCGTTTCATAGCCCATCATGCCTTGGTTATAAGCGCTGACATTCCAATACCCGATGTCATCGCCCCAGATAATGAGAAAATTCATAGGCTTGTCCTGGGCCGCAGCCGGCAGCGCCAGACTGACCCCCAAAACTGCGCCGGCAAAGCGCCGCTTCCAATTCAAGGTTCTCAAGTTCTCACTCCCTTAATTCAAATGTTCAAGCAAAGTGGATTCCACGGCCGTTCGTTGTCCGGGCGGCACTGAAACCTCTGCAAGCATACCGCGAAGCGCGCACGTTGGCATTAATTTTGGTTTTTTTGTCGGGACAGGTCTGGCCGACCTACTGGATCAGCGCTTTTCCCGCCACCGACGCTTCGCGCCTTTTGAGGCAGGGCAACCGGGTCCGCAACGCGGCTGTAGGGGTTGGGTGGGCCAGTTCAGGGAACAAGGCCAGCAGCTCGGCCGCCACCCCTGTCCCAAACGCCTGAAGCACCATATCGCCGGGATAAAGGCTTTCGGTCGGCAACCCGTTCGAGATCAGAACGGCGTGGCGCGGACAGGCGATGTGGTAATAGGTGACCGGCGATTTGGGCAGGGTCCGGCGAATGGTCCCATCGTTGACCAGATGGACCGCCGCCGCAAAAACCCGAGCTTCGCCGAACAGAAGCTCGGCCATCCACCCTTCGAGCACGATGCGATGCTGCGGTGAGACGTAGAGGTCGCGCGAAGGCCGGCCAGGCCCCAAAGCGTCCTTGCCTATGCAGATCGGTCTGAAATTCGGGCTCAGTTCCAGCTGGTTTGCTGACAATGTTCGTTGCCCAATCCAGAGGATCGGCAGCAATTCTCCACGTGAGGTGCGCACGAGATCGCCAACGGCAAGATCTTCGACTGGGCGTGGTCCGTGCGCGGTCTCGATCAGGGTTCCGGCAACGAAACAGGGCACGACCCCAGCAGGGAGGTTCACGGTCACGCCAAGGCTTGCATTGTTCCCGTTTCCGGGGCGGCCGGTGGTCGCGTCGATCCGAAGCGACAGCGATGTACCCGGAGGAATGTCGACCCCCGGTGTCAAGTCGATGGTCAACAAACCGTTGGCGTCGATGGAAACGGAATAATCGGACGGATCCAATGGCCCGTCACCAAGCACTGTGACGCTCCAGGAAACAGATCGTGAGGCATTGTAATCGACGGCAAACGTATCGGCTCCCGACGGGAAATTAATGACCGACGGGCCAGTAATGACCAATGACACGGCGAAACCTCGCTAACAAACGCACATACTGCACGATATTCCTTTTGACGAGTCAACAAATAGCGCCACGCCGCCGCTGCACGGTGCAGATTTCCGGGTTCGCGATGCAGCCGCGAAGGCCGCCGAAGGCAATCGCCCGGTTCTCTTTCGGCAAACTCGGCTTTCCCTTGCCCTTGCCCGCAATATATTGCACCACACACGGGTTCGACCCCGGTGAACGGGCCAAGGAATGAGGACAAAGCGCATGGCTGACGGATCAATCGACATAAACGCAAAACCGACCGAAGAGATCTCGGTCCGGGACGTGTTCGGCATTGACACGAACATGGTCGTCAAGGGCTTTGCCGAGCAAAGCGACCGTGTGCCGGCGATCGATCCGACCTACAAGTTCGACCCCGAGACGACGCTGGCCATTCTGGCCGGTTTCTCGCACAACCGGCGGGTAATGATCCAGGGTTATCATGGGACCGGCAAATCGACCCATATCGAACAGGTCGCCGCGCGTCTGAACTGGCCTGCAGTTCGCGTCAACCTGGACAGCCACATCAGCCGGATCGACCTAATCGGAAAGGATGCGATCAAGCTGCGCGACGGCAAACAGGTGACCGAGTTTCACGAGGGCATCCTACCCTGGGCGCTGCGCAACCCGGTGGCCATCGTGTTCGATGAATACGACGCCGGCCGCGCCGACGTGATGTTCGTGATCCAGCGGGTTCTGGAGCATGACGGCAAGCTGACCTTGCTGGACCAGAACGAAATCATCACACCGAACCCCTATTTCCGCCTGTTCGCCACCGCCAACACCGTGGGTTTGGGCGATACCACCGGCCTGTATCACGGCGTGCAGCAGATCAACCAGGCGCAGATGGACCGATGGTCGCTGGTAGCGACGCTGAACTATCTAAGTCACGATGCCGAGGTGATGATCGTTCTGTCCAAGGCGCCGCATTACAACACCGAGAAGGGCCGCAAGACCGTCAGCCAGATGGTCACCGTGGCCGACCTGACCCGGACCGCTTTCATGAATGGCGATCTGTCCACAGTCATGAGCCCGCGCACCGTGATCAACTGGGCCCAGAATGCCGAGATCTTCCGCGACGTGGGCTATGCTTTCCGCCTGTCGTTCCTGAACAAGTGCGACGAGTTGGAGCGCGAGACGGTTGCCGAGTTCTATCAGCGGTGTTTTGATGAGGAACTGCCGGAAAGCGCCGCAAGCGTCAGCTTGGGGTAATGCTGGATTTGCGCCCGTGCCGGGCGCAATGCCTCCGGCGGGGATATTTTGGGCCAGATGAAGGCGGGGCCGGTCGTCGCGGTCGGGCGGCGCTTGAATGAGGGCTGAGAGAGATGGTGCAGAAGAACGACAACCCCGCTGATCCCTTCAAGAAGGCCTTGGCCGAGGCCACCAAGGTGATGGCTGACGACCCGGACCTGTCGGTCAGCTACACCGTCGATCCGTCGGGTTTGTCGGGCGAGACGATGCGCTTGCCTCAAGTGTCGCGCCGGATGACGCGCGAAGAGGTTTTGCTGGCGCGCGGCACGGCGGATGCGCTGGCGTTGCAGCGCCGGTACCATGACGAGGCCACCCATGCCCGTTACGCCCCGCCGGGCGACATGGCCCGCGATCTGTACGAGGCGATGGAAACTGCCCGATGCGAAGCCATGGGCGCCCGCGACATGCCGGGCACCGCCAGCAATATCGACGTCAAGATCAACCACGAGGCGCTGCGGCGGGGCTATGACCAGTGCAAGCAGCCGTCCGAGGCTCCGCTGGCCGTCGCCGCGGGCTATCTGATCCGGCACCTGGCCACGGGGCGCGATCTCCCGCCGGCGGCCGCGAATGTCATGGAACTGTGGCGCGGGTTTATCGAGGAACAGGCCGGCGGCACGTTAGAGAACCTGAACGAAATCCTGTCGGACCAGACCGCTTTTGCCAAATTCGCCCGCCAAGTGATCGACGATCTGGGTTATGGCGATCAGTTGGGCGAAGACCCGGACGCACTGGACGAAGACCAGGAGGACCAGGCCGAGGAAGAGGCCGAGGAGCAGCCCGACCCCGACAGCACCGGCCAGGACGAACAGGACGAGCAGGACGCCGACGCCACTCCTGAACAGACGCAGGAAGAGCAGCAAGACCAGTCGCAGGCGCAGGTCTCGATGGATGAGATGGCCGAGGACGAGATGGGCGAAGAGGCCGAGATGCCCGAGGGCGAAGCGCCGCTGGAGCCGCCCGCCCCTCCGCCGGCGTCCGAGGCCGACCCGGACTACAAGGTCTATCTGAACACTCATGACGAGGAGATCGCCGCCGAGGAGCTGGCCGAACCCGCCGAACTGGAACGGCTACGGGCCTATCTGGATCAGCAGTTGGAGCCGCTGAAGGGCGCCGTCAGCCGGTTGGCCAACAAGCTGCAACGCCGACTGCAGGCGCAGCAGAACCGCAGTTGGGAGTTCGACCGCGAGGAAGGCATTCTGGATGCCGGTCGGCTGGCGCGGGTTGTTGCGAACCCGACGACACCGCTGAGCTTCAAGGTCGAGAAAGACACCGAATTCCGCGACACCGTGGTGACGCTGCTGCTGGACAACTCGGGGTCGATGCGCGGGCGCCCGATTTCCATCGCGGCGATCTGTGCCGATGTTCTGGCACGCACGCTGGAACGCTGCAACGTGAAGGTCGAGATTCTGGGCTTTACCACCCGGGCCTGGAAAGGCGGACAGGCGCGCGAGGCGTGGCTGAACGATGGCCGCCCACAGCAGCCCGGCCGCCTGAATGATCTGCGGCATATCGTCTACAAGGGGGCGGATGCGCCCTGGCGGCGGGCGCGGGCCAATCTGGGCTTGATGATGAAAGAAGGCCTGCTGAAGGAAAACATCGACGGTGAGGCGCTGGAATGGGCACATCGGCGGATGCTGGCCCGGCGCGAGCAGCGCAAGATCCTGATGGTGATTTCGGACGGGGCTCCGGTGGATGATTCTACGCTGAGCGTAAATCCGGCGAATTACTTGGAAAAACACCTGCGCGACGTGATCGCCATGGTCGAAAAGCGCAAGATGGTCGAATTGCTGGCCATCGGGATCGGCCATGACGTGACCCGGTATTACGACCGCGCGGTGACGATCACCGATGTGGAACAGCTGGCCGGGGCGATGACCGAGCAATTGGCCGCCCTGTTCGACAGCGATCCGCGCGCGCGGGCCCGCGTGATGGGCATTCGGAAGGCCGGCTGAGCCAGGCCTTGCCCCGGGCGGGACCCTTCTTGAAAAAACCAAACTGAGGTGGGCCATGGCCCGCCTCGGATTGAGGGAGATGCAAATGTTCCAATCCTTCGAAGTGACGGCGCGGCCGGAACAGGGGCCACCGCGACTGGCGGCGTTGCGGGCCGAGTTGGCGCGCGAAGGATTGGACGGGTTCCTTGTGCCGCGCGCCGATGCGCATCAGGGCGAATATGTGGCCCCTCATGACGAGCGGCTGGCCTGGCTGACCGGATTCACTGGAACAGCTGGGTTCTGCGTGACATTACGCGACGTTGCCGGGGTGTTCGTCGACGGCCGCTACCGTACCCAGGTCAAGGCGCAGGTGGCCGAGGAGTTCACGCCGGTGCCCTGGCCCGAAGTATCTCTGGCCGACTGGCTGAAACGGCACCTACCCGAGGGCGGCAAGGTGGGGTTCGATCCGTGGCTGCACGCGGCGGGACAGATCCACGACACGCAAGCCGCGCTGGCCGGCAGCGGGATCGAGCTGGTGCGCTGTGACAACCTTGTCGACCGCATCTGGGTGGACCAGCCAGCGCCGCCGATGAACCCGGCAAAGCCACATCCGCTGGACTTCGCGGGCGAAAGCGCCGAGAGCAAGATCACGCGCCTGGCAAAAAGCCTGGCGGACGCGGGGCGCAGCGCAGCCGTGATCACCTTGCCGGATTCGATCATGTGGCTGCTGAACATTCGCGGGTCTGACATCGCCTACAATCCGGTAGCGCACGGGTTTGCCATTCTGCACGTCGATGGGCGGGTGGACCTGTTCATGGCGGCGCAGAAGCTGACCGGGCTGGACCAACATCTGGGGCCGCAGGTGTCGGTGCACCCGCCCGAAGCGTTTCTGGAGGCCGTCGGCGCGTTGGAAGGCGCGGTTCAGGTGGACATGGGCACCGTGCCTCAGGCCGTGATCGACGTGCTGGCCGAGGGCGCCGTGGATGGCGGCGACCCATGCGCCCTGCCCAAGGCCTGCAAGAACGCGGCTGAAATCGCGGGCAGTGCCGCCGCGCATCTGCGCGACGCGGTGGCGGTGATCGAGACCCTGTGCTGGCTGGATGAGCAGGCACCGGGCAGCGTGACCGAGACCCAGGTCGTCACCCAGCTCGAGGAAAACCGGCGGCGCGACAACGCGCTGCAGGACATCTCGTTCGACACGATCGCGGGCACCGGGCCGAATGGCGCCATCATGCACTATCGGGTGACCGAGGACACCGACAGCCGGCTTGAAGACGGGCATCTGCTGGTTCTGGACAGCGGCGGGCAATATCTGGACGGTACCACCGACATCACCCGCACGATTGCTATCGGAAGCGTCGGCGATGAGCAGAAGGCCTGTTTCACCCGCGTGCTGAAAGGAATGATCGCCATGTCGATGCTGCGCTGGCCGGTGGGGCTGGCCGGGCGTGACATCGAATGCGTGGCGCGTACTCCGTTGTGGCAGGCGGGTCAGGATTTCAACCACGGCGTCGGTCACGGTGTCGGCGCGTATCTCAGCGTTCATGAAGGCCCGCAGCGCCTGTCGCGCGTCAGCCATGTGCCGCTGCAGCCCGGCATGATCCTGTCCAATGAACCGGGCTATTACCGCGAGGGTGCGTTCGGCATCCGGCTGGAAAACCTGGTGGTCGTGGAAGAAGCGCCCGCCCTGTCCGGCGGTGACGGCGAACGGGCGATGCTGTGCTGGCGTACGTTGACCTATGTCCCGATCGACCGGCGCCTGATCGTGCCCGACATGCTGACCGCGGCAGAACGCGACTGGCTGAACGCCTACCATCGGGACGTTGCGGAAAAGATCCGCCCAAGGCTGTCGCCCGACGCGCAACTGTGGTTGGATGCCGCGACCGCACCTTTGTGACATGACAGTGTTACATGGACGGGTAGACTTCAGGCCGGAATGATCAAAGGCCGCGACGACGAGGGAAGGAGCAGAAATGACCGCAGATATCACGATCCGCAAGGCGCCCGGAAAATGGTGCGTCCGTTCAGGCGGCGCCATTCTGGGCGAGACCACCAACGCACTGGAGCTGTCGGAGGGCGATCTGCCGCCGGTCATCTATTTCCCGCGCGACGACATCGCGATGGCCTTTCTGGACAAGACCGACAAGGTGACCCACTGCCCGCACAAGGGCGACGCCACGCATTTTTCGATCGTCAACAAATCCTCGGTCACCGAAAACGCGGCCTGGAGCTATGAGAACCCGATCCCGGCCGTGTCCGAAATCAAGGACTACATCGCGTTCTACCGGCTCGAATCGGTGAAGGTCGAGCAAATCTGACACCCACGCAGGGTCACGAATGTTCCTCGGCTGCCGTGGCGGCCAGCGCGCGGTTGTACGCCTTGAGTGCATCGACATGATAAAGCGCTCCCACCGGGGTTTCGGATCCGTCGTCTTCGGGCACCACCACCGGTAGACAGGCGATCTCGTCACGGTCGAAATAAGGCATCGCCGCCTCGAGCGTGGCGCTGGCCGGAATGCAAAGCCCCTGATCCATCAGCTCCCGCGCCTGTTTTTCGGTGATCGAGCGCGGATCACCCAGCGGGCGCATCACCGAACCGGCCCGCAGCATCGCCAGCAGATAGGCCTGCGGCCCGGCCGCCAGATGCACGCCCCGGCGCTCCAACTGGGTCAGGAAGAACGACCTGTCGACAAGCCGCGAAGCCAGCGCGGTGGACATCGAAACCGATACCATCACAGCCAGCCCGATCTGCCAATCTCCGGTCAGCTCGAACACGATCAGCGTGGTCGAAATCGGCGCCCCCAGCACCGCCGCCGCCACCGCCCCCATGCCCGCGAAGGCATAGAGCGTGTGCGTGCCGGACACGTCCGGCAGCAGACCGGTCGCGATCAGCCCGAAGGCCAGACCGGTCAGCGCCCCGATCATCAGCGAGGGCGAGAACACACCGCCCCCCATGCGTCCGCCCATGGTAATGGCGACGGCGGCGGTTTTCACCATCGCGAACAGGATAGCGGTGGTCAGCACCAGATCGCCGGTCAGGGCGCGGATCGTGGTTTCGTAGCCCACGCCGATGATATGCGGGAACCAGATGGCAAGAACCCCCAGCATCGCCCCGGACACCGCCGGCCGCAGCCAGCGCGGCAGTGACAGGCGCGTCTGGACGTGGTTACCGAAATCCTCGGCAAAGAAGATTGCGCGCATCAGCACCACAGACACCAGCCCGCAAACCAGTCCGAGGATCAGGAAGGCCGGAAGCTCGACGTAGAATTGCAACGATCCCGGCGTTTCCAGAATGAATTCGGTCACGTCGCCATACTCCAGCCGGTTGATGACCGTGCCCGCCACCGAGGCGATGACGATCGGCGCAAAAGCATGGACAGCAAAATGGCGCAACACCACCTCGAGCGCGAACAGCGCCCCGGCGATAGGGGCGTTGAAACTGGCCGAGACGGCGGCAGCGACGGCACAGCCCAACAGGTCGCGCCCGGTGATGCCGTCGGCATGGATGCGGTTGCTGACCCAGGTCGAGATCACGCCGGCCATGTGCACCACCGGCCCTTCCCGCCCGGTCGAACCTCCGGTGCTGAGCGTGATCAGCGAGGCGAGGAAAGAGGCGATGCCGGCCTTGGTTTCGACCCGACCATCGTTGACGGCGGCGCCTTCAATCACGTCGGCAACCGAGCGCACGCGGCCGTCATCGGTAAACAGGTGCAGGATTACCCCCACCACCAGTCCACCCACGATGGGAATGACCAGGATCATGACCCATGGCAGCCCTTCGGCATGGCTGTGCAGGCGCAGGATGTCCTCGGTCTGGTAGACATAGGCCTGCAAGGCGGTGATGCCCTTGCGAAACCCCAACGCCATGAACCCTGCGGCGATGCCGATGGCCAGCGCGATGAACCAGAACTGGACCTGGCTGGGACCACGACGGCGCATGACCCGCCAGGCGTCCTTGAGCGCGGCCAAGGCCTGTTGGAGCTGGTAGTGCAGCACGGAACGGGTGGACTGGGTCATTGTCCCTCGGCGGGGTTGGGTGATGACCCTTGGTAACGCACGCACTGCGCAGAGAAAAGTCGCAAGCTGGTGAAGCCCGCGGCACACAGCGGCAGGATGGCATCAGGCCTGCAGCAGCGCGCGGGCGGCGGCACGGGCCTCGGGCGTTATGGTGTCGCCCGAGACCATGCGGGCAATCTCGTCGATCCGGTCCGGCTCGGACAGCGGTAGGACAGTGGACAGGGTCTGCCCGTCGGTCACGTGTTTCTGAACCCGCCAGTGATGAGCCGCGCGAGCCGCAACCTGCGGCGAATGGGTTACCACCAGCACCTGCCCGCCCTGCGCCAGCGCCGCAAGCCTGCGGCCCACGGCGTCCGCGGTGGCGCCGCCCACCCCGCGGTCGATTTCGTCAAAGATCATGGTGCGGGCGCTGTCGTCGCCCGACAGGCACACTTTGAGAGCCAGCAGAAAGCGGCTGAGCTCCCCACCCGAGGCGATCTTGTTGAGCGGACCCGACGGCGCGCCCGGGTTGGTGGCGACGGTAAAGGCCACGGCGTCCTGCCCCTCGGGTCCGGACTCGGTGGGTGTGATCTGGGTCTGGAACGCCGCACGCTCCATCTTGAGCGGCACAAGCTCGGCCATTACCGCCGCGTCCAGCCGGCCGGCAGCCTCGCGCCGCAGAGCGCTGAGTGCCTCGGCGGCCGCGTCGTAGGCTGCCTGCGCGGCCTGAACCGCAGCGCGACGGTCGGCCAGGTCGGCGTCTCCGGCCTCAAGCTGGCCCAGACGGGCGCGTAGCGTGTCGGCGAAACCGCTCAGGTCATCTGGCGCCACGTCATGTTTGCGGGCTAGCGCGCGGATGGCGAACAGACGTTCCTCGGTCTGCTCCAACTCGACAGGGTTGAAATCCAGCGCCTCGAGGCAGGAGGTTACGCCATCCTGCGCCTCGCCCAATTCGATCAGGGCACGCCCCAGGGCGGCGATCGGCTCGTCCAATTGGCCCTCGGCCCGGTCGGCGACACCTTCCAGCCAGCGCACGGCATCCGCCATCGCCCCTTCGGCCCCGTCACCGCCCAGCAGGGCAAAGGCACGGGCCACGTCGTCGCGGATGCGCTCGGCCCCCTGCATCATCCGACGGCGGGCGTCGAGTTCGGCGTCCTCGCCCGGCTGCGGATCAAGCTTGTCGAGTTCGGCAACGGAATGCCGCAGAAATTCCTCTTCGCTGCGCACGGCGGCCAC
This sequence comes from Ruegeria sp. BHSA191, assembly GCF_059613325.1. NCBI lineage: Bacteria > Pseudomonadati > Pseudomonadota > Alphaproteobacteria > Rhodobacterales > Roseobacteraceae > Ruegeria > Ruegeria sp. BHSA191. The sequence goes on from NZ_JBXWSH010000005.1 coordinate 117,720, forward strand.
GGCGGCCTCGGTCTCGGCCAGGGCTTTGCGGGCGCGCGCCATCTCAGCCCAGGCGGCGCGCACAGCTGTCAATTGCGGCTCGGCCCCGGCATAGGCGTCCAGCATAGCGCGATGACCACGCGGGTTCAGCAGGCCGCGGTCATCATGCTGGCCGTGCAGTTCGACCAAGGTTTCCGACAGCGCGCGCAGCACCTCGCCCGAGCAGCGGCGGTCGTTGACCCAAGCGGTCTTGCGCCCATCGGCAGTATTGACGCGGCGCAGGATCAGTTCCGACCCGCCGGGCAAACCAGCCTCGGCCAGGATCGCATGGGCGGGATGGCCCTCAGGCAGTTCGAACTCGGCCACGACCTCGCCCTGCGCGGCCCCCTGCCGGACAAGTTCGGCCCGCCCGCGCCAGCCCAGCACGAAGCCCAGAGAGTCGAGCAGGATCGACTTGCCGGCGCCCGTCTCGCCGGTCAGCGCGTTCAGGCCCGGCTGAAAGTTCAGTTCCAGCCGGTCGATGATCAGCATGTCGCGGATATCAAGGGCGCGCAGCATCGGGTCGTCAGCGTCCCAAGCCTGTGACCATGGCGATTACAACCACTGGCCCTTGATCGTCTGGCGGTAGATCTGGCTGAGCCAGTTGTTGCCGCGGCTCTTGAGTTCAAGCCCGCGCGACGTCAGCAGCTTGTAAGCCGCATCATACCATTCGGACGACTGGTAGTTGTAGCCAAGGATCGCACCAGCCGACTGCGCCTCGTCAACCAGCCCCAAGGCCAGATAGGCCTCGACAAGGCGGTACAGCGCCTCGGCGGTGTGGGTGGTGGTCTGGAAATCCTCGACCACTACTCGGAAGCGGTTGATTGCGGCGGTATAGTGATCCTGACGCAGATAATAGCGCCCGATCTCCATTTCCTTGCCCGCCAGATGGTCGAAAGCCAGATCGAATTTCAGAACCGCCGAGGTTGCATATTCGCTGTCGGGATAGACCTCGATCACCGTTCGCAGGGCCTGTAGCGCCTGGAAGGTCAGGCCCTGGTCGCGGCCGACCTCGTCAATCTGATCATAATAGCTGAGCGCCAGAAGGTATTGCGCATAGGCCGCGTCCTCGTCGGTGGGGTAGAAGTCGATATACCGCTGCGCGGCGGCGCGGCTTTCCTCATAATTCTTGTCCGAATGGAACGCAAAGGCCTGCATGATCAGCGACCGCTTGGCCCATTCGGAATAGGGGTACAGGCGCTCCACTTCCGAGAAGTACCAGGCGGCGTCATCCGGCCTATTCTGCGACAACTCGAATTCGCCACGGGTGAAAATCTGTTCGGGGGTATAGCCTTCGAGGTTTTGGGACCGGTCGGCCCCCTTGTTTCCAAACAAGCCGCCCGCATTGCCGCATGCCGTCAAAGTAGCCGCCAGAAGAATCACGCCCGCAAGCCTGACTGCCGCCTTGAAGCCAACCATACCGCCCATCCTAGTCGTCTTGTCTCTTTGGGTAACCCCGGATTGGGCTTTGGTCTAGCATATAAAATTCCGGTGCAAAACGCCTTAAACGACCCGCGACGGAATTGTCGCCAAGACGGGACAGATCAGGCCACCTGCGGGATTTCCGCAAAGGCCAGACCCTGCCCCGGCAATTGCATTGCCTGTTCAGGCGTGCACAGAACCGGGCGCACCGCGCCGGGCGTTTCAAACAGTTTGCGCAGAAGCGTGTTGGTCATCGCGTGGCCGGATTTCTCGCCGACGAAATGGCCGAAGATCGGGCCGCCGGCCAGATACAGATCCCCCAGCGCATCCAGCATCTTGTGACGCACGGCTTCGTCCGCACGGCGGAAGCCGCCCGGAGTCAGAACCGAGTCGCCCTGCACCACGACAGCGTTGTCCAGCGTGCCACCCAGAGCCAGACCGCTTTCGCGCATCGCTTCGACATCAGAGCGGCGGCAGAACGTTCGACAATCGGACAGTTCGCGGGCAAAGGCACCGTTGCGCATGTCAAGAATCTTGGTCTGCCGTCCGATGGCCGCGTCTTCGAAATCGATGTGGAACTCGATGATCAAGCCTTCCGCCGGACGGATCGACGCACGCGCGCCCTCGCGCTCGGCGACGACCGGCTTGAGCACCTCGTAAGCCAGAACGGGGCTGGCCTGGCGGCGCACACCCTTGGACATGATGCCGCGCACGAATTCAATCGACGAGCCATCCATGATCGGGACTTCGGGGCCGTCGATCTCGATCAGGGCATTGTGGATGCCGCATCCGGCCAAGGCTGCCATGATATGTTCGACAGTAGACACCGAGACGCCCGCATCATTGACCAACCGCGTGCACAGCTGGGTCCGCTCAACAACGTCATAGATCGCCGGGATCATTGCATTGCCCAGTTCGATATCGGTCCGCTTGAACCAGATACCGTGCCCGGCGGCAGCCGGCTTAAGAACCATCGTCGCGGGCTTGCCGCTATGCAAACCCACGCCTTTGAACGTGACCGAAGATTTGAGCGTCTGTTGCAAAAGGGACCTCAGTGAGCGGTGTCCGACCTGAAACGGCCGTGTTGCCACTCAGTTAAGGAAGCACCGGAGGCACCTCAACTCACTCTTTGTAACCGAATGAAACAGTTTTGCGAACGATCGGCAAAAGCCTGCCGATCCGCATGTAAATATCTGAAAACAAAAAATAAAGGGTCGCCAACCGGCGACCCTTCCTCAGAATTTGTTACCGCGATCAGTTGGCCTGACGCCGCAGGAAGGCCGGTATCTCGATCCGTTCCTGATCCGGGTCGGCCGCGTCTTGCGCAGGTGCCGTGGCGTCAGTCTGGCGCAATGCGGGCTGCTGACGGACAGGTTGCGCGGGGGTGTCCGAGGCATGTCCGGTCATCCGATCGATCAGGCGGTTGAAGCCGAAACGCGGCCGTTCCTCAGCCGCAGAGCGCGGCGGTTGTGCCGACGCCTGCGGACGCTGCGCGTTCAGGCGCTGCGACTCGCTCGGAACTTTCTGGACCGCGGCCTGCAACCGCTGCATGGCCTGCGGCGAAGGGGTGCCCGGCGCATGTGAATGCACCGGATCGGCTGCGGCTTCGACCGGCTGGGGCACCGGCCCGGTTTCGGCTGCGCTTGGCTGGTAGGCCGGCGGCGGAAGATCATCGTCATCCGACGCGGTTTCGGTGCCCGAGTCGTAGAAGCTCTCTTTGAACTCTACTTCCTCGATCGACTCGAACAGGGTCGGCGCGATGTTCTCGGCCGCCTCGGCAACTTCGGCCGGACGCGGCTGGGCCTCGATTTCAGGGACTTCCTGCTCGGCCGAGGTTGCGCGGCTCAGCGGCGCTGCCATCGACCGGCGCGGCGCCGGAGCCTCGGCGGCGCTGTCGCTGGCGTCGATGCCGGTGGCCACGACCGATACGCGCATCTTGCCTTCCATCTCGGGGTCCAGAGTGGAGCCGACGATGATGTTGGCCTCTGGGTCCACTTCCTCGCGGATGCGGTTGGCGGCCTCGTCCAGTTCGAACAGGGTCAGGTCATGGCTGCCGGTGATGTTGATCAGAACACCTTTGGCGCCCTTGAGGCTGATTTCGTCCAGCAGCGGGTTGGCGATGGCCTTTTCGGCGGCCTGTATGGCGCGGTCTTCGCCCTCGGCCTCGCCGGTACCCATCATGGCCTTGCCCATTTCGTCCATCACCGCGCGGACGTCGGCGAAGTCGAGGTTGATCAGGCCCGGACGTACCATCAGGTCGGTCACGCCCTTGACGCCCTGGTACAGCACGTCATCGGCCATCGAGAAAGCCTCGGTGAACGTGGTCTTTTCGTTGGCCAGACGGAACAGGTTCTGGTTGGGGATTATGATCAGCGTGTCAACAACCTTCTGCAGCGCCTCGACGCCGTCCTCGGCCTGACGCATGCGCTTGGCGCCCTCGAACTGGAAGGGTTTGGTCACCACGCCCACGGTCAGCACGCCCAGTTCACGCGCGGCCTGCGCGATGATCGGAGCGGCGCCGGTGCCGGTGCCCCCGCCCATACCGGCGGTGATGAAGCACATATGCGCGCCGGCCAGGTGATCGACAATCTGCTCGATGCTTTCTTCGGCGGCGGCGGCACCCACTGAAGCCCGGGCGCCCGCGCCCAACCCCTCGGTCACCTTGATGCCCAACTGCACCCGCGCCGAAGAGCGGCTTTGCTGCAGTGCCTGCGCGTCCGTGTTGGCCACCACGAAATCCACGCCGTCGAGTTGCTTTTCAATCATGTTGTTGACGGCATTGCCGCCTGCCCCGCCAACGCCAAATACCGTGATCCGTGGCTTCAGTTCATCCTGCCCGGGCATCGAAAGATTTAATGTCATGCTCTGTCCGCCTGTTATATGTCCGCCAATGCGGGATTTTCTTGCCTATCCATCTGCAATCCTACAATCCGAATTGGCAAACGTCACGCCAAAAACGCAAAATTGCCACAAAATATGGAAGAAAACAGACCCGCGCTTGCAGTATTTCGCCGACTCTGGCAGATGTTGCGGGTTGAAGCTGAGGCAACACAACACGCCAACGGCCCGCAACGCCGGGTTGCGGGGGGAGGTCACGTATCCGAACTCTCAGAAAGCCTGCTCGGCCTTCGGTCTGCACCTCTTGTCCGGGTGCTGAGTGAATCTCTAACACGGCCTCTTGATCCTGTCACCGTGCAATCGGGTCAAATGCGCGGCGAAAACCGCCGCACATCGTTGATTTTTCAGGGAGTCAGGTCCAGCGCCTCGACGATCTGGGTATATGGCAGGCCGGCAGTGTCGTTGAGCCGCGCCACCTGGGCGGGCGTGTCGCTTTCGAACAGGCACATGCAACGGCCGTCGCCCGGCGAGAAGGTCGAGCGGATATAGCGGATCTGGTCACCGCCGGCGCGCATGGTCTCGGCCGTCCCGATCGCTGCCTTCTGCGCGCCTGCGAGGTCCTCCATGCTGATGCCCTTGAGATTTCTTTCCACCATGAATACAGGCATTTCGTGCTCCTCTCACAAACCGTTTCTGTCAATGAGGGCATTTCAACAGAACCCGGCGCACGGGACTATGGGCGCACCGTTATCATTCGATAACTGACGGTTTGGCCCGGGTGTTGTATCCTTGCCCTGTGGTTTTCGAGGGGAGGGTTGCCATGGAGATGTCCCAGATCCGCTATGTCCTGACCGCGGCGCGGACGCTTAATTTCACCAAGGCGGCCGAGGAATGCGACGTGTCGCAACCGGCGCTGACCAAGGGCATCAAGGCGCTGGAGGAGGAGCTGGGCGCGCCGGTGTTTCACCGCGAGGGGCGGCGCATCCTTCTCAGCGAGTTCGGCCGTTCGATGCTGCCGCATCTCGAACACATCCTCGAAGAGACCGAGGCCACGCGGGTTCTGGCCCGCAACTTTCGCCTGCTGGAAAAGACACCGATCCGCCTTGGCGTGATGCCGACGATCGGGCATGTGCGGCTGGCGCGATTTCTGGCCGCCTTCAAGCACGACCACCCCGGCATGGAACTGGCGGTCAGGGAAGCCCCAGTATCGGAGTTGGAGAGCCTTCTGGCCGATGACGAGCTGGACGCGGTGGTGATGACGGCGGGCGACGACATCCGCGACAGGTTCCGCGTCCACCCTCTCTATTCCGAACGCTACGTGGTGGTTCTGCCGCCCGAGCACCGGCTGCAGCGCAAGAACGCCATAACGCTGGCCGAGCTTTCGGGGCAGGACTACGTCGACCGGCTGGCCTGCGAACTGCGCGAAATGGTCATGTCGGTCTGCGATTCGAAGGGGGTCGAGCTGTATGCCCGGTTTCGTTCGGAACGCGAGGACTGGGTGCAGGCGATGGTTCTGGCCGGGATCGGTTTTGCCTTCATGCCGGAATATTCGGTGACCCTGCCCGGCCTCGTCCAGCGCCCGCTGACTGAGCCCGAGGTGAGCCGGGAGGTGGCGATGATCACCGTTTCCGGCCGCAAGTTCTCGCCCCCGATGGAGGCTATGATGCGCTCGGCCAGAAGCTTTGCCTGGCCGGGCTGAGCATCCTTACCAGTTGTCCTTGAACCAGCGCACGGCACGGCGGAACGGGCGCACGGCCGAGCTGTCGACCGGGGTTTCGAAATCCCACCATTCGTCCTGCGGATGCGCGGCAAACAGGGCCAATCCGACCGCCGAGGAAAAGCCGGGCCCCGTGGCCGATTGCGGCAGGCCGTGCACCCGCAGAGGCCGCCCCAGGCGGACCCGCTGGCCCAGAATGCGGCTGGCCAGCCCATCGAGGCCGGGAATCTGGCTGCCTCCTCCGGTCAACACGATCTGCTGGCTGGGCATGTGGTCGAACCCGGCGGCGTCCAGCCGCAGGCGGACCTCTTCCAGAATCTCTTCGACGCGGGGGCGCATGATGCCGATCAGTTCGGCACGGCTGACGGTGCGTCGGTCGTGTTCCCAGTCGCCGGTGTCCGCGCCGATGTCGATCATGTCGCGGTCATCGGCGCCAGTGGCATGAACGCCGCCATTGAAGGTCTTGATCCGTTCGGCGATGGTGGTCGAGACCCCCAGCCCCATCGAAATGTCACTGGTGACGTGATCGCCGCCCATGCGTACGCTGTCGGCATAGATCATGTGTTTTTTGATGAAGATCGACACGCCGGTCGATCCACCGCCCATGTCGATGCAGGCGGCGCCCAGTTCCTGCTCGTCCTCGACCAGCGCCGAAATTCCCGACACATAAGCCGAGTTGGCAATGCCCGCCAACTCCAGATCGCACCGCTTGATGCAGCGCACCAGGTTCTGGATGGCGACCGCATCGACGGTCAGCATGTGCATGTCCACGGCCAGCGTCTGCCCCATCTGCCCGCGCGGGTCGATCAAGCCCGAGCGGTTGTCGAGCGCGAAATTCACCGGCTGGGCATGCAGCACCTCGCGCCCCGCCCCATAGTCGGGCACGTCGCAAGCATTCAGAACGCGACCGATCTCGGCCTCGGTGACCTCGTGCCCGTCCAGGTCCACCTGCGCGTCCAGTCCATACGAGCGCGGATTGGCCCCCGAGAAACAGGCGATCACGTGATCGACCCGGATGTCGGCCATCTTCTGCGCCGCCTGCAGCGCTGTACGGATGGCGCGTTCGGTTTCCTGCATGGCCGTGATTTCGCCAAACCGCACCCCACGCGACCGGGTGGTGGCCGCGCCGATGACCCGAAACCCGGTCTGCCCGGCCAGCGAGCCGATCGAATTGTCCTCGCTCAGCCGACCGGTCCCGTCGAACCGCAGCACGAGGCAGGCAATCTTGGATGTCCCCACATCGAGGATCGCGACCACCCCCCGCTGCATGGCCTGCTGGCGCATCTGGCGCATCGCGCGCTGAGACTGATAAAGATCGGTCATCATCGTATTCACTGCCCGTTACCCGTTGTCACTTTTGTATTCCACCAGTCTGCGCTGGCGGCTTCGGTCATCCGAATGGTCGGGCGCGACCCGAGCCGCATATCGACCACGGCCACGTCCCGTTCCAGAAGATCCTGAACCTCGTTCACTGCCAGAACCCGCTCCAGCGCACGCACCGGGCGCTCGGTCGGCAGCATGATGCGCTGGTTGCGGTCCAGAACCAGATCCCAGCGCCGTTCGCCCACCCGCAGCAGGCCGCGCACACGGTCGCCCAGGCCGCGCGCGGTGCGCAGCAGTTCCAGCGCCTCGGCCACATGCTTGTCAGCACCCTCGCCCGCGATCAGCGGCAGATCGGGCCGCTCCGTCCGGCGAGCGATCGACGCCACATGCGCGCCGGTTTCGTCCAGCAGCTCGAGGCCTTCGCGCGTGCGCCATACGACGACCGGCTGACGCTCGACCACGTCCACCTGCAGGATACCGCCCGGCCGGATCCGCACGCTGGCCGACTTCACCGGATCCAGCCCGGTGATCGTTTCGCGGATCTGCTCGACATCCAAATCCCACGAACTGATGGGGAAATCGAGCGGCACCACCTCTCGAATGTCATCGGACAGGTCGGAACCCGCGCCGTCGATCGCCATCAGCTTGACCATGAATTCGGGACGTTCCTGGAAAGCGGTGATTACGCCGTCGACTTGCGCAGTCAGTGCTTCGCGCCGGGTCTCGTCGGCAAAGAACAGGCCAACGGCGGCGGCCAGAGCGCCCAGAGGCAGGCCGATCTTGAGGCCGCGCCGGATGCCTGGAGTCAGCATCCAGCGCTGCAGACGGTAGCTGAGGCGCGAAGGGGCGGGATCGGCACGCCCGGTGCGACGGCGGAACAGACGCCCACCGCGCAGGCGCAGCTTGGGATCAGACTGGGCCTTTGCATTGCCGCCAGCCTGAAATGTTGCATCCGGCCCCGCAAGGGGTTTGGGCCGATATACGTCTGGCGCGCGCGAGGCGGTCAACGATCGCATGAAGCGTCCTCGACCATCCAGGCGCAGAGCTGACCGAAGGTCATGCCCAGATGCGCGGCTTGTTCAGGCACCAGCGAGGTGGGGGTCATACCCGGCTGGGTGTTGGTCTCTAGTAGGAACAGGCCGTCTTCGCCCTTGGCGTCGTCCCAGCGGTAGTCGGTGCGACTGACGCCCCGGCACCCCAAAACCTGATGCGCGCGCAGGGCATAATCCATGCACAGCTCGAAGATACGCGGCGGGATATCGGCGGGCAGCACGTGGCGCGACCCGCCGGGCTTGTATTTGGCGTCGTAGTCATACCAGCCGTCGGTGAGGATCTCGGTCACGGTCAGGGCGCGGTCGCCCATCACGGTGACCGTCAGCTCGCGCCCGGCCACGTATTGCTCGACCATGACCTGTTCGGGCATGTCATCCGACAGCTGCGGCGGGCCGTTCGACCCCTCGAAAACAAGGTAGATCCCGACGCTCGATCCTTCGTTGTTGGGCTTGACCACATATGGCGCGGGCATGACGTGCCCCGCCATCACGTCCGATTTCGGAACGATCAAGCTGTTGGCCACCGGCAGGCCGGCCGCGCGGAAGACCTCTTTGCTGCGCTGTTTGTCCATGGCCAACGCCGAAGCCAACACGCCTGAATGCGTGTAGGGAATTCGCAGCCACTCCAGCAGACCCTGCACGCAACCATCCTCGCCCCAGCGGCCATGCAAGGCGTTGAAGACAACGTCGGGCTTGATGTCCTGCAAGCGCGCACAAAGGTCAGGACCGGCGTCCAGTTCGACGACCTCGATCCCTTCTCCCACAAGGGCGGCTGCGCATTCGCGCCCGCTGCTGAGAGACACCTCGCGTTCCGCCGAGGGGCCGCCCATCAATACCGCCACTTTGGGGTTTGTCCTGCTCGACCTACCCACGTTCGTGCGCCTCAATGTCCCCGGACCTTATCTGGTGGTCCGTATTTCGTTATGCCTTTGATCCGTCGCCTGAATTTGCCTGTTTTGGTCTGACGGTCGGGGCTTTAATCTGTCAGCGGATCACCGACCCGCATGATTTCCCACTCTAGCGTGATCCCGCTTGTTTCGTAAACCTTTTTTCGCACCTCTTCGCCCAGCCCTTCGAGGTCGGCGGCGGTGGCGTTTCCGGTGTTGATCAGGAAGTTCGAGTGCTTGGGGCTCATTTGTGCGCCCCCGCGTCGGGCGCCGCGCATTCCGGCGTCGTCGATCACCTTCCAGGCCTTCAGGTCGTGCACATCATCGGCCCGCCCGGTCGAGGAAAACCCGGCCGGATTGCGAAAGGTCGACCCGGCGCTGCGGTCCTTGGTGGGCTGGGTCTCGTCGCGCTTTTTCAGCTGCGCCTCCATCCGGGCGTGCAGGTCAGCCGGGTCACCCGCCGGGCCCTGGAACGTGGCCGACACCAACACCGCACCCTCGGGCAGGTCGGACTGGCGATAGCGGAAGTTCAGGTCGGCCGGCGTCAGCTCGACCAACTCGCCCTGCCGGGTGACGATGGTGGCCGATTTCAGAACATCCGCCGTATAGCTGCCGTAGCAACCGGCATTCATCCGCACGGCCCCACCGATGGAACCGGGGATGGTGCGCAGAAAGGTGAGGTCCACCCCCGCATCCGCCGCCTTGCGCGCGACATGCGCATCCAGTGCGGCCGCCCCTGCGGTGACTGTGGTGCCTTCGACCGAGATGCAGTTGAAGCCGCGCCCCAGTCGGATCACCACGGCCCGCAGCCCGCCGTCGCGGACGATCAGATTCGAGCCGACGCCCATCGGGAACACCGGCACCTCGGACGGAAGATCGCGCAGGAAAGCCTGCAAATCCTGAAGGTCAGCCGGCTGAAACAGATAATCCGCCGGGCCGCCAACACGCAGCCAGGTGAGGTCGTTCAGAGATCGGTTCGGCGTCAGGCGGCCTTGAGGCGTTGGCAAAGTGGTCATTGAGGCTAGATCGCGGATTCGGTGGGGCGTGGCAAGCCCGTTCCAAGACGCAGGTTCAAATCCGCCGCCGCAGCCACCGCCCAAGGTAGATCACGGGCCAACGCAGCACCGACATGCCGGCGGCCAGAACGAACAGGCCGACCCACGGGCCGTTTTCGTAAGTGACATAGCCCAGGATCGGGATGCCCACCGCGATCAGCGCATAGGCGCGGGTCCAGTGGTTGTCCTTGCTGGGGATCATGGCCAGCACATTGGCAGCGATGCCCCAAAGGGCGGCCAGTGCGATCGACCAACTCATTGCCCCACCTCGCGGCCCGACCATTTTCGCCAGTAATACCGGATGGGGTTGCGGAACATCGATACGAACCCAGCAAAGGCCAGCGCTCCGATCAACCAGCCATGGGCCACGCCAAGCCAGACGATCAGAACTGGTGCGCAGATCAGTAGTACGATGCCCGGCGGAAATTGCAGGCGCATCGGCAACAGCGCCACGACAGTGGCGCAGATCACCCAAAGGGCGGCAAAGAAAACGGAATAATCCATGGCTCTCTCCGCAAATGAGTCACATGCCAGGGCAGGAACACATCCGCAAGTTGTGCACCCAAATGCCTGCTAACGTCAAACGGCTTGTTTTACCTTCAGCCGGCCAGGCAGCGCATTGGCCCAGGCACTGATGGTGCCCGCGCCCAGGCAGACGACCATGTCGCCGGGCCGGGCCTGCTCGCGTACCAGACGCTCCAGGTCGCCTTCGTCCAGCAGCGCGCGCGCGTGGCGGTGGCCGTGACGGATCAGGCCCTGCACCAGATCATCGCGGCTGGCGCCTTCGATCGGATCCTCACCGGCAGAGAAGACCTCGGCAATGGCCACGACATCGGCGTCGTTGAAACAGGCGCAGAAATCGTCGAACAGGTTGGACAGACGCGAATAGCGGTGCGGCTGATGCACGGCGATCACGCGGCCTTCGGTCGCCTGACGCGCAGCCTTGAGCACCGCCGCGATTTCCACCGGGTGGTGGCCGTAATCGTCGATGATGGTGACGCCGTTAACCTCGCCCACCTTGGTAAAGCGGCGGTTGACGCCGCCGAAATTGGCCAGCGCATCGCGGATTTCAGCGGTCTTCATGCCCAGATGACGGGCCACGGCCACGGCTGAGAGCGCGTTCGAGACGTTGTGATCGCCCGGCATCGGCAGGGTGCAGCCCTCGATCACCGTGTCCTCGTATTGCAGGTGGATGTCGAAATGCGCAATGCCGCCCTTGTAGGTCAGGTTGACCGCACGCACGTCGGCCTGGGCGTTGAACCCATAGGTGCGCACGCGGCGGTCGGTGATGCGGCCCACCAGTGCCTGAACCTCGGCATGGTCGGTGCAGCACACCGCCAGACCGTAGAACGGGATGTTCGAGACGAAATCGTGGAAGCCCGCGCGCAGCCGGTCGAAATCGCCCCAATGCTCCATGTGCTCAGGGTCGATATTGGTCACGATGGCGATGGTCGCGGGTAGCCGGTTGAACGAGCCGTCGGATTCGTCGGCCTCGACCACCATCCACTCGCCCTGCCCCATCCGCGCGTTCGAGCCGTAAGCATGGATTACGCCGCCGTTGATGACGGTTGGGTCGAAATCGCCCGCCACCATCAGCTCGGCCATCATCGTGGTGGTCGTGGTCTTGCCGTGGGTACCGGCGATGGCAATGTTGGATTTCAGCCGCATCAGCTCGGCCAGCATGTCGGCACGGCGCACCACCGGCAGGCCCAATGCACGGGCGCCGTCCAGTTCTGGGTTGCCCGGCTTGATCGCGGTCGAAACGACAACCACGGCGGCATTGTCGAGGTTTTCAGCCCGCTGACCCACAAAAATCTCAGCCCCCAGCGACGCCAGACGGTCGGTGATCTTCGAGGCTTTAAGGTCTGATCCCTGCACCTGATACCCAAGGTTCAGCAGCACTTCGGCAATGCCCGACATCCCGATGCCGCCGATGCCCACGAAATGGATCGGTCCGACATCCTGCGGCAGTTTGGTTGCTGGATTCATGGGGTCTCCTTCTGCGCCAGCTGTTCGACAAGGGCCACCAGACGCTCGGTCGCGTCGGGCGCCCCGACAGACAGGGCGGCATGGGCCATTTTCTGTGCGGCTTTGGGGTTGGTCAGAACCAGTGCGATTTGCTCGGTCAGGGCGGGAACGTCAAGGGCCTTTTCGGGGATCATGATCGCCGCGCCCGCCTGTACCAGCCCGCGCGCATTGGCGGTCTGGTGATCGCCTGCTGCGGCAGCAAAGGGGATCAGGACCGAGGGCCGCCCGATCACCGAGATGTCAGCCACGCTCGACGCACCCGAGCGGCTGATCACCAGTTGCGCCTCGGACATGCGGCGGGGGACGTCGTGGAAGAAGGGTTGGACCTCGGCCAGAATCCCGTGTTCGGCGTAGAAAGCGGTGACCCGCTCGGCATCCTCCTCGCGCGCTTGGTGCGAAACGCGGATGTACCGGCGCAGGCTCTCGGGCAGTGCCGCGATGGCGCCGGGCACCACGTCGCTGAGGATGCGGGCGCCCTGGCTGCCGCCCATCACGAGCACCGACATCGGGTAATCTCCGGGCGGGATGTAAGGCGCGGCGGCGCGCTCCAGCACGGCGGCCCGGACGGGGTTGCCGGTGTGGATACCGTGGGCGCCCTCGGGCAGGTCGGTGGGCCAGACGCCGCAAGCCACATGCGCAACGCGGGTGGCGAACAGCTGGTTCACACGCCCCAGAACGCCGTTTTGTTCGTGGATCATGCGGGGCAGACGCAGCATCACCGCCGCGCTCAGCGCCGGGATCGACGGGTAGCCGCCGAACCCCACCACCACGTCCGGCCTGCTGCGCAGCAACTGGGCCGTCACCCCGGCAACTCCGGCCGCGATCCGGGGACCGGCCAGCGCCTTGGCCGCCAGCCCGCCGCGGGCGAATGTGGCCGAGGACACCTCGACAATCTCGGTAGAATGCGGGAAACCGCCCGTATAGCGCGCGCCGCGCGCGTCGGTGGACAGGCGCACGCGCCAACCCTTGTTCACCATGGCCTCAGCAAGCGCCTGAGCGGGGAACATGTGGCCCCCGGTTCCACCAGCCGCGATCAGCAAATAAGGGTTCGTCATCAGCTCCGTCCGCGCAGAATGTCGCCCAGTTCGCCCTGTGGGCGGGTGCGGGTGAAGGCCAGAAGCATGCCCAGCGCGATGCCGCCCGCGATCAGCGACGAGCCGCCATAGCTGACGAAGGGCAGTGTCATGCCCTTGGCCGGCAGCAGGCGCACGGCGACGCCCATGTTGATCATCGCCTGCACACCGAACATGCAGGCCAGACCGGTGCCCGCCAGACGGATGAACATGTCACGTTCGCGCATCAACCGCAGCAGCGAGCGCACGACGATCAGCGCATAAAGCGCGATGATGATCAGCACCAGGATCAGGCCGTATTCCTCGGCCGCCACGGCGATGATGAAATCGGTATGCGCATCGGGCAGCGACCATTTTACCTGCCCCTCTCCCACGCCAACGCCGAACAGGCCGCCCTCTCGGATGGCGTTGGTGGCATAACCCAACTGGGTGGTCGGATCGACTTCCTGGTTCAGGAAACCATCGATGCGCCGGGCGAAATGTTCGGAATTGGCGTAGGCGAACATGCCACCCAAGACGACCGCCCCCGCCATACCCAACAGCAGAAACATCGGCGCGCCGGCCACAAAATACATCACGCCCCAGCCGAACAGGATTAGACAGGCCTGACCGAAATCAGGCTGCATCACCAGCATGCCCACGATCGACAGGCACAGCGCGAAGGACCACAGCCGCCCCGGCGGACCGTTGATTTCTTGCGCCGCGGCCAGCAGCCAGGCGGCCACGACGATGAAGCCGGGCTTCAGAAACTCGGACGGTTGGACCGAGGCGAAGCCCAGCGAATACCAGCGCACCGCCCCCTTGCCGAAATCGGTCCCGAAGATCGGCAGAAAGGCCAGCGCCACGAAGGCCGCCAGAAAGCCCAGAACCGCCAGCCGTCGCACCAACGTGGGCGACATCATCGAGGTCAGCAGCATTGCGATCAGCGCCAGCGATCCAAACAACGCCTGCCGCTCGACATAGTGGAACGGATCGAACCCGTTTCGCTGCGCCAGCGGCGGCGATGAGGCCAGCCCCAGCAAAAGCCCGATCGCAAACAGGATCAGCACGCAGGACATCGTCCAGCGGTCAATCGTCCGCCACCATTTCGGAAGGATCGGTTCACCGCGCTGGTCCTGGACCGCGCCATACACCATCTCAGTCATGAGATACCGCCACTATCTGCCTCGTTACCGTCCCGTTTTCGGGATCTGTTCAAGAGTCTACAGGGAAAATGCACCTCAGGCCAGCCTCTTCCTCTTGTCATTGGCGTCAATCCGCGCCAAGGGCGGGGGATGCGATTTGACACGATCATACTGGGCGCCGGAGCCGCCGGCATGATGTGCGCCGCCCATTGCGGCGGTCGTGTTCTGGTGATCGACCACGCCAAGGCGCCGGGGGAAAAGATCCGCATCTCGGGCGGTGGGCGGTGCAACTTTACCAACCTCCACGCCGGGCCGCAGAACTTTCTGTCGCAGAACCCGCATTTCTGCAAATCGGCCCTGGCACGATACACCCAGTGGGACTTCATCGACCTCGTAGGCCGCCACGGCATCGCCTGGCATGAAAAGACGCTGGGGCAGCTGTTCTGCGACGGCTCATCGAAGCAGATCATCGCCATGCTGCTGGCCGAGATGGACCGCGCGGGCGCCGAGCTGTGGTTGCATACGTCGCTGCGCGATCTGCGAAAGACCGAAACCGGATTTTCCCTATCGGTCGAGCGCGAGGGCGCGCGGCACGACCTGAGCTGTGCCAACCTGGTGGTGGCCACAGGGGGCAAATCCATCCCCAAGATGGGTGCGACTGGGCTGGCCTATGACATTGCTGCACAGTTCGGCCTGCGCGTGACAGAAACCCGCGCGGCCTTGGTGCCGTTCACCTTTCCGGATGGGCGGTTCAAGGACCTGTCCGGAGTTTCCGTCCCCGCGCGACTGTCGAATACGCGCGCAAGTTTCGAAGAGGCGCTGCTGTTCACCCATCGCGGCCTGAGCGGGCCAGCAGTGCTGCAACTCTCCTCGTACTGGCGCGAGGGCGAGGCGATCCGGGTCAACCTGATCCCCGAGTTGTCCCTGTTGGACCTGCTGCGCGAACGGCGACAAAGCGCCGGCCGGAAGGCCCTGACCACGGAACTCGCGCGCCACCTGCCCGCCCGCCTGGTCGAGTATCTGAGCGCCCAGATCCCGATGCACGGCAATCTGGCCGATCAATCGGACGCGGCACTGCAGACACTGAACGATGTACTGTCCGACTGGGCGCTGACCCCTGCGGGCACCGAAGGGTACCGCACCGCCGAGGTCACCTTGGGCGGCATCGACACGGATGGCCTGTCGTCCAAAACGATGGAGGCCAGGGATGTCCCCGGCCTCTTTGCGATTGGCGAAGCGGTGGATGTCACCGGATGGCTAGGGGGATACAATTTTCAGTGGGCGTGGTCCTCGGGCCACGCCGCCGGAAAAGCAATCGCCGCTCGCGTTTAGCCTACGACGTTGTAGCCGCGGCCGCGCATACAGTTGCGCACGATGACTTCCTGCTTTTGCGTGTTCGAGATGGCGCTGGCGCCCGCGCCCACCAATGCACCGGCCACGGCCGCACGGCCCAGATCGCTGGCGCTGTCGTCGATGATGGCCTTGGTGCCGGCCACCCCGGCCGCACCGACCGCGGCACTGCGCGCGGTATTGGCGTCGACGGTGCCCTGCTGGCGCGCAAGGGCCTGACACTGGGCCAGGTCAGCGTTGTAGTTGGGGCTGACCGGACCATCGACGATAGGCTGGTAGTTCGCGCCGACATCGGCGCAGGCCGCCACAGTCAGAAGCGCGGGCAGGATCAGGGAAAGCTTACGGTTCGGCATCGTTTTGACCTCGTGTCTGTTTCGCCTGACGCAAATCTGGATTTTTGAGGCGCGTCAAGCCGATGGCGGTTCACCTTGGCGCAATCGGCGGTTCATTGCAAATGTCGGGATCACAACCGCTGTTTCACCTGCGCCACGAAATCATCGCCGCGCTGTTCAAAATTGTCGTACTGGTCGAAACTGGCCGCCGCGGGGGCTAGCAGTACAGTTTCACCCGGCGCGGCGTCGCACATGGCCTGCTCCACCGCCTCGGCCATGGTGGTGCAGACGCGGGTTTCGACCGACAACTGCATGGCAAACGCGGCCGCCTCGCGCCCGATCACATAGGCGCACAGAACCTCGTCGGTCGCGTCGTTCAGCGCGGCAATGCCGCCCTCTTTCTCAAGCCCGCCGCAGATCCAGCGGATCTTCCTGAACGCGCCCAGCGCCTTGACCGCGCTGTCGACATTGGTGGCCTTGGAATCGTTTACGAAGGTCACGCCATTCGCCTCAGCGATGATCTGGCTGCGGTGCGGCAGACCCGGATAGCTGTGCATCGCGTCCTCGATCATCTTGGGCGCCAGCCCCAGCGCGCGGCAGGCAGCATAGGCCGAACACGCATTTTGATGGTTGTGGGTGCCGGGCAGGCCCTTGATGCCGCGCAGGTCGATCGAAGCGGCCTGCCGCCCTTTGCGGTATTCCGACAGGAACCCCTTGCGGGCAAAGACCTGCCAGCCCGGGCCGGCCAATTTGCGCGCCACCGAGACGCGGATCACCCGGTCGTCGCCCGGCCCTTCGGCAAGTTGCCCTGCCAAAAAAGCGCCTTCGATCTCGTCCACGCCGATCACGGCGCGGTCGGGACCGCCTTCGGAGAACAGGCGGCGTTTGGCGGCGAAATAGCCGCCCATGCCCCCGTGCCGGTCCAGATGGTCGGGCGAGAGATTGGTGAACACCGCCACGTCGGGCGTCAGCGCACGCGCCAGCTCGGTCTGATAGCTGGAAAGCTCCAGCACCACCACAGATCCATCGCCGCAGGGCTCGATATCCAGCACCCCGCGCCCGATATTGCCCGCCAGTTGCGCCTCGCGCCCCGACTGGGTCAGGATGTGGTGGATCAGCGCGGCCGTGGTCGATTTCCCGTTCGAACCGGTGACGGCGACCACACGCGGCGGCACATCGAACTTGTCCCATTCGGCACCGCCCAACGAGCGGAAGAACAGACCAATGTCATTGTCGACCGGTACGCCAGCCTGCAGTGCGGCGGCAACAACCGGGTTCGGTTCGGGATAAAGATGGGGAATGCCGGGCGAAACGATCAAGGTGGCGATCGCGTCAAAGGCGCCCTGCCGTCGCAGGTCCTGACACATGAACCCCTCGGCCTCGGCCTTTTCGCGCGCGGCAGGGTTGTCATCCCAGCACACCGGCTCGGCCCCACCAGCCCGCAATGCGTGCGCCGTGGCCAGGCCCGACCGCCCCAGCCCCAGAACCGCAACCTTATGTCCTGAAAACCCTTTGACCGGGATCATGCCGCGCACCTTCTTCCATCTGCCAATGCGCCGCCACCCTGTACCGAAGAATTGACCCTTGGCAAGGGCGGCGTCAGGCTCGCGCCCTTGGCGCGAGCCGGGCCCAACGGGTACAGGCGGGCCGCAGGCCTGCTGCGCCCGGCGGGAGCCTTACCGTACTTTCAGCGTCGCCAGACCGATCATCGCCAGGATCAGCGAGATGATCCAGAATCGGATCACGATGGTCGGTTCGGCCCAGCCTTTTTTCTCATAGTGGTGATGGATCGGCGCCATCAGGAACACCCGCCGCCCGGTGCGTTTGTAATACAGCACCTGGATGATCACGCTCAGCGCCTCGACCACGAACAGGCCGCCGACAATGGCCAGAACCAGCTCGTGCTTGGTGGCGACCGCGATGGCGCCCAGTGCGCCGCCCAAGGCCAGCGATCCGGTATCCCCCATGAATACCGCGGCGGGCGGCGCGTTGTACCACAGAAACCCAAGCCCGCCGCCAAACAGCGCGGCGGTGAAGATCAGTATCTCACCCGTGCCAGGGACGTAGTGTACATCCAGATATTCGGTAAAGTCGACGCGTCCGACCGCATAGGCGATCACACCCAAAGTCGAGGCCGCGATCATCGCGGGCATGATGGCCAGCCCGTCCAGCCCGTCGGTCAGGTTAACGGCATTCGCCGCCCCCACGATCACCACGATCGAGAACGGAATGTAGAAGATACCCAGATTGATCAGCGTGTCCTTGAAGATCGGCACGGCCAACTGGTTCTGCAGCATCTCCGGGTGGTGCAGAGTCGCCCACAGCGCGGCCAGCGCGGCGATGATGATGCCCAAAGCCAGGCGCATCCTGCCGGAAACGCCCTTGGTATTCTGCTTGGACACCTTGGCATAATCGTCCGCGAATCCGATGGCCGCATAGGCCAGCGTCACGAACAGAACCATCCAGACATAGGGGTTGTCCCAACGCGCCCACAACAGGGTCGACGTCACCAGTGCCCCCACGATCAGCAGCCCGCCCATCGTGGGTGTGCCGGCCTTGGAAAAATGCCCTTCGGGGCCATCATCGCGAATCGGCTGGCCCTTGCCCTGTTTCCGGCGCAGCACGTTGATCAGCGGCTTGCCGAATAGAAAGCCAAAGATCAGTGCCGTCAGAAAGGCGCCGCCTGCGCGGAACGTGATATAGCGGAAGAGGTTGAAAAAATCCCCTCCATCCGACAGGGCGGTCAACCAATACAGCATCCAAAAGCCTTTCTCACACGGCGGTCATGGGTGGTCATGCGTCAAGCGCGCCCACTTGCCCCATTTTCCGCAGTCCGTCAACAATCCGTGCCAGCGCCATGCTGAGCGAGCCCTTTGCCAGAACCGCATCGCCCGCCTGAACCAGACCCGGTAGATGCCGGGCCATTTCGGCGCTGGTTTCGAACCACAGGCCACGCTTGCCCTCGGGCAAGGCCCCGTGCAGCGCCTGCATCAGCGGCCCGATGCAATGCACCTTGTCGATCCGTACCATAGCAGGCACATCCGCCAGCCCTGCGTGCATGGCGCGCTCTTGTGATCCCAGCTCCTTCATGTCGCCCAGAAAGGCGATGCGCCGTGCGCCCTGCGCCGCCGCCAGCACATCCAGCGCCGCCGCCATCGAGGTCGGATTGGCGTTGTAACTGTCATCCAGCAGTTCGATCTGCCCGCCATCCGGCAATGTCACCATCTCGCGCACGCCCCGCCCCGTAACCGGCGCCCATTTGGCCAGGCCGGCAATGGCCGCGTCCAGATCGATACCCAGCGCGACACAGGCGGCAAGCGCGCCCAGGCCGTTCATGGCAAAATGCGTCCCCGCCGATTGCACGCCGAAGGAAATAGGT
This sequence comes from Ruegeria sp. BHSA191, assembly GCF_059613325.1. NCBI lineage: Bacteria > Pseudomonadati > Pseudomonadota > Alphaproteobacteria > Rhodobacterales > Roseobacteraceae > Ruegeria > Ruegeria sp. BHSA191. Next base: position 137,318 of record NZ_JBXWSH010000005.1, read on the forward strand.
CGGCCGAAGGCCTCGGCGGTCACGTGGATGTCTGTGGGCGACTGGGTAACGTCAATCAAACGGTAATCCGACGCGGTGCGGCCGAAGTCCACGATCACAGCGCCATGTCGGGCGGCGCAGGTGCGCAGGATGTCGGTATGATCCAGGTCGGCGTTTACGATTGCGGCGCCGCCGGCCTCCAATCCTTCGAAGATGGCGGCCTTTTCGTGGGCTATGCCGGCAACCGACTCAAACGCCTCGAGGTGAACCGCGGCGACCGTGGTGACCAGCGCCACATGCGGGCGGGCCTGCCGCGCGAGGGGTGCAATTTCGCCGGGGTGGTTCATGCCGATCTCGATCACCGCATATTCGGTGTCGCGCGGCATCCGGGCCAGAGTCAGCGGTACACCCCAATGGTTGTTGTAGCTAGCGACGCTGGCATGGGTGCGGCCCTGATCCGACAGGATGGTCGCCAGCATCTCCTTGGTCGAGGTCTTGCCGACACTGCCCGTCACCCCGACCACGCGGGCCTTGCACCGGTCACGGGCGGCGCGGCCCAGCGCCTCGAGGGCGGTCTGTACGTCATTGACGATCAACAGTGGCGCATCGTGGGCCACACCATCGGGCACCCGCGAGACCAGCGCGGCGGCGGCCCCCTTTTCCAGCGCCTGCGCCACGAAATCATGCCCGTCGCGCGCAGCTTTCAACGCCACGAACAGGTCGCCCGGTTGCAGCGTGCGCGTATCGATGGACACGCCGCGCGCCTGCCAATCGGTCGTGGCCCGTCCGCCCGTCGCGGCGGCGGCCTCGGATGCAGTCCAGAGTGTCATGCGACCCTCCCGTCCAGTGCGGCCACGGCGATGCTAGCCTGTTCCACGTCATCGAACGGCAGAACCTGGTCACCCACGATCTGCCCGGTCTCGTGCCCCTTGCCCGCGATCAGCAGCGCATCGCCCGGTTGCAATGCATCTATGCCGCGCAGGATGGCTTCGGCCCGGTCGGCAACCTCGGTCGCGTCGGGGGCCCCGGCCATCACCGCGGCGCGGATGGCGGCGGGGTCTTCCGAGCGCGGGTTGTCGTCGGTGACAAAGACGATATCGGCGTTCTCGGCCGCGGCGCGGCCCATCAGCGGGCGCTTGGTCGCATCCCGGTCGCCGCCCGCGCCGACGATGGCGATCAACCGGCCCATCACATGCGGGCGCAGCGCCTGCAAGGCGGTGATCACAGCGTCGGGCGTGTGTGCGTAATCGACGAACACCGCCGCGCCGCTGCTGCGCGTCGCGGCCAACTGCATCCGCCCCCGCACCGTAGTCAGATGCGGCAGGGTGTCGAAGACATGCTCAGCCTCGTCTCCGCTGGCGATGACCAGCCCGCAGGCCAGCAGAACGTTTTCGGCTTGAAACCCGCCGATCAGGTTCAGCCGGGTCTGGAAGGTCTTGCCGCGCCAGGCAAAGCGCAAATCCTGCCCGGTGGCGTCAAACCGTTGATTCAAAAGGCAAAGGTCAACATCCCCGCTGCCCACGGTCAGAACTGTCTGACCGCGTGCTTGCGCCATATCACGGATCGCGCCCCCTTTCGGGTCATCCATGTTGATGACCGCCGTTCCGTCCTGCGGCAGAACCCGGTCGAACAGGCCGGCCTTGGCGGCGAAATACGCCTCGAACGTCGCGTGATAGTCCAGGTGATCCTGGGTGAAATTCGAAAACCCCGCCGCCGTCAAATGCACGCCGTCCAGCCGGCGCTGGTCCAGCCCATGCGACGAGGCCTCCATCGCGGCGTGGGTCACGCCCGCCTCGGCGGCCTCGGCCAGACAGCGATGCAGGGTGATGGGTTCGGGCGTGGTATGGGCTAGCGGTGCCGTCCAGGCGCCTTCGACTCCTGTAGTGCCGAGATTGACGGCCATATGGCCCAGCTCGGTCCAGATCTGTCGCACGAAGGTCGAAATCGAGGTCTTGCCGTTGGTGCCGGTGACCGCCACCATGGTGCGCGGCTGCGCCCCGAACCACAATGCGGCGCTATATGCCAGCGTCTGGCGCGGGTCCTGCACCACCACTAGGGCGGCGTCCGAGGCGCCCAGTTCATCAGCGGCGATCCGCGCGCCCTCGGCATCGGTTAGGATGGCGGCAGCCCCCATACGCAGGGCATATTGGATGAATTCGCCCCCATGCACGCGCGTCCCCGGCAGCGCCGCGAACAGAAAGCCGTCCTTGACCTGACGGCTGTCCACGGCCAGCCCGGTAATCTCCGGGTCGGCACCGCCGCGCGCGGTCAGGGCCAGCTGGCTGAGTTTCTTTGACCTTGCGCCCATGACCCACCTCTGTCGGACTGCCTAATTCGAGGTCAGCGTTATAGCAGCGCGATCCTCAGGCTCAAGCCGCGGACGCAAGCCCAGCAGCGGCGCGATGCGGCCGATCAGCTCGGCCGCCACGGGCACCGCCGTCCAGCCTGCCGTGCGGCGCTTTTCGCCGTAGGCCAGGATCGACGGTTCATCCAGCGCAACGATCAGTACATATTTCGGATCATAGGCCGGAAAGACCGAGGCGAAGGTAGCGATCACCTTGTCATCATAGTAACCGCCGCGCGGCTTGGGCTTGTCGGCGGTTCCGGTTTTCCCGGCCACGGCATAACCCGGCACGTCACCAAAGCTGGCGGTTCCGTCCGTTACCACCCTGCGCAGCATCATCAGCGATTGCTGTGCGGCATTTTCCGACATCACGCGCGGCCCGTATTGCGGCCCATTGCGGCGCAGGATCGTGGGGCTGACATAATGCCCGCCATTGGCGATTGCGGCATAGCCCGCCGCCAGATGCATCGCGCTGGTCGACAGGCCGTGGCCGTAGGAAATGGTGACGGTGCTCAGTTCACCCCATTTCTTGGGCTTGAGCGGTACACCGCCCTTGGCCTCGACGATCTCGAACGGCGTGGGGTCGAACATGCCCAGCGCGTCCAGGAACTGTTGCTGGCGCTCGGCACCGATCTGCAGCGCCAACCGCCCCGTGCCGCGGTTCGAACTGTGCACGATCACATCGGCGACGCTGATCTTGCCGTAATTCTTGCCGTTGAATTCGCCGATCGGGAAACGCCCGATTTTCATCGGACCGGAGGTGTCGATGATCGTGTCGGCATTGACCAGACCCAGATCGACCGCTTGCGCGGCAGTGAAGATCTTGAAAACCGAGCCCAGCTCGTAAACACCCTGCACATAGCGGTTGAACAGCGGGCTGTCCGAAGGATCGAACCCCGAGGTCGGCGGGCGCGGACGGTCGTTCGGGTCGAACGATGGCAGCGACGCAGCAGCGATCACTTCGCCGGTATGGGCGTTCATCAGCACGGCCGAAGCGCCCTTGGCGTTCATGATCTTCATGCCGCCGTCCAGAACTTGTTCCACCGCCGCCTGAACGGTCAGGTCCAGCGACAGCTGTAGCGGTTTGTTGCCGTTGGCCGGGTCGCGCAGATAGTCATCGAACTGTTTTTCCACCCCGGCCACACCGATCACCTCGGCAGCCGAGACGCCTTCGCGCCCAAAGCCCGACCCGCCCAGGATATGCGCGGCCAGCCGGCCGTTGGGATAGAGCCGCATCTCGCGCGGGCCGAACAGGATCCCCGGATCGCCGATGTCATGAACTGCCTGCTTTTGTTCCGGTGAGATGCGTTTCTTGATCCAGAGGAATTTGCGCTTGCCGGTGAAGTCCTTGATCAGGCGGTCCTTGTCCAGATCGGGAAAGATCGCGGCCAGCTTTTCCGCGGCGCCGATCGGGTCGATCATCAGCGGCGGCTGGGCATAAACGGAATAGGTATCCAGATTGGTGGCCAGGATCCGCCCGTGCCGGTCGACGATATTGGCCCGCTGCATCGCGATCGAGGCGCCGGGGGCGCTGGCGACGGGTTCCTGCGCCTCGGACGTGGCCAAAACGCCCATGCGGAACCCCACGACACCGAAGGCCAAAAAGAAGAACACGCCCAGAACCAACAACCGCCCCTCGGCGCGGGCGCGGGCGCGGTCTTTCATCTCTTCATGGCGGCGGCGGATGTTCTCGCGCTCGATCACCTTGGGGTTTTCACCGCGGGCGCGGGCCTCAAGGATGCGGGCAAGCGGGCGGAGGGGTGTGCGTGTCATGGGATTTGCACCTCGCCCAGGGCCTGAGTGTCGGTGATCGCCTGCAGTTCGATCGGGTCGGCGATGGGTAGGTCGGGATCCTCGGCATAGGCGATCTGGTCGGCGCGCCCGAATTGCTCGGCGCGCAGCGGCAGCAGGCCCAGACGCTCGAAATTCAAGTCGGCCAATTCACGCAGGCGGTCGGGGCGATTCAGATAGGCCCATTCGGCCTGCAATATTGCCAGTCGCGCCTGCGCCGCGCCGATCTGGCGCTGCAAGGACTGGGTTTCCTTCAATACTTGCTGGGTGCGGTAGTTTTCCTGATAGGCCCACAGGGCCAACCCGAAAACGCCCAAGGCAGTCAACGCAAACAGAATACTCTTCATCTTGCCTTTCCCCCGATTATGGGCATGCCGATGGCGCGGGCATCAATTTCCCCCGCCGGAGCATCGGTACGAACAGCAACCCGCAACTTGGCCGAGCGTGCGCGCGGGTTGTCCTGCAACTCCTGCGCATCGGGGCCGATGGCCTTGCGGGTCTTCAACGTGAATTGCGGCTGATCCTGCCGGATCTCGGGCGCATAGCGGTTGGCACGGCCGGTCTTGCCCGCGCGCGATTGAAAAAAACGTTTGACCATGCGGTCCTCGACCGAGTGGAAGGTGACAACGGCCAGTTGCCCGCCCGACTTTAACGCTCGCTCGGCGGCCATCAGGCCCTGAAACAGTTCCTCGTATTCGGCATTCACCGCAATGCGCAGCGCCTGGAATGACCGCGTGGCCGGGTGGGACTGCCCGGGTTTGGCGCGCGGCAGACAGGATTCGACGATTTCGGCCAGACGCAGGGTGGTGGTGATGGGTGCCTCGGCACGGGCTTTGACGATGGCGCGCGCGATGCGACGGCTGGCGCGCTCTTCGCCATAGTGGAACAGGATGTCGGCCAGTTGCGTCTCGGTGGCGGTGTTGACCAGATCGGCTGCGCTTTCGCCCTCCTGACTCATGCGCATGTCCAGCGGGCCGTCCTTCATGAAGGAAAAGCCACGCTCGGCCTGGTCCAGCTGCATGGACGAGACGCCGAGATCCAGCACCACGCCGTCAAGGTCGCTGGCATATTCATCCATTCGAGAGAAAACACCCGGCTGCATCACCAGCCGGTCGCCATATTCCGCTGCCCAATCCGCCGCCATTTCAAACGCCAAGGGGTCCCGATCGACACCGATCACCTTGTCGGCGCCGGCCTCAAGCAGCCCTCGCGTGTATCCGCCCGCACCAAAGGTACCATCCAGCCAAGTGCCCGAAACCGGCTGGACCGCGTCCAGCAAGGGGCGCAGCAGAACGGGAATATGGGGCTTGTCGCTGGGAGTGTGATCCGCGCCGGCCATGCCGTCACGCACCTTCGATGCCATCAAGTAACTGCATCGGATCGAAATCCTCGGGCAGGTCGTCCAGCCATTCTTCGGTAGCGGCCAGTTCCTCCGCCTCGTAAGTCTCAGGCTTCCAGATCTGGAACGTGTCGCCCGCGGCGATGAAGAACGCCTCGCCCTCAAGCCCGATCTTGTTGCGCAGCTTGGCCGGCAGAACAAGGCGTCCGGTTTCATCGACTGTGGTCGGGAAGGACTGTCCGTGGAACAGGCGCTGCAACATCTTTCGCTGCATCGAACCGCGCGGCAGCGCGTCGATCTTGGCATCGACCTCGTCGATCGCCTCCATCGTATAGCATTCAAGGTATTTACGGCGATGGTCGCCATAGACGATCACCAGTTCGGGATTGCCGCCGGGCTGCCAGTTGGGGTCCGAGGCCTCGAGCACGCGGCGAAATGAGGCCGGGATCGACACCCTGCCCTTCGCGTCCACCTTGTGGTGGCTTTCACCTCTGAACCTGCGCGCCAAGACGACTGTCCCTTTCGCTTGCGCCCCACCAAAAATCGCATCCCCCGGATGAAAAACGGCGGGTTGATCTGCTGCCACTGATCAACCCGCCGCATTGACCCGCTTTGCGGGATGTCCAGCTGCGCGCGCCACCTGGGGGGATGTCTGCTCGCCCGCGCGCCGGATCTGTTGAGTGATGAAAGCGAGATGCCTGTATGAAACCTGTTTGTTATTTGGTTCGGGGTCGTTTGGCGCCCCATGTGCCTCGTCCTCATCGGATGAATAAGGGATGCCATGGGAATTCATGGAAATCAATGAGAAATTTTCCCCGAATCCAGATCCACACTGGAATACCACTCATTCCGCCAATCTACAAACAGCTCATTTGCACCGCTAGTTGTAGCTATCTTCAAAACGCACACAATATATAGACCATTTCTTCACTGAAGACTTTTTCCCATGAATTCCCAACTTTTTTCGGATGCTCATCACCAAAACCGGATTTTTTAGCGAAATCTCCCTGATCGACCCGAATCACTGCGCCTCTCAGCCCGGCAGACCAAGCCGTTTTCCAGGTCGATCCCACGAAATCCCGCATCTCCCGTTTGATCCCATGCACACCCATTGATGTGGCCTGCCCGAGTTCAAGGCATCTCAAGAACGCTGAAATCTCAACTTTTCGCGCGTAAATTTTTGGCAAAATTGACAAGGCGGCTTTTGCCCCACGTCGTGACACACACAGGGCATCTGCGAAAAACCCATATTTTATTGGCATCTTTGGGCTGCAGTGAGGATTCTCCCGTCAATCTATGCATTTGCTGCATAGCGGCATTGAGGGTGCTCGGTATTGTGCACCCGCAGCATTCGCTTATTTTCGGTTTCAAGAAAACGCCGTGGACACGCGGCAGTCACTCAAACGGATTAGGTAACGAACATGGCAGTCGCATCCACCAACAGCGCAGTCAAAAGCGCCTCGGCATTCCGCTTCGCGTCGCTGATCGAAGCTGCAAAAACCCGTTTCGCACGGTACCGCCTGTACCGCCAGACTCTGAACGAACTGTCCGAGCTGTCGGATCGCGAACTGGCCGACCTGGGCCTGCACCGCTCGATGATCCGTCGCCTGGCCATGCAGGCCGCCGAGGAACAGTACGCGCGCTGAGCGCAACGAAATACCGAGATCAGGTCCACTCCTCCTCCCATAGGACCTGTATTTCAGCGGCAGCATCTCTCCTCCTCCCTGGTGCTGCCGCACCCTATACCGGCCCCAACCTGCCGGAAGCCGATACATCGGGGCTCTCCTCCTCCCTGCCCTGATGTTGAAAGCGCGCGGCGGCGTCCTCCTCCTCCCTGACGTCGCCGCGCACTTCGAGATACCGGGCAAGACCCGGGAACGGATGCATCGGGTTCTCCTCCTCCCTTCCCGATGTGAAAAGAGCGCGGTGGCACCCCTCCTCCTCCCTGGTGTCACCGCGCGCTTCAGATACCGGGCAAAACCCGGGTTCGGATGCATCAGGGCTCTCCTCCTCCCTGCTCTGATGTTGCCAAGAACGGCGGTTCCCCTCCTCCTCCCTGGGAACCGCCGTTTTTTATTTCGGGCATGAAAAAGGCGCCACGGGCATGCCCGGGCGCAAAACAACAAATCTAGCATGTGCCGGCAGGCACATTCCGCTGGATCAGAACGGCACGTCGTCCTTGGCGGTCAGGAAGCGGGCGACGACCTTCTTTGTCCCGGCCTTGTCGAACTCGACCTCAACCTTGTCCCCCTCGATCCCGACCACGCCGCCATAGCCGAACTTCTGGTGGAACACCCGCTCGCCCAGCGTGAAGCTGGCCACGGCCGTCACGTCGATCACGGTGTCGCGGGATTCGCGCGGCTGCGACATGCCGTATTGGCCCTGCCGCGCCTGCATCCGTTTCCAGCCGGGCGAGTTGTAGACGTTGGCCTGCGCCGCGCGCGTTTCGATGCCTGCCGACATCTGACCGCCGCCATAGAGGCCCGGAGGCGTTAGCACCTCGACATGATCCTCGGGCAACTCGTCGATGAAGCGCGAGGGCATCGCGTTCTGCCATTGCCCGAACACGCGCCGGTTGGCGGCGAAGGAAATGGTGCAGACCTCTTCGGCGCGGGTGATGCCGACGTAGGCCAACCGCCGTTCTTCCTCGAGCCCCTTGAGACCGGATTCGTCCATCGACCGTTGCGAGGGGAACAGCCCGTCCTCCCACCCCGGCAGGAACACGGCCGGAAACTCCAGCCCCTTGGCTGCGTGCAGGGTCATGATCGAGACCTTGGGCCCACCGCTGTCCTGTTCGTTGTCCATTACCAGGCTGACATGTTCCAGGAAGCCTTGCAGATTCTCGAAATTGTCCAGCTGGTTGACCAGTTCCTTGAGGTTTTCCAGCCGGCCCGGCGCCTCGGGTGTCTTGTCGTTCTGCCAGTGCGCGGTATAGCCGGATTCGTCCAGCACGATCTGCGCCAGTTCGATATGCGACACCTCGGGCGGGCCGTAGCGAACAGGTGCAGTGCCGTCGTCGATGACCGCATCATCCTCGATCTCGATCCGCGGGCCGCGGGTCATCGCGTTCCAGCGCGCCAGCCCGTCGACCAGTTCGCGCAGGGCAGCGGCGCCCTTGCCCTTGATCAGCCCTTGTTCCACCGCCATCCGCGCGCCCTGAACCAGTGACACGCCATGTTCGCGCGCGGTACGCTGGATCGTCTGCTGCGCCTTGTCGCCCAGGCCGCGCTTGGGGGTGTTCACGATCCGCTCGAAGGCCAGATCGTCCTCGGGGGAAACCACCAGCCGGAAATAGGCCATGGCATCCCGGATCTCCATTCGTTCATAGAATCGCGGGCCGCCGATCACCTTGTAGGGCAGGCCGATGGTCAGGAATCGGTCCTCGAAGGCGCGCATCTGGTGGCTGGCGCGCACGAGGATGGCGATTTCATCGAGATCAAATTTTTGGAAAGGCTCCTCCAAAGAAAGCCCTTCCCGTTTCCGCATTGTTAATTCCCAAACGAGGTCCTTGTTGTTTTCTTCCGCCCAAAAGCCTTCGTCCGCAAAGAAGCTGTCGTGCTCCTTTAACTGCTCAAGTACCTGCTCTCTGCTATTTAGCTTTCGCAGTGCACCCAGCTCATCAAGACGCTCCACTTCCCTCATCATTTGTTCTGATCGAGAGTTTTGCCTGCGTTTAGCTATTGAAGAATTTCCACTAACGAGGTCTTCGATCTGTTCTCCGATCCAGCGGGCCTCTTCTTCGCCATCCCAATGGCCGATCAGTCGGACCTTTTCGCCGTTTTTTGCAGCAGTCCACAACTCCTTGCCCAGACGGCTTTCATTGCCGCGAATGACGTTCGAGGCGGCAGCCAGAATGTGCGGGGTCGAGCGGTAGTTCTGTTCCAGCCGCACCACATGGGCGCCGGGAAAGTCCTTTTCGAACCGCAGGATGTTGCCCACCTCGGCCCCGCGCCAGCCATAGATCGACTGGTCGTCGTCGCCCACGCAGCAGATGTTCTTGTGCCCGCCCGCCAGCAGCCGCAGCCACAGGTATTGGGCGATGTTGGTGTCCTGGTATTCGTCCACGAGGATGTAGCGAAACCAGCGCTGGTATTGCTCCAGCACGTCCGCGTGGGTCTGGAAGATGGTGACCATGTGCAACAGCAGGTCGCCAAAATCCACTGCGTTCAGCTCACGCAGGCGGGTCTGGTATTGGGCATAAAGCTCGACGCCCTTGTTGTTGTAGGCCCCGGCATCGGCGGTGGGGACCTTGTCGGGCGTCAGGGCACGGTTCTTCCAGTCGTCGATGATGCCGGCCAGCATCCGCGCGGGCCAGCGCTTGTCGTCGATGTTCGCCGCCTGCACCAGCTGCTTGAGCAGGCGCAGCTGATCGTCGGTATCCAGAATGGTGAAGTTCGACTTCAGCCCCGCCAGTTCCGCATGGCGGCGCAGCAGCTTGACACAGATCGAGTGGAAGGTGCCCAGCCACGGCATTCCCTCGGCGGGCTGGCCCAGCAGGCGGCCGACCCGTTCCTTCATCTCGCGCGCGGCCTTGTTGGTGAAGGTTACGGCCAGAATCTCGTTCGGGCGGGCCCGCCCGGTGTTCAGCAGATGTGCGATGCGGGTGGTCAGGGCCTTGGTCTTGCCGGTGCCCGCCCCGGCCAGCATCAGGATTGGGCCATCCAATAGCTCGACCGCCTCGCGCTGGGCCGGGTTCAATTCATTCAAGTAGTCCGCCTCGGGCCGAAGCGCGGCCATGGCGCGGGCCGACAGCGAAGCGCCTTCGAAGGCGTCATTTTCATCGAAACTGCTCATGCGCCCAAACTAAGCCGGAAGCGCGCCGAGGGAAAGGGTTTGTTCACGGCTTGTTCGCACGATCTTTCAGATTTTCCACCCGATGGCTGCATTGCTGCGGGGCTTGGGGTGCATCTGTCTGAAACCCTTGCCGAATCGGGCCTCAGGTCGGATCAATCGACATGGACCTGCACAGCACCTATCCGGGGATCGAGGATCTGAAGCGCCGCGCACGCCGTCGGCTGCCGCGCTTTGTCTGGGACTATGTCGACAGCGGCACCGGGGCTGAGACCGCGCTCAGACGCAACCGGGCGGCGCTGGACCGCATCGGGTTTCTGCCCGCCATCCTGAAAGGCCCGCTGGAATTCGACACCGGCACCCGCTTTTCGGGGCGCGACTACCCCCTGCCCTTCGGCATGGCTCCGATCGGGATGTGCGGGCTGGTCTGGCCTGGGGCCGAAGCGCTGATGGCCCGCGCCGCCGCGCAGGCGGGCATTCCCTATGTTCTGTCCACTGTCGCCAGCCAAAGCCCCGAGGACATGGCCCCGCATATCGGCCCAGACGCCTGGTTCCAATTGTACCCGCCCAAGGACCCCGAGATTCGTACCGACCTGCTGAACCGCGCCCGGTCCGCCGGGTTCGGCACTCTTGTGCTGACGGTCGATGTGCCCGTGGCCTCGCGCCGGGAACGGCAGACCCGCTCGGGCCTGACCCATCCGCCGCGCCTGACGCCGCGCCTGCTGGCGCAGATCGCCGCCCGCCCGGCTTGGGCCTGGGGCATGGCGCGTCACGGCAAGCCCCGGATGCGCACGCTGGACAAATATATCGACGGCACCGCCAACCTGCCGCCCACGGCGCATATCGGATACCTGCTCAGGACCTCTCCGGGCATGGATTATGTCAAGTGGTTGCGCGACCACTGGCAGGGGCCGCTCATCATAAAGGGCGTGCTGCGCCCCGATGATGCCGAGCGGCTGAAGAAGGCCGGGATCGACGCTCTGTGGGTGTCGAATCACGGTGGCCGCCAGTTCGATGGCGCGCCGGCCAGCATCGACATGCTGCCCGCAATCCGCGCTGCGACCGACCTGCCGCTGATCTTCGACGGCGGCGTTTCGGGCGGGCTGGATATTCTGCGGGCGCGCGCCTTGGGCGCCGATCTGGTCATGCTGGGGCGGGCTTTCCTCTATGGCGTTGCAGCATTGGGCGCGCGCGGCCCGGCCCATGTCATCGACATTCTGCGGCAGGATATGCTTGCAAATATGGGACAATTGGGCGCCGCAACGCTAAAAGATCTTCCGGATGTTACCGCAAACATTGATGCCGCGATGCAGCACGTGCCATAAAACGCCGCAATAGGCGGCGTTTGCGAGCGATAACATGCCGGTTCTACCCAGAACTACAGATATATCTGCGTGCAAACTCGGTCTATTAACACGGCCAAATGCAAAAGACCGGGACTTGCCATGACTGACTTCAAGAAAATCCTGATCGCCAACAGGGGTGAGATTGCCATTCGCGTAATGCGCGCCGCGAACGAGATGGGCAAACGCACCGTTGCCGTCTATGCCGAGGAGGACAAGCTGGGCCTGCACCGGTTCAAGGCGGACGAGGCGTATCGCATCGGCGAGGGTCTGGGCCCGGTCGCGGCCTATCTGTCGATCGACGAGATCATCCGCGTCGCCAAGGAAAGCGGCGCTGACGCCATCCACCCGGGCTATGGCCTGCTGTCGGAAAACCCCGATTTCGTGGATGCCTGCGTGCAAAACGGCATCACCTTCATTGGCCCCAAAGCTGAAACCATGCGCGCCCTGGGCGACAAGGCCAGCGCCCGCAAGGTGGCGATTGCCGCCGGTGTGCCGGTGATCCCGGCGACCGAGGTGCTGGGCGATGACATGGACGCAATCCGCAAGGAAGCGGCCGAGATCGGCTATCCGCTGATGCTCAAGGCGTCCTGGGGCGGCGGCGGCCGCGGGATGCGCCCGATCTATTCCGAAGACGAGTTGGAGGAGAAGGTTCTGGAAGGCCGCCGCGAGGCCGAGGCCGCGTTCGGCAATGGTGAGGGCTATCTGGAAAAGATGATCACTCGCGCCCGCCATGTCGAGGTGCAGATCCTGGGCGACAAGCACGGGCAGATCTATCACCTGTATGAACGCGACTGCTCGGTCCAGCGCCGCAACCAGAAGGTCGTGGAACGCGCCCCTGCCCCATATCTGACCGAAGAACAACGCGTCGAACTGTGCGACCTGGGCCGCCGCATCTGCGCGCATGTGAACTATGAATGCGCCGGTACGGTGGAATTCCTGATGGATATGGAGACCGGCAAGTTCTACTTCATCGAGGTGAACCCCCGCGTCCAGGTCGAACACACCGTGACCGAAGAGGTCACCGGCATCGACATCGTGCAGGCGCAGATCCTGATCGCCGAGGGCAAGACCTTGGCCGAGGCCACCGGCAAGGCCAGCCAGGACGAGATTCGCCTCAACGGCCACGCGCTGCAGACCCGTGTGACCACCGAGGATCCGCTCAACAACTTCATCCCCGACTATGGACGCATCACGGCCTATCGCTCGGCCACGGGCATGGGCATCCGGCTGGATGGCGGCACGGCCTATGCCGGCGGGGTGATCACGCGGTATTACGACTCGCTGCTAACCAAGGTCACCGCCTGGGCGCCCACGCCGGAAAAGGCGATCGCCCGCATGGACCGCGCCCTGCGCGAGTTCCGCGTGCGCGGCGTTTCAACCAACATCGCCTTTGTCGAGAACCTGCTGAAGCACCCGACCTTCCTGTCGAACGAATACACCACCAAGTTCATCGACGAGACGCCCGAGCTGTTCCAGTTCAAGAAGCGCCGCGACCGGGGCACCAAGGTTCTGACCTATATCGCCGACATCACGGTCAACGGGCATCCCGAGACCAAGGATCGCCCGCGCCCGCGTGCCGACCTGAAAGAACCGAAGCCCCCCGCGCCCAAGGCCGAACCGCTGATGGGCACACGCAACCTGCTGGAACAGAAAGGCCCGCAGGCCGTGGCCGACTGGATGAAGGCCCAGCGCCAGTTGCTGATCACCGACACCACCATGCGCGACGGGCACCAGTCGCTTCTGGCCACCCGCATGCGCTCGATCGACATGATCCGCGTGGCACCCAGCTATGCCGCGAACCTGCCGCAGCTGTTCTCTGTCGAATGCTGGGGCGGGGCAACGTTCGACGTGGCTTATCGCTTTTTGCAGGAATGCCCGTGGCAGCGCCTGCGCGACCTGCGCGAGGCCATGCCCAACCTGATGACCCAGATGCTGCTGCGCGGCGCCAATGGGGTGGGCTATACCAATTATCCCGACAACGTGGTGCAGGAGTTCGTGCGCCAGGCCGCCAAGAATATCGACGTGTTCCGCGTGTTCGACTCTCTGAACTGGGTCGAGAACATGCGCGTGGCGATGGACGCGGTGATCGAGAACGGCAAGATCTGCGAAGGCACCGTCTGCTATACCGGCGATATACTTGATCCGAACCGCGCCAAGTATGACCTGAAATACTATGTCGGCATGGCCAAGGAACTGCGCGATGCCGGTGCCCATGTTCTGGGCCTTAAAGACATGGCCGGTCTCTTGAAACCCGCCGCCGCGCGGGTTCTGATCCGCGCACTGAAAGAAGAGGTCGGCCTGCCGATCCATTTCCACACCCACGACACCGCCGGCATCGCCAGCGCCACCATCCTGGCGGCCAGCGAGGCGGGCGTGGACGTGGTGGACTGCGCGATGGACAGCTTCTCGGGCAATACCAGCCAGGCGACGCTGGGCACTGTGGTCGAGGCCCTGCGCCACACCGACCGCGACACCGGGCTGGACATCAAGGCGATCCGCGAGATCAGCGATTATTTCGAGGCGGTGCGCGGCCAATACGCGGCCTTCGAATCCGGGCTGCAGGCCCCCGCCTCCGAGGTCTATCTGCACGAGATGCCAGGCGGCCAGTTCACCAACCTCAAGGCGCAGGCGCGGTCGATGGGGCTGGAGGAACGCTGGCACGAGGTGGCGCAGATGTATGCGGACGTGAACCAGATGTTCGGCGACATCGTCAAGGTGACGCCGTCCTCGAAAGTGGTGGGCGATATGGCGCTTATGATGGTCAGCCAGGGCCTGACCCGTGAGCAGGTCGAAGACCCCGATGTCGATGTCGCCTTCCCCGACTCGGTCATCGACATGATGCGCGGGAACCTGGGCCAGCCACCGGGCGGCTTCCCGGAGAAGATCGTCAAGAAGGTGTTGAAGGTTGAAAAACCCAATACCGAGCGCCCCGGCAAACACCTGCCGCCGATCGATCTGGAGGCCACCCGCGCCGAGCTATCGAAACTACTGGAGGGCAAGGAGGTCGATGACGAGGACCTGAACGGATACCTCATGTATCCCAAGGTGTTCCTGGACTACATGGGCCGTCACCGGATCTATGGCCCGGTGCGCACCCTGCCGACCAAGACATTCTTCTACGGCATGGAGCCGGGCGAGGAGATCTCGGCCGAGATCGACCCCGGCAAGACGCTGGAAATCCGGTGCCAGGCGATCAGCGAGACCGACGAAAAGGGTGAGGTGAAGGTGTTCTTCGAACTGAACGGTCAGCCCCGCGTGATCCGGGTGCCCAACCGGATGGTCCAGGCCTCGACCATTCAGCGGCCCAAGGCCGAGCCGGGCAACGCCAACCATGTCGGCGCACCAATGCCGGGCGTGGTGTCGACCGTGGCCGTGACCGCAGGCCAGGAAGTCAAGGAAGGCGACCTTCTGCTGACCATCGAGGCGATGAAAATGGAAACCGGCATCCATGCCGAGCGCGACGCCACCGTGAAGGCGGTGCATGTCCAGCCCGGCGGCCAGATCGACGCCAAGGACCTGCTGATCGAACTGGAGTGACCAGTATCGTCACAAAAAAGGCGCGCCCCACGGCGCGCCTTTTTTCGTTTCTACCCGTTCAGCCGTCGCTGGTTTCCGCGACGGGCTGTTGCGGCAACTGGTCCGGCGTGTCGTCGATCGAAACCTCGTCCTCCTGATCGATCGGCGCAGGCAGGCCCAACAGGTCGTGCAGTTCATGCAACGCCGGATCCGACAGGTCGCGGCCGCCGGTCAGCGTGTCCAGCGCCTCTCGCGGATCATCAGCCTCGGCCAGCGCGTCTTCGGCCTCGGTCACGGCCTGTTCGGCCTCGGCCACGGCGGCTTCATACTTTTCCTGCGCGGTGATGCCTTCGGCGGCTTCTTCCTCGGTCGGCGCGAACTGGTCTTCGATCTCGGAGTCGGTCAAGCCTTGCAGGTCGGCCAATTCCCGTTCGCGCTGTTCAAGATCCTCGGCCGCGCCAGAGAAACCAAGTATACTCTGCTGATAGCTGTAAAGCTTGCCCGGCATGCTGTTCGGGGCCGCGTTCATCAAAGCCGTCTGGCTGGCATGAGCAGCATTCAATCCCTTGAGTTCGGACGCGATCTTGCCGTGTTTGCTGGGTTTGACATAGGGTTCTTCCACCACCGTAGTCACGGGCGCGGCTCTTGCCTTCCGGACCGGTATCTCGGCCTTCTTTTTCCCTTTGAACAGGTTGTCCAGTTTCGCCACGAACCCGTTCTGCCCGGTGCTGCGGTTATTCGATTTGGCTGACTTGCGCTCGGTTTTGGGCTTGGACAGCCCCAATCCGGACAGGAAACCTTTGCCCTGACCCGATTTGCCTTTGCTGGCGTTGCTGCGCCCGGAATTGCCGCTCTTGGCGCTTCCGCGGTCGCCGGCCTTGTCGGCTCCTTTGCCGTTGCCGCCATCGTTGCCGCCGCCTTTGCCCCCACCGTTGCCGTTGCCATTTCCGTTCTTGGCAATCGCAATGTCAGGCGTGGCCACAACCGCAACGAAGCCGACCGCCCCGGCCAGCAATATCGATGTCGCCACGACCCGCGAAATTGAAGAAATCTTATGCATCACTAACTCCTTCCGAGCTATCCGGGACGAACGCATCACGACACGGATTGCGGACAAATAGAGATTAACGAATACACTAAATTTAGAAAGTGGCAAAAGTCTGACGACGAAACCCTGTCAGCCGTTGGACGCCAGTGTCCGGACTTGCATCACAACCATTGACTCCCTGTGCTCTTGGCGGTGTTTGTCCGGCTGACCGGCCATCAACGCCAGCAGGATTGCGCCTGCCAAGGCCACAAGCTTCAAATTCTCGACCCTGCCCCTCATTTCGCCTCCACTATCGTCTCAGCCGGGTGTTTCAGGTTTTGAACGGCCGCGCGGCGCTGTTCCGTCGGAAAATTTTTTCGGTTTTCGTGCGTTTTTCCTCTTGCAGCTTTCCGCCAGAATTTATAGTTCACGCCTCACTCGACGGCGCGGGCGTAGCTCAGGGGTAGAGCATTACCTTGCCAAGGTAAGGGTCGTGAGTTCGAATCTCATCGCCCGCTCCAACGAGGACCGAAAGGTCATACAAGATATCTGTTTGCGGGCGTAGCTCAGGGGTAGAGCATTACCTTGCCAAGGTAAGGGTCGTGAGTTCGAATCTCATCGCCCGCTCCAGATGTCAGCTTTTTCCGAACACATAGTCGGGTCCGACCCAGCCGCATATAGGCCGGATCGGTGTGCGTTTTCAGAACGCCTTGAACGTCATCGTGGTCAGCGACCGTTCGATGTTGGGAATGTCCAGCAGCCGTTCGTTGATGAAATGCCCCACGTCCTGGTCCTTGGGGATGTAGAGCTTGAGCAGCAAGTCCCATTCTCCGCTGGTCGAATACAGCTCCGAATGAATCTCGCGCAGCGCGATTTCTTCGGCGACCTTGTAGGTGGTGCCGGGTTTGCAGCGGATCTGGATGAAGACGCAGGTGGACATTTGCAATGACCTTGTTTGTTTCCTTGCGCGCAAGCTGGCACGCCGGGCAGCCGGGTGCAATCCCTTGCAACAGTTGGCCGCGACCGAAACGATCTGACTGGAATCCCCCGCCCGTCCCCGTCTATAAGCGCCCCTGTAGCAAGAGGATTTCGCCAATGCGCACAGCTTCGATCAGCCGCACGACCGCCGAGACCGCGATTTCGGTCGAGGTCAACCTCGACGGCACCGGCACCTATGACAACCAGACCGGCGTGGGGTTCTTCGATCACATGCTGGACCAGTTGGCGCGGCATTCCCTGATCGACATGACGATCCGGGCCAAGGGCGACTATCACATCGACGACCACCACACCGTCGAAGACACCGGCATCGCGCTGGGTCAGGCGCTGACGCAGGCGCTGGGGGACAAGAAAGGCATCCGGCGGTATGGCGAGTGCCACCTGCCGATGGATGACGCGCAGGTGCGCTGCGCGCTGGACCTGTCGGGCCGACCGTTTCTGGTTTGGAACGTGGACCTGCCGACACCCAAGATCGGCAGTTTCGACACCGAGTTGGTGCGCGAGTTCTTTCAGGCGCTGGCCACCCATGGCGGCATCACCCTCCATATCGACCAGTTGCACGGCCTCAACAGTCACCACATCGCCGAGGCGGCGTTCAAGGCCGTCGCCCGCGCCCTGCGCCAAGCGGTCGAGACCGATCCGCGCAAGGGGGATGCGATTCCATCCACCAAGGGCGCGCTCTAGATGCTGACCGCGATCATCGACTACGAAAGCGGCAACCTGCACTCGGCGGAAAAGGCGTTTCAACGCATGGCGCGCGAGCTGGACGCGGGCGAGGTCGTCGTGACTTCGGACGCCGATGTGGTGGCGCGCGCCGATCGGCTGGTGCTGCCCGGCGACGGCGCCTTTCCCGCCTGCGCGGCCGAGCTGCGCGGGCACAAGGGCATCCACGATGCGATGGTCGAAGCGGTCGAGCAGAAAGGCCGCCCATTCCTAGGTATCTGCGTCGGCATGCAGCTGATGGCGACCACGGGCCGCGAATATACCGACACGCCAGGCCTGAATTGGGTGACCGGAGACGTGGTGCGGATCGAGCCCACGGACCGAGCGCTTAAAGTTCCGCATATGGGGTGGAACGATCTGGTGATCGAGAGCGAGCACCCGGTGTTCGACGGCGTCAACTCAGGCGATCACGTCTATTTCGTCCACTCCTACCATTTCCGCGTCGCCAATCCGGCGCAGCGTCTGGCCCATGTGGACTATGGCGGGCCGGTCACGGCCGTAATCGGCCGCGACACGATGATCGGGATGCAGTTTCACCCTGAAAAAAGCCAGGATGTGGGCCTGAGGATGATCGGAAACTTCCTGACTTGGGCCCCCTGACCGGTTACTGCACGCGGGTCCAGGCCTGGCCGCGACAGATCAGGCCGCCCGCAACGCAACCCTTGACCGTCAGCTTGTTCTGACCGTCCAGCGACATCTTGGAGTTGTAGGTCTTGTCCCGGTCCGGTGCCCAGATCTTGCCGCCGCTGTAGCTGCCTCCGCCATCCGCGACCATGTCCCAGATGATGTTCTTGCCCAGGTTCTCATAATCCAGCTGCTGGTTTCCGTCCTTGTCGAACGCGCTGTCGATGATGCCGCAAACGGCGCTGCCGCAAGGGCTGATCGAAACGTGCAGATATCCGCCGGTATCCCCCGGCTGGGTTTTCCAAAGCCCGTCGACCGGGTCATCGGCACGTGCGCCAGTGGCCATGGTGACCAGCGCCGCAGCAGCGGCCAGAGCAAGTTTGTTCATGGTGTCCTCCCTGTTTTGCAGGCAGTCTGACCGCCGGCACCCGTTCCGGCAAGATTGACTTTGCGTCGCGTTGCATCCCCTGCCCCGCCTGTGCCATATCCCGCGCCAGTACCAGTCACGAGAAGGCCGCCCGACATGATCCTCTACCCCGCAATCGACCTGAAAGACGGCCAGGCCGTGCGCCTTCTGCGCGGCGAGATGGATAAGGCCACAGTCTTCAACGAGGACCCCGCCGCCCAGGCCCGCGCGTTTGTCGAAGCCGGCTGTGAATGGCTGCATCTGGTGGACCTGAATGGCGCTTTCGCCGGGGAACCCGTGAACGCCGCCCCGGTCGAGGCGATCCTGAAGTCCTGCGAGGTACCGGCCCAGCTGGGCGGCGGCATCCGCGACATGGCCACGATCGAGACCTGGCTGGACAAAGGGCTGGCCCGGGTGATTCTGGGCACGGTTGCGGTGGAAAACCCCGATCTGGTCCGTCAGGCGGCCAAGGCCTTTCCCGGCCAGGTCGCCGTCGGCATCGACGCACGCAACGGACGCGTCGCCACCAAGGGCTGGGCCGAGGAAACCGACGTGATGGTGACCGACCTGGCGCGCAGCTTTGAAGACGCGGGCGTGGCGGCGATCATCTACACCGACATCAACCGCGACGGCGCGATGCAAGGCCCCAATGTCGAGGCCACGGCCGAACTGGCCCGGGCAGTCTCGATCCCGGTGATCGCCAGCGGTGGGGTCAGTTCGCTGGACGACCTGATCGCCCTGCGCGACTGCGGCGCAAACTTGAACGGCGCGATTTCAGGTCGCGCGCTTTATGACGGAGCGCTGGATCTGCGCCAAGCGCTGGCAGCATTGCGCGACTGACCGCTTACTCTGGCCCGAAATATCCTCGGGGTGAATTGGCCGCAGGCCAAGAGGGGGCCGACAGCCCTCTGCCCCGCCAAAACAAATTGCGCCGACAGAATCCCCAGGGCTATAACCACCCCATGCTGAAAACCCGCATCATTCCCTGT
This sequence comes from Ruegeria sp. BHSA191, assembly GCF_059613325.1. Lineage (NCBI taxonomy): Bacteria > Pseudomonadati > Pseudomonadota > Alphaproteobacteria > Rhodobacterales > Roseobacteraceae > Ruegeria > Ruegeria sp. BHSA191. Next base: position 157,192 of record NZ_JBXWSH010000005.1, read on the forward strand.
CTGGATGTCGCCGATGGCCGCGTAGTCAAAGGCGTGAACTTCGTGGGCCTGCGCGACGCGGGCGATCCGGTGGAATCGGCCAAGGCCTATGACGCCGCCGGCGCTGACGAGATCTGCTTTCTTGACATCCACGCCACCCACGAAAACCGCGGCACCATGTTCGACGTGGTTCAGCGCACGGCCGAGCAGTGCTTCGTACCGCTGACAGTGGGTGGAGGCGTGCGTACCAAGGATGACGTGCGCGCGCTGCTGCTGGCGGGGGCCGACAAGGTCAGCTTCAACTCGGCCGCCGTGTCCAACCCCGACGTGATCGCCGAAGCTGCCGACCAGTTCGGCAGCCAGTGCATCGTCTGCGCCATCGACGCCAAAACCGTCAGCCCCGGCAAATGGGAGATCTTCACCCACGGCGGGCGCAAACCTACCGGCATCGACGCCGTCGAATTTGCCAAAACCGTCGTCGCCAAGGGCGCTGGCGAAATTCTGCTGACATCGATGGACCGCGACGGCACCAAGGCGGGGTTCAACATTCCCCTCACCCGCGCGATCTCGGACGCGGTCGACGTGCCGGTGATCGCCTCGGGCGGCGTGGGTAATCTGGACCACTTGGTCGAAGGCGTGACCGAAGGTGGGGCCAGCGCGGTGCTTGCGGCGTCGATCTTCCATTTCGGCGAATACACGATCCGCGAGGCCAAGGAACACATGGCCGCTGCGGGTATCCCCATGAGGCTGACATGAGCATACTGGATGATCTGGCCGCCACGATCGCATCCCGCAAGGGCGCGGACCCCGAATCCAGTTGGACTGCCAAGCTGCTGTCCAAAGGCCCCGAGAAATGCGCCGAGAAGTTCGGCGAGGAAGCCTTGGAGGCGATCATCGAAGCCGTGAAGGGCGACCGCGACCGGCTGACATCCGAGGCCGCCGACGTGCTGTATCACCTGCTGGTCATGCTGGCCGCGCGCGACGTGGCGCTGGAAGACGTTCTGGCCGAGCTTGCCAGGCGGCAAGGCACCAGCGGCATCGCCGAAAAGGCCGCACGCGACCGGGGCTGACACCCGGCTTTCACCAATAGCGTCCGCGCCCTATACTGGTTGACCGAAGCGCCCGTCGGGCGCAGGGTCGACAAGGGACGCAGGCATGTTCAAACCCATGATCTGGACAATGACGATGCTGGCCATTCTGGGGCTGGGCGCATGCACGTCCGCGCCGCCCGCCCGCAGCGACGATGTCGCGCGTCTGGCAGCCCAGATCCGGGCGCTGGGGCCCGAGGTGGACCCCGAAGAGGCCCAGCGCGCGGCTCGAATCGCCTACGCCTACACCGCGCAGCTGGCGCAGGAATACCAGATCACCGATCCGCCGCTGATCCACAATGCCAAGGTCAACAAGGGGCTGCGGCCGCGCGGGCTGTGCTGGCACTGGGCCGAGGACATGGAACGCCGCCTGAACCAAGAGAAGTTTCACACGCTGACCCTCCACCGCGCGATCGCCAATGCCGACAACCCGTTCCGAATAGATCACAGCACGGCGATCATCAGCCGCCGCGGCACTTCGATGTATGATGGAGTCGTCCTGGACCCCTGGCGCTATGGCGGGATTCTTTTCTGGGCGCCCTTGCGCAAGGACTCGCGGTACGAATGGGTCCCGCGCGACATCGTGCTGGAGAAACGACGGCAAGAGCAGGTGGCCCGGCTGAGACCGGCGGCGGTCAACTGAGCAGCTAGAGCTTGGACGAGATGATCCCCGTGGCGAACCCGCCCATACGCAGCTCTCCGAACAAGCGTTGATATTCGATCTTGGGGCAGCGGTTCATCACCACATCAACCCCGCGCGCCTGCGCCACCGCGGCGGCCTCGGCGTTTTCGACACCGATCTGCATCCAGATCGTGCGCAAGTCGGGAAAAGTGGCCAATGCCTCGTCCACGATCGGGGGAACGGCTTCGGACCTGCGGAAAATGTCCACCATGTCAACAGGTTCCGAGATTTCGGCCAACGAAGCCCGAACGGTTTCACCGAAAAGATCAGCTCCGGAATGGCCGGGATTGACTGGAATCACCCTGTACCCCTTGAGCGACAAGTAGCGCGCGACGTAATAGCTGGGCCGCACCGGATTCATCGACACGCCAACGACCGCTACCACCTTGGTGCGTTTCAGGACGGATCTGAGGAAGTCATCGGAATAGTCAGTCATGGCTGCAGCCTAGCCGTGACTCGGAAAAGAAAAAAGCGCCCAAGGATACCTTGAGCGCCAGTTGTTGGAACGAGGGACAGTGAAATGACCCGCGGCAGTTCCATTCCGCGGTCACTGTGACATTTAGGCACGAGTTGAGGAAAAAAAAGGGGCTGCGAACAATTTTGTGATGACAGCTTGATCTCGGCGCACGTTCTCCAGTCATCGATACAAGATGTCAGGCCAGTTCACTTCGGCCTTGCGGATGTATTCCGCCATGTTCGCCTCCCATACCCTCTCGATCTCGGGTGAATGTGTAAGGTACAGGCGCCCGTCCACAATTTTCCAGGCTGTCGGGTCCGTGCTGCTAAGCTGACCGTGTGCCATGGCGAAGGCGCAATAGCCGCCAAACCGCGGAGCGAAGGCCCGTGGATTGCTTTCGAACGCCTCTCGATTCTCTTGAGAAACAAAATGCCACGCCGCTCCCTTCCACATCACCACGATGTCTGGCTTGCCACGTACGGGGCGACCATCCCGGAAATAGGACACGGTATCAAAGCCCGCCATCGCGCCGCTTGCAGTTTCAAAGAACACCGGTCGCTTTTGCGCCCACAGCGTGGTCGGGGCCATGCAGGCTAGGGAAAGACCGGTAAGGACAGAGCGTCGAGTCAGCATAGCAGTCACAGTTTGAGGGCAATAGGCGCTTCAAGATGCAACTTTTTTCGCGCCGCGAAACCCCCTTGACGCAGTTGTGAAGCCGCGTGTCACGCTGCGTTCAATCGAAAACGTCCTCGATAACATCCCAGGCTTCGTCGAGCACACGATACAGCAGGCCTTTTTTCTTTTTTCGGCGCTTGTTTTTGATCGGCACGTTGCGCCGCACTGCCACGCTGTCCGTCTTGCGCGGCTCGGGTTCCGGTGCTTTCTTGCGCGGCAGCATCTTGAGCTCATGCAGCGGGGCGCCGCAACTGGAACAGCTCAACTCATGCCGCTCGCGGCCTTTCAGGACCAGTGCGGCGCGTGTGCCGCAGTAACAGCATGTGGCAATCTTGGACGGGGCGGGAATGGCTGTCTCCTTTCAGTGCGGCTGAGACGCATATAGGGCAATCGCCGCAGCATTTGAGACGTTCAGCGAACCAAAACCGCCCGCCGCATCGATTTTGACAAGTTTATCCACGGTTTCCTTGGTCTTTTGCCGCAACCCCGGCCCCTCGGCCCCCAGCACGAGGGCCACGGGCTGATCGCGCCGGCCGTCCAGCGCCGCCTCGATGGTCTGATCGGCCTCACCATCCAAGCCCAGAACCAGGAACCCCATATTCTGCAACTCGACGATCGCGTCGGCAAGGTTGCGCACCCGCAGGTAAGGTTGGCGCTCCAGCGCCCCGCTGGCGGTCTTGGCTAGGGCACCGGTTTCCGGCGCCGAGTGATGGCGTGTGCCGATGACCGCGCTGGCGCCCAGAACCTCGGCCGAGCGCAGAATCGCGCCCACATTGTGCGGATCGGTCACGCGGTCCAGCAGCAGCACCCGAGGGTTTTTGCGCCCGATGCAATTCTCGGCAAGCCCCCCCCATTCCAGCGGCTTGACCTCAAGCGCCGCGCCCTGATGCACCGAGCCCGGGTCGATTGGTGCCGTGAACTTGCGCGGGTCGACGACCTCGGGCTGCAGTCCGGCCTCCGAGATCGCATCCGCCAGCTTGTCCTGCGCGTTGCGGGTCACGATTAGGCGCAGTTTCTGCCGCTTGGGGTTCATCAGCGCGTCGCGCACGGCGTGCAATCCGAACAGCCAGACTGTTTCAGACGCCGCCGCTTTGCGCGCCTGTTCTTTCTCGATCACCCACTTCGGTTTCTTCATTTTGCTGGCCTCCGGGCCGGGAAGGATGTTTCCTGCGCCAACGCGAAATTTTCCTGTTGACGCTGCTTTTGAGCGCTAGTAATCACGCCTCCACGTCAGGTGCAACGCCTGACAGTGGGCGACAGGCCGCAAGGTGTGGCAGGGGACTGTAACTCCCTCGCGGAGACGCACGCCTGGTTCGATTCCAGGGTCGCCCACCATCTCCACTCGAGCTTGTTGGAAATGGTGTCCGGGGCGCCCGTCTGGATGACGCGAATCCGCCCGACACTGCGTCAATGGCCGGGAAAACATGCGCGCCGCGGCAAAGCATGCGGTTGCACACCGCAAAATGCCTGCCAAGCTTGTAGGAAGGCACCGACCGTTCTGTCGCCGGACGGCACAAAAGTTTTCGAGGAAACCGATTTGCAACAGCGGGATAATCCGAATCCTCTTGCCGATCTTTACAACTCTCCTCGATGGACAGTTCACTTTTTTACAAAATAATATTTCCTTTCCAGCCACTTGTTGGGGAATTTTCCTTCTGCCCCCCATACTCGGCTTGCGAGGTTGTGTTTTACCCGACGGAAGAGGAGCCCGAGGGCGCAACCCGCTGAATGGGAGGAATTCATGTCAAACAAATCTGTCACGCGTCGCGGCGTGCTGAAATCTGGTGCCGTCACAAGCGCCGGTCTGGCTCTGCCGACGATCTTCACCGCCTCGTCGGCCGCGGCCTATACCAACGAACCCACGGGCGGATCGGTCACGCTGGGCTTCAACGTGCCGCAGACCGGCCCCTATGCCGAAGAAGGCAATGACGAACTGCTGGCGCAGCAGCTGGCGGTCGAGCATCTGAACGGCGAAGGCGACGGCGGCTGCCTGAACACCTTCACGTCGAAGGCGCTGAAAGGCAACGGCATCCTGGGCAAGAAGGTCGAGTTCGTCACCGGCGACACGCAGACCAAGTCGGACGCGGCGCGCGCATCGGCCAAGTCGATGATCGAAAAAGATGGCGCGATCATGATCAACGGCGGCTCGTCCTCGGGCGTGGCCGTGGCGGTTCAGGGCCTCTGCCAAGAGGCGGGCGTGATCTTCATGGCCGGCCTGACCCACGCCAACGACACCACCGGCAAGGACAAGAAGGCGAACGGCTTCCGTCACTTCTTCAACGCCTACATGTCGGGCGCGGCGCTGGCGCCGGTGCTGGCCAAGGAAATGGGTTCCGACCGTCGGGCCTATCACCTGACCGCCGACTACAACTGGGGCTGGACCCAGGAAGAGTCGATCGTGGCCTCGACCGAGGCGATGGGCTGGGAGACGGTCAACACCGTCAAGACCCCGCTGGCATCGACCGACTTCTCGTCCTACATCGCGCCGGTTCTGAACTCGGGCGCGGACGTGCTGGTTTTGAACCACTACGGCGGCAACATGGTCAACTCGCTGACCAACGCGATCCAGTTCGGCCTGCTCGACAAGGTCGTGAACGGCAAGGACTTCAAGATCGTCGTTCCGCTGTATTCGGAACTGATGGCCGCCGGTGCGGGCGAGAACATCAAAGGCGTGCTGGGTTCGATGAACTGGAACTGGCAGCTGCAGGATGAGGGCACCAAGGCCTTCGTGAAGTCCTTCGGCGAGAAATACGGCAAACCGCCGTCGAACTCGGCCCAGACCTGCTATGCCCAGGTTCTGCTGTACGCGGATGCGTGCGAGCGCGCCGGCACCTTCAACCCCTGCGGCGTCGTCGAGGCCCTGGAAGGCTTTGAGTTCGACGGGCTGGGCAATGGTCCGACCCTGTACCGCGCCGACGACCACCAGTGCTTCAAGGACGTGCTGGTCGTGCGTGGCAATATGAACCCGACCAACGCCTATGACACGCTGGAGATCGTCGAGATCACCCCGCGGGCGCAGGTCGAGTACGCACCGGATCACCCGATGTTCGCCGGCGGCGACCTGGGCAAGTGCAACCCGGGCGCATAACCACGGCACGAGATTTTCCACAAGGAAATCTCTGAGTCCGCAACACGGCTCTTCCCGGTCTCATGACCGGGAAGAGCTGCCGGGACCAGTCAAAGGTAAGGACAATGGACGCAATCCTACTGCAAATTCTGAACGGGCTGGACAAGGGCTCGGCCTATGCGCTGATCGCGCTGGGGCTGACGCTGATCTTCGGCACGCTCGGCGTGGTGAACTTCGCCCACGGGGCTCTGTTCATGATCGGCGCCTTCTGTGCCGTCACGCTTCAGAAGATCTTCAACCTCAGCTACGAGGTTGTCGATGAGACCCAGACCGACTTTCTGGGCAACCCGCTGAAGGTGAAGACCCCCTATGTCGAAAGCTGGTTCGGCCCCGAGCTGGGCGCGACCATCATCGACTGGTCCGTGCCACTGGCCATCCTGTTCGCGATCCCGATCATGCTGATGGTCGGCTACGTGATGGAACGCGGCCTGATCAAGCATTTCTACAAGCGTCCCCATGCAGATCAGATCCTTGTGACCTTCGGCCTGGCCATCGTTCTGCAAGAAATCATCAAGTATTTCTTCGGCGCCAACCCGATCCAGACCCCGCCGCCTGCCGCGCTGAGCGGGTCTGTCGATCTGGGCGTGGCGCTTGGCTTTGACCCGAATGCCATCATCTATCCGATCTGGCGACTGGTCTATTTCCTGTTCGCGGTCGTGATCATCGGAGGCGTGTTCTCTTTCCTGCAGTTCACCACCTTCGGCATGGTGGTGCGCGCCGGCATGGCCGACCGAGAAACCGTGGGCCTCTTGGGCATCAACATCGACCGCCGGTTCACCATCATGTTCGGCATCGCCGCCGCGGTGGCTGGCCTCGCGGGCGTGATGTACGGGCCGCTGAACCCGCCCAACTATCACATGGGAATGGACTTTCTGGTGCTCAGCTTCGTGGTCGTGGTCGTCGGCGGCATGGGCTCGCTACCCGGTGCGGTTCTGGCCGGGTTCCTTCTGGGCATCCTTGAAAGCTTTGCCTCGACCACTTGGGCGACCACCACGATCCCGGGCATCAACCAGATTATCATCTACCTGGTCGCGATCATCGTTCTTCTGACCCGTCCGCGGGGATTGATGGGCCGCAAAGGCGTGATGGAGGAATAACCCATGCTGGGACTGAACAAGAAAGACACAAGCCTGCTGATCGTCGTCGCAATCCTGACGCTGCTGGCCCCCTTCATCCTGAACCCCTTCCCCACTGACAGCGCCATGGCGCAGTTCAACGCGGGCTATCCGGACCTGATGCAGCGGTTCGTGATCTTCGGCATCTTTGCGATCGGGTTCAACATTCTGTTCGGCCTGACCGGATACCTGTCCTTTGGCCACGCGGCCTTTCTGGGTGTGGGTTCCTACTCGGCCGTTTGGATGTTCAAGCTGCTCAGCTACAACGTCATTCCAGCCATCGCGCTGAGCGTCGTGGTCGCCGGGCTGTTCTCGGTTCTGATCGGCTATGTCAGCCTGCGCCGGTCGGGGATCTACTTTTCGATCCTGACGCTGGCCTTCGCGCAAATGAGCTTTGCGCTGGCCTATTCGGTGCTGTCGAACCCCAAGTTCAACCTGACCAACGGGGAAACCGGCCTGCAGGTCTATGCCGACGATCCGCAGATCCTGCAGGGGGCCAATGCGCCCGATCTGCCGCATCTGTTCGGCCTGCCGATGCGCGCGACCTACACGATGGATGTCGGCGCGTGGAGCTTTGACTTCAACGCGGGCTACTATCTGTGCGCGGTGATCATGATGGTGGTGTTCTACCTGGCGATCCGCATCTTCCGCTCGCCCTTCGGCATGATGCTGCGAGCGGTGAAGTCGAACCAGCAGCGGATGAACTATACCGGGCTGAACTCCAAGCCCTACACGCTGGCAGCCTTTGTGATCTCGGGCATGTATGCCGGCCTGGCCGGTGGCCTGATGGCCGCGATGGACCCGCTGGCCGGCGCCGAGCGGATGCAATGGACCGCCTCGGGCGAGGTCGTTCTGATGACCATCCTGGGCGGCACCGGTACTCTGATCGGACCGGTTCTGGGTGCTGGCTTCATCAAGTATTTCGAGAACATCTTCTCGAAGATCAACGACAACGTGTTGCACGGCTGGTTCGCCTTCCTGCCCGACGGGCTCGAGGACGCGGTGGTGTTCATCATCCACCCGTTCATCGGCAAGGGCTGGCACCTGACCTTGGGCATCCTGTTCATGCTGGTGGTGATCTACCTGCCCGGCGGGCTGGTCGAGGGCGGTCAGCGGTTGCTGAACTGGATCCGCCGCAAAAGCGTTGGCGGGGACGACACCCGCGAAGGCAAAACCGAGCCGGCAGAATAAGGGAACGCGTCAATGGCAATTCTGAAAGTAAAAGATGTCAGCAAGCGCTTCGGCGGCCTCAAGGCCCTGACGGACGTGAACCTGAGCGTCGAGGAGAACTCGGTCCATGCGATCATCGGCCCCAACGGGGCGGGCAAGTCCACCCTGCTGAACTGCCTGGTGGGCAAGCTGATCCCGGATACCGGTTCGGTCTTGTTCGACAACCAGTCTGTGCTGGGGCGCGAGCCGTACCAGATCAACCAGATGGGCATCAGCCGGGTGTTCCAGACCCCCGAGATCTTTGGCGAACTGACCGTAATGGAGAACATGCTGATCCCCATCTTCGCGATGCGAGACGGGGCATTCCGCATGCACGCCTACGAGACCATCGCCAACGAGAAAGAGGTGGTCGAACAGGCAGAGGTCATGCTGGAAGAGATGAACATGGCCGACAAACGGCACATGCATGCAGCCTCGCTCTCGCGCGGTGACAAGCGGCGACTCGAGATCGGCATGTGTCTCAGCCAGAAGCCTCGCCTGCTGCTGCTGGACGAGCCCACAGCCGGTATGGCACGGGCCGACACCAACAACACCATCGACCTGCTGAAGCAAATCAAGGATGAGCGCGACATCACCATCGCGATCATCGAGCACGACATGCATGTGGTGTTCAGCCTGGCCGAGCGGATCACCGTTCTGGCGCAGGGCACGCCGCTGGTCGAAGACACCCCCGAAAACATCCGCGGAAACCCCAAGGTCCGAGAAGCCTATCTGGGCGAGGCGGCGTGAGGAAAAGCTATGAACGAGAAACCTGACTTTTCGAAAAACGCCAACATGGCCAGCACCGCGCCCGCGTTCCTGTCGGTGTGGGACATGCATTCGTACTACGGCGAAAGCTACATCGTCCAAGGCGTCAGCTTCAACGTCCACGAGGGCGAGATCCTCGCCCTGCTGGGGCGCAACGGGGCCGGCAAGACTTCGACTCTGCGCTCGATCGCGCGCGTGGGCGAGCCCGAGGTGCGCCACGGCGAAATCTGGCTGGACCACAAGCCTCTTCACAACATGACCAGCTACGAGGCCGCCGCCGCCGGGTTGGGTCTTGTGCCCGAAGATCGGCGGATCATCCCAGGCCTGACGGTCGAGGAGAACTTGCAGCTGGCCCAGATCGCCCCCCCGATCGGCTGGTCGCTGGAACGGATCTACGAGCTGTTCCCGCGTCTGGGCGAACGGCGCAAGCAAGAGGGTGTGACTCTTTCGGGCGGCGAACAGCAGATGCTGTCGATCGCCCGCGCGCTGGCCCGGGACATCAAGGTGCTGCTGCTGGACGAACCCTATGAGGGCTTGGCCCCGGTGATCGTGGACGAGATCGAAAAGACGCTGATCCACATCAAGCAGCAGGGCATGACCACCATCATCGTCGAACAGAACGCCGTACGCGCGCTGCAACTGGCCGACAGGGCAATCATTCTGGACACCGGCTGCATCGTGTTTGACGGCACCGCGGACGAAGTGCTGGAAAACACCCAGCTGCGGGAGGAATATCTGGCGATCTGACCGTCAATTGGGCAGGCAGGCCCATTCGGCCACGACCTGCCCCTGCCGCAGGGCCAGAACCGTGCCGAACTGGTTCAAAACCGCTTCACTCTGACTGGGGCGCAGCAAGGCGATATCTCCGGGCTGCGCCTTGGTTGTTTTGGGACCCACCCAGACCTCTTGATTGCTTGAACGCCCGAACACGCCGGAATAGCCGAACCCGTCGGGCCAGACGGGGCTGGCCAGATAGTGCCCACCGGAAATGGCGAGGTTGGTCCGGCGCAGTCCGGGCAGGTCGATCCCCGGCACCGGGTTGCGCGGCATCACCTTGAGAACCGGCGTGGCCAGGAACAGAGCGGGCGAAAACGCCTGCGTCGATGCGTGGTCGAAATCCGAAGGTTTCACCAAAACCGACCCAAAGGCGACCTCGGTCGCCAGGCTCCGCGTGGCCGGATCTTGGAAGGTCAGGCTGCCGCCGGTGTTCAGGCACAGCCCCTGCGCCCCCTGCCCAAGCGCAGCGACCGCCTGCTCATAGGCTTTCGCACTGGCTCGCCGCGCGCGGCGTCGGAGCAACGCAGGCAGTTTGGCCAAATGCACCTCGTACCCCATCAGCCCCGACAGAGCGGCATGGGCATGACCCGCGATCCGCGCCGCAACGCCTGCGACCTGATCGGCGGCCAAGCCACCGCGGTGCAGGCCCACGTCGATCTCGAGCGACAGGCGCAGGGTTTGGTCCGTGTCAGCGGCCAGCGACAGATACGCGTCCAGCCGCTGTGGCGTGTCGATCAGCCACTGCACCCGCCGGGTGGCGTCGGGATGCGTCTCAAGAATCCGCCGGGCGGCGGTGACCGGCAGCGGTTTGCCCAGCAGGTGATCGGTGTCCGGCTCGGCGGCCAGCAGGGCCGACAGCATGGATTCGGAAAAGCTCATCAGGCCGGATGTCTGAGTCCGGCTACGGATATGATCCAGCAGTGGCAGGCACGGCAGAGACTTGGCCACCAACCGGGCCTGCAGGCCGTGGCCCAACCCTGCGCGGGCGGCGTCACAATTCGCCTCGACCCGGTCCAGATCGACGACGGCGACCGGCCGGTCGACACCGTGATCGCGCAGCGCTTGAGCGAAATGTTCGAGATAGCCCTCGGTCATGGGCGAAACATCCGGGCCAGCGCTGGTGTCAGGAACTTGCCCTTTGGGTCCAGCTTTTCGCGCAATGCGCAGAAGGCATCGAAATCGGGATAGAGGCGCGACAGATCGGAATAGGTCAGGCTGTGCAGCTTGCCCCAATGGGGGCGGCCGCCAGCCTGCAGGAACAGCGGCTCCATCGCCTCGAAATAGCGCAGATGGCCTTCCTTCGCATCGGTGTGGATGGCAACCGATACGCGCGGCCCCCCTTGGAAAGGTGACAGGCAGGCGTCGTCGCCTGCGGTCTGCCGCACCTCGATCGGGAAATAGATGTTGCCATGGTCGCACTCCAACCGTCGGATCAGTTCGGACAGCACGTCCCCCGCGGTTTCGGACGGCAGGTGGTATTCCATTTCCTTGAACCGGATGTGCCGGTCGCTGCACAGAACGCGCCAACTTTCACCGACGTAGTCCTCGTCGGACTGGGCCAGCGTCAGCAGACGCAGCAGGGCGCGCCGCGAGCCGGGGCTGAACCGACCCGCATTGCGCGCCAGCTTCAGAACCTTGACGGCGATCATGTCCAGATCGCGCGGCGCGCGGGTCTTGGGCGCGTCGGTGATATCGTGCCGGATTTCAACGGTCTTGCCGGTGAAGGGGATGTAGAAGAACTCGAAATTCCTGTTCTCGTCCCAATGCTGGTGCATGCGCTCCAGTGTGTCCTGCAGGTCGGACAGACGCACCCGACGGCGCAGATTGTATTTCGGCAGGACGTTGATCTGTGCCTCGATCACGATGCCCAGCAGACCCAGCGAAACCTGCACCATGTTCAGCGGAATATCGTCGGTGGTCAGGGTCTGCCCGCCAGCGCCGATCAGCCGGGCCGCGGTGATTTCGGCAGACAGGCACGGCAGGGTGCGCCCGGTGCCGTGGGTCGCCGTGGCTGCCGCGCCGGCCAGGGTCTGCACATTGATATCACCCAGATTGCGGAAGGCCCTGCCGTGCTCGGCCAGTGCCGGCGACAGATCGCGCAGCCGGGCATTGGCGTTGACCCAAGCCCGCTCCCCTTCGACCCGCGTCACGGGGGGCAGGTTCAAGGCTGTCAGGTCAATGATATGCTGCGCGCCCGGAACCAGCGGGGTGAAGGAATGCCCTGCCCCGACCGGACGCAGGGTTTCGGCCGAGGCGATCAACTGTTGAAGGTCTTCGGTCGTGGTCAGCCGCTTGGGCCGTATTTGGCTGGTCTGGTTGCCTGCCCAGTTCTGCCACATGGCTGATCCTCCTCCCATCCGGAGCAGAGGATTGCAGCCGGGGCGAAACCGAACAATACCGGTTTTCAGGACGTTACGTCGGGAAAACTGTTATTCGGCGGCAGGCCGCAGGTTGGCGACGCTGTCGAACCAGGCCTCGATGACGTCCAGATCGGGTTCTAGCGCCTGCGCCGCACCATCGGTGAATTCCACGAACTTGTCACGGTTCAGGCCGTTGACCCCGACCAGAACCGGGATGTCAAGCGACAGCGCCTCGGCGATGACGGGGCGGAACCCGCGGCCATCGGCCTCGTGTTTGCCGAACTTGTTGACGATCAGCAATTGCGGACGGTTGGCCAAAGACGCCGTCACATAGCCCACCGCCTGCTCCAACGCCGCCGGGTCCAGTCGGCACCCGCGCGACTGGCTGCCCAACGACTGCGAGATACGGATGGTTTCGCCATCCGGCAGCACGCGCAGGTCCATGTCGCATTTGCTGCTGTCGGCGCATTCGGAGTTGGTCTGAACCACACCGGCCAGACGGGCGCCCTTGGCCAGCAGACGTTCAGCAACCGCGCTCAGCAGGCGGTCGGTTGCGCCGCGATCGGTAGTGGTGACATAGGCCAGGTGCATCGGCAGACCTCTCTGGGTTTCATCGTGTTGTTTCAATTAGCACGCATGAGGCGCCCCTTCCAGCACCGCATCAAGGCAGCGGAGACACTCCGATCACCGGCGCGTGCAGGTGCAACAGCGCGGCATAGGCCAGCCCTGCCACCAACCAGACCCAGGGCCTCGGCCAGGGGCGCGGCAGCCGCAGCGACAGGCGTGCTGTGTTGCGCGACAGGTGCGGCCAATCGGCCCCCATCTCGCGCGCCTTGCGCCTGTCGATCAGGACCATGCCCATCCAGGCGAAACCCGCGAACAGGCCGAACAGGACCACATGTGCCAAGCTGCCATTGGCCAGCAGATGCGCCAGCGCCCACAACACTATCGCCAACAGGATCGGGTGGCGGGTGGTCCGCAGGAGACCGGACAGCTCGGGGTTGAACGGGCGACCTCCCAGCCCGCCGAAGGAAAACGGGTTGGTCGCCGCCAGCCCGGCCACCGCCAGCCAGCAGACGACGGGCATCACCAGCAGAGGCACCCAGCGCAGGATCGCCAGCGGCGGGATGACCTCGACATAGGGCGCGTTGGCCGCGGCCACGATCAGCCAGGCCAGAACCGCCAGCGACAGCGCGGAATAGACCGCGAAATAGGGTCCGCGCCCCATCAACCCGATCAGCCGCCCGCGCACTGCCGGACGCGCCGGAATGGCGTGGCTGAGCAGAAAGATCAGAAGTGCAGCAACAAAAGCGCCCCAACCGGCCATGGTCATATCCGCCTGTTTTGCACCCGGAATACCGGGGAAAACGGCCCCGCCTTGTCCGAAATCAAGTGTGGTCGGGGGCAGCTGCGCCGCCCCCGATCCGGGGTTACAGGCCCAGCGCCTTGCGGCGTTCCTCGGCAAATCCCTGAACCATGCGGTCGGCGATCAGCGCCAGAATGGCCATCGCTGCCCCGGCCGAAATGCCCAGCCCCACATCCGCCTGCCCCAACGCCAGATAGATCGACTGGCCCAGACCGGTCGTGCCGATCAACGCCGCGATCACCAGCATAGCAAAGGCATAGAGAATGGTCTGGTTCAGCCCCAGAAGGATCGTGGGCGCAGCATAGGGCGCACGCACGTCGCGCATGATCTGCCACTCGGTCGCTCCACTGGCGATCGCGGCCTCCATCATCTCGTCCGGGGTGTTGACCAGCCCGTGACGGGTGTAGCGGATCATCGGCACGATCGCATAGGCGCAGATCGCCAGAAAGGCCGAGAACTCGCCGATCTGGAACACCATCAGCACCGGGATCAGGAACACGAACAGGGGAATCGTCTGCAGCATGTCGCAGATCGGGCGCACGATCCTCCAGACTGGCGACCAGACCGCGCTGGCGAGGCCGATCAGCCCGCCGACAACGGCGCAGAAGAACACCGCCGCACCGCTGAGATAGAGCGACAGCAGCGCCCTCTCCCACAGGCCCGAGATCAGGATCGTGCTCAGCAGCGCCACAGACAGCGCCGCCAGACGCCAACCGCCCGCCACCCAGCCCAACGCCGCCGCGCCAGTCAGGACGAAGGGCCATGGCAGATTCGCGATGCCCGTCTCGAGCATGCCGATCAGGATCAGCGTGACCAGACCGCCGGTCAGGTGCCCACGCCACGCCATCAGCAAGGCGATCACCGCACCGGCGGCGAACAGGCCATAGCTCATGCCCGGGGTCCACTGGAACCCCCAGGTAAAGGGCAGAACCGCCTGACTCAGACCGATCCGCAACGGCAGCAGCACATAGAACATCGAGTTGTTCTTGAGCGAATCCAGCCACGGCCCGTTATTCTGGGTAAAGGCTGTCAGGCCGGTGTCCACCGCCTTCGCGACCGGATCCAGCAGCGTCAGCTCGGACGGGTTGGGCAGCCGCGCCCAGAACAGCAGCGTAAACAGGACCGCAAAGCCAATAACCGCCCAGACAACGCGGTTGTCGTGACGATTGCGTTCAGTGGCTAGGGTGCCGCTCATGCGGTCAATCACCACGGCAAAGACAACGATCACCATGCCGGCCAGCAGAGATTCACCGAACTGCGCCTTGCGCATGGTCAGCAGGACCTCCCAACCGATGTCATTGAACCCGCCGATGACCGCTGCGATGATCACCATCGACAGGGCCGCCATCAGGCACTGGTTCACACCCACCATGATCTGCGTCGCCGCCGCCGGGATTTCCACCTGGAACAGCTGCTGGAACCGGGTGCCGCCCGACATGATGGCGGCTTCCTTGATCTCGGGCTCCACGCGCTCCAGCCCCAGCATCACGTTGCGCGCCATCGGCGGCGCTGCATAGATGGCCGAGGCGATCAGCCCCACCACCGGGCCAAACCCGAACAGCAGCAGCAACGGCGTCAGATAGGCAAAGGTCGGTACAGTCTGCATGATGTCCAACACCGCCTGAACCACTGATTTCACCCGAGGCACTTCGTTGGCTAGAATGCCAATTGCACTGCCAACGATCAGCGCGACCGGGACCGAAACAGCCACCAGCGCCAAGGTGTTCATGCTCTCGGCCCAATAGCCCGAGGCCAGCACGAAGCTTAGGCCCAGAAAGCCCAGCGCCGCCATGGGCAACCCACCCAGATACCAGCCGAGTGCCGTCACCAGCCCGATCAGGATCGGCCAGGGCGTGTGGCCCAGCACGAAATTGGCCCAGTTCATCGGATAGGCCATCAGGTCGGAAAACAGCCGGGCCGCCGGTTTGATTGCGTTCAGAAACCAGTCGAGGAAGGCACCCACCCATTGCGTGGCCGGCACCTCCCACGACGTGGGCCATTTGACCAGCCAGGGCGCGTGCGGCTCAAGCGCAAGGCACAGCGCTCCGATGATCAGCGTGATCAGCGCCGCCTGCGCCCCTGCCGTCAGGTGCGCCCGCGCGGGCGTGGGAACATCAGCTGCAACGGTCATGCGTCATCCACCTGCAAAGCGGCGGCAAGGTCCAAAGGATTTACCGTGCCGACGATCGCGCCGGTTTCGTCATGCACCGGCACCGGCTCGTACAAGGCCATGCAGCGGGCCAACGCCGCGTCCAGCGTCATGTTGACGGTCAGGCCAGGGTCATCCGGACCGCGCTCGGCATCGCCTGGATGCATGACCGAGGCGACCTTGGCGTGCTGGCCCTTGGCAACGTCCTTGGAAAACTCGCGCACATAATCGTCGACCGGGCGCAGAACGATGTCCGAGGGCGTGCCGATCTGCACGATCTTGCCGTCGCGCATGATCGCGATGCGGTCGGCCAGCTTCAGCGCCTCGGCAATGTCGTGGGTGATGAAGACGATGGATTTTTTCAGCGTCGCCTGAATGCGCAGGAATTCGTCTTGCAGCTGCCGCCGGATCAACGGGTCCAGCGCCGAGAACGGCTCGTCCAGGAACCAGATATCGGGGTTCACCGCCAACGAGCGGGCGATGCCCACGCGCTGCCTCTGCCCGCCCGACAATTGCCGCGGGAAACTCTCTTCGCGGCCTTCGAGACCGACCAGCGAGATGACCTCCTGCGCGCGGGCCAAACGTTCCTTGCGCCCCACGCCCTGCACGCGCAGCGGATAGGCCACGTTTTCGGCCACCGTCATGTGCGGAAACAGGCCGAAATGCTGGAACACCATGCCCATCTTCCTGCGGCGCAGCTCGGTCAGTTTCTTCTTGGGCGCACCGCGGACGTTGTCGCCGTCAATGCGGATTTCACCGCCCGTCCCTGGCAACAGCTGCGAGATGCAGCGGATGAGGGTCGACTTGCCCGACCCCGACAGCCCCATGATGACGAACAGTTCGCCATCGCGAACGTCGAAATTGGCGTTCTGCACGGCGGGAATGAACCCGTGTTCGCGCAGCTCGGCGGCGGCCTTTTCAGCGTCGTCCCCTGACCGAGCCAGCGCGTCGGTCAGGGCTTTCTCTGCACCTTGGCCAAAGACCTGCCAGAGATTCCGGCAGGCAATGGCTGGCGTATTCGCGTCAGTCACTTAGGCGGCTCACTTGGTTGCCGCGTCCACGACCGGACGCCATTTGTCTTCATTCTGGGCCATCCAGTCGGCCACGACCTCTTCGACCTTGCCACCATCTACATCGATCGCGCCCATCATCGGCTGCTGATCCTCGACGCTCAGTTGATAGTTCGACAGGATCTCATAGGCCGCCGGCCATTTGTCGGCCATGCCGTTCCAGGCGGCCTTGAAGATGCGCGAGGGCGCAAAGTCGCAGTCATTCACGGCATTGGGGTTCGGGCCCCAGGCCGGATCGGTGAAACAGGCCTCTTCACCCGGCGGCAGATCGACGAATTTCACGTCATAGGCCGACATCGCCCAATGCGGCTGCCAGAAGGTGATCAACAACGGCGACTTGCGCTCGGTCGAGGCACGAAGCTCGGCGATCAACGCCCCTTCGGATCCGGCGGGCACGGCTTTGAACGGCACATCCAGTCCCGCCATACGATCGGCGCCAGGGGTGCCCCAGTCGGCCGGATAGTCGACCAGACGGCCCATCGGCAGCGTTTCTGCGGTGGCGAAGACCTGCGCACAGTCATTCAGCGCCTCCCAAGCCGGCAGGCCCGGGCAGAGATCAGCCACATGCGCCGGATACGCGATGCCTTCCTTGGCATCCAGGCCCAGATCACCGATCTCGACCACGGTGCCCTCGGCGATCTTCTTGGCATACTCGTCCGACACGTTCGACGACCAGATTTCGAGCGTTGCGTCGATGTCACCATCGGCCAGCGCCTGGAATTGGTTCATCATGCCTGCGGTCACATATTCGACCTTGTAGCCGGCGGCCTCGAGCATCTCGCCCGCGACATGCGTGGTCACGTGCTGGCCGGTCCATTCGTTGATGGCCAGTTTGATCGGCTCGTCCACCGCGCCCATCTCGGCCGCGTGAACTGCGCCTGCGGCAACCACCGCCAGCAGACTAACACTGAGTTTTTTCATGGATTTGCTCCCTGTCTTCCTTGTTTTGCCCACCCCGGCAGGATTGGCCCGCCGGCTGACATGCTTGGTGACATTACCATGTCGCAACATGCACAAATTTGGCCGGAAAAGAAAAGTGAACACTTGGACTGACTTGAAACATTTGCCGGTCCCGCCTCCCCTCCGTGCCGGTTGGAACATCAAGATCCTGCCGCGCGCGTCCGGTTTCGGTACGGCAAGTTATTGATTGACCAGTCAATCACAAACCCGATTCCCGTCATTTGTCGAGCATTTCTTTCGCAGCGCATGAAAAAATACCGGGTTTTCCCGGACTCAGCCCGTTTGAATATCCTCCCTATTCAGGCCAGGGTTGCACAAATAGGAACAAACGGGCAACATTCTGGCCGGAGGGTCGACACATGCACCATTTCGACGAAATCTATGGTCTGGCGGCTGATCGGCACGGCGGGATCGACGCGCTCGAGCAGAAGCTGACCCGCCCCAAATCAACGGACGAACTGGCCCGGATGCCCGATGATCGCTGGTTGTCGATCTTGACCAAATGCATCTTTCAGGCCGGGTTCAACTGGAAGGTCATCGAGGCCAAGTGGGACGGATTCGAAGCCGCCTTCAATGGGTTCGACGTAGGGCGCTGCGCCTTCATGGATGACGAAAAATTCGACGCGTTGCTGCAGGATACCCGCATCGTGCGCAATGGAGCCAAGATCGCCACGGTGCGCGACAACGCCGCCTTTCTGCTGGAACTACGCGCCGAGGGCGGCGCAGGCAAGGTGCTGGGCGGCTGGCCCTCGACCGACTATGTCGGATTGCTCGAGATGCTGGCCCGGCGCGGATCTCGGCTGGGCGGTGCCTCGGCCCAGTACGCGATGCGGTTCGCCGGGCGCGACAGTTTCATCCTGTCGCGCGACGTCACGGCCCGCCTGATCGCCGAAGGGGTGATTGACAAGCCCACCACCTCGAAAAGGGCGATGACCGCCGTGCAAACGGCGTTCAACACATGGATGGATCAATCGGGCCGGTCGCTGACGGAAATCAGCCGGGTTCTGGCCATGAGCCTTTGAAAACCGCTTGCGGCCCTGCCCTGCCGGGCTAGGCTTACATCATGATCCGGCTGGCTCTGATCCTTGTCGCGCTGACGCTTCTGTCCTGCGGTCGTCCGCTGAGCGAGCGGGAAAAGGCCTTTGCCGCACAGGTGCAGGGCGACACGCTGGACCTGGATCGAGTGCGGCTGGTCCAGGGTGCCCCGGTGGCTGCGATCACTTATGAGCGCAAGGCCCGCCCTCGGCTGGCCTGCCGCGAACGCATTCTGCCCCCCATAAAGACCGAGACCGTTACCGGAAAACCCGCGGCCGTGGCCCTGTTCAACCAAGTGTATTTTACGCGGGACTGGTATCTCGAAGACTACATGGCCAGCTATCCCGATCGGATCAACCTGGTGGCCGCGATGCTGCTGGCGCATGAGCTGACCCATGTCTGGCAGTGGCAGAACCGCGCGGTGACAGGCTATAACCCCTTGCGCGCCGCGGCCGAGCATGGCGGGCGCAAGGATCCATACCTGTTCGACCTGGACAACTCGGCGGACTTTCTGGACTTTGGGTTTGAACAGCAGGGGGCCATCGTCGAGGAATATGTCTGCTGCCGCGCGCTGGACCCTAACGCGCCGCGCACCCGACGCCTGCACGAGATGTTGGACAAGTATCTCGACCTTGCCGCCCTGCCCGGCGACCGGCGCGAGAGCGACGTGATCCTTCCCTGGAGCGGCGCAAAGGTTCAGGGCATCTGCCGCTGAGAATCATCCGCCCTGCAAAGTCTCCAAATAGGCCACAAGGTCGGCAATGGGCTTGCTGGTCAGGATCGGTTGGCCGGTCGGCGCCTTGATCGCGGTGTCCTGCCCTTCGAAATAGGGGCCATAGACCGGCATCGGACTGCCATGGCTGACCAGCGGATCGCGCCCGTCGATGCGTTTAACCACCCGTTCGGTGGGAAAAACGCCGTCCGAGCCGCTCAACGCCGTCAGATTGGTGGGCTGGATGACCAGCACGCCGGCCATCGGGCCATGGCCGGTTGCATCCAGCCCGTGACAGGTGGCGCAGTGATGCAGGTACAGCTCTTCGCCCGTCCCGACGTCCTGCGCCCAGACGCTCGGGGCGGCCAACAGAGCCAGCGTTGCAAATGTCAGCAGTTTCATCGCGTTCCTCCATCCAGTCCGGCAAATGCAGACTTGCCCGGACCGGTGCAAGCCGCAATGATCCAGATCAACGAAACAGGCGACAAGGACCGGGGCAATGACACAATACGCAACCATCATGCTGGCCGCCGGGATCGGCGTGCCAATCCTTGCGGCGCTGAATGCGGCCTTTGGCAAGTTGATCGGGTCGCCGACCGTCGCGGCGGTGATCCTGTTTGCCGTGGCCTTTGCCGCCTCGGCGATGGTGATGCTGCTGGGGCCGGGCACGCAGGCTGTGGCCAAAGTCGCGCACACGCCGAAGCACCTGTTGCTGGCCGGGGTTCTTATTGCCTTCTACGTCCTGTCGATCACCCATGTCGCGCCGCATTTCGGTGTGGGCAACGCGGTGTTCTTCGTGCTGCTGGGGCAGTTGATCAGCACCGCGGCCATCGACCATTTCGGCCTTTTCGGTGCGCAGATCACCCCGTTGACCCTATTGCGCGCCGGCGGGATCGCGGTGATGGCCGTGGGTGTCGCGATCACTCAGCTGGCCTGAGCACACCCCCGTCCAGCCGCAGCATCCGGTCCATGCGCGCCGCCAGGTCAACATTGTGCGTGGCGATCAACGCCGACAGGCCGGACTCGCGCACCAGATCCATCAGCGCGGCAAAGACCTGATCCGAGGTATCCGGGTCCAGATTCCCTGTTGGCTCGTCCGCCAACAGGACACGCGGTTCATTGGCCAGGGCCCGGCAGAAGGCCACCCGCTGCTGCTCGCCACCCGACAGGGCCGCCGGGCGGTGGTCGGCACGTTCGGCGACACCGACAAGGCCCAGCAAATCCATCGCGCGGGCCTTGGCCGCCCTTTCGGATACGCCATTCGCCAATTGCGGAAGCACAACGTTTTCCAGCGCGGTGAATTCCGGCAGCAGGTGGTGGAACTGGTACACAAAACCCACATCCCGCCGCCGCATCGCGGTGCGGGTGCGGTCGCCTTTGCCGGTCGCGTCCTGCCCGCCGATTTCGACCGTCCCGGAATCCGGCGTATCCAGCAGACCGGCGATGTGCAGCAGGGTCGACTTGCCCGCCCCCGAGGGTGCCACAAGTGCCACCGCCTCGCCGGCGCGCAGTTCCAGATCGGCGCAGCGCAGCACCTGCACCTCGGCGGGCGTGCCTTTCAGATAGGTCTTGGTCAGGCCGGTCAGACGCAGGGTCACATCATTCATAGCGCAGCGCCTCGACCGGGTTCAGCCGCGCCGCGCGGCGGGCCGGGAAGTAGGTGACGAAGAAGGACAGGCCTAGCGACATCCCAACCGCCTTGAGCACGTCCGACAGGTGCAGCTCGGCCGGCAAGGCATAGATGCCGCGGATCGCTGGATCCCAAACTCCACCGCCCATCACGTAGTTCACGAAAGAGAAGATCGGGTCGATATAGAGCGCGAACAGGCAGCCCAGAATGACGCCCATCGCGGTGCCGATGATCCCGGTGAACGCACCGCAGATGAAGAACACGCGCAGCACCGAGCCCTCGCTGAGGCCGATGGTGCGCAGGATGCCGATGTCGCGGCCCTTGTTTTTGACCAGCATGATCAGGCCTGACACGATGTTCATCGCCGCGATCAGCACGAGTATCGACAGGATGATGAACATCACGTTGTCCTCGACCTCGAGCGCGCGCAGAAAACCACCCGACGCATCCAGCCACGTCCAGATCTGCACCCGCTCGCCCGCCGCCTCGAGGATCGGGATCAGGATCGGGTTCAGGTCCTCGGGACCGTCGACCATAACCTCGATCTCGTCGGCGACGCCCTCGCGATTGAAAAAGCTCTGCGCCTCGGAAAACGGCATGTAGACGCGGGTGCGGTCGATGTCATAGCGCCCGGCCGAAAACACGTAGACGACTTCATAGGCATTCACACGGGGCGAGGTGCCAAAGGCGGTTTTGACCCCGTTGGGCGTGGTCAGCTTGACCCTATCACCAACCGTGGCGCCGATGGCGCGGGCCACGCCCGAGCCGATGGCGATTCCCTCCTCGAACCGGGACAGATCGCCATAGGCTTGGTCGCTTTGGGCGATGCCGGGCAGGTTGAGCAAGTCATCGGGGCGGATGCCGAACACCTCGGCGCCGCTGCTGCGATCTCGGTTTGTGATCAGGACCTGCCCCTTGACCAACGGCGCGGCGCGTTGAACGCCCGGCACCTGCGCGATGCGCTCGGCCATGGCGTCGTATTCAACGATGGTGCGATCCACCTGCCCGTGCGCGTCCAGTTCTCCGGCCGAGTAAACTGTAACGTGAGCGTTGGCCCCAAGAATGGTGCCCACGAATTCGGACCGGAACCCGGACCGGACCGCCAGCGTTGCGATCAGCGCGAAAACGGCCAGAGTGATCCCGATCAACGAGATCCATGTCATCACACTTACACCGCCCTCGGCACGCCGGGCGCGCAGATAGCGCCAGGCGATCTTCCATTCGAAGGCGGCAAAGGGAGGGGGTGTTCTGGCCATTCCTGCTCCGGCAAATCTGTGGTGGGGACATTTTCGGGATTTGGCTGGATGGTCAAGCCGGTTCTGGATGCGCGCGCCCGTTCAACCGGTTAGCGACGAAGTTGCATCCAGCACAGACTGGGTCGTCTCACGATCACTAATCCCTCGTCGCGCCAAGGCCTCGAACAAGCGATCTCGGGTTTCAGGTGTCAGCATGGAAACCGCCCGGTTGTGCAGGCCGAGGCTCAACAGTTCCGGTTCGTCGATCCTGGCAATCAGGCCTTCCAGCTTCTGTTGCGAATAGGTCGGCCACAGCCCCAGCGCGGTGCTGGGTGCGTCCTCGAACCACGGGCGCAAAGTCAGATCCGACCGGAGGCAAAACGCATTCAGCAGCATGAATTCCGAGGGTCTTCGGCGCGACCCGAAGAGCGACTGCACCGAACCGTAGCGTTCGTTGATCTCGTCCAACACCTCCAACACCAACGACCTGCGCACTGGGAACGGCGTCGAAAACGTCGTGGTCTTCAACGCCTCAATGTCCGGGACGGTGACCTGCAAAGCGTCCAGGCTCTGCCGCAGCCAGTTGCGGTGAAAGTCGCTGTTGACCGATATGAACGGGATCCGGGCGGCTCCGCCATCCGCAAAGAATTCTGCCTCATTGAAAGACCGCAGAAACAGGTTTTTGGTGTCCAGGATAACCATCTGCTCCGCCTCGGCGATCCGTGCGGCGCCCAGCTTGAGCACCTGTTGCGTGCGATATCCGTTGTTGCCGCGCCAGCCCCCCTTTCGCACGAAAGGGATACGGTGCCGTCCTTCAATCAGAAGCCGGTCGCCCAGTGAACGCCTGACGCATTGACCAGCCCCAAGCAGAATGTCATCGCCCCCGACGACCCGAACCTTGGATTGCAAAGGGCCATAGGCCGTTAATATGGGCTCGATACGCGCCCGCAATGCGGTTTCGTCCACGTCGTTCAGAACCACATGGATGGAAGCAACCTTGGCCGGATCAGCAAATCGCGCAAAGGAACGCGCCTGCAACTCGAGCAGCGGGTAATCCTTGGAATACACTATCGTGGCAAAACTCAGCACGGTCGGGTTGCCTTTCATAATCACTCGGCGCCGCTGTATCAGCTTCTCGACCTGCCGCCAAATCTGCTTTTCCGCGTTGGCGCAGAATCAGCCGTCGGGCGCAAATTCCAGTAACAGATGATATGTGAAAGACGATTATACCGCTGGTTGTGAAGCCCATCTCAGACAGGCCTTAATTGTTTCAGGTATGAAGTCAATGTGAGGCTCAGGCATTATACTGAACTTGAAATGCAACATTTTCACAGCAACTTTGTTTCGCATTTTGCTTCTTTTGAGAAATTTTGGCACCCTGATTGTGGGGGAATACATTTTGAAGAGCGGGGGGTCGCTCATGAATATTGAAGAGGAAATTGAACAGGTTGGTGCGCCAGCCACGACGATCATATCTCAGGACATGGATTGCGAAACCGCAGCGTTGTTGCGGGCCGTCATCCGACCGCTATTTGCCGGCGCGGCCAGTTGGGCCGGTCTTGCCGACACGCTGCGCGAAAAAGGCTATCGCCTGGCATTCCAAAGCGGGCGCATGTGCCTGATGGACCGAGCGACCGGAAAACGGCTTTGCGGGTTGCGGTTTCTGGACATCGAATTGAAGGATCTGGTCCGTCGTATGGGTCGCCCCGTCGTAGTCGCCCGAGGTGACAGGGCGGATGGTGAACTGCTTCGCGCGCGTCCGGCGACGGGCGGGTCCTAGTATCGCCGCCAGAACTGGACGGACCGGCGCAGAGATTTGGCAAGGCTGTGTTTTGCGGCCCGCCGGATCGGCAGCGGCGTTTCCTGGCGCCTCAGCACCTCGATAAGCAGGTTTGCCGGCATATGCCCGCGGCGATAGAACTCTGCAAAATCATCCAGATCCAAGCCTTGTGCCGCGCGATAATCGGCAAAGAACCGTTGCCAGACGCGGGCATAATCCCGTCCCGTCGCTTGCTGGTCGCTGGTCTCGCCGCGGTCCCAGAACAATGAAATCGGTTCATCCATCCTTTCGCCGCGATAGCCCCCGGCAACCAACCGCAGCATCAGGTCATAATCACCAGCGATGCGGAACTGAGTGTCGTGTCCCCCCAATTCCTGAAAAACATCTCGCCGCAGAAAAACAGAGTTATGGCAAAACGGCATACGCTGAAGGATGGCCTTGACCGACATCCGTTTTTCCATCTTTTCGCCGCCGTCCGCGGACCGATGAAGGGTTGATCCGAATAGATAGTCAGGACGGGTCGCGGTCAATCGCTCGGCCGCCCGGTTCAGAACATCATCCGCGGCCAACGAGTCGTCGGAATTGAGGAACAGGACATATTCGCCGCGTGCCGCTTCGACGCCGCGATTCATTGCGTCGTACAGGCCATGGTCCGGTTCACTGATCAGGCGCGTGCGCGGAGCGTTGACGATCAAGTCCTGAATAAATTCGACCGTCCCGTCCGACGATGCTCCGTCCTGAATGATGTGCTCGGAACGGTCGCAATTCTGCCGCGCCATGCATTCGATGACGCGACGAAACGTGCCCTGACGCCCTTGGGACAGCAGGTTCCAAGTTGCCGTGATCACCGAGATCAGCGGCGAGTCACCGGTATCAGGCGGTGCGCTCATAGATCTCGGCAATGCGGGTTACGGCGGCCTCGGGGCTCAGCTCTTCGCTTTCGCCGGTGCGGCGGTTGGTCAGCTCGACCACTCCGTTCTTCAGCCCGCGCGGGCCGACGGTGATACGCCAGGGCAGGCCGATCAGGTCCATCGTGGCGAACTTGCCCCCTGCCCGCTCGTTGCGGTCGTCATAGAGCGGCTCGAGCCCCAGCGCGGTCAGCGCCTTGTAGATCTTGTCGCAGGCCGCGTCGGCCTCGTCATCGCCCTGCTTCAGGTTGACGATGCCGCAGTGGAACGGAGTCACGCCCTCGGGCCAGATGATGCCCTTGTCGTCGTGGCTGGCCTCGATGATCGCACCGATCAGGCGGCTGACGCCGATGCCGTGGCTGCCCATATGCACCGGAACCTGCTTGCCGTCGGGACCTTGCACGGTGGCGCCCATAGGCTCGGAGTACTTGGTGCCGAAATAGAAGATCTGCCCCACTTCGATGCCACGCGCGCTGCGGCGGCGTTCCTCGGGCACCTGCTGGAACAGGGCCTCGTCATGGGTCTCGTCGGTGCGGGCATAGAGCGAGGTGAACTCCTCCATGATCGCCTGACACTGAGCCTTGTCGTCATAGTCGATGTCGCGCGCGCCAAGACGGATGTCGGTGACCGCGCTGTCATAGAACACCTCGGATTCGCCGGTATCGGCCAGCACCAGGAATTCATGCGTGTCGTCACCGCCAATCGGGCCGCTGTCTGCACGCATCGGGATCGCCTGCAGGCCCATGCGTTCGTAGGTGCGCAGATAGCTGACCAGGTGGCGGTTGTAGGCGTGAAGCGCGTCCTCTTTCGTCAGGTCGAAATTGTAGCCGTCCTTCATGTAGAACTCGCGGCCGCGCATCACGCCGAAACGCGGGCGGATCTCGTCGCGGAACTTCCATTGGATCTGGTAGAGCGTCAGCGGCAGGTCCTTGTAGCTACTGACATGGCCGCGGAAGATGTCGGTGACCAGTTCCTCGGCCGTGGGCGTATAGAGCATGTCGCGGCCGTGCCGGTCCTTCATGCGCAGCATTTCCTGGCCGTAGTCATCATAACGCCCGGATTCGCGCCACAGGTCGGCCGATTGCAGGATCGGCATCTGGATCGGGATGTGCCCGGCGCGGATCTGCTCCTCGTGCACGATGTTTTCCAGCTTGCGCAGCACCTTGAAGCCAAGCGGTAGCCACGAATAGATCCCGGCGGCGGCCTGCTTGATCATCCCGGCGCGCAGCATCAGCCGGTGGCTGACGATCTGGGCTTCGGCGGGGTTCTCTTTGAGAACGGGCAGAAAATAACGGCTGAGGCGCATGTTTTTACCTTGCAGGTGAGAATTCCACGGACACGTGATTATGCGAAAGCCCCGCCGGGGGCAATCGGACAATGACCCAATCGCCGGTTCGTGGCCAGGCGGCTGTGCCTTTGATCAAACCACGTCGAAACCGGTGCACCGCTTGTCCGCCACGCCAAAATCCCGTCTCATGAAGCGCTTGCATCACAAGGTTGCATCGTCCAAGAACAACCACAAGCCTGCAGACAGGAGACCATGATGGCGTTGCCGGTTCGGGACCAGCTGAAATATTGGGGCGTGGCCGCGGCCGTTTTCGTGTTGGTGCTTTGGCTGCTGGGAGATGTCCTGCTGCCTTTCGTCATCGGCGGCGCGATCGCCTATTTCCTCGACCCCCTGGCCGATCGGCTAGAGCGCCTGGGTCTGTCGCGTGCGGCGGCGACCGCAACGATCACGATTATCGGCGTGCTGACCTTTCTTCTGATAATCCTGATGGTGGTTCCGGCGCTGATCACGCAACTGGCCGATCTGGTCGAAACCCTGCCCACCCTGTTCCAACAACTACGCACCTTTGTCGAACAGCGGTTTCCCGCGCTTCTGGACAGTGAGTCAAACACGCATCAATTCCTGATGTCGCTGAGCGAAACCCTCAAGGCAAAGTCCGGCGACATCCTCGAAACGGTCGTCGCCTCGGTGGGATCGGCCGTGAACGTGGTACTGTTGTTGGTGATCGTGCCCGTGGTGGCGGTGTATTTGCTGCTGGACTGGGATCACATGATTGCCCGCATCAACCAGCTTCTGCCCCGTGACCATGCGCCGACCATCCGCCGTCTGGCCTCGGAAATCGACGCGGTGCTGGCGTCTTTCGTGCGCGGAATGGGGTCGGTTTGCCTGATTCTGGGCACCTACTATGCGGTAGCGCTGATGATCGTAGGCCTGCAGTTCGGCCTGATCGTGGGTTTCATCGCGGGGCTGGTCACCTTCATTCCCTATCTGGGCGCCCTGATCGGCGGAACGCTGGCCATCGGCCTGGCGCTGTTCCAGTTCTGGGGCGACTGGGCATCGATCGGCCTGGTGGCCGGGATCTTCGCCATCGGCCAAGTGGTCGAGGGCAATTTACTGACCCCCAAGCTGGTGGGCAGCTCGGTCGGGTTGCACCCGGTGTGGCTGCTTCTGGCCCTGTCGGTCTTCGGATCGCTGTTCGGATTCGTGGGCATGTTGATCGCGGTTCCGGTCGCGGCGTCGCTGGGCGTGCTTGCACGTTTCGCCACTTCGCAATATCTGGCAGGCCGCCTCTACCGGGGGCATGACGAGCTGGACCGGGAAAGCGAGTAAATGGCCAGACAACTGAGTTTCGATCTTCCAGCCAAGACCGCGCTGGGACGCGAGGATTTTTTTGTATCACCGGCCAATGCGCTGGCGGTGGCTATGATCTCGGCCAATTCATGGCCAGGCAACAAGCTGGTCCTGTCCGGCCCAGCCGGGTCCGGCAAAACCCATTTGGCCCATGTCTGGGCGGCCGAAACCGGGGGGCGGATCGTGTCGGCGGCAGACCTGCGCCATGATTTGGTGCCCGCCCTGGCGCGGTCGCCGGTCGCGGTCGAGGACGTGCCGATGATCGCGGGCGACATCGAACGGCAGAAAACCTTGTTTCACCTGCACAACCTTGTTCTGGCGGAAGGGCATGCGCTGCTGATGACCGGACGGTTGGCGCCGAGGTTCTGGGAACTGCCCCTGGCCGATCTGCAAAGCCGGGTCGAGGGCGCGCATCACGTGGCCCTGGACCCGCCCGACGATGCGCTGCTGGGCGCGGTTCTGGCCAAGCTGTTCGTGGACCGGCAACTGAACCCCGGCCCCGAGGTGATCGCCTATCTGGTCAAGCACATGGACCGCCGGTTCGAGACCGCCGCCGAGGTCGTGGCCCAACTGGATCACGTCGCGTTGATGGAAAAGCGCGAAATCACCCGGGCACTGGCCGTCCGCGTGCTGAACAAGGACGTCGACGAAACCATCACCGGCGATTGACCGTTTGGGTCTGATTTCGCATCCTGCGCAGGAAGGGACCCCGGGGAAGAACATGGAACAGATTGCAGCCAGGATTCCGGATTGGGGATCATTCGGAAGACCATTGTTCGACGACCCGGGGATTCGCGACCTGTCGCGGGTCGGAGTGGTCGATGTCGGGTCGAACTCGGTGCGGATGGTGATCTTTGACGGCGCGGCGCGCTCGCCGGCCTACTTTTACAACGAAAAGGTGATGTGCGAACTGGGCGCCGGGCTGTCGGAAACCGGGCGATTGAACCCGCGCGGGCGTGAACGTGCGTTGGCCGCCCTGCGCCGGTTCGAACACCTTTCGCGCGATCTGGACCTACCCGGCCTTCATGTGGTGGCCACCGCCGCCGTGCGCGAGGCCGAGGACGGCCCCGATTTCTGCGACCAGGTCTGGGCCGAGACTGGCCTGCACGTGTCGGTCATCGACGGCGAGGAGGAGGCCCGGCTGTCCGCTCAGGGCGTGCTGCTGGGCTGGCCCGGCGCCTACGGGCTGATCTGCGACATCGGTGGCGCCTCTATGGAACTGGCCGAGATCGGCGGCAACTCTGTCGGGCGCTGCGTGACCTCGCCCTTGGGGCCGCTGAAGCTGCGCGATATCAAGGGCGGGCGACGGGCGCGCAAGGCACATATCAAGGAAACCATGGAGGCCCTGCGTGACAAGCTGGGGCCGCAGCGCGACCGGCTGTTCCTTGTGGGGGGCAGTTGGCGGGCCTTCGCTCGGCTGGACATGCTGCGCCGTGGCTATCCGCTGAACGTGCTGCATGAATACCGCATGACCACCAAGCAGGTTCGCGAGACGATCAAGTTCATCGAAAAAAACGACGCCGAAAAGCTGCGGTCGCGGGCCGGGGTGTCGGCCTCGCGCATGGCGCTGGTTCCCTATGCGATGGATGTGCTGTCGCGCCTAATCCGCACCTTCAAACCCAAGGACATCGCCATCTCGAGCTATGGCATACGCGAAGGGCTTCTGTATGAACAGATGCCCCAGATCCTGCGCGACCGGGACCCGCTGATCGAGGCCTGCCGGTTTTCCGAGCAGAAGGACGCCCGACTGCCGGGTTTCGGCCGCCACCTGTTCGATTTCGTGATGCCGCTGTTCCGGTCGGCGCCACAATCCCGAATCCGATTGATCAAGGCCGCCTGTCTACTGCATGACGTCAGCTGGCGCGCCCACCCTGATTACCGGGCCGAGGTCTGCTTTGACAACGTGACCCGTGCCAATCTTGGCGGGCTGAAACATTCCGAACGGGTCTTCATCGGTCTGGCGCTGCAACACAGATACCGCAACAAACGCCACGGCAACCGGTTCGCGCCGCTCTATGAGCTGCTCGACGAGAAAGACCAGCAACAGGCCGAGATTCTGGGCAAGGCCATGCGGTTCGGGGCAATGCTGTGGATGCAGAATGACGCCGCCATCGGCAAGCTACGGTTCTACCCAAAGAAACGCGAGCTTGAACTGTATCTGCCCGGTTCGCTCAGCCCGCTGTTCAACGAGGTCGCCGAGGCACGGTTCAACTCGCTGGCCGATGCGTTGGAATCCGAACCGCGCGTCATCATCCAGAAATGACCCGGGCGGTCAGATATCCGTGACGTCTTCGCCCTCGGGTCGGTCTTCTTCAGCCTCGGGTGCGGGGCTTTCCGGCAAAGGCGGCTCGGGCTTCTTGCGGATGATGATGTCGCCATTGGGCAGCATTTCGGGCGCCTCATAGGCGCTCCAATCCTGAACCTGCGCCGCCAGTTCGGCCAGCGCCGGGCCCATCTCCTGCAGGAAGGACTGCATCGCCGGGCCGAACTGTTCGGCCAGATCGCGCAGATCCTCCAGCGCCGGTTCCAGTTCCCGGCGCAACCCCTCAAAGAACAATTCGGCCCCCTGCTCCATCAGGGATTTGCCTTGAGGCTCCTGCGCGGCGGCAGGCAGGGCAGCCAAAGCGAGCGAAACGGTCAGAACAAGATGCTTCATGCGTCCAAGATAAGGGGCGGACGATCAGGTTGAAAGGGCTAGAGGTCGATATCCAGAGTGACCGGAAAATGATCGGACGCGGTGACCAATGCTTCGCGCAATTCGGGAACGCTCCAGCAATGCTCGTCCCGCAACGGATGCCAGATGCGCCAGACCGGGCGACGTGCCTTCAGATCGGGGCTGACCATGATGTAGTCCAGCAGCGCCTCGAGATATTGGCCCTCTTCAGGCCGCGGAAAGCGGGCGGTCGACGGGATCCACCCCGGTCGGGGCCGGCAGGCTTGGGCCGCGTGGGGGTCAAACAGGCCTGCTTGCAACAGGATCTCGACCGAGGATCGCCCGAATAGGTTTTCGAACTCGTCCAGCCCCGGCCCATCATTCAGATCGCCCAGCAGAACCACCGGTTCGTGCGCAGCCAGATGCGCCTTGACCCGATGCGACAGCCACACCGCCTGGGCCAACTGCTTGCGTCGATTGGCAATCGAAATCCGCATCGCCTGCTCGGGCGTGTCCGCCCCATGCGGCGCCTTGGATTTCAGATGCGCGCCGATCATCCGAAACTCGAGCCCGTCCGCCGTTTTGACGGCCAGTTCCACCGGTGGTTTCGAAAACCGGACGATGTCTTCGGTCGCGTCGATATCCAGGTCGATGCGAAATTCACCGTCAAACCGGGGCGCGTCGCCGGCGAACCCGTCCGTCTCGCGGTCTCCGATCGGGTCGTGACGGGCGCTGAGCCTGTCTGGGTCGTACATCAGGGCAAGCTCCTGATGGGTGTCATTCGGGAAACCCATCACCGCCTGCGAGGTGCGCAGGCCAAACACCTCGGCAAATTCCTGCAGGGCGCGCACGGTGTTTTGGCTGCTGCCGGTA
Source organism: Ruegeria sp. BHSA191 (assembly GCF_059613325.1). Classification (NCBI taxonomy): domain Bacteria; kingdom Pseudomonadati; phylum Pseudomonadota; class Alphaproteobacteria; order Rhodobacterales; family Roseobacteraceae; genus Ruegeria; species Ruegeria sp. BHSA191. Next base: position 188,438 of record NZ_JBXWSH010000005.1, read on the forward strand.
TTGGGCGCTTCTACGATCAGGATGGCGTCCGCGTCGATCGCGGTCAGAACCGTCGCGATGGCCTCGACCTGCTGTGCCTTGGTGACGTTGCGCCGCCCCGACCAGCTATCATCGACGACCAGCTTGTCGTGGCGATCGAACAGGTTGGCGAACCATTCGATATTATAGGTCGCCAGCCGCATCGCTCAGGCCCGCGCGCCGTTGATTTCGTCCCAGGCGCGGTTGATGTCGATCATCTTCTTCTCGGCCAGACGGATCGCTTCTTCCGGCACACCGCGCGCCATCATGGCGTCGGGATGGGTGTCCCTCACCAGCTTGCGCCAGACCTTGCGGATTTCCGGCAACGGCATATCCGGGGTGACGCCCAGAACCGTATAGGGATCCTTGGGCGCATCGGGCACGAACCTGGCCCGCAGCGCCTTGAACTGCGCCTCGGACTGGCCGAAGATCTGGGCCACATCCTCAAGAAACCGGTTTTCGTTGGGGTGATAAAACCCGTCGGCCATGGCTATGTGGAACAACCCTTCCATCAGGTCGCACAAGGTCGTGCTGTCCTCGGAGAACATCCGAGCTATCTTGCTGGCATATTCCTGGTAGCCGGCCACGTCCTGACGGGCCAGGTTGAAGACGCGGGCGGCGCCGGCTTCCTCCTCGGGCGGAATGCGGAATACCTCGCGGAAGGCCGTCACCTCGTCGCGCGTCACCTGACCGTCGGCCTTGGCCATCTTCGCCCCCAGCGCGATCACGGCGATGGCGAAGGCCACGGACTTTTCGGGCGGAGTGCGCAGCTTTTCGAAAACCTTTGCCAAGCTTTCGCCCTTGGCCAGCGCGCTCAGCGCCTCGGATATGCGGGACCAGATCGACATGGGCGCACCCTAACGCGCCCAAACCGGACTGTCAGGTGCGACCAATCATTTCGGACGAAGAATTTTCTGCATCAGCACAAGATCCAGCCATCGGCCCCATTTGAACCCCACCTCGGGCATGCGTCCGACCTGCGTGAACCCCAAAGCCGAATGAAAGGAAACCGCCGCGGGATTCTCGGCCGAGATCCCCGCAACCAGAACATGAACCCCATCCGCCCGCGCGACCCGTTCCAGAGCCTCCATCAATCTTCGACCGCCCCCCTGCCCCTGCGCCTGCGGGTCCAACATGATCGTGTGTTCACGCGTGGCGTCATAGCCGGGACCGGTGCGAAACCGGCCATAGGTGGCAAACCCGACCACCTGGTTCCGCCATTCGGCAACCTGGAACGCCGGCCCTCGCGCGGCGATGTCCTCGGCAATACTGGCCGGGCTGCGCTCTTCGGTCGTAAAGGTCGCCAGGGTGTCCCGAACCACCTGATTGGTGATCGCCGCGATCGCCACCGCATCCCGGGTCCGAGCCGGTCGGACGATCATTCCAGCACACGCACACCGTGGGGTGTATCGAACTCGGCCCGCAACGCGACCGGCCCGGTGTCGAACACAACCCGATCAAGCTGACCTAGCAATCGCGCCATCGTCAGCGCGTCCGGATGAAAAACGACCAATCGTCGAAGATGGCATCCACTGGCTTGCAGCATCCCCGCCGGGTGCAGATCGCCCTGCCAATGGATCAGCGCCGGGAACAGATTGTCAAATGGCAACCGGCCCGACTCTGGAACGGCCATCTTCCACCGCAAGGCGCCCCGTTCAAGGTCATGGACCTGCCCCACATCAACCGAAAACGCATCCAGATCGGCCTGCAAATCGGAAACCCGACAGATCCAGTTGCTCAGCTTGGGCGGCCCTGCGAACCGATCCAGATCAAACCAACGCGGCCGCCCGGGATCGGGGGCCTGCGGGTCTACCGCAATCGCCTCAAGATAAAGGCCTTCGTCCAACCCAAGCAGATAGTTGTGCGTGCCGAAGGCCGCGTGCTTGCCGCCCGGCGCCATCTGCACGCCCAGCGCTTGCTCAACATGGGCCACGGCCTCTTCCAGCGTCGCGGCGGCCACCGCAAGATGATCCAGTTCCATGACCGAGCCTCCAACTTCCAGCCCCGACCTCATCCCCACTTGATACCACGAAACGCCAGACACCAACACTTCATCTGGCCCCAAATATCCTCGGGGGTGAATGCACGAGGCCGAAGGCATCGTGCAGAGGGGGCAGACAGCCCCCCAAGTCACAGTTCAGCGGCGCGCCTCGCGGATCAGGCGCAAGATGTCCTGCGCCGCCTCGGGAATGTTGGTCCCCGGCCCGAAGATCGCCTTGACCCCGTGATCATACAGGAACTGATAATCCTGCTGGGGGATGACACCACCGCAGATAACGATGATGTCCTCGGCGCCAGCCTTCTTCAGTTCTTCCACCAATTGCGGCGCCAGTGTCTTGTGACCTGCCGCCTGGCTGGAAATTCCAACCACATGCACGTCATTGTCGATCGCGTCCTGCGCGGCCTCGGCCGGGGTCTGGAACAGCGGACCGACGTCCACGTCGAAACCGATATCGGCGAACGCGGTGGCGATCACCTTGGCCCCGCGGTCGTGACCGTCCTGGCCCATCTTGACCACCAGAAGACGCGGGCGGCGGCCCTCTTCCTCGGCAAATTCCTCGATCGATTTCTGGATGGCGGCAAAGCCTTCGTCACCTTCGTAAGCTGCGCCATAGACACCAGCCAGCGTTTTCACTTCGGCCCGATGACGGCCGAATTCCTTTTCCATAGCCATGCTGATCTCTCCTACAGTTGCGCGGGCACGCGCGGCCTCGACGGCAGCGTCCAGCAGGTTGCCCCCCTCTTTCGCGCGCCGGGTCAGTTCGTCCAACGCGGCCTGACAGGCGGCCTCGTCCCGGGTCGCGCGGATGCGTTCCAGCCGGGCGATCTGCGCCTCGCGAACGGCCTTGTTGTCGACCTCGAGGATCTCGATCGGGTCTTCCTTTTCCTTGCGATACTTATTGACGCCGACGATCACCTCTTCGCCGCGGTCGATCATCGCCTGGCGGCGCGCGGCGCTTTCCTCGATCCGCAGCTTGGGCATGCCGCTGGCCACCGCCTTGGTCATGCCGCCCATCTCCTCGACTTCTTCCATCAGGGCCCAGGCCTTTTCTATCAACTCGTTGGTCAGGCTTTCGACGTAGTAGGAGCCCGCCAGCGGATCGACCACGTTGGTGATGCCCGTCTCTTCCTGCAGGATCAGCTGGGTGTTGCGGGCGATCCGGGCCGAGAAATCGGTGGGCAGCGCAATCGCCTCGTCCAGCGCATTGGTGTGCAGCGACTGGGTGCCGCCCAGAACCGCGCTCAGCGCCTCATAGGCCGTGCGGATCACGTTGTTGTAGGGGTCCTGCTCCTGCAGCGACACGCCCGAGGTCTGGCAGTGGGTGCGCAGCATCTTCGAGCGTTCGTTCTTGGCCCCGAACTCGGTCATCACCCGGTGCCATAGGGTACGCGCGGCGCGCAGCTTGGCGATTTCCATGAAGAAATCCATGCCGATGGCAAAGAAGAACGACAGGCGGCCTGCGAACTTGTCCACGTCCATGCCGGCGTCGATGGCCGCGCGGACATATTCGCGCCCGTCGGCCAGGGTATACGCCAGCTCCTGCACCAGGTTCGCGCCGGCTTCCTGCATGTGGTAGCCGGAGATCGAGATCGAGTTGAACTTAGGCATCTCGTTCGAGGTGTATTCGATGATGTCCGAGATGATCCGCATCGACGGTTCCGGCGGATAGATATAGGTGTTACGGACCATGAATTCCTTCAGAATGTCGTTCTGAATGGTGCCCGCCAGGACCGATTTGTCATGGCCCTGCTCTTCTCCGGTGACGATGAAATTGGCCAGGATCGGGATCACCGCGCCGTTCATCGTCATCGAGACCGAGACCTGATCCAGCGGGATACCATCGAACAGGATCTTCATGTCCTCGACGCTGTCGATGGCGACACCGGCCTTGCCCACGTCACCCACCACGCGCGGGTGGTCGCTGTCATAGCCGCGGTGCGTGGCCAAGTCGAAGGCCACCGACACGCCCTGCTGACCGGCCGCGAGGTTGCGGCGGTAGAAGGCATTCGATTCTTCGGCCGTCGAGAAGCCGGCATACTGGCGGATGGTCCACGGGCGGCCTGCATACATCGTGGCCCGCACCCCTCGGGTGAAAGGCGCGAACCCCGGCAAAGAATGCATGTGCGGCAGGTCGGCGGTGTCGTCCTGCGTGTACAGCGGCTTGACAGCGATCCCTTCCAGCGTTGTCTTGGTCAGGTCCTCGACGGGGCGCCCCCGCAGTTCCTTTTCGGCCAGCGCGCGCCAGTCCTTCATATCGGTCATGTCGATATCCTCTGTTCCAATCCTGTTTGCGCGGGCGCGGTCCCGCGATCATGTGTTCCCGTGTGGGTTATCAATTCGGCAAGGCCGTCGGCGCCCGAGGCCAGCCAGGCGAGATCGTCGGCATAGTCGATGCACAGCTTCATGGCCTGCTGGGCGTTCAGCCCATGCCCGGCCGGCCGGGATGTGCCGTTGAGCGCAAAGCGCCGGCCCGTGTCCGGCACGGACAGACCGGTCAGAACCTCAAGCTGTGCGTGCTGTTGCCCGCAGAACTCCTCGAAGGGCAAAACCAGAAAAGGAATGCCCGGGAACGCACGGCTCAAATCCGCGATGACATTGCGCCAACTCCGTTTGCCGTTTGCGATGCGTTGCCAGCGCTCGGGTTCTATCGATGTGTTCTTGCGGGTCAGCAAATAATCCGCAGCCGACGCCCAGTACATGTCCAGCGACCTGATGTTCAGCGCAATCTTCGAAACCCGTCCGCCAAAGGCCTGGGCCAGAAGCTGCCCCCGCTCCAGTACGTTTGGATACAGCGAGGCGTAGGCGAAGTTCCGAACCATGGAACCGACAAAGTTCTCCTGGCTGATCAGAACCTGCCGAGCGCCCTGGCGTCTGCATGCATCCAACTCCTGGTGCAAACCCGCGCAGATGTCGGGCGTCAGTTTGTCGAGACTGTTGAGACCATTGGACTGCGTGCGTTCAGGCCCCCAGTACACTAGCCCCTGGTTCTCCAGTCCCTGGGCATGTGCGGCCATGAAACCTTGAAAACTCGTCGTGGCGCACCGATGCGCACCGCAGTGCAGAATCACTTCCATGCCAACACCCCGCCACCAGGAAACTCCATCCGGTTGGATTGGTGCCTGCCGCGATCACGCAATCGTTGCGCTGCTGCGCATGCTTTTTTGATGCCCAAAGTCATTTCGTCGGTCGCATTCGCCGGGACAAAGGCTATATTCAGGATGACGGGAGACGCAATGACACGCTTGATTACCTTGGTTTTTTCAGCACTTTTGCCCCTCGCCGCCTGGGCGGCGGACGGCGCGGCCGCGGAAGAAGACGCCTTCATCCGCCCCGCCGGCGACAGTGAGCTGAGCGAGTTTCTCTGGACCCACCGGCCCATCGTGGTGTTTGCAGACACCCCGGCCGATCCGCGATTCCAACAGCAGATCGAGATGTTGAAGGACGGCGAAGACATGATGCGCGAACGTGACGTCGTCGTTCTGACCGACACCGACCCTTCAGCGCGATCCCCAATCCGGACGCAACTGCGCCCGCGCGGGTTCGCGATGGTCTTCGTCGACAAGGACGGGGTGGTGAAACTGCGCAAACCCACGCCGTGGAGCGTGCGCGAGATCAGCCGGTCCATCGACAAGACCCCCCTGCGCGAACGCGAAGTCCGCGAGCGGCGCGAGGGGCGCTGACGACTCAGACCCGCCCGGCAGAGGGGGTCTGCCACGCCCGCACCATCCGCACCGACGGTGCAGATGGCGGCCGAACGGGCAAAACCCACATTTTCCGGGCAAGCGCACATGGGCGTTATTCGAACTCCATGATCACGTCATCTACGGCCAGGCTGTCGCCCGGACCGGCGTTGATCTTGGACACCACCCCCTTGCGCTCGGCGCGCAGGATGTTCTCCATCTTCATCGCCTCGACCGTGCACAGCGCCTGACCTTCCTGCACCTCTTGCCCGACCTCGACATCGATCTTCACGATCAGGCCCGGCATCGGGCACAGCAGCATTTTCGAGGTGTCTGGCGGCAGTTTCTCGGGCATCAGCTTGGCCAGTTCGGCAGCGCGCGGCCGGCGCACATGCACCTTCAGGTCCGCCCCCCGGTTGCGGATGCGGAACCCGCCCGAGATCTTGCCGACCTTCAGCACAAGTGGGCTGCCGTCCACGTCAAGAACCGCCAGCTGGTCACCGGGTGTCCAGTCCGAGCTGACGCGCAGGGCGGCGCCGTCCTCGAACTTGACCGTAGCACCGTCGCGGTCTGCATTCACCTGCACGGCATATTCCTGCCCCTGCAGCGTGACCACCCAGCGCTTGCCGACCTTGCGTTCGTGGTTGTCCATCCGACCCGAAACGCGAGTGCGGCGGATCTCGGCCACCCGGTGCATCGCCGCGCACGAGGCCGCGATTCGGCGCAGGTCGCCTTCGGGCAGTTCGACACCGTTGAACCCATCGGGGTATTCCTCGGCGATGAAAGCGGTGGTCATGTCACCACTGACGAATTTGGGGTGATCCATCACCGCCGACAGGAACGGCAGGTTGTGGCCGATGCCTTCAACCTCGAAACTGTCCAGTGCCACGCGCATCGCCTCGATCGCCTGCTCGCGGGTCGGCGCCCAGGTGCACAGCTTGGCGATCATCGGGTCATAATACATGCTGATCTCGCCGCCCTCAAAGACGCCGGTATCGTTGCGCACGGCTGTCTCGCCACTGGGCGCATCGCCCTGCCATTTGCCATTTTCCAGCAGCGGGCCCGCGGCCACCTCCTGCGGCGGACGATAGCGGGTCAGCCGCCCGATCGAGGGCAGGAAGTTGCGATAGGGATCCTCGGCATACAGCCGGTTCTCGATCGCCCAGCCGGTCAGCTTGACGTCGTCCTGGGTGATCGACAGCGGCTCGCCCGCGGCGACGCGGATCATCTGTTCGACCAGATCGACACCGGTGATCAGCTCGGTCACCGGGTGCTCGACCTGCAGGCGGGTGTTCATTTCCAGGAAGTAGAAATTCTTGTCGCCATCCACGATGAACTCTACCGTGCCCGCGCTGGCATAGCCCACGGCCTTGGCCAGCGCCACGGCCTGTTCGCCCATCGCACGGCGGGTCGCCTCGTCCAGGAAGGGCGACGGGGCCTCTTCCACCACTTTCTGGTTGCGACGCTGGATCGAGCATTCACGCTCGCCCAGATAAAAGCCGTTGCCGTGCGTGTCGCAGAGAACTTGAATTTCGATGTGGCGCGGTTGCGTCACGAATTTCTCGATGAAGATCCGGTCATCGCCAAACGAGCTTGCGGCCTCGTTCTTGGACGACTGGAAGCCTTCGCGCGCCTCGTCGTCGTTCCAGGCGATGCGCATGCCCTTGCCGCCGCCGCCGGCGCTGGCCTTGATCATCACCGGATAGCCGATCTGCTGGCTGATCTTCACCGCCTCGTCCGCATCCTCGATCAGGCCCATGTATCCGGGAACGGTGCTGACATCGGCCTCCTGCGCGATCTTCTTCGATGTGATCTTGTCACCCATCGCCTCGATCGCCCCTTTCGGAGGGCCCACGAATACGACGCCTTCGGCCTCGAGCGCCTCGGCGAATTTCGCGTTTTCGGACAGGAAGCCATAGCCGGGGTGAACCGCCTGCGCGCCGGTCTGGCGGATGGCGTCCATCACCTTGTCGATCACGATATAGGACTGGTTCGCCGGCGGGGGGCCGATGTGAACCGCCTCGTCGGCCATTTCCACATGCAACGCGTGCTTGTCGGCATCCGAGTAGATGGCGACAGTGCCGATTCCCATTTTCCGAGCGGTCTTGATGACCCGGCAGGCAATCTCGCCTCGGTTGGCGATCAGGATCTTGTTGAACATGGAACGTCCTCTGTCTTTGTGTTCTGGACAAACGAAAACGCCGCTGCCGGGCTGGTGCCCCGCAACGGCGTGCCGTCAAATGGTGGACGGGACGGCGCGCGCCCCGCAATGAAGGTTTCAGTAACAGTTGTTCTGGGTTTTGCAGTACAGCACATTACCCGCCGCACCGACCGCGGCCCCGACGATCGGGTCCGCGCTGACGACGGCGGCGCCGATGGCCCCGACTCCGCCACCCAGGATCGCCTGTTCTCCGATTGTTTCACCGCAGGCGGTGATGCCGGCGCATGCCGCCAACGCAAGAATGACTCGTGAAGCTCGCATTCGATCTGCCCCTTTTGGTTTCTTGACGAACTGCCCTTCAGTTGCCCGAAACCGGGCCTGCTATTCAATATCAGACTTGCCCCGCAGGGATCCTGCGCAGGAATTTGCCGCGAAGGGCGCGCCGGTAACGAGGAGAAGACCGCGGACAGGTCGAACTGGGAAGGATCGGCCTGCCCGCGGAAGGAAGGGGTACGGAATAGTAGGTGCTTGTGCGACGCAGGCAAAGTCGAGCCGCACGGCCCCATAATTCTGCATTGGACAATTCTGATCACCAAGCGATCATTGTTTCCAATTTCATTTCCGGCTGAAACCTGCCCATCCGCTGCGCAGGGGCGCGAATTTGCGCCGAAGGGACTGCGTCCGCGCTGAAGGATCACGGCGCGCGCACCGGCCCCGGGCAGACAGTCCAAGGCCAACCCGCGCGTATGGTCCCGGGTCAGATATGTGGCACCCCGATCCACCAGCTAGGACGCTCCGTCGAAGATGTCGGGAAATGACTGCCGCGCAACATCGACATCTATTTTCAACAACGCGTCATAACTGGCAGGATCAAACGGATCTTCGGCCGGAACGACTTCGCGGCCGAACAGCCAGCTCAGGCGACCGGCATCCAGATTGCCGCGCTCGAACGGCTGATCCCCGAAATGCTCCCACAGGGCCTCCATGAAAGCCGCGTCGGCGCGACGATCGGCCGGTTTGCGATCACGGAACCGCTCGCGCCGCGTTAGGGGCGTAACCCCCTTGGGGTTTGCGCGCCGAATCGTGAACTGGAAATCGGTGCCGGGCAACCGGCCGGGAAAACCGCGGTGTTTCAACATGGCGGCACCTGGGCCGCGGTCAAGCGAATCCGGTGCGGGCGTCCACATCGGGAAGAATGGGTCATGGGCAACTCCAAAGCCGCAAGAGTGCAAAGTTGGGCTCGACGCAGATGAATCGGGCGAGTCATGGTCAAAGCTCCTCCCAGATACAGGTGGATCGTTCCAACCGGTAGGCTTCGAAAAACTGGGTTGCGTCCGGGGCGACATCCCCGAACTGAATCGGCCTGTCGGACAACGAAATCACCACCCGCGCAGGGTGCAAATCGTGATGCGCGACATAGGGAACAACCAGCGTCTGGCACAGGTGCAGCATGTCCTTGGCGGCCACGTCATAGCCGATGCGCCCCACCTCGCCCCCGATCTTGGGTGCGATGAACCGGAACCGAAGCCACAGCTCGCCTGGGTTGTTGTCCAGCAGGACCTCGCTCAACTCAACCGGTTGCCCCGAAGGTACGGGCAGCGGGTTGCCCGGCTGCGCCTGAATGGGGCCAGCCAACCCCCAAAGCAGAACGAACAGAGCGCGACCTCGGACCCGCTGTGGGCGGGCTCCTCCTTCCGAGGTCGCGTGCGCAAGGCAGCCTGCCTGCGCGGTTCTGTTTCGGGTCGGGCGGATCATGATATGGTTTTGCGGTGTCGGTCAATCCTGAATGTCTGGCGGACAAGGGGCTTGCGCCCCGCAACCTACAACGGAATGTTGTCGTGTTTTTTCCACGGGTTTTTCAGCTGCTTGTTGCGCAGGCTGGCAAAGGCCCGTGACACCCGGCGGCGGGTCGAATGCGGCATGATCACCTCGTCAATGAAGCCACGCTCGGCCGCCACGAAAGGATTGGCAAAGCGATCCTCGTAATCCTTGGTGTGCTGCGCGATCTTTTCTAGGTCGCCCAGATCGGCGCGGTGAATGATTTCGGTGGCGCCCTTGGCCCCCATCACCGCGATCTCGGCGGTGGGCCACGCATAGTTGAAGTCGCCACGCAGGTGTTTCGACGCCATCACGTCGTAGGCACCTCCATAGGCCTTGCGGGTGATGACGGTCACTTTGGGAACGGTCGCCTCGCCATAAGCAAACAGCAGCTTGGCGCCATGCTTGATGACCCCGCCATATTCCTGGCTGGTGCCGGGCAAAAAGCCCGGAACGTCGACGAAGGTCAGGATCGGGATCTCGAAACAGTCGCAGAAGCGCACGAATCGCGCGGCCTTGCGGCTGCTGTCGATGTCCAGACAGCCGGCCAACACCATCGGCTGGTTGGCCACCACGCCCACGGTCTGCCCCTCAAGCCGAATGAACCCGGTGATGATGTTCTTGGCGAAATCCTCCTGGATTTCGTAGAAATCGCCCTCGTCCGCCACTTTGACGATCAGTTCCTTCATGTCATAGGGCGTGTTGGGATTTTCCGGCACCAAGGTGTCCAACGACATCTCGACGCGGTCCGGCTCGTCGAAAAAGGGGCGAACCGGGGGCTTGTCGCGGTTGTTCAGCGGCAGGAAGTCCACCAGACGGCGCACCTCGGCCAGCGCCTCGACATCGTTCTCGAAAGCGCCGTCAGCCACGCTGGACTTCTTGGTGTGCGTCGACGCACCGCCCAATTCCTCGGCGGTGACGACCTCGTTGGTGACAGTTTTCACCACGTCGGGGCCGGTCACGAACATGTACGAGGTGTCCTTGACCATGAAGATGAAATCGGTCATCGCCGGGCTGTAGACCGCGCCACCGGCACAGGGCCCCATGATCACCGAGATCTGCGGCACTACGCCAGAGGCCATGATATTGCGCTGGAACACCTCGGCATAGCCCGCCAGCGAGGCGACACCTTCCTGGATTCGCGCCCCGCCCGAGTCGTTGATGCCGATCACCGGCGCGCCGTTCTGCATCGCCATATCCATGATCTTGCAGATCTTCTGCGCATGCGTTTCCGACAGAGACCCGCCGAACACGGTAAAGTCCTGGCTGAACACATAGACCATGCGGCCATTGATCGTACCCCAGCCGGTGACGACGCCATCTCCGGCAGGTTTTTGTTTTTCCATACCGAAATCGGTGCAGCGGTGGGTCACGAACATGTCGAACTCCTCAAAGCTGCCTTCGTCCAGCAGCAGCTCGATCCGTTCGCGTGCCGTCAGCTTGCCGCGGGCATGCTGCGCGTCGATCCGCTTCCGCCCCCCTCCCAGGCGCGCGTTCTCGCGGCGGTTTTCCAGCTCGGCCAGGATATCCTTCATCTCGATCGTCCCCTGTGAATTTTGCAGGGACAATATAGACAGCTCTGCGTCACCCAAAGCCCTTTTCGGCAAATTTGCAAACCATTGGCAATGCGTGGCAACTAAATTGCAAATTGGCTAACCTCACCAGCGCGGCATGGCCTTTGCGCGACCTTCGATCTAAGAGTGAACCATGCAGTTCAGATTCACCACCGCTGATCGTTCCCCTCCGACACTTGCGACACTGGTCCTGCTGTCCGGCCTCAGTGCGCTCAGCATGAACCTTTTCCTGCCCAGCCTGCCCTTCATGGCAGAGTATTTCCGGGCGGACTACAAGATCATGCAGTTGTCGATCGCGCTGTACCTGCTGGTCAATGCGGTGCTGCAGATCGTGATCGGACCGATCGCGGACAAGGCCGGTCGGCGGCCTGTGCTGCTGTGGGGGCTCGCGCTGTTTCTGCTGGCGACGCTGGGGTGCATTTATGCCCCGAATGTCGAGACCTTCCTGACCTTTCGCATGGCACAAGCGGTCATCGTGGTCGGCATCGTGCTCAGCCGGGCTGCAGTACGGGACATGTACGATCAGGATCAGGCCGCCTCGATGATCGGTTATGTCACCATGGGCATGGCCGTGGTCCCCATGATCGGGCCGGCCATCGGCGGCATTCTCGAAGAGAGTTTTGGCTGGAAAGCCAATTTCTGGTTGCCGTTCGGGCTAGCGGCGCTGGCGCTCGGGCTGACCTATCTGGATTTCGGGGAAACTTCGGCCAAAAGCGGTAAAACCCTGCTCCAGCAGTTCCGAGAGTATCCCGAACTGCTGATGTCGCCCCGCTTTTGGGGGTACTCGCTGTCCTCGGCATTCTCCTCGGGGGCGTTCTTTGCCTATCTGGGGGGCGCACCCTTCATCGGCTCGGAACTGTTCGGCCTGACGGCAGCCCAGGTCGGCATCTATTTCGGCGCACCGGCGGTGGGCTATTTCTTCGGCAACTTCATCAGTGGGCGCTTCTCGGTCCGCTTTGGTGTCAACCGGATGGTGCGCTGGGGGTGCTGGCTGAATGCCATCGGGGTCGCCCTTTCGGCGGGCCTGTTCCTTTTGGACAAAGGCTCGGCGCTCAGCTTCTTCGGCTTCATGACCTTTGTAGGCCTCGGCAATGGCATGTCCATCCCGAACGCAACCGCCGGCGCCCTGTCGGTGCGCCCACACCTGGCGGCCACCGCCTCGGGGTTGAGCGGAGCGATCATGCTGGGCGGCGGGGCGGCACTCAGCGCGCTGGCTGGAGCCCTGCTGACGCATGAAACCGGCGCGATGCCTCTGCTTTGGCTGATGCTCGCCACCTCGGTCCTCGCCATCATCGCCATCAGTTCGGTCATCTGGCGCGAAAGGCAAATCGGCTTGTGAGAGACTTGCGAGACTCGCTTTGCAAAGTTAGGCTGACCAAGCAGAATAATTGCAAAGACACCCAATGGCCACTCGGAAACTCTATGCTGGCGCCAAGCTGCGCGAAATGCGCACACGCCTGACACTGACGCAAAAGGAATTCGCCGCCAAGCTGGGCGTGTCCCTGCCCTATCTGAACCAGATGGAGAACAACAACCGGCCGATCTCGACCACCGTCGTTCTGGCGCTGGCGCAGGAATTCGGCATGGACGTGACCGAGTTGAGCACTGGCGACAGCGAGCGTCTGGTCTCGGACATGCGCGAGGCGCTGGCCGATCCGGTCTTTGCCGATGCCACGCCACCGCTGGCCGATCTGCGCCTGACGGCCTCTAACGCCCCTGCCCTGGCGCGGGCCTTCATCGAACTGCACAGAGCCTACCGGCAGACTCACGAGCGGCTGGCCTCGCTGGACGAAGCACTCGGCCGCGAAGATGCGCGTATTCAGGCCAGCCCGTGGGAGGAAGTTCGCGATTTCTTCCACTATTGCGACAACTACATCGATGCGGTGGACCGTGCCGCTGAACGCTTTGCCGCCCGTGCCGACGGGCCCGGCGGCATTCGGCAGGCCGCGCTGGAAAGCCTGGCAGAGCGCGGCATTCAAGTCGCGTTCGAGGACATCCGGGCCTTGCGCAGCTATGACGGTCAGACCAAGACCCTGCGCCTGTCATCGCGTGCGGCGCCGCAGACGCAGGTCTTTCAGTTGTTGCTTCAGGTCGCCCTGATCAGCCAGGACAAGCTGCTGGAGGCCACGTTGGATTTTGCCAAGTTCCAAAGCGGCGAGGCCCGCGCAATCGCCAAGATCGGGCTGGCGAACTACTTTGCCGGCGCATCCCTGATGCCCTACGGCGCTTTTCTGAACGCTGCCAGGGACTATCGGCACGATCTGGAATTGCTCAGCAACAGGTTCGGCGCCTCGATCGAGCAGGTGGCCCACCGTTTGTCCACGCTACAGCGTCCGGGCGCCAAGGGCATTCCGTTCTTCTTCGTGCGGGTCGATCAGGCGGGAACGATCACCAAGCGCCACTCGGCCACGCGGCTGCAATTTGCGCGGTTCGGCGGGGCCTGCCCGCTGTGGAACGTGCACCGGGCCTTCGAGACTCCGGGCCATTTCCTGCGGCAGCTGGCCGAAACGCCGGACGGGGTGCGCTATATCTCGCTGGCGCGGGACGTGTCGAAATCAGGGGGGTCCTTCGGCGCGCCGGTGCGGCGCTATGCCATCGCGCTGGGATGCGAGGTGCGCCACGCCGAGGCGTTGGTCTATGCCGATCATCTCGACATCAACAATGCCAGCGCCTATGAGCCGATCGGCATTTCCTGCCGGATCTGCGAACGCAAGACGTGCCACCAACGGTCGGTGCCGCCGCTGGAACGGCGCCTGACAATCGACGCGAACAGCCGCGGCACTCTGCCCTACGAGGTGACATGAAAATACGAGGGGCGGGTCGGTCACCCGCCCCGCGCGGTGTCAGGCCGTGGCCTTGGACAGGATCGCCCAAATCTCGTCCTTCAGCGCGGCGCGTTTCTTGCGCAACTCGGTTTCGGCCAGTTCCTCCATCGGTTCGATATTGGTTTCGGCGCGATGCACCGCCCGGTTGACCTCATGGTATTCATCCGCCAGTCGGGCGAAATGCGCGTCCGACTGTTTGAGCTGGCTCATCAACTTGACCTTGTCGGGAAATTCTTCGGCCAGTTCATGTGGCGTATGTGACATATGTTTTCGCTCCTTGTCTTGATATTGCCATCAACGTCTAAAGCCTCTGATCAGACTCATCTTTGACGCGGATCAAGATGCGGATTGTCTGGCAGACTTTTTCACTGCCGCGCAGCGCGCCATCCGGCCGCGCGCGCTTCTGCGGGTGAGCAGAACCAGCGTTCGCCCTTTGCCAGGCTGATCCTGGTGCGCGCATAATGCCTTTGTCCGGGCATGTGATAGATTCGCACGCCCTTGGATGAAATGTTGCCCTTGATGTCGCAGCCCTTGCTGGCGACCTTGCGCTTTTGCCCGCGGTACAACCAGGGCGCCTGCACCGTTCCGGCGTGCAGGCCGACCCCCGCGGCGGCGGCACGGTTTTCGTCGGCGATGTAGTCAACCGAGTATTTTCGATAGGCGAAGGCCAGACCAGCCTGCACCAACATTGCGCCGGCATCGGCGCCCTGCACCGTGCAAGACGCGACGACCCGGCCATAGCGGTCGGTATCGCGCCGCATGCAGACCGCTTGCATGTCGCCGAAATTCTGCCGGACCACATGCGTGACCCAAGCGCCGCAAGACCAGATCGCTCCGCTTGGGTCCTCGCAGGTCTGGTCGAGTTCAGGCGCGTCGATCCCGTGCAGGCGGACACGCAAGCCGCCCACGTCCCACGTATCGGCATCAATGACCTTGATACGGCCCGTCAGCATGTCAGCGGCATTCGCAGTCGCAGCAAAAAGAACAAATGCTAAACAAATTCTTAACATGGGCACGATATGCCCGGCCGGTGCCGGACATTCAACCCATGCTGCTACGAAAGGTTAACGCTGCGCGGTCTGCCAGTTCGGGTGGATCCAAGGCCGGTCATTGGCCCGGGGCAGCGGGTCTTTGCCCAGCAAATGATCCGACATCTTTTCGCCCACCATGATCGACGGCGCGTTCAGGTTGCCGTTGGTAATCTGCGGAAAAATCGAGCTGTCCGCCACGCGCAGCCCATCCACCCCGATGACGCGGCCCTGCGGGTCGACGACCGCGTTCGGGTCGTCGGCCCGCCCCATGCGACAGGTGCCGCAGGGGTGATAGGCGCTTTCGGCATGTTCGGCGATGAAGGCGTTCAGTTCTTCGTCGGTCTGCACGTCAGCGCCGGGCTGGATCTCCTTGCCCGCATAAGGCTTGAACGCGTCCTGCCCGAAAATCTCGCGGGTCAGGCGGATGCAGGTACGGAAATCCTCCCAGTCCTGCTCGGTGCTCATGTAGTTGAAGCGGATCACCGGCGCGTCCTCGGGCTTGGCCGAGCGCAGCGTCACCGCCCCGCGCGAGGGTGAGCGCATCGGCCCCACATGCGCCTGGAAGCCATGACCCTCGGCTGCGGCCTTGCCGTCATAGCGTACCGCGATGGGCAAGAAGTGGTACTGGATATCCGGATACTCGACCCCTGGCCTCGAGCGGATGAACGCCGCGCTTTCAAATTGGTTCGACGCGCCAAGGCCGGTCTTGGTAAACAGCCATTGCGCCCCGATCAGGCCCTTGCCGAACAGGTTCCAGTACTTGTACAGCGTGATCGGCTGCAGCGAGGCCTGCTGGATATACAGTTCCAAGTGATCCTGCAGGTTCGCGCCCACGCCGGGCCGGTCGGCGACCACGTCGATGCCGAGCTCGGCAAGA
The DNA here is from genome assembly GCF_059613325.1 of Ruegeria sp. BHSA191. NCBI lineage: Bacteria > Pseudomonadati > Pseudomonadota > Alphaproteobacteria > Rhodobacterales > Roseobacteraceae > Ruegeria > Ruegeria sp. BHSA191. The sequence continues at coordinate 204,424 of NZ_JBXWSH010000005.1, forward strand.
TGCGCAGCCGGTCCGATCCCCGACAGCATCAGAAGCTTGGGCGAGTTGATCGACGAGGCCGCCAGCACCACCTCGCGCCGGGCGCGCACGATCTGCGTGCGGCCACCACGGATCAGTTCGACCCCGGTTGCGCGGCCATCCTCGATCACCACGCGTGTGGCGAGGCCCCGTACGATATCGCAGTTCGGGCGTTTCAGCGCGGGCTTCAGATAGGCATTGGCCGCCGACCAGCGCCGCCCCTTCCAGACGGTCTGCTCCATCGGGCCGAAACCTTCCTGTTTCTCGCCGTTGTAGTCATCGGTCAGCTCGTAGCCAGCCTGCCGCCCGGCCTCGACGAAGGCCTTGAACAGAGGGTTCTTGCGCGGCCCCCGTGACACATGCAGCGGGCCGTCGCTGCCGCGCCATTTCGGGTCACCGCCGTGACCGCCGTCGTGCCAGCTCTCCATCCGTTTGAAATAAGGCAGAACATCCGCAAAGGACCAGCCATCTGCGCCCATATCGGCCCAGGTATCAAAGTCGCGCGCATGGCCGCGCACATAGACCATCCCGTTGATCGAGGACGACCCTCCGATCACCTTGCCGCGCGGGCAGGCCAGCCGCCGGTTGTTCAGGTAGGGTTCGGGCTCGGACTGATAGCCCCAGTCATAGATCGACATGTTCATCGGATAGCTGAGCGCCGCCGGCATCTGAATGAACGGCCCGGCATCGGTGCCGCCATGCTCGATCACCAATACCGAGGCCCCCGCCTCGCTCAGACGATAGGCCATCGCACATCCGGCGGATCCGGCGCCGACGATGACGAAATCTGCTTCCATGGTCGTGTCTCCATTGGCCCCGACCGGTGGCGCGGGATGTCCCGTGCGTTGCCACCAGTGGGTTTTTCTTCAAATCTTGAAAGAGGTCATTCGCCGCGCGGAAAGCGCTGGCTTTCCTCGAGGTTGTCCAGATTCATGTGGTTGCGCATGTAGCGTTCCGACGCTTTCTGCAGCGGCTGGTAGTCCCACGGGTAATAGCCGCCTTGCCGCAGCGCCTCGTAAACCACCCAGCGGCGCGCCTGGCTGGCGCGCACCTCGGCGTCGAACCGGTCCAGATCCCAGCGCGCCTCTGACTTGGCCCGCAAGGTTTGCAACGTGCCGGCGTGTTCGGGCTTGCCGGCCAGGTTTTCCAACTCGTGCGGGTCGGCCTCGAGGTCGAAGAGCTGTTCGGGGTCCAGCGCGCAGCGGTTGTATTTCCACTTACCATAGCGCATCGACACCAAGGGTGCATAGGAGGCCTCGGCGGCGTATTCCATCAGGACCGGCGCCGTCCGCTCGGCGCCATTGGCCAGCGGCACTAGGCTTTCACCATCGGTCCAGGGGGCGATCTCGGCCATGTCCACACCCGCCAGCGCGCCCAGCGTCGGGGTCACATCGACGGTCGAAACCGGGGTGTTGATGCGGCCGGCCGGCAGGCCCGGCGCCGAGATCATCAGCGGCACCCGGGCCGAGCCTTCGTAGAAGTTCATCTTGAACCACAGGCCTCGCTCGCCCAGCATGTCGCCGTGGTCGGAGACGAAGAGGATGATCGCCTCTTGCCGGGTGGTTTCCAGCACGTCGAGGATCTCGCCGATCTTGTCGTCCAGGTACGAGATATTGGCGAAATAGGCCCGGCGCGAGCGGCGGATGTCTTCTTCGGTGATGTCGAAACTGCGCCAGTCATTGGCGTCGAATATGCGCTTGGCGTGCGGGTCCTGGTTGTCGTAGCCCAGATCCGGGACCTGCGGCAGCAGGTGCTCGCAATCCTCGTACAGGTCCCAGTACTTTTGCCGCGCAACATAGGGGTCATGCGGATGCGTAAAGCTGACGGTCACGCACCACGGACGGTCATCCTTGCCACGGGCCAAATCATACAGCTTGGCCTTGGCGTGAAATGCGACCTCGTCGTCATACTCCATCTGGTTGGTGATCTCGGCCACGCCGGCCCCGGTGACCGAGCCCATGTTGTGGTACCACCAGTCGATGCGCTCGCCCGGTTTGCGGTAATCCGGGGTCCATCCGAAATCGGCCGGATAGATGTCGGTGGTCAGGCGGTCCTCGAACCCGTGCAGTTGGTCGGGGCCGACGAAATGCATCTTGCCCGACAGGCAGGTGTAATAGCCCGCGCGGCGCAGGTGATGGGCATAGGTGGGGATGTCGCTGCGGAACTCGGCCGCGTTGTCATAGACCCCCGTGCGCGAAGGCAACTGGCCGGACATGAAGCTGGCCCGCCCCGGCGCGCACAGCGGCGAGGCCGTGTAAGCGTTGGCAAACCGCGTTGATCGCGCGGCCAGTTTTTTGAGGTTGGGCGCGTGCAGCCAATCTGCGGGACCGTCGGGAAAGAGGGTTCCGTTGAGCTGATCCACCATCAGGATCAGAATGTTGGGCTGTGTCATTTTTCGGCCTCGAGCAAGGTCGTCAGGACGCGCATGGCGTGGGAAACGGCCAGTTGCGGTTCCTCGGGCGCGGAAAGAGCGGCGCGGATGTACAGACCGTCGATCAGGGCGATCATGTTCTCGGCCGCCTCGACCGGGTCCCTCATCAGCGGGCGCAAAGCATGGATCAGGTTCGACCGGATCCGTGCCTGATAGATCTGCCACAGGCGCAGCGCGTCATCGTTGGTTTGAGCCAGAACGTAAAAGGTCATCCACGCGGCGATCACGTCGGGGGTAAAGCAGGACGGCGCAAAACAGGCGCGGATGATGGCCTGGGCGCGTTGGTCCGGCGGGGCGGATTTCAGCTCCGACCGGGCCTCGGCTCCGAAATCGCCCAGGATGCGGCGCATGGCGGCCAGGAATATCTGGTCTTTTCCGCCGAAATAGTGATGCGCCAACGCACTGGACATGCCGGCCCGCTTGGCAATCTGGCTGACGGTCACATCCAGCGATTTCTTCGCGCCCAACTCGGCGATCGTCGCCCTGACGATCGCATCGCGCCGGATCGGCTCCATTCCAAGCTTCGGCATACGCGCCCCCAACATGACCCATGTCGGAAAAACGCTAAGACCTTTTTATTGACTCGTCAATCAATAACGGGAAGGCGACCTCCGTCAAAGCTTGGGCGCAAGGCTGGGCGGCGTCAAGCCGCTGCGGTTCAGCACGGCCTCGCGCCAAGTGATGAAACTGACCGCCCCCAGGATCAAGGTGCCGCCCGCGACCACCCAGATATCCACACCTTCGTGAAAGACCAGCGCGCCCAGCAGGGTGGCCCAGATCAACTGCAGGAAGGTGACCGGCTGAGTTACGGCGACGGGTGCGGCCTGCAGGGCCAGTGTCATGAAGTAATGCCCGGCCGTGGCAAAGCTGGCGATCAGGAACAGCACGCCGATGTCACGAAGGCTGGGCGGTGTCCAGACTGCGATCGCAAAAGGGATCAGGAAGATCGTCGTCCAGATCGACAGATGTGCCACCACGACCGAGGGCCGCACATCCCGCACCATCGCCTTGGCCAGCAGGTATGACCCCCCTAGCATCAGCGAGGTGCCCAGCATGGCCAGGTGGCCTGCGGAAATCTCGCGAAATCCCGGCCGCAGGATGATCGCGGCCCCGATGATGGCCACCAGCACGGCGGCGATGCGGCGAAAGGCCATGGTTTCGCCCAGAAAAAGCGCGGCACCCAGCGTCACATAGACCGGGGTAAGATAGTTCATGGCCGTCACCTCGGCCAGCGGGATGCGGGTCATGGCAAAGAACCACAGCATCACGCCCACCGCATGGATGGCGCCCCGGACCGAAAACAGCGTCAGGTTGCGGCGGTTCAGTCGGGTCGTCAGGATGGCCCGCGCGGCCGGCAGCAGGAACACGAGACCCAACGCATAGCGCAGGAAGGCGGCCTGGATCGGGTCCATCGTGGTGCCCAGCGACTTGACCAGGGCGGTCATCCCGACAAAGGACAGGCCGGCAGTGAACATCCAGAACATGCCGGCCAGGGGCCGGGATTGGGCGGCGAGAGCTGTCATGGATTTGGTTGAACACCGAAAGCCGCTGGGGAACAAGCCCTTACATCGCCACCAGTTTCCACGCGATGGCCAGCATCACCAACCCAATCAGCAGGTCCAGGACCTGCCACGCCCGCGGGCGGGCGAAAATTGGCGAAAGCACCCGCGCCCCGTATCCCAACGAAAAGAAAAACACGAAGCTGGCCGACATCGCCCCCACCGCGAACCCCAGCCGGTCGGGATATTGTGCCGAGATCGACCCGATCAGCACCACCGTATCCAGATAGACATGCGGGTTCAGCCAGGTGAAGGCCAAAACCGTCAGCAGTGCCGCCCGCAGGCTGGTGCGCTGTACCTCGGCCAGTTCCAGTGCCGCTCCGCCACGCCAGGCCGAGGCCAGGCTGCGCAGCCCGTACCACGTCAGAAACAGCGCACCGCCATAACGCATCATGGGCTCGAACCAGGGTGCGGCCTGCGCAAGGCTGCCAAAGCCCGCAACACCGGCGGCGATCAGGATCGCATCCGAGATGGCACAGGTCAGGCACAGGGCAAAGACGTGTTCGCGCCGCAGCCCCTGGCGCAGCACGAACGCGTTCTGCGCACCGATGGCGAGGATCAGGCTGAAGCCCAGCGCAAAGCCCGAAAACATGGATGCCGTCATGGAACCTCCTGTGTCGCAGGTGTTGACTACAGCCCGAGTGGCCTTTTATCAAATTAAAGATGCTAACTATAAATTAGAACTTCTAATGGAAATCGACCGGAATCACCTGGCGGCGCTTGCGGCCATCCTGCGGCGGGGCAGCTTCGAGGCCGCGGCCGATGAACTGGGGGTCACCCCTTCGGCGATCTCGCAACGGATCAAGGCGCTGGAAGATCGGATCGGGCTGTCCCTGATCCGACGCGGAACTCCTTGCACGGGCACCGAGGCCGGGCAAAGACTGGCCAGACATGCCGAGGATATCGGTCTGCTCGAAGCGCAACTGCGGCGTGAGTTGGCCCTGGATGCAGGGCACGGCCCGGCCCGGGTCCGCATCGCCGTCCCGGCCGACAGCTTGTCGGCCTTTTTCATCGAGGCCATGGCGGCGGTGGACGGAATGCTGTTTGATTTGGAGATCGACGACCAGGATCACTCGGCCGAATGGCTGCGGCGCGGCGAGGTCAGCGCGGCTATCACGGTGGGCGGCCAGACGGTTCCCGGCTGCGCGGCAACGCCGTTGGGAGCGCTCAGGTACCTGCCCACGGCCAGCCCGGCCTTCATCGCGCGCTGGTTCGCAGACGGTGTGACGCCGCACAGCCTCTCTCGCGCGCCTTGCCTGACCTTCAACCACAAGGACATGCTGCAAAAGGCATGGATCGAGACCCGGACCGGCAAGCGCCTGTCGCCACCGACCCATTTTCTGCCTTCGTCGAGCGGCTTCGTCACGGCGGCTGCCGCCGGTCTGGGTTGGGGAATGAACCCGGAACCTCTGGTACGGTCCGCCATTGCCGACGGCCGCCTGTGCGAGATCGAGCCGGACGCCCCGCTGGACGTGCCGCTGACCTGGCAGGTCGGGCGTATTCTGGCACCGGCGCTGACCCCGCTGACCCGCGCCGTGCAACAGGTCGCAAAGCAGGTTCTGAACTGAAAAACCCGGCCCAAGGGCCGGGTTTTCTGGCAACGTGATGCGGTGGCGTCAGAGCTGCGCCATCACCTCGTCAGAGGCTTCGAAATTGGTGGTGACGCGCTGCACGTCATCATCGTCTTCCAGCGCCTCGACCAGCTTCATCAGGCGCTGCATGTCCTCCAGCCCCAGCTCGGTCGTGGTGGTCGGCTTCCAGACCAACTTCGTCGATTCCGATTCACCCAACGTCGCTTCAAGTGCATTGGCGACTTCGTTCAGGTCGGTGTCGGCGCACCAGATGATGTGGCCGTCTTCCGAGCTTTCGACATCTTCGGCGCCGGCCTCGATGGCGGCCTCGAAAATGGTGTCGGCATCGCCCGCGGACGCCGGATAAACCACCTCGCCTTTGCGCTCGAACATGAAGCCGACCGAGCCGGTCTCGCCCAGGTTGCCGCCGTTCTTGGCGAAGGTCGAGCGCACGTTCGATGCGGTTCGGTTTTTGTTGTCGGTCATGGTTTCGACGATGACCGCGACACCGTTGGGGCCGTAGCCTTCATAGCGGATTTCCTCATAGGCCTCGGCATCGCCACCGGTGGCCTTCTTGATCGCGCGTTCGATGTTGTCCTTGGGCATCGACTGCGATTTCGCTTCTTTCACGGCCAGACGCAGACGCGGGTTCTTTTCCGGATCGGGATCGCCCATCTTGGCGGCCACGGTTATCTCTTTCGACAGCTTGGAAAACAGCTTGGACCGCGCGGCGTCCTGGCGCCCCTTGCGGTGCTGGATGTTGGCCCATTTGGAATGGCCTGCCATGTTGCGTCCTCGTAATCGTGATTGGGTATTCGGCGCACATATAGACGTTTGCGGGGCAAAGGATCAAGACACCCACTTGCCCGTCGGTCCGGCGCCGCTATGGTGGCCGAATGACAACGGATCAGATCATTCTCTTTGCACTGTTCATTACCGTATTCGGTCTGCTGTTGTGGGGCCGGTTCCGCTATGACCTCGTGGCCTTCGCCGCCTTGATGGTCGGCGTGATCCTGGGCGTTGTACCGGTTGAAGGCGCCTTTGCCGGCTTCGGCCATCCGGCCACGATCATCGTGGCGCTGGTGCTTGTGGTCTCGGCCGGGCTGGTGCGGTCGGGGGCGGTGTTCCTGATCACCCGCACGCTGGTCGATGCCTCGCGGAGCCTGGGTGCGCATATCGCTCTGATGGGCGGGATCGGAGCCGTTCTGTCCGCCTTCATGAACAACGTGGCGGCGCTTGCGCTGTTGATGCCTGTCGATATTCAGACCGCGCGCAAGGCCGGGCGCCCCGTTGGTCTGTCGCTGATGCCGCTGAGCTTTGCCACCATTCTGGGCGGCATGGCCACATTGATCGGCACACCGCCCAACATCATCATCGCGTCAATCCGGCAGGAGACCCTGGGCGAGCCGTTCCAGATGTTTGATTTCGCCCCTGTTGGCGGGCTGGCGGCCATCGCAGGTCTGGCCTTCGTCGCCCTGATCGGCTGGCGGCTGATCCCAAACCGCGGCGAACAGACCGAGAGTTCGGAGACGCTGGCGGAGTACATCGCTGAACTGACGGTCCCGGCCGGGTCGCCTCATATCGGCAAGCGCGTCGCCGAGTTGGACGAGATGGCCGAGAAATCCGACGTCGCCATCATCGGCCTGATCCGGGACGGCAAACGCCGCTATGGCCGCGCGGCAAACGCGATCCTTCAGGAAGGCGACGCGCTGGTGCTGGAAGCCAGTCCCGAGGCGCTGGATGAATTCCGCGCCGCGCTGAACCTGGATTTCTCGGATGCCCGCCGGCAAGAGCTGCTAACGGCTGCCGGCGACGGGTTGGAAGTGATCGAAGTCGTCGTACCCGAAAGCGCCCGCATCGCGGGTCGTACCGCACAGGGGCTGGGGCTGGCCTGGCGGCAGAACACGATCCTGATGGGCATTTCCCGCCAGGGTCGGCGCATCACCGAACAGGTCCGCAAGACCGAGGTGCAGCCGGGCGACATTCTGCTGCTGCTGTGCCCGCGCGACCGAGGCGCGGACGTGACCGAGTGGCTGGGCTGCCTGCCTCTGGCCCAACGCGGCCTGAACGTGACCGCCAATGACAAGGCATGGCTGGCCATCGGCCTGTTCGCCGCTGCCGTTCTGGCCGCCAGCGTCGGGCTGATCTATCTGCCCATCGCGCTGGGGCTTGTGGTGATCGCCTATGTGCTGACCAAGATCATCCCGATCTCCGAGATCTACAATCAGATCGAGTGGCCGGTCGTGGTTCTGCTGGGCTCGATGATCCCGCTGGGCAGCGCGCTGGAAAGCTCGGGCGGGACGGAACTGATCGCGAATGCGCTGGTTCAACTGACCGACGGCCTGCCGGCTTGGGCTATTCTGACGGTTTTGATGGTCGTGACCATGACGCTGTCGGACGTGCTAAACAACACCGCAACCGCCATCGTGGCCGCGCCGGTGGGCATCCAGATGGCGCGCACGCTCGAGGTTTCGCCCGATCCCTTCCTGATGACGGTGGCGGTGGCCGCCTCGGCGGCATTCCTCACACCGATCGGACACAAGAACAACACTCTGGTCCTGGGGCCCGGCGGCTATCACTTTGGCGACTATTGGCGCATGGGCCTGCCCCTGGAAATTCTGATCGTGGCGGTTTCGGTCCCGGCGATCCTTGTGTTCTGGCCGCTGTGAGGGCTTGCGTGACCGCCGGACCGCGCGCTAAGGGCAGCGCATGAAATGCTTTCTGATCCTGCAGCTGCGCCCCGAAACCGATGCCTCGGACGCCGAATATGCTTCGATCCTGAACCGGTCCGGTCTGACTCCCGAGCGCACCCACCGCATCCGTCTGGATTGCGAGGCCTTGCCCGAGGCGCTGGACGTCACCGACTATGCTGGTGTGATCGTGGGTGGCGGACCGGGCTGCGTCAGCGACGACCCGGCCAGAAAATCGCAAATGGATGCCCGGATCGAGGGCGCGATTATGGGGCTGATGCCGCAGATCACGGCGCGCGATCATCCGTTCATGGGCTGTTGCTATGGCCTGGGCATTCTGGCCGCGCATCTGGGCGCACCGGTCAGCAAGGACCGTTATGGCGAGCCGGTCGGCCCGTCGCGCTGCCACTTGACCGAGGATGGCGCCCGCGACCCGCTGACCGCCGGTCTAGAGTCCGACTTTGATGCCTTCGTCGGCCACAAAGAGGCGGTGCAGGCCCTGCCCGAGGGCTGCGTGCATCTGGTTGCGTCGGATCCCTGCCCGTTCCAGATGATCCGCTGGGGCCAGAATGTCTATGCCACACAGTTCCACCCCGAAGCCGACGCCAAAGACTTTGAACAGCGCATCCACATCTACAAGGACCACGGCTATTTCCGCCCCGAGGACGCCCAACTGCTGATCGACCGCTGCCATGCCGCCGAGGTCACGCAGCCCGGCGAAATCCTGCGCCGTTTCGCCCAGCGCTACGGGTGACCCAACGGCGCGGTTGCCTGACCGGGGACCGCACGCTTAGGTTGGTCCGAAACGACTTTGGGAGGGGTTGTTTTGGATCTTCTTATCAACGTAGGCCTGCCGGTTTCGCTGGCCATCATCATGCTGTCTTTGGGCATCGGACTTGAGGCAACAGATTTCCGGCGCGTGATCAACCGGCGCTATCCGTTTGCGATCGGCGCGGTCTGCCAGGTCGTTCTGCTGCCGGTCGCGGCCTTCGTCACGGTCAAGATGTTAGCGCTGCCGCCGGCAATTGCGGTCGGGTTCATGCTGCTCAGCTTTTGCCCGGGTGGTGTCACCAGCAACATCCTGTCGAAACTGGCGAAGGCCGATGTGGCGCTGTCGGTCAGCCTGACGGCGGTGATCAGCCTGTTGTCGATCGTCACGGTGCCGGTTCTGGCGGCCTGGTCGATCGACAACTTCATGGGCGAGGACGCACCCGAAGTGTCGATCAGCGGTCTGGCGCTGGCGATGTTCCTGATCACTACACTGCCCGTCGCCATCGGCGTTGGCCTGCGCCATTTTGCAACCGGTTTTGCCAACCGGATCGACGGCCCCCTTTCGAAACTGGCAACCATCCTGTTCGTGCTGATCGTGATCGCTGCGCTGGCTGGAAACTGGCAGTTGTTCGTCGACAATCTGGGCATCATGGGCGCCGGGCTGATCTCGCTGAACCTCGCGCTGCTGCTGATCGGATTGGGGCTGGCGCGGGCGGCGAAACTGTCGTGGAATGAGGCCAAGACCATCTCGATCGAAACCGGCATCCAGAACTCGACCCTGGGCATCACGCTGGCGGCTCTGATCACCGGAACCGAAAGCGGCTTCAGCCCGCTGGCCCTGCCCTCGGCCGTCTATGGGATCACCATGTACGCCGTCGCGATCCCGTTCATCGCCTGGTACCGCCACCGCTGAAAGGACAGAGCATGACCGAAAACACTGCTGATGCGATCGTCGTGGGCGGCGGGTTGGCCGGGCTGGCCGCGGCGGCCGAGCTGGGTGACCGCGGCAAAAAGGTGATCGTGCTGGACCAGGAACCCGAGCATTTCTTGGGCGGTCAGGCTTTCTGGAGCCTGGGCGGTCTGTTCATGGTCGACACCCCCGAGCAGCGCCGCATGGGAATCCGCGACAGCCGCGACCTAGCCCTGCGCGACTGGATGGGCAGCGCCCAGTTCGACCGGGACCAGGACGCCTGGCCCCGCAAATGGGCCGAGGCTTATGTCGAATTCGCCGCCGGCGAAATGCGCCCTTGGCTGCACCAGATGGGCCTGCGCTGGTTTCCCGTGGTCGGCTGGGCGGAACGCGGCGGCTCCTATGCCGATGGTCACGGCAACTCGGTCCCACGGTTCCACATCACCTGGGGCACCGGCCCGGGCGTGCTGGAGCATTTCATTCGCCGGGTCCGCGACCATGTCAGTGCCGGCCTGGTCCAGTTGAAGTTCCGTCATCAGGTCAGCCACATCATCATGCAGAACGGCGAGGCCAAGGGCGTCTCGGGCGAGGTTCTGGCCGACGATACGGCGCAGCGCGGCGCCAGGACCAATCGCGACGAGATTGGCGAGTTTGAAGTCTACGCCCCGTCGGTCATCGTCACCTCCGGCGGGATCGGCGGCAATTTCGAGATGGTGCGCCAGAATTGGCCCCGCGACCGTCTGGGCGAACCGCCCCAGGACATGGTGGCGGGTGTGCCTTTCCACGTAGACGGTCGAATGATCGCCATCAGCGAAAAGGCCGGCGGGCACGTCATCAACGGCGACCGCATGTGGCATTACACCGAAGGCGTGCGCAATTGGGACCCGATCTGGCCCGAGCATGGCATCCGCATCTTGCCCGGTCCCAGTTCCATGTGGTTCGATGCGCGCGGCAACCGGTTGCAGCCCCCCTGCCTGCCCGGCTTCGACACGCTGGGCACCCTGCGCGAAATTCTGAAGACCGGCTATGAATACAGCTGGTTCGTCCTGACCCAGAAGGTCATCAAAAAGGAATTCGCCCTGTCCGGGTCTGAACAGAACCCCGATTTCACCTCGGGCAGTTGGAAGGAGGTCATCCGCCAGCGGGTCCTGTCCGGGTCGAAGGCCACCGCGCCGGTTGAAGCGTTCAAGGAAAAGGGCGAGGATTTCGTGGTCGCCAACACGCTGACCGAACTTGTGAACGGGATGAACCATCTGGGCGGTGGCCTGATCGACGAGGCACATCTGCGCGCCCAGATCGAAGCCCGCGATTCACAGGTGGACAATCCGTTCTCGAAAGATGCGCAGATGATGGCGATCCTGGCGGCGCGGAACTATCGCGGTGACAAGCTGATCCGCACCGCCAAACTGCACAAGTTCCTTGATCCGAAAAACGGCCCGCTGATCGCGGTCAAGCTGCATGTGCTGACCCGCAAGACGCTGGGCGGTTTGCAGACCAATCTGGACAGTCAGATGATCGGTGCGGACGGCCAGGTGGTGCCGGGCCTGTTCGCGGCCGGAGAGGTCGCAGGCTTCGGAGGCGGGGGCTATCACGGCTACAACGCGCTGGAGGGCACGTTCCTGGGCGGCTGCATCTTCTCGGGGCGCAACGCGGGACGGTCGCGGGCCGTCGCCTGACGGCCCTTGGGCACTATTGGTCGCGGCGGAACTGCAGAACCGGCTCGCCTGTCGCATCAAGCAGAACCAGCGTGTCCCCGCGCTGAACAAAGCTTGCGACCTTTGGCAGGGCGGCAAGGAATTCCCGCTCAACCTCGTCCAGCGGCGGCGGGCAGGCCATCAGCGTGGCGGCCATGTTGTCGGGGAAGGAAATCGACTCGCCCGATATCTCGGCCTGTCCGCTGAACCGGTTGCAGCCGCCCGTTCCCCCAAAGGCTCCGCCCTCGGCAAAGGTAATCTGCGGGCGTTTCTCGGTGTCCAGCGCAACGCCGTTCACCTCGGTTGCGATCCACTGCGTATTCTCAAGCATCGCCGCGCCCCGTTCCCGAACCTTGACCATGACCAGATCGACCGAGTTTCCGGCATCATTGGTCAGAACCGGGTAAGCGGTATCGGTGGTGAACAGCAGCTTGCCGTCCTGATGCACCGAGGCCCGCACCACATAGCGATGCTGGTCTTGAATCAACGCGTCGTCATAAGTCAGCTCGAACTGCACAGGCACGCCCGTCAACGCATAGCGTTGCGCGGCAAGAGTAACGGCGGGCGCATCGGCCCGCGACACATCCTGCAGCTCGACGAACAGGGTCGCCCCCGGCGGAACGGCGATCCGTTCGCGGTAGGTGGCGGTTCCCTCGACGGTCCCGGCCTGGGCAGCGCCCAGAACGACAGCCCACAACGCAGCGCCCGCCAGAAGGGTATGTGCGATTTTCATTCTTCGATCCCCTCGTCGCCGGTTTCCTGTCTAGAAGATCGTGGCGCCGCAGCCGTTTGCAAGCCTAGCTGTCCAGAAACGGCGAAATAACGCCAAAACTCAAAGCGGCCAGAGAAACGGGATGATCAACGAGGCCAGCAGCCCGACCGTCAGGTTCAGCGGAATCCCGACCTTCATGAAGTCCGTGAAACGGTACCCGCCGGGGCCATAGACCATCATGTTGGTCTGATACCCGATCGGTGTGGCGAACGAGGCCGACGCCGCGACCATCACCGCCACCACCAGCGGGCGCGGATCGACCCCCACCGCCTGCGCCAGACCGATGGCAATCGGCGTGACCACGACCGCCACGGCGTTGTTCGAGACCAGCTCGGTCAGAACCGAGGTCAGCAGGTAGACGGCCCAGACGATCAGGAAGGGCGGCAGTTTGGCAAAGGACGGGGCAATCGCATTCGCAATCAGCGAAACCGCGCCCGAACTGTCCAGCGCGGCCCCGATGGCCAGCATGGCGAATATCAGCGCCAGCAGACGGCCTTCGACAAACGAGAACGCTTCGTCCGCGTCGATACAGCCGGTCAGCAGAACCAATGCAACAGCGAGGATCGACAGCAACAGGATGGGCGCGACCCCAAACGCCGCCAGCAGCACGATCCCCAGCAATGCGGCGATCGCAATCGGCGCATGTCCACGCCGGAATGCACGCGCTGACGGCTGAGTGACATCAACCATGTCCATGTCGGCTGCCAGACGTTGAATATCGGCCGGCGCGCCTTCCAGCAGCAGCGTGTCACCCACCCGGACGATGAGGTCGTCCAGTTGACCGCTGATATTCTGGTTCCGTCGATGCACCGCTAGCACATAGACCCCGTAGCGGCGGCGCAGCCGGAGCGCGCCCAGCGTGCGCCCCACCATCCGGCAGCCCGGCGTGATCAGAACCTCGACGGTGCGCGTTTCGACCGCCGAGACCTGATCGACGCGCTTGAGCTCCTTGTTGCGCTGCAGGCTCAACAGTTCCGTCATCTGGGTGCGCAACACCACCCGGTCGCCGACCTGCAGGGTGACACCTTGAAGGTTGCGCCGCAGCGACTCGTCGCCGCGGATCACGTCGATCAGCCGCACGCCGGGGCGTTTGAACAACTGCACGCCGGTCACTTCGCGCCCGATCAGGTTGCTGTCGGGGGGGATGACCGCCTCGGTAAAGAATTTCATCTTGGACCGGTCGCTGAGAAGGCTGGCCATGCTGTCGCGGTCCGGCAGCAGCCGGGGCGCGATGAACCGCAGGTAGACCATACCGTAGATCACCAGGATGATGCCCAGGGGCGTGACCTCGAAGATCGTGAAGGGCTGCAGACCCTGCGCCCGCGCGACACCATCGACCAGCAGGTTGGTCGAGGTGCCGATCAGGGTCAGCGTGCCGCCCAGAATTGCCGCATAGCTGAGCGGGATCAGCAGCTTGGACGGGGCCACGTTCAGCGTGCGCGCAATCTGGACGAAGACCGGGATCATCACCACCACGACCGGAGTGTTCGACACCACGGCCGAGGCCAGCACCACGAATGTCATCAGCAATCCGATCGCGATGCGAGGGTTGACCTGGGCCTGTTTCTGCGCGGTCACTGTAAAAGCGTCCAAAGCCCCTGTGCGCACCAGCGCGCCCATGATGATGAACATGGCCGCAATAGTCCACGGCGCAGGGTTAGAAAGTACGGCCAGCGCATTCTGATACGGCAGGATCCCGGTGACCAGCATCACCGAAACGCCGCCGATGGCGACGACCTCGGCCGGGTAGACCTCGCGCAGGAACATGATGAACATGCCCGCGACGACCAGCAGCGCCAGAATCGCGCTGCCTGTTTCTGACAAAGTAAGGAGATTCATTCGTGGTCTTCTGTCCGAACCCTTAACCGGCCACCGTGCCTGAGCCACAGTTTCCAGCATTGCAGCGGACAGGGCAAGCCCGCCATGCGATCACGGCCCGGCCTGTTGCAGCCGCCCGCCCACACGCACCATGCAGACCGATTTCGCCTGGCCGTCCCGGTCATCGGTTTCCACGAAAACGCCGCTCAGCGTGGCCTCGCCATTGGCGGGGGTGAACCGGGCCTTGGGCATGCCGGTGATGAACCGCCGCATCGGTTCCTGCTTGTCCATGCCGATCACCGAGTCATAGTCGCCGCACATGCCTGCATCGGTCAGATAGGCGGTACCGCCCGGCAGGATCTGCGCGTCGGCCGTGGGCACATGCGTATGGGTGCCCACCACAAGGCTGGCGCGTTTGTCGCAGTAATGCCCCATGGCCATCTTTTCCGAGGTCGCCTCGCAATGCATGTCGACGATGACGGCCTGCGCTTGCCCGCCGCGCGGGTGCGATTTGAGGATCGGTTCAACGGCCGAAAACGGATCGTCGAAAGGCCGTTTCATGAAGACTTGCCCCAGCACCTGAACCACCAGAACCTTGCGGCCGCCGGGTGCGGTGAACAGGCGGTGGCCCCGCCCCGGCGCGCCCTTGGCAAAGTTCACCGGCCGCACGACGCGCGGTTCGCTTTCGATGAATTGCAGCATGTCCTTCTGGTCGAAGGCATGATCGCCCAGCGTGACGCAATCGGCGCCAGAGTCCAGCAACAGCTTGGCATGGTCGCCAGTCAGGCCCATGCCGTTCGAGGCGTTCTCGCCATTGACCACGACGAAATCCAGCCGCCATTCCTCGCGCAGGCGTGGAAGATGGGTCTTGATGGCGGTTCGACCAGCGCGCCCCATGACGTCGCCCAAAAACAGAATTCTCATATCGCGGTCCTAGGCGCAGCAGACGGCAATAACAAGGCGGAACCGTGTAAAAGCCCGACCATCACCAGCTTGCAATATTTCAGAAACGTGCAAACGTGCCCTCATTGATTTGCAACCTCGGGAGGTATCATTGAAAAAACTTATTGTGACGGCAACCGTGGTTCTTGTTGCAACCTTCGCCCAGGCGCAGACCAAAACCACGATGGCCAATCCGGCGGCCACCTTCTGCATAGAAAACGGCGGCGACTATCAAATCCGAAAGAACGCCGACGGCTCGGAATACGGTGTCTGCGTGCTGGCGGACGGAACCGAAGTCGATGCCTGGGACTATCTGCGCGCCCATTTCGAGAACTAGGTTCGAAAACTCAGAACCCGGCTCTCGGTGACGACCATGTCCAGGGGCTGATCGGTGGGTTCCAACGGAAGATTGTCGGCCTCTTGCGCGTCAAAGGCGAAACCGATCGCCAAGGTCGCGCGCCGGGCGCGCAACCGCTGAAGCGTCCGGTCATAGAACCCGCCGCCATAACCCAGCCGCCCGCCACGGGCATCGAAGGCCACCAGGGGTACGATCACTATCTCGGGATCGAAATAGTCATCGACGTCGGGCACCTTCGCACCGAACGGGCCGTCCTTCAGCGGACTGTCCGGTGTCCAGCGCGAAAATTGCAACGGCTGCCCGGCCCCCTGGATAACCGGAACGCCGACCGGCCCATAGGCCGCGGCCTCGGCCATGGCGGGCAGCGGGTCGATCTCGGTGCGGATCGGCATGTAGCCTGACAGGGGCACGCCGCGATACCCCGCCAGCACCTCGGACAGGCGGCCGGCCGTGCCCGGCGGACGAGTATCGAATGCAGCCTTGCGCCGGGCAAAGGCGGCCTTGCGCGCCGCGGCCTTGATCTCGGCCAACCCGGTCACAGCAGCACCTGCGCGGCAAGACCCAAAAACACGAAGAACCCGACCACATCGGTCACCGTGGTGACGAACGGCCCCGAAGCCAAGGCCGGGTCGATGTTCAGACGGTCCAGCGCCAGCGGGATCAGAATGCCGCCCAGCGCCGCCGCCACCAGCGTCAGCACCATCGCCAGACCGATGACCGCCGCCAGCATCGGGATACCAAACCAAAAGCTCGCAACGACTGCCATCAGCAATCCGAAAAACAGGCCGTTCAACGCGCCCACCGAAATCTCGCGGAACAGAACACGAAGGGCGTTATTCGCTGTCAGGTCGCGGGTGGCGATGGCCCTTACGGTCACCGTCATCGTCTGGGTGCCGGCATTGCCGCCCATTGACGCCACGATCGGCATCAGTACCGCCAGCGCGACCATCTGGTCGATGGTTTCCGCGAACATGTTGATCACCAGCGACGCAAAGATCGCGGTCAGCAGGTTGACGAACAGCCAGGTCGCCCGCCCGCGCGCCGTCTCGAGAATGGTGTCAGACAGGCTCGAGTCCTCGTCCACGCCGGCCATGCGCAGCATGTCTTCCTCGTGCTCGTCGTCCAGAACCTCCATCGCGTCGTCGATGGTGATGACCCCGACCAACCGCCCGTCATCATCGACCACCGGCGCCGAGATCAGGTGGTACTGCTTGAAGGCATAGGCGACATCTTCTTCGTCCTGGGTTAGCGGGATGATGTGGAATTCTTCCTCGGCGATGTCGCGCAGCGGCGTATCGCGCCGCGCCGCCATCAACCGGCCCAGCGTGACCTGCCCCACCGGCTTGAGCCGCGGATCGACCAGCACGACATGATAGAACTGGTCCGGCAGATCCTCGTGCGCGCGCATGAAATCGATGGTCTGCCCCACAGTCCAGTGTTCGGGCACCATGACCACTTCGCGCTGCATGAGGCGGCCGGCCGAGTGTTCGGGGTAGGACAACGCCTTTTGCGCCGCAATCCGTTCCGAGTGTTCGAGCGCCTCCAGAACGGCCTCTTGCTGCGATTGTTCGAGGTCTTCCAGCAGATCGACCACATCGTCGCTTTCCAGCTCACGGACGGCCTCGGCCAGCACGTCCGGCCGCAATTCGGCGATGACCTCTTCACGCACGGATTCGTCCAGCTCGGACAGTATGTCGCCGTCGAACTCGCGGTCATACAGATGCAGAAGCTGCGAGCGGTCATGGGGGCTGATCTGTTCCAGAAGGTCGGCGATGTCGGCTGCGTGCAGCGGCTCCATCAGCTCGACCAGCCGATCGCGGTCTCCGTCCTCGACAGCCTGCAGGATTGCCGCCACGGTGTTGCGATCCAGCGCGTAGGCATCTTCGTCGCGGGGCTGGTCGATCACGATTTCGTCATTGCCTGTGGTCATGCGCTGCCCCGTCCGTTGGATTGGCCCCTAATAAAAGAAGCAGCTACAGGAAAACAATGACAATGGCGCAATTTACCCGCATCTTTCGCAGGCTTATGCTGCGACACCGTTCCAATCAGCCGGAGATCGAAGCCGATGGCGCAAAAAACGCTTTTGAAAGGGCGTGTTCTGAGTTTCGAGCAGTCGCCCTTCCAGGCTGACCCCGACCGGGCCGCCCGGCTGCACGAGGCCGTTCTGATCGAAGACGGCCGGATCGGTGCGCTCGGTTCGGCCGAAGCGCTGGCGGCCGCGCATCCCGATGCCGAAACCCATGACCATGGCGCGCGCCTGATTTTGGCCGGGTTCGTCGATCCGCATGTGCACTACCCCCAGACCGCGATCATCGCCAGCTGGGGCAAGCGGCTGATCGACTGGCTTAACACCTATACCTTCCCCGAAGAGATGACCTTCGGCGACCCGAACCACGCCGCCGAAATCGCCGGGCGCTATCTGGACCTGACCACGGCGCATGGCACCACCACCATGTGCAGTTTCTGCACGATCCATCCTGAAAGCGTCGACGCGTTCTTCACCGAAGCGCAGGCCCGCGGGCAGCGTGTGGTGGCCGGCAAGACCTGCATGGACCGCAACGCACCCGACGGCCTGCGAGACACCGCCCAGACGGCTTATGACCAGTCCAAGGCGCTGATCGGCCGATGGCACGGCGTGGACCGGATTTCTTATGCCATCACGCCGCGGTTTTCACCCACGTCGACGCCCGAGCAACTGGAAGCGATGGGCGCGCTTTGGGCCGAGCATCCCGACTGCCTGATGCAGACCCATCTGAGCGAGCAGACCGACGAGATAGAATGGGTCCGGTCGCTGTTTCCCGAGGCCCGCGACTATCTGGACACCTACGAAAGATTCGGCCTGCTGGGCCCGCGTGGGCTGTACGGACACGCCATCCATCTGGAGCCGCGCGAACGCGATCGTCTGCGCGAGGTCGACGCCGCGCTGATTCACTGCCCGACCTCGAATACGTTCATCGGATCGGGCCTGTTCGACATGCACGGGCTGATGCGCGACGGCCACCGCATCGGCTTGGCCACGGATACCGGCGGCGGGTCCAGTTTCTCGATGCTGCGGACCATGGCCGCGGCCTATGAGATCGGCCAGTTGCGCGGGCATCCCCTGCACCCCGCGCAGTTGCTTTGGCTGGGTACCGCCGGCTCGGCCCGGTCGCTGCGGATGGATGACCGCATTGGAAATGTAGCACCGGGGCTCGAAGCCGACCTGGTCGTGCTCGACCTGTCCTCGACCCCGGCCATCGCACAGCGCGTTGCGCGCGCGAATGACATCTGGGAGGCCATCTTTCCCACAATCATGATGGGCGACGACCGGGCGGTGGCCCAGGTCTGGATCCGAGGGCGCCGGGCGCTGGGTTGAGCGGCCCGACAGCGCAGGCCGCTGGCGGTGCGACAGGCAACGCTCTGGGTCGGGCTTCACGCCTGCAGCGCGCGCGCAAGCTGGTTTTGACGTTCGATCACCCGCGGCAGGTCGATGGTGGTGATCTGGCCCTCGCGGACGATCTGCCGCCCCTCAACAAACAGATGTCTGACCCGACTGGGACCTGCAAGCAGCAGCGCGGCGGGGTCCCAGCTGCCGGCACTTTCGACACCGCTGATATCCCATACCGCGATATCGGCCCGCTTACCGGGCATCAGACGGCCGCAATCCGGGCGGTTGAGAACATCGGCGCCGCCGCGCGTGGCAATCTCGAGCGCCTCGCGGGCCGACATGGCGTCTGCACCGTTGGCGACTCGCTGCAGCAGCACCGCCTGACGTGCCTCGGCCATCAGGTTGCCGTTGTCGTTGCTGGCCGACCCGTCGACACCCAGCCCCACGCGGGCCTTGGCATCGCGCAGGGCGCGCAGCGGTGCGATGCCCGAGCCCAGCCGGCAATTGGAACATGGGCAATGGGCAACCCCGGTGCCGGTCCGCGCAAACAGATCGACCTCGGCCCGATCCAACTTGACGCAATGGGCATGCCATACATCCGGACCTGTCCAGCCCAGATCCTGCGCGTACTGACCCGGCCGGCACCCGAATCGGGACTGGGAATACCGGATATCCTCGTCATTTTCAGCCAGGTGAGTGTGCAGCATCACGCCCTTGTCGCGCGCCAGCAGCGCCGTGTCACGCATCAGGTCGCGACTGACCGAAAAGGGCGAGCACGGCGCAAGCCCCACCCGGCACATCGCCCCCTCGGACGGATCATGAAAGGCATCGACCACGCGGATCATGTCGTTCAGAATCGCGGACTCGGATTCGACCAGCGCATCGGGTGGCAGACCGCCATTGCTTTCACCGATGCTCATCGCGCCGCGCGTAGGGTGAAACCGCAGGCCCAGTTCGGATGCGGCGGCGATCGTGTCCTCAAGCCGCACACCGTTGGGATACAGGTACAGGTGGTCCGAACTGAGCGTGCAGCCGGACAGGGCCAGTTCGGCCAGGCCGATCTGCGCCGAGACAAACATATGCTCGGGGCCGAACCGCGCCCAGATCGGATAGAGTGTCTTGAGCCAGCCGAACAGCAACGCGTCCTGCCCCGCCGGGACCGCGCGCGTCAGGGTCTGGTACAGGTGGTGATGCGTGTTCACCAACCCGGGCGTGACCACGCAGCCACGCAGATCGTGGATCTCGCCCGAGGCTTCAAGGCGATGCCCGATCCCGGCGATCACCCCATCGCGGACCAGTATGTCGGCCCCGGCCAGTTCTTGCCGGGCGTCGTCCATCGTCAGAACAACATCGGCATTTTTCAGTAGGAATTCGGTCATCTGGCACTCCTGAGATTCGCCCGTCTCATGACAAGAGTGCGTCGCGCCGGTGGAAAACGGGCGGAAGAACCGGCCGAAGAACCCTAGCCGGACAGATACCGGGCGGCAAGCCGCGTCAGACCCGGCGCAACAGGTCCAGCGCCGCCGCGTGGATGTCGGGGTTGGCTGCCGCAAGCACCTGCCCGCCCAGATGGGCCGGGCCGCCCTGCCAGTCGGTGACCAAGCCACCGGCGGCCCGGATCACGGCCATGGGGGCCTGGATGTCATAGGGCTTCAGACCGGCCTCGATCACCAGATCGACCTGTCCGGCCGCCAGCAGCGCATAGGCGTAGCAATCCATGCCGTACCGCGTCAGTTGCACCTGTTCGGCGACCGCGCGAAACGCCCGTTCCTCGTCGTCAGCCCCGACCTCGGGGAAGGTCGTGAACAGGATCGCGTCCTTGAGCGCGGCGGTTTTTCGGGTGGACAGGCTGACCTGCCCTAGCGGGCCCGTCATGAAGGCGCCCGTGTCGTGCCCCACGAATCGCTCGCCGATATAGGGCTGGTCGATGACGCCAAGCATCGGCCCCGTCGAATCCGCCAGCGCGATCAGCACACCCCATGTCGGCGTTCCGCTGACAAACCCCCTGGTCCCGTCGATCGGATCCAGCACCCAGATCCGGCCCGAGCTTCCAGTGACGGTTCCGAACTCCTCACCCAGGATCCCGTCTTCGGGGCGAAATTCGGCCAGAACCTCACGCATAGCCTGCTCGGCGGCCCGGTCGGCAACGGTCACAGGGTCATAGCCACCCTGCTGCTTGTTTGCTGTCTCTAGGTCGGGTCGGCGAAAAAACGGCAAAATGGCCGCACGCGCAGCGTCGGCCAGTTTTTCCGCAACTTCAAGATCGGTCAATACGGTACCAGACATACGCGACTGGTGCGGCGGGTACCGCGCAAAGTCAAGTGCCTCTGCTCAGGCGACGTCGCTGAGAACCCGGGCCAGTTCGAACAGACGGCGGCGCTGGTTCTCGGGGATCGCATAGTACGAGCGCACGAGATCGAGCGCCTCTTTGTCGCCCATCAGATCGGCAGGAACCGACTTTTTGCCACTTTCGGATTTCTGCGTGTCTTCGAGACCCTCGAAGAAAAAGCTGACCGGCACATCCAGCGCCTCGGCAATGTCCCATAGGCGCGACGCACTGATCCGATTGGCACCGGTCTCGTATTTCTGGATCTGCTGAAACTTGATACCGACCTGCTCTGCAAGTTGCTGCTGGGTCATTCCGATCAGCCAGCGACGATGCCGGACGCGCTTGCCCACATGGACATCCACATGATGGGTCATTGGTACACTCCTATCTTACACACAACCGCCCGGGAAAACGCGAACGCGACAGAGACCGCCATACCGGCCGCCGCTGGACAACACTCCTTCAACACCGGAAATGCCCCCCGAAACAGCACTTCTGCAAACCATCATTGCGCCATTTTCGATTCTTTTCAAGAAGGTTGAGTCGGAGCCGGTCAACAGAACTTTACGGTTGTACGTTCGTTCCGGGGTGCCAAATCACTCTGAATCAGGGAATTTCGGCGCAGGTCCGGAACGTTACCCGCCATTGAAGATTGACAATCTCACTCGGTTGCCCCTGCCTAGAGCGCGACCACGGAGGACACGAATTGCTCGCCTACCAAATTCCCTCGGCCACAGCCCAGGCCGTATTGCACGACATCGCAACACCCGAGCCGGGACACGGACAGATCCGCGTCAAGATCCACGCCTGCGGCCTTAACTTTGCCGACCTCCTGATGCAGAAGGGCACCTATCAAGACACACCCCCTGCCCCGTTCACGCTGGGGCTCGAGATCGCCGGGGTCGTTGACGCCGTCGGCCCCGGTGTCGTCCACCTTGTCCCGGGCGACCGTGTGGCCGTCTATTCGGGGCAAGGCGGGCTGGCGGAATTCGGCGTGTTCGACGCCGACCGGGCCGTCATGCTGCCGCCGTCCTGCAGCTTCGAAGAAGCCGCTGCGATCCAGATCGCCTATGGCACCAGCCACATAGCTCTGGATCACCGCGCCCGCCTGCAGCCGGGCGAGACGCTTTTGGTGACCGGTGCAGCCGGCGGCGTGGGGCTGACTGCAGTCGAGATCGGCAAGCTGATGGGCGCAACCGTGATCGCGCAGGCACGCGGCACCGACAAGCTAACCGTAGCTAAAGCCGCCGGGGCGGACCACCTGATCGATGCGGACGAGGATCTGCGGCAGCGGGTGCTGGACCTGGGCGGTGCGGATGTCGTCTATGATGCGATCGGTGGCGACGTATTCAAGGCCGCCTTTCGCGCCACCAATCCCGAAGGTCGCCTGTTGCCGGTCGGTTTCGCCGGCGGCGAGGTTCCGCAAATCCCAGCGAACCACCTGATGGTCAAGAACCTGACGGTGATCGGCGTCTATATCGGCGGCTATCTGAAGTTCCGGCCCGAGATCGTGCGCAGCAGCTTTGAAACCCTGTTCCGCTGGCATGCCGAGGGCCGCATCAAACCGCATGTCAGCCATGTCCTGCCTTTGTCAAAGGTGGCCGATGGCATGGACCTGCTGCGGTCGCGCAAATCCACCGGCAAGGTCGTCATCACGCCCTGACCGGCTCAGCTGGCGACCGCGCGCAGCGGCCCCCCCCGCAGCATCCGGAAATTCTGGCGGACCAGGTCGGCCAGAGCCTCAACCACCGGTCCTCGGCCCGTGTCGCCGCCATACAGGTTGATCATGTGGGCCGGCAATTCGGGCAGCGCGCCGCCGGCGTCGATCTTTTCCAGATGCGCGGCCTCGGTCCCCTCCAGCATCGCGTGCACGGCCAGATCGGCGCTGACCGTGGCCTCGATCGTGCGGTCGTTTTCCGTTTCCACCGACAGCTCCCAGGGGATGCCCGCAGCGTCCAGAGCCGCGATGACCTGCGGCCGGAACAGACAGCGGCGGCCAAGCGCCAACGGCAAGGGCCGACGGCGCCAAGCCGCCCCGCCCGATGCTCCGATCCAGCGCAAAGGCAGTTCGGCGATGGTTTCGCCGCCATCGCCATTCGACGCCTCGGTCGTCAGAATGACATCGCATTCGCCGCGCCGGAACATCTCTTTCAACTGGATCGAATACGACGAGACCAGTTGTACGCGCACACGGGGGAAGTCGGCGTTGAACCGCTGCAAAACCCGGGGAATTGCCGGGTAGACTATATCGTGCGGCACGCCCAGAACCACCTCGCCTTCATAGGCCTGATCGGTCAGCTTCGACATCACCTCGTCATTCAGCGATACCATGCGCCGCGCATAGGCCAGCAGTTGCTCCCCCGAGGCCGTCAGGGCGATCGTCCGGCCCGACCGGTCCAGCAACTCAAGCCCAAGCAGTTCCTCGAGCCGCTTCAGCTGCATCGACACGGCCGATTGAGTCAGGTGCAGAAATCCCGCGGCTCGGGTGACGCCGCCATGATCGGCCACGGCGACGAACGACCTGAGGGTCGTGATGTCGAGATTTCGCATATCAGAAATCCTTATGCGTCAATTCATAAACATTCATTTTTCATATATGACAGAGACCGCCATATAGATCAAGGAAGTTGATTGAATGCTCTACCCCCATCACTTCCTGACAAAAGGACAATAAACATGACCCAAATTGCGATTTCCTGCCCCTCGCCGGCGCCGCGCAAAACCGGATGGCTGCAGCGCCTTGTTTCCTTGCCCCGCCAACGGCGCGCACTGGCGCGGCTGGACGCCCGTCTGCTGAAAGATATCGGCGTCACCCGCGCGCAGGCCGAGGCCGAGGCCGCACGCCCCCTTTGGGATGCGCCGGATATCTGGATCTCGGGCCGCTATTAACCCCATTTTGGCAGCGTTGACACCGCCGATGGGGGCGGTGTCGATTTTGCTCGCAATTCCGAGGGTTTTGCCGCCAAGACCCTTGAAACATGCGCCCGACTCTCCGATATTTGCCGTCAGAATGGTCCGCATCGCGGATCGGAATGGATTCAAGGGAGACCCTTAATGGCACAATTCGACACCGTCCGCACGGCGGCCGGCGCACGCACTGCCCAGATCGACGAGGGCCTGCGCGCCCACATGAACAAGGTCTACGGCACGATGTCCGTGGGCATGCTTATCACGTTTGCGGTGGCCTGGGCCGTTGGCACCAGCCCGCAGCTGCTGTCGGTGTTCCGCGACCCGATCACGCTCAGCCCGAATATCCTGGGCTGGATCGTGATGTTCGCCCCGCTGATCATGGTCTTTGCCTTCGGCGCCGCCATCAACCGCCTCAGCGCCGCCGGCGCCCAGCTGTTCTTCTATGCTTTCGCCGCCGTGATGGGCCTGAGCATGAGCTGGATTTTCGTGGCCTTCACCGGCATCTCGATCGCCCAGGTGTTCCTGATCACGTCGATCGCCTTCGCCGGCCTGTCGCTGTATGGCTATGTCACCAAGAAAGACCTTTCGGGAATGGGGACGTTCCTGATGATGGGCGTGATCGGCCTGATCGTGGCCATGGTGATCAACATTTTCCTTCAGTCGCCCGCCATCATGTTCGCCGTGTCGATCATCGGCGTTCTGATCTTTGCGGGACTGACCGCCTATGACACGCAGAACATCAAGGCGACCTACATTCAGCACGCCGCGCACGGCGACCAGGAGTGGCTGGGCAAATCCGCGATCATGGGCGCGCTGAACCTGTATCTGGACTTCATCAACATGTTCATGTTCCTGCTGCAACTGCTTGGAAATCGTGAGTAACCAGCGGCAGAATCCTGTCAGGAAACGGGCCCATTCCGGGCCCGTTTTTTTTGCCCCGCTCCCAAACGAAAAGGACCCTGCCCACCGGCAGAGCCCCTGAACCCAAGTTCGATTTCGTTCGGATCAGCTACAGTTCAACGGAACCGCAAAGCCCGAACTGCGCGAGGAGTTGCCCTTGCGATAGACATCGCCAGCGGCCAGACAGCCCGTGAAGCGTTCGGTCTCACGCCCGAAAGCCGCACCTACCGAGTTGTCCACCTTGGTGCTATTGCTGGCGGTACGGACAACACCAAACAGCGTGCCGTTCACGTTGACCGTGCTCAGGAAGAGGTCTGTACTGCTGCCGACGAGTTGCACTGCGGTGTCGGCCGTACGCCCGCCGTTGTCGATGGCCACGCCGGCGATCTTGTCAAACGCTGCCTGGTCCGTCTGAACCTGAACCGTCGGAAGCTGGGCAAGCTCGGCCGGGACGTTGGTGGCAGGCGGCGTAAAGGCGACGGCGCCTTTGACGTCGGACACGGTGCGCGGTTCGCCATCAATGCCAGTGAACCCGACACCCTGCCGGTTCCAAGGATCCTCACAAGCCGAAAGGGTCAGAACGGCGATGGCAGGCAAAAAGATTTTTTTCATGGCGCTCAACATTTTGTGGAGGTTTGCCGAAGCCTATGGCCAGGGTGGCCGCAAAAGCAACCCACAGGCGAACAGAATACCCGGCGCGCTGATGCACCACTGCAACGCGCGAAAGGGGCGAACCAGTGACCAACCTGCCTGAAAACAAGAAAGGGTCCTGACCGCGCCAGGACCCTTTTTCGTCTTGCGTCTGAAAAGGCAGATTACTTGATCTTGCCTTCCTTGTACTCGACATGCTTGCGAGCGACCGGGTCGTATTTGCGCACGGTCATTTTCTCGGTCATGGTGCGCGCGTTCTTCTTGGTCACGTAGAAGTGGCCCGTGCCCGCGGTCGAGTTCAGACGGATCTTGATTGTCGTCGGCTTCGCCATGGTTATCTCCTGCGTCCGAAAAGGCAGGGGCCTTTCGGTTGAATTCCTATGAGCGTGCGCTTTTACCCGCTCGCGCGCCCGAGTCAACCGGATTCGAAACGTGATACCAGAATAAACCGGCCGAGGCCTGGAATTTCTTGCAACGACAGCAAACGAGGCGAATTTTCGGCCCGCCAGCACTTGAGTCCCCACCGGAAAATACCAGCAGGCTGCGGATGCGCGGAGGGCCTGTAAGCCGGATCCTGTTCCGGGGTTGCCCCCTTCGATGACCATTCCTCTAGGCCGTGCATTGCTGCACGGCTCGAGCTGCCAACCCGGTCCCTCTCGGCCAAGGCAGGCCTAGCGGCGGTATCGGCTGACGCCGACCGGCCCGCGTGGGGACCCTATTTGGCATTGCTCCCGGTGGGGCTTGCCGTGCCGCCGCTGTTGCCAGCGGCGCGGTGGGCTCTTACTCCACCGTTTCACCCTTGCCATGATCTGCCGGAGGCGAACCTTCGGCGTCTCACGGCGGTTTGTTTTCTGTGGCGCTTTCCGTCGGGTTTCCCCGCCCGGGCGTTACCCGGCACCGTTGCCTTGTGGAGTCCGGACTTTCCTCTCGGGCCTAGGCCCCAGCGGCCATCCGGCCCTCCGCGCATCGAATTGGGTATGCCCCTGACCCAGGCACGTCAAGAGAGGAATGGAAGCGACAAGGGGCCAGCCCCTTCTTGGCCTTCGGCCAATTCAACCCCGGGATATTTTGGGCCAGATGAAGGTTGGTCAGGCGAGACGGTGCGGCTGCGGCAATGCAGCCACGTCCTCTGGGGCCAGCCCTCCCCTACCCCAGGGCCGAAAGCGCAACCGCACAGCAGCGAGCAGCGTTTCATCATCGACAGCAGCAGTATAGCCGGCGGCTTGGGCCACGGCGCGGAAGTAATGGGCCTCGGGCCGCGACAAAGGGGCGGCGTGAGCGCGCGGCGCGGCCAGCCCCTGACGTTCGAGTCGTATCCAGTCGAAACGTGGCCCGGGATCGTGTTTGCGCCCCGGCGCCATGTCCGAATGACCGATCACGCCGGTGGCCGGTATGGACCAACGGGTCATGATCTGCGGCAGAAGCCGCTCGAGTGCCCTTATCTGCGCCTGGGCGAAAGGATGATCGCCTCGGTTGTCGAGTTCGATCCCGATCGAGCGGGAGTTGATATCGCTCTGTCCCTGCCACTCGCCGACCCCGGCGTGCCAGGCGCGATCCTCTTCACGAACCATCTGCCAGAGTGTTCCGTCACAGCCGATCAGATAGTGGGCCGATACCTCGGACGCCGGGTCGCACAAACGCTCGAGCGCGGCGCGGGCGCTGTTCATCGCGGTGTAGTGAAGAACCACCAGAGATGGCTTCAGCCCATCCCGGCGGGGACCGAAATTGGGGGATGGGTGCCAGATCGGCGAGAGATCAGTTGCCGACGACACGGCGGAACGGGCTGGGGTCCCAGCCACAGGCAAAGCCGTCGCCATCCGGGTCCAGGCCCTTGCGGTCACGTTGTGGCCCGCCGCTGGCCAGGAAATCGATCTGAGCCTGATCTGCCGATGGGTATTTGGCGCAGTTCCGTTGCGCCTTGGCCTGAAGGTTGAACCCGGACCGGCTGTAGATCTGTGCCCCGACCGGATTAGTAGTGGACAATGCGTATTGCACGATATTGGGCTGGCCGTCCGCGCCACGCTGAGGAACCGCCGTCGGGGCGACCACCTCATAGGTCTGACGGTTTCTCTCGATCAGGGCGGCGTCATCCTGAATGCTGCGGCTGCTGGAGACCGCGGCAAAATCCTGTTCTTGCGAAATGCCGCTCGACGTCACCGTTGCCGGGGCCGGTGCCTGGGTGGAGGTACTGGCGAGCGCTGCGGCCGTTTGATTCGCGATATCCGCGGCGCTGCCATCGGTGGAATAGGTGACGGCGGAGGACTCGGCCGACCATGGCTCCTGCGAGATGGCTGGGGGCGGCAACAGCGGATTGCCTGCTGCGCCCTGCCCCGCCAGTTGCGCCTCGCGCTGGGCCTGGTATTGCGACGTATTGAACTCCGTGCCCTGAACCGGCGCCACCGTATCGCAAGCGGCGGCGACGGCGCACACGGGAATCACAAGAAGTTTGCGCATCGGACTGCTCCGTTCTTGCAGCGGTCGGGTCGACCGACCGTTACCACCATTTGCCCGGCTTGGCCACGAACCCCGCAGCGGATTCGAGCGCGTAGGCGGTGTTCAGCAGGTCGCCTTCCTCCCACGGACGCCCAATCAGTTGCAGCCCCAGCGGCAGCCCATGCTTGTCCAACCCGGCCGGAACCGAGATGCCCGGCAGACCGGCAAGGTTCACCGTCACGGTGAAGACGTCGTTGAGATACATCTGAACCGGGTCGGTTTCCTTCATCTCTCCCAGACCGAAGGCGGCCGACGGCGTTGCTGGGGTCAGAATCGCATCGACGCCCGCGGCGAACACGTCCTCGAAGTCTTTCTTGATCAGGGTCCGCACCTTTCGGGCGCGGTTGTAGTATGCATCGTAGAAACCGGCCGACAGAACATAGGTGCCGACCATGACCCGGCGCTGCACCTCGTGACCAAAGCCCTCGGCGCGGGTCTTTTCGTACATCTCGGTGATGCCATCGCCCTGCGCCAACGTCGCGCGGCGGCCATAGCGCACGCCGTCATAGCGCGCCAGGTTCGACGACGCCTCGGCGGGCGCGATCACGTAATAGGCCGGCAGCGCGTATTTGGTGTGCGGCAGCGAGATATCGACAATCTCGGCCCCCGCATCACGCAACATTTCGGCGCCGTCGGCCCAGAGCTTTTCGATCTCGGCGGGCATGCCGTCCATCCGGTATTCCTTGGGGATACCGATCTTCTTCCCCTTGATGTCGCCGGTCAGCATCGCCTCGAAATTCGGCACCGGAATCTCGACGCTGGTCGAATCTTTGGGGTCATGCCCGCACATCGCCTCGAGCATGATGGCGGCGTCGCGCACGTTCTTGGTCATCGGTCCGGCCTGATCCAGCGAGGACGCAAAGGCCACGATGCCCCAGCGCGAGCAGCGGCCATAGGTCGGCTTGATGCCGGTGATGCCGGTAAAGGCCGCGGGCTGGCGGATCGAACCGCCGGTGTCGGTGCCGGTCGCCGCAAGGCACAGATCGGCAGCAACGGCAGCCGCCGACCCGCCCGATGAACCGCCGGGGGTCAGCGGAGTGTCGTCATTGCCGCGCCGCCACGGGCTGACCGCATTACCATAGACCGAGGTTTCGTTGGACGAGCCCATAGCGAATTCGTCCATGTTCAGCTTGCCCAGCATCACCGCGCCGGCATCGGCCAGTTGCTGCGATACGGTGGATTCGTATTCGGGCTTGAAGCCTTCCAGAATGCGGCTGGCCGCCTGGCTGGGCACGCCCTTGGTGCAGAACAGGTCCTTGATGCCGATCGGCAGGCCGCACATGGCGGGCGCGTCGCCGGCCTTGATGCGCTCGTCGGCCGCCTTGGCGCGCTCCAGCGCGATCTCGGGCGTCTTGTGGACGAAGGCATTGAGCGCGTCGGCCGCGTCGATGGCCGTCAGGCAGGCCTCGGTCAGTTCGACCGAGGTGGTTTCACCCTTGCGCAGCGCGTCGCGGGCCTCGGCCAGGCCCAGTTTGTTCAGGTCGCTCATGTCTTACTCCACCACCTTGGGAACCGCGAAAAACCCCTCGCGCGCGTCGGGGGCGTTGGACAGGATCTTGTCCTGCATGCTCCCGTCGGTCACCACGTCCTCGCGGCGTTTGAGCCGCATCGGCGTCACCGAGACCATCGGCTCGACCCCTTCGACGTCAACTTCGTTCAGCTGTTCGATGAACCCCAGGATCGTGTTGAACTCCGAGGCCAGCGCCGGCAGCGCATCATCCTCGACCTTGATCCGGGCCAGTTTGGCCACCTTGGCGGCGGTGCTTTGGTCAATCGACATGGGAAACCCTCGTGTGCGTTACAGGGGCATTTACCCGTCTGGTGCAGCAGTCGCAAGACCGCCTGCGTGCGGGAATGGTCGGGCGGCGCCGGGGCCAGACCGATCCAGAATACCCGCCACGCAAAAAAGTGAACCGCTTCGTTCACTTTTCACTTGAAGTCCGCGTGCTGCATCCCCTTATGCTGTAAACGAAACAGTTCAGTTCGGAGGAAGCCGATGAAATCGACCATGATTGCACTGTCTGTAGTTTTTGCCACCGCAGCGGCTCCGGCCTTTGCCCTGGGTGTCCCGATGGGCGACCTGACCCCGACGCTGACCTTTCCCGATCAGCACCCTTCGGATCAGGTGAGCCAGGAAAAAACCTCACCCCGAAACTGACTTCGTTCTTGCCTCCCTGTTGGATCGGGCCGGTTTCCCCTTTTTTCCGGCCCGGTCCCCTACCTGCCCTCGTGGCGCCGCCGGCCCTTAACGGGTCGGCGCTTTTTTGTTGTGGCGCGATGCCTTATCGTACATGCACCACGCAGTATCGGGCTGGCTCAACCAGGTTTGCCGAACCCGTTTGACGAACGCAGGAGGTGCCATGACGGAGCGCAAGCAGAAGGTTCTGGACGCAATCGACGCAGCCAATTCGGCCGACCCCACCCAGGAAGACGGGCGTCCCGCTGCGCTGCTTTATGGCGAACGGATGAGCGCCGAGTTGCATCGACTGTTCCCCGACGCATCAGAGCCATTGCAGATCGCCGCCCGCGGCCAGCATGTCGAGCGCTGGAAGCTGGCCCGCTCGGCCTACCCCGAGGGGCGCGCGGGCTATCTGGCGTGGCGCAAGGCCCAAGCCGAGCATCACGCGCAGGTCGTGGTCGAGTTGATGTCCGAGGCCGGTTACGATCAGGCCGAGATCGACGCCGCCCGCCGTATGTTGCGCAAACAGGGCATCAAGCGCGACGACGACGTTCAGGCGCTGGAGGACGTGATCTGCTTTGTCTTTCTGAAATGGTATTTTGCACCCTTCGCCGCGAAACACTCGGGCGAAAAGATTCAGCGCATCGTCGAAAAGACCGCCCGCAAGATGTCGTCTGAGGCGCGCCGACGCGTGCTGGACGAGTTCGACCTGCCCGAAGACCTGGCCCGCGCTTTCAAGGATTGACACATCATGACCGATGACATGCGATTGTTGATCGACCTGCACCTGCCCAACGACCGGCAAGGCCCCGGCAGCGACGCGGCAACGGAAATGGCGTTGAAGCTGGCGGACGTTCAAGCCGATCCCGGATTGAAGGTCGCCGACATTGGCTGCGGCACCGGAGCTGCGGCCTTCTGCCTTGCGCGCCATCTAGGCGCATCGGTGACGGCAGTGGATTTCCTGCCGGATTTTCTGGCCGAGTTGGAGAGACGCGCCCAGTTCTTGGGCCTGGCGGCCCGGATTCAGACGGTTGAGGCGTCGATGGAGGACCTGCCCTTCGACGATGCCAGCCTTGACGTGATCTGGTCGGAAGGCGCGATTTACAACATGGGGTTCGAAAACGGTCTGAACGCCTGGCGTCGGTTCCTGAAACCCGGCGGTGTCCTGGCTGTGTCCGAGCTGACCTGGCTGACCGATCAACGCCCCGAACCGCTGACACGGCACTGGGATGCCGCCTATCCCGAAGTTGCGACCGCCGGACAGAAGATCCGCCAGATCGAGACGGCCGGTTATGAACCTGTCGGCTATTTCCCGCTGGGCACCGACTGCTGGATGGACAATTACTATCTCCCTCTTCAACGCAGCTTCCCTGCCTTCCTCGACCGGCATGGCAATTCCGAGCAGGCCAAAGCCATTGTCGATGCCGAACGGGCCGAGATCGACTTGTACGAAACCTATTCCGACTTTGTCAGCTATGGGTTCTACGTGGCGCGGCGTCTGCCGGACTGACCGCATCCGTCATGGCCCGCCGGTAAACCTCGATCATCCAGCCCAGCATGGTGGCGTTCAGGATGTGCCACATAAAATGCGTTCCCATCGGGATGCGGGCGCAAAGCGGAGCATCGAGCGCGCGGAAGGTGATCGACGCGATCAGGATCGCAGCTCCGACCGCCAGACCCCAGGCCAACTGCGGCCTGCGCGCGCGCAAAAGATACGCATAGATCAGGATCAGCAACGGCACCGGAGCATATGCGGCCGACCCGCCCAGGCCGGGAACCAGTTGAAACACCGGTATGGTCAACGCCGCATAGGGGATGAACAAGGGCGTCAGCGCCGCCGCCTTCGGCGTGGATAGCTGCCAGATGTCCCGGTTCACCGCGAAGATATAGACCAAGATGAACAGTAGAATCGGCGTCGTATCCGCCAGCGCGGCCCAGACTTGCGCATGGGTATGAAACAGATAGCTGCCAATGCCGATCACCGCCAGAATGGCGACCAGCAAGTTGGCCAACGGCAGACCCTGCCCCCGCACCCGCCGCCACATCACCCATGCCGCCAACAGAAAGGCCGCGTTGGACACGGCGTTTACGGGTTCGGCCCAATAGTCCGGCGACAGGCGCTCGCAATAGCCGTCGATTTCTCGCATCCAGTCCATGGATTTTTACATAGCCGATGCTAGGCTGGCCCTGAACCGGTTTCAGGAGGGTCTTTCATGAAAATCATCTGGTTGGGGCATGGCAGCTTCCGAATTCACGCGGCGGGACAAGTCCTGCTTATCGATCCCTGGCTGAGCGGCAACCCGATGCTGCCCGAGGACCAGCACGACGCAGCCATCCGGGGCGCCACGCATATCCTGCTGACCCACGCGCATTTCGACCACGTCGCCGACGTTCTGCCGCTGGCCAAACGCCTGAACATTTCGGTGGTGGGCCAATACGACGTCATGGCCCATTGGGCCGAGGCCGAAGGGATCGAGACCATCGGCTTCAACAAAGGCGGCCGGGTCGACCTGAACGGGGTCAAGGTCGACATGGTGCCGGCCTCGCACAGCTCGACCTTCGCCACACCCGATGGCCCGCGCGCCGGTGGGTCCGAGGTGGGGTTCATCCTGTCGGCTGATGGTCATACGGTCTATGTCTCGGGCGACACCACGATCATGGCCGACATGGAGTGGATCGGCGACTATTACAGACCGGATATCGGCATTCTGTCGGCGGGCGGCTATTTCACGATGGATATGAAAGCCGCCGCCTATGCCGCCCGGCGGTATTTCGACTTCAAGACGGTGATCCCCTGCCACTACCGGACCTTCCCGATCCTGGAACAATCCGCCAAGGACCTGGCGGATGGGCTGCCGGGCGTTACCGTCATCGAGCCCGAGGTCCTGCAGGAGATCGAGCTTTGACACCCGCGCTGGCCTTCTCGGCGGAAGAATACGCGGCGCGGCTGGCCAAGACCCGTTCCGCGATGGCCAAGCGGGGTGTCGAAACCCTGCTGGTTGCGGACCCGTCGAACATGGCCTGGCTGACAGGGTATGACGGCTGGAGCTTCTACGTCCCGCAGATGGTGATCGTCCCGCGCGACGGCGCGCCCCTGTGGTGGGGCCGGACGCAGGACAAGCCCGGCGCGGCGCAGACCACCTGGCTGGACCCCAACGACCTGCACGACTGGCCCGAAGAGCATGTGCAGCACCCCGACCATCACCCGGTCGAGTCGCTGGCATCGCTGCTGCGCGAGCGCGGCTGGACAACCCATCTGGGTGTCGAGATGGACAACTATTACTACTCGGCCGCCAGCCACCGGATCCTTGAGACCGCGTTCGGCCGCGATGCGCTGATCGACGCGACCGGGTTGGTGAACTGGCAGCGTGCGGTCAAAAGCGAGGCCGAGATCGCCTTGATGCGCAAGGCCGGGCAGTTGACCGCGCATATGCACGCAGTGCTGCGCGACGGGTTCCGCCACGGGGTTCCCAAGAACGTGCTCGTGGCCGAGGTTCAGGCTGCGGGCATCGCCGGGCTGCCGGGTCTTGCGGGCGACTATCCCGCGATTGCGCCCATCGCGCCCTCGGGGGCCGAGGCCTCGGCCTCGCACATCACTTGGAACGACCGTCCGCTGAAACCGGGCGAAGCGACCTATTTCGAAATCTCGGGCTGCCATCGCCGTTATCACTGCCCGGCCAGCCGCAGCCTGTTTCTGGGTGACCCACCCGCCGATATCCGGCGCGCGGAAACCGCGATCCTGACCGCGATTGAGGACACGCTGGCCGCCGCCCGCCCCGGCGCCACCTGCGAAGAGATCGCCGCCTGCGTCTATGACAGTTTTGCCCGGGCCGGCTATGTCAAAGGCAATCGCACGGGCTATCCGGTGGGCCTGAGCTATCCCCCCGATTGGGGTGAGCGCACCATGAGCCTGCGCCCCGGCGACAGCACCGTTCTGCAGGATAACATGACCTTTCACCTGATGCCGGGTCTTTGGACCCCCGATTGGGGGCTGGCCATCACCGAAACCTTCGTGGTCACGCCGACGGGCGGGCAACCCTTGGCAGACATCCCCCGCGAACTGGTCGTGAAACCGGCCTGAGCGCGCCTCAGCCTTTGGGCCCGCCGCCACCGCGCTGCGCGGCAAAGAAATCGCGCAGCAACCGGGCGCAGTCCTCGGCCGCGATGCCGTCATAGACGTCCGGCCTGTGATGGGCCTGAGGGTGCGAGAACACCCGCGCCCCATGCGCCACGCCGCCCGATTTCGGATCGGCGGCCCCGTAGTAGATCCGCCGAATCCGCGCTGCCGCCAGCGCCGCGGCGCACATGGCGCAGGGTTCCAACGTGACATACAGGTCATGCCCCGTCAGACGCTCGGACCCGACGGCCCGGCAGGCGGCGCGCAGGGCCAGGATCTCGGCATGCGCGGTCGGGTCGTGCAACTCGCGCGTACGGTTGCCGTCTGCCGCGATGATCTGCCCGTTGGGCGACACGATCACCGCTCCCACTGGAACCTCGCCCCGATCACCCGCCGCGCGCGCCTGTTCCAGCGCCTTGTCCATATGCGTTCTGAAGACCATGCCCCTGACTGCCCCAGAAACCCACCTTTCGCAAGCCGCGCCGATGCGCTATGCGCAGGGCATGAGCAACACCCCTCCTCCCGGCGACCGGATCGCCAAAGTGCTGGCCCGCGCCGGCATCGCCTCGCGCCGCGAGGCCGAACGCATGATCGAAGCGGGCCGCGTGACCGTGAACGGCAAAACCATCGACAGCCCGGCGCTGAACGTCACGCCCAACGACAGGATCACCGTCGACGGCAAGCCCGTGGCCGAGCCCGAACCCGCGCGTCTGTGGCTGTATCACAAGCCAACCGGTCTGGTGACCACGAACCGCGACGAAAAAGGCCGCCCCACGATCTTCGACAACCTGCCCGAGGGCATGCCCCGCGTCATGAGCGTTGGCCGGCTGGACCTGAATTCAGAGGGCCTGTTGCTGCTGACCAATGACGGGGCCATCAAGCGCAAGCTCGAGCTGCCCTCGACCGGCTGGCTGCGCAAATACCGGGTGCGGATCAACGGCCGCCCCAAGGACGAGGACTTTGCCCCCCTGCGCCAAGGTCTTGTGATCGAGGGCGAAAGGTTCCAGCCCATGACCGTGTCGCTGGACCGCCAGCAAGGTGCGAATGCATGGCTGACGATCGGACTGCGCGAGGGCAAGAACCGAGAAATCCGCCGCGCGATCGAAGACATCGGCTTTACCGTGAACCGGCTTTTGCGCGTGTCCTACGGACCGTTCCAGCTGGGCAATCTCAAACCCGGCGAGGTCGAGGAAATCCGTCGCCGCGTTCTGCGCGACCAGCTGGGCCTGGAACCCGAAACCCCACCGGCTGCTGCGAAACGCTCAAGCCGCCCCCAAAGATCCCGCAGGCCGGGCGGCAAGAAATCACGCAATTGACGCGGGTTATCGAACCTTCCCCCTAGCGCCAAGCCCCTTGATACCCTAGGTTTTCAAGGGGACAACCGCAGTTGGAGGACGTCATGTCCGGGACCGGAGTGCAAAAAATGGCCTACGCGGCCCTGCTGGTGCTGTTGTTCGGCGTCTGTACCGGTTGGCTCGGGGGGCTCTGAAGCCATGGCCAAGCGATACGGCGGAAAGTTCAGCCCCGACGGCCAGTCCGACACCGACGCGCCCGCCCAGCGCGGGCAATACGATGGCGCCCGGGTGAACCCGGTCGGCGCACGCGCCAATGTCCTGTTCGTTCCGGCGATCCCTCTGGTCTTTTTGTCGCTCAACGACGGCGCGATCGGGATGACCCTGGGATTGCTCGCCGCCGGCATTCTGACCGCTGCAGCCTTTCTGCTGCGTGAAGGGCTGAAAGCCGAAGATGCCTACAACGCGCGCCGCACCGCGCGCCGCCCAGCCTTTCCCCGCAAGATCTTCTCGTCCGTTTTGACCGGGCTTGGGGTGGGTCTGGCCGCCTATCGCAACGACTATCTGGATGCCGAGGCCGCCAGCCAGGTCAGCCTCCTAGCGCCGATCTTGTTCGGCGGCGTGGCCACGGCCCTGCATTCCGTCGCCTTCGGCCTCGACCCGATGAAAAACAAGGGCATGGAGGGCGTGGACACCTATCAGCAAGACCGGGTTGCCCGCGTGGTCGAAGATGCCGAAGCGCATCTGAACCAGATGTCGGATGCCATCAAACGGGCCGGCGACCGCAGGATCGAAGCCCGGGTCGAGCGGTTTCAAACCACCGCTCGCGATCTGTTCCGTACGGTCGAGGAGGATCCTCGCGATCTGGCCGGTGCCCGCAAATACCTGACCGTCTATCTGCAGGGAGCCCGCGATGCGACGATCAAGTTTGCCGATGTATATGCGCGCACCCGCGACCCACAGGCTCTGTCCGATTACTCGGCGCTGCTGGACGACCTCGAGCAGAATTTCTCGGCCCGCACCCGAAAGATGCTATTGGATGACCGCAGTGATCTGACGGTCGAAATCGACGTGCTGCGCGAAAGGCTGCAGCGCGAAGGCGTCCGGCTGGACTGACCGGCCAAACCAAGAACAGGGAAGCTTCTCATGTCTGACGAAATCAAGAAAAAGGCGGCCGAGGCCGAAACGCTGGTTCAGGAAGTTGTGGCCGTCGCGTTGCCCGAGCCGAGTTCCGAGATCGTGCCTTTGGAAGAAGCCGACGAACCGGTCGGCGCCGAGATCCGCAAGCGCATGGCCGAGATCGACATGGGCGACACCAACTCGATCGTGTCCTTCGGGTCGGCTGCGCAGGCCGAGCTGCAGGAAATCAGCCAGGCCATGCTGGCTGACGTTCGCAACAAGGATGTCGGACCCGCCGGCGACAGCCTGCGCGACATCGTCACCACGATCCGTGGCTTTTCCGTGTCTGAACTGGACGTGCGCCGCGAGCGCAGTTGGTGGGAGAAACTGCTGGGCCGCGCCGCGCCTTTCGCGAAGTTCACCGCGCGCTACGAAGAGGTGCAGGATCAGATCGACCGGATCACCGACAACCTTCTGTCGCACGAACACACGCTGCTGAAGGACATCAAGTCGCTGGACCTGCTGTATGAAAAGACGCTGGATTTCTATGATGAACTGGCGCTGTACATCGCGGCCGGCGAAGAAAAGCTGACCGAACTGGACAGCCATGACATCCCCGAGAAAGAGGCCGAGGTGCAGGCCGCCCCGGAAGATCAGCAGGTGATGAAGGCGCAGGAACTGCGCGACCTGCGGGCCGCCCGCGACGATCTGGAACGCCGTGTGCATGACCTGAAGCTGACGCGGCAGGTGACGATGCAATCGTTGCCCTCGATCCGGCTGGTTCAGGAAAACGACAAGTCACTGGTGACCAAGATCAACTCGACCTTGGTGAACACCGTGCCGCTGTGGGAAACCCAGCTGGCGCAGGCGGTAACTATCCAGCGCAGCGCCGAGGCCGCAGCCGCCGTGCGCGACGCCAACGATCTGACGAACGAGTTGCTGACCTCGAACGCCGCAAACCTGCGCCAGTCGAACAAGATGATCCGCGAGGAAATGGAGCGCGGCGTGTTCGACATAGAAGCCGTCAAGAAGGCCAACGAGGATCTGATTGGCACGATCAATGAAAGCCTCGCCATCGCAGATGAGGGCAAAGCCCGCCGCGCCGCCGCCGAGCAAGAGCTGAAGAAAATGGAGGCGGAACTACGCGACGCGCTGGCCTCGGCCAAGGCCCGCAAAGACGGGTTGGGCGACACCGCCGGAACGGCCGTGCCGAAATAAGGGCTGCGCGCATGCGGATGAGGCATCTTCTTGGGCGCATCTGCGGCTTGGGCGCATTGCTGATCGTCGCCGGCTGCGACGATCCGCTCAAGACGTCGCTGGCGCCGCAGGCTCGACCCGAGGCTGCTCCATCCGCTGATGTCTACGTTGAACCTTCGGCCGCCAGCCGGGACCTGGCCCGCTACTACGAGCGGGTCGAGCGCGACCTGCTGACGCGCGGCCTGCTGCGCACCGACGGGGGCGGGCCGGATACCCCGTATGACGCCGACGATCTGGCGCGGAATTTCGAAACCATCGCGTTTTACAATGAGTATCCCGGCACCACTGTTTCGGCGGGCGGGCAACGCGTCGGTGGGCGCCTAAGCCGCTGGGCCAGCCCGGTCCGCGTTGCGGTCGAGTTCGGTCCCTCGGTTCCGCCACAGCGCCGCGCGGCGGACAGCGCCGATGTACAGGCCTTCTCGGCCCGGTTGGCGGCCCTGACCGGCCATCCCGTGTCCTCGGTCAGCCGCAACGGCAATTTCCACGTCTTCATCGCCGGTCAGGATGACACCGAATATGTGCAGGCCCGGCTGCGTCAGCTGATCCCCGGCATCGCGCAAGAGCAACTGGATCTGTTCGCGGATCTGCCACGCTCGTTCTATTGTTTTGTCTTCGCCTCGGCCACGCGCGGGGCGCCGAACACCTATACGCGCGCCGTCGCCCTGGTGCGCGCCGAGCAACCCGACCTCATGCGTCTGAGCTGCATCCACGAGGAAATCGCCCAGGGGCTGGGGCTGCCCAATGACAGCCCCCGGGCGCGGCCTTCGATCTTCAATGATGACGACGAATTCGCCCTGCTGACCAGCCATGACGAAAAGCTGCTGACGATGTTGTATGATCCGCGCCTGAAACCCGGCATGACCGCGCAAGAGGCCGCGCCGGTGGTGCGGATCATCGCCCGTGAATTGATGGGGCAATCGCTTTGACCCCGATGACAGGAGAACCCAGATGGGAATTTTCGATTTTCTGACCGGAGAATTCATTGATGTCATTCATTGGGTGGACGACACCCGCGACACGATGGTCTGGCGGTTCGAGCGCGAGGGACACGAGATCAAGTATGGCGCCAAGCTGACCGTGCGCGAAGGCCAGGCGGCCGTATTCGTGCACGAGGGCCAGCTGGCCGACGTGTTCACGCCCGGCCTCTACATGCTTGAAACCAACAACATGCCGATCATGACGACGCTGCAGCATTGGGATCACGGGTTCCAGTCGCCGTTCAAGTCCGAGATCTATTTCGTCAACACGACCCGGTTCAATGACCTGAAATGGGGCACCAAGAACCCGATCATGCTGCGCGACCCCGAATTTGGCCCGACCCGGATCCGCGCCTATGGCACATACACGATCCGGGTCAAGGACCCGGCCCGTTTCCTGGTCGAGATCGTGGGCACCGATGGCGAGTTCACCATGGACGAGATCAGCTTTCAGATCCGCAACATCATCGTGCAGGAATTCAGCCGGGTGATCGCGGGGGCAGGCATCCCGGTTCTGGACATGGCCGCCAACACCGCCGATCTGGGCAAGCTGATCGCGGCCGAGGTCTCGCCGGTGCTGGACGGTTATGGGCTTGAGATGCCGGAATTCTACATCGAGAACATCTCGTTGCCGCCGGCGGTCGAGGCGGCGCTGGACAAGCGCACCTCGATGGGGCTGGCGGGGGATCTGGGCAAGTTCACCCAGTATTCGGCGGCCGAGGCGATGACGGCGGCCGCCAGCAACCCAAGCGGTGGCGGCGGTATGGGTGCTGGCCTTGGTATGGGAATGGGCATGGCGATGGCAAACCAGATGTCGAACATGGAAGCGGGTCGGCCGTCAGGCCCGTGGGGCGCGCCCGCGCCCGCTGCCCCGCAACCGGCCGCGCATGTGGCCCCGCCGCCTCCGCCGCCGGTCGAGCATGTGTGGCATATCGCGGTAGACGGTCAGACCAGCGGGCCGTTCTCGAAGGCCAAGATGGGCCGCATGGCCAGCGCGGGCGAGATTTCGCGGGACACCTTCGTGTGGACACCAGGTCAGGACGGATGGAAGAAAGCGGGCGAGGTACAGGAACTCGCGCAGCTTTTCACGATTCTGCCGCCTCCGCCGCCCGAGGCATGAGGCATCGGCATGACCGCATCGCGGAAGCGCTCGAAGACAGGCGGGCGCAAAGCGCCGCAGCCGCCGCAATTCATCTGCCCGTGGTGCGGTTATGTCACCCTGGCCGAGCGCGGGGCCAATCTGATTTGCGCGATCTGCTTTTGGGAGGACGAGGACATTCTGTACGACAAGAACCCCCGCGAACCATCTGCCGCCAACCACGGCCTGACGCTGGCCGAGGCGCGCGAGAATTTCAGGGCGATCGGGGCCTGCGAGGCCGCGATGCTGCCGCATGTCCTGCCCGAGGAGCAGCGCGCAGCCTATCTTCACTTTCCCGCCGACAACTGACCACCTATGACCCAGCCCCCTGCCCCACCACCCGGCTCTGCGGAACACCGTTTTCCATGTGACAATTGTGGCGCGGACTATCGCTTCGATCCGCAATCCGGCACGCTGACCTGTGACCATTGCGGCCATTCCGAACCGATCGGTGCTGGCCCTTGGGGAGGCGCCAGCCTGCGCGAGCTGGACTTCGACGCGGCCATCGCCGACCGCCTGCCCGACAGCGAGATCGAAGAGACGCGGGTTCTGACCTGCCCCAACTGCGCGGCGCAGGTCGAGTTCGACCCCAACACCCACGCCGCGGAATGCCCGTTCTGCGCCACCCCGGTCGTGACCGATACCGGCGTGAACCGGCACATCAAACCGCGCGGCGTACTGCCCTTTGCGCTTGACGAACGCGCCGCGCACAAGGCCATGAGCGACTGGCTGGGGCGGCTGTGGTTCGCGCCGAACGGGCTCGAGGACTACGCCCGCAAAGGCCGCAGGATGCAGGGCATCTATGTGCCCTACTGGACCTTCGACGCCGACACGAAATCGGCCTATCGCGGCGAACGGGGCGTGGTCTATTACGAAACCCGGACCGTGATGCGTGACGGCAAGCGGGTGCAACAGCAGGTACCCAAGGTGCGCTGGACACCGAAATCCGGCCGGGTGGCCCGGTTCTTCGATGACGTGCTGGTGCTGGCCTCGCAATCCTTGCCCAAATCATACACCGACGCGCTGCAACCTTGGGACCTGCCCGCGCTGGAACCCTATCAGCCCGAGTACCTGGCCGGGTTCCGGGCCGAGGCATATACGGTCGATCTGCAGCAAGGCTATCAGGAGGCCCGTGGCCACATGGCCCGCGTGATCGAGCGCGACGTCCGTTTCGACATCGGCGGCGACCGGCAGCGCATCCACGCGATCGAAACCGACATCCGCAACGTGACCTTCAAGCACATCCTGCTGCCCGTCTGGATGGCCGCCTACAAGTATCGCGGCCAGACCTATCGCTTTGTCGTCAACGGTCGCACCGGTCAGGTGCAGGGTGAACGGCCCTGGTCGGCGATCAAGATCACGATTGCGGTCGTCCTGGGCCTGCTGGCGGCAGCCGGCATCGGGTATCTGGTGGCGACCGGGCAGCAATGACCGCTGGGTTCCGCCGCCGAAAACTCTGCCGCGGAACCCCTTGAACATCCCCGGCTTCTCACCCATCCTGCCGCCGGCTGCCACGGAGGAGAGGACGACGTGACCCTGGCCGATCTGAACACGCTTCTGACCGCGCGCCATTCCTGCCGCGCCTTCCGGCCCGTTCCGGTGCCGCGGGGTGACATCGAACGGATCCTGACCAGCACGGCCCGGGTGCCCAGCTGGTGCAACGCGCAGCCCTGGCAGGTGGTCGTGACCAGCGGCGCGGAAACGGATGCGTTCCGCAGCGCTTTGCGGGCCGAGGCCGAGACAGGCCAGGCGGAGCCCGACCTGCCCTTTCCGACTGGCTATTCCGGCGTCTATCAGGACCGGCGCCGGGCCTGCGGATGGGCCCTGTACCAGGCAGTAGGCGTAGAGAAGGGCGACCGCGCCGGATCGGCCCGGCAGATGATGGAAAACTTCAACCTGTTCGGCGCCCCGCATTGCGCCGTCCTGTCCAGCCCAGCGGAACTCGGCCCCTATGGCGCGATGGATTGCGGCGGGTTTGTCACGGCTTTCACACTGGCGGCACAGGCCTTGGGCATCGCCACGATCCCGCAGGCGGCGGTGGCCGCCTATGGGCCGTTCTTGCACCGCTATTTCAACATCCCCGATAACCGGCTGATCCTGTGCGCGATTTCCTTCGGCTATCCGGATATCGACCATCCGGCCAACCAATTTCGGACCGAGCGCGCCACGCTGGACGAGTTCGTCACCTGGCGTGGGGCTTCGGCCGAGTGAGCGGAGTTTGAGAAAGACACCGATATGCGCGCATTGATACAAAGGGTGTCCGAGGCATCGGTCTCGGTCGAGGGGCAAGTCATCGGCCAGTGCGGGCCGGGGCTGCTGGTGCTGGTCTGCGCCATGCAGGGTGACGACGACTCCCGCGCCGAGCAACTGGCGGCAAAAATTGCCAAGCTGCGGATCTTCAAGGATGACGCGGGCAAGATGAACCGGTCCGTGCTGGACATCGGCGGCTCAGTCCTTGTGGTAAGCCAGTTCACGTTGGCTGCCGACACCTCGCGCGGGAACCGCCCCGGATTTGCGGCGGCCGCCGATCCCGCAACCGGCGAACGCCTGTACGAACACTTTGCCCACGCGCTGGCCGCGCTTGGCGTTCCGACCGAAACCGGGTCTTTCGGAGCGGATATGGCGGTGTCCCTGATCAATGACGGCCCGGTTACGATCTGGATGGACATGTGATGACGATGCAGGATCAGGCGATCGCGATATGGAAGGCTGGCGTTGCCGCCGTTGACGGCTACGGCGCGGTCAAGGCGGCGCTGCCCGATGTTCCGCGCCCCGATCAGATTCTGGCGGTAGGCAAGGCCGCGGCGGCGATGATGAATGCAGCGCAGGATCATTTCGGCAAGACACCGGGCCTTGTGGTCACGAAAGACGGCCATGCCGAAGGGCTGCCGTCACATCTGCAGATCATCGAAGCCTCTCACCCCGTGCCCGATGCCCGCAGCCTGAAGGGCGGCCAGGCTCTGCGCGCGGCGGTTCAGGCCATGGGTCCCGGCAAGCATCTGTTGCTGCTGGTCTCGGGCGGTGCGTCCTCGCTGGCCGAGGATCTGGTGCCGGGGGCCACCCTCGAAGATCTGGCGCGGCTGAACGCGCAGCTGCTGTCCGAGGGCCTGGACATCACCGCCATGAACGCCCGCCGGCGCGAGATGTCGCGGATCAAGGGCGGGGGCCTGCTGGCCGGTTTCGGCGGAGCGCGCGCGACGGTCCTGGCCATTTCGGACGTACCGGGGGACGACATCGGCGTCATCGGATCGGGCATCGGCGCCGTACCCGAAGCCCCTCAATTCGAAGCCAGAGTCGAGATCATTGCCTCGAACGCCCATGCGCGCCGCGCCGCAGCCTACGCGGCACGTACCGCCGGTCTAGACGTTCTGGCCGAGGAAGAGGCCCTGCACGACGACTATCTGTCCGTCGCCGCTGATATCGGCGCGCGGCTTCGCCAGATGCCGCCGGGCGCGATGATCTTTGGCGGAGAGCCGACGGTTGTCCTGCCCGAAAACCCGGGACGAGGCGGGCGGAACCAGGCGCTGGCCCTGGCGCTGGCGCGCGAGATTCAGGGATGCGAGGGGCTGTATGTCGTGGTCGGTGGAACCGACGGAACCGACGGGCCGACCGATGCGGCCGGCGGTGTCGTGACCGGCGCGACATGGGCCAATGGGGCGGACAAGGCCTTGCGCGATGCCGATGCGGGCTCGTTCCTTGACTGGGTCGGCGCTTTGCTGGTGACCGGCCCCACGGGAACCAATGTCATGGATCTGGTTGTCGCAACAAAGGAATGAATTGACGCTTTTCCTCTCACACCATCCGCCGATGCGCCCGAGACTGGACGCATGACGCAGGCGAAGAACTCACTAGCCGAGATCGAAGAGGTTCCGGACCAAGGCATCATTCTGTCGGACGGCTGCCGCCTGTCGGCTCGGATCTGGCGACCTGTCGATGCGGCGCAGCACCCGGTGCCCGCCATCCTGGAATACCTGCCTTATCGCAAGCGCGACGGCACGACGGCGCGCGATGCCCTGACCCATCCTTGGTTTGCCAAACGGGGTTACGCCTGCATCCGCGTCGACATGCGCGGCAATGGTGACAGCCAGGGACTGATGGAGGATGAATACACCCAGCAGGAACTGGATGACGCCGTCGAAGTGATCGAGTGGCTGGCCCAACAGCCTTGGTGCAGCGGCGCGGTCGGGATGATGGGGATCAGCTGGGGCGGCTTCAACGCGCTGCAGGTGGCGGCGCTGCAGCCCGCCCCGTTGAAGGCCATCATCACCCTGTGTTCGACCGCCGACCGCTATGCCGATGACATCCACTACAAGGGCGGCTGCCTGCTGAACGAGAATCTGGGCTGGGGGGCCACCATGTGGTCGTATTCGTCCCGCCCGCCCGACCCGGCGCTG
Source organism: Ruegeria sp. BHSA191 (assembly GCF_059613325.1). NCBI lineage: Bacteria > Pseudomonadati > Pseudomonadota > Alphaproteobacteria > Rhodobacterales > Roseobacteraceae > Ruegeria > Ruegeria sp. BHSA191. The sequence goes on from NZ_JBXWSH010000005.1 coordinate 249,081, forward strand.
CGTGCCGACTGGCGCGAGATGTGGCTGCAGCGGTTGAAGGCCGAACCGTTCCTGCCCGCGGTCTGGCTGCGGCACCAGACCCGTGATGCCTATTGGCGGCATGGGTCTGTCTGCGAAGACCCCGGCGCGATCCGGGCCGCGACTCTGGCGGTGGGCGGCTGGGGCGATGCCTACAAGAACACGGTGCCCTGGCTGGTCGAGAAACTGACCGCGCCCGTCAAAGGCATCGTC